>CAZMNO010000034.1:0-38862 GCA_964567685.1 uncultured Rhodobacter sp. | reverse complement strand
AGACGCTGCCTGAAAAAACGGCCAACTGTCAGATCACATCTGAACCACTACAGCTCATCCTCCTGGTTGCGCCTCAAGTCCGCTTTTGGCTTCAGCTCGTGCTTTCTCATTTGTAGCAAGGCTGCAAAGCGCGTGCGCTCCTGTGGTGTCAGGTCGGGAACCGCCACTTTTGTGTCGACAACTTCCCCCTCCACCGCGATAGGTTTCCTCGCTTCTGCGGACTGCTCAAGTGGTGGTTCAAGTATGGGGGCCCCCTCAAAGACAAGGCGTTCTGGTGAGCCGACGGACTGATCCACGATTGAACGCTCTAACATCTGACCCACCTTGCCAAGCCTAATCCAGCCCAGACCAACCAGCCAAAGGCGCTGGTGGAGCGTCTTGGTCGCCCTAAGAATGTCAGCGGCATCTTGGACTGCGACATAAATATGCTCGCCTCCTGATCCCTCGAACGCTTCACCTGTTACAACGTTGTGAAGACTGGCAGATGTCGACTTGCGTCGTAGGTATCCGGCAGTTTTCAGACCGGGAATTACCTCGCATATCAGTTCCCAGACACCACCAGCAGCGGCGATACGATCCTTGATCTCATCCGGCATTCCTTTCTGATCGAAGTCGATCAGCAGGAGGCCGGGTTTCTCGAAAGGGAACACCAAGAAGTCCTTTGTCCTTGCGATATATCCCTCAGCGCCGGAAAGTCGGTTCTTGGTGGTGACCTGAACAACGTCATCATCGACGCGGTCAAGGATGGTACCCAAGGCGAGGGCGTTAGCGCTTGCCATCTCACCGATCAACTCAGCCAAACCGTTCAGGCCTAGGACAGTCGTATTCTGAGCCACGCCAGAAGCCATGAAACAGTCACACGCATCTGATGTCAGGTGACCGTCTCCGTCGAGCGTGATGGTCTTGCTCAGTGGACCGTCTAGTTTCTCGAAGACGGACAACTGGAAGCTGGTGTCAGCACTGTTCATGGGCAACACCCTCCGTGGCACAGTCCAAATCCTCGCCTTTCTGTTGCGTTTCAAGCATGTCACTCGGCAAGATATAGGTTTCCTGCTCAAGGAAGCTTTCAATTTCACTGTCCCTCCAATAGATCCGTCCACCGATCTTGATCGGTTTAGGAAGCCTCCCAGCCGCAACATCGCGGTATATTGTCGTCCTTCCTCGGCCGCCGAGGATCGCGCGAAGATCATTGAATGTGAGAAGGCGCATCGGCTTGCTCCAAACTGATTCGTTGTGATTCGTTTCTTAGGCCGACGGACACACCTGCGTCATACAGAATAAATATTTTGGATTTGATTTAGGCTTCGGAAAACGTAGGAAGCATACCTATCAGCTCGTCGATTTCTTCAAATCGGCGCTGATAAACAGGAGCGTGGGATTTCACATTGAGCTTGCGATCATCCGCTCCCTGATGCCTACCTTCGGCGCTGATATCACTGGGCGGTGTACTGAAGGCAAACAAAGCTGATGTTTCATCGATTCAGCTTATTGTCAGTGGGGGGGGCATCGATTTCGCCCGAACTTGTTCGAGCCACGAAATCCGCGTTCGATTGCGAATTTCAATGCTCTTATGCAATGACGGAAGCATCGCCTGAAATCTGCCTTCACGGCAAGAATGAAACAATTGAAGATATTTGCGTAACATCCGGCCATCCACTGCCCCACACCGAAGTCTCCGTTCGCAGCACGACAGATGGCAGCATCGTACCGCTTGATACTGTCGGTGAAATCTGGGTCAGGGGTCACAGTTTAATGATTGGTTATCACGGCAACCCGGACCTTACTGCAACCACAATTGATGCTGAAGGTTGGCTTCACACCGGTGACCTTGGCTCGATGAGATCAGACGGCGATCTCACCGTGATTGGTCGGGCACTGGATTTGATTATTCGGGGGGGCGAGAACATCTCGCCTGCTGAAATCGAGGATGTGGTCATGGAGTGCGAAGCGGTGATGAACACCGCCGTGCTTGGTTTGCCCAGCTATCTTCTTGGCGAGAGCATCGCATGTTTTGTTGTAACTGAGCCCGGGAAATCAGTTTCCAAGGAAGAGTTAAAGCAGCATTGCACCAAGAGACTGTCGCGCAGCAAAGTGCCGGCATCGTGGTATATATTGGATGAGTTTCCACTGACCGGTTCGGGCAAAATCCAGAAAAAGGCGCTGCTTGAAGGGGTTCAGGCAGGAATTTACCGGCGGCTCAAGACTGTTGCCCAATAGATAGTTGCGGTACCTGATTCCATTGCGTTCAGGTCAACTTACTCAGAAAACCAGGTTCATCACGCCCAGCGAAACAACAAGGAACAGGATCGTCATGATCCCTCCGGTACGTATGAAATCGACCACGCGATAGCCAGCCGGGCCCATGATCAGGGCGTTGACCTGGTGGGTGGGGATCAGGAACGAGTTTGAGGTTGATATTGCCACGGTCAGGGCAAACAGCGCCGGATCGCCGCCAGAGGCCATGGCGATGGACACAGCCAGCGGAACCAGAAGGACCGTCGCGCCGACGTTTGACATCACCAGTGTAAATACCGTGGCCAGCACAGCGACCCCGGCCTGCAATGCCCAGATCGGCCAGCCGTCAAGCAACGTGAGCACTTGCTGGGCGATCCATTCTGCCGTGCCGGTGTTTTGCACGGCCATCCCCAGGGGGATCAGCGAAGCCAGCAGAAAGACCGTATTCCACCCAACTGCCTCGTAGGCTTCGTCAATGCTGAGTACACGACTGATGATCATGCCGGTGGCCCCGGTCAAGAGGCAAAGCGACAGGCGGACATCGGAGAACAGGATAAGGCTTAGTGCGATCAGGAAAAACAAGAGTGCCCAGCCGACCTTTTTCGGGCGCAGTTCTTCTTCGGGAAAATCACTGGTGACAATGACGAAATCACGGTTGCTTTTCATCCGCGACAACGATTCCCAGGGCGCGTGCAGAACCATCGTGTCACCTGCCTGCAAAGGGATTTTGCCGATATGGGTCGCCTCATGATCGTCGGTTTCGACATGGCTGAAGGTTTCCTCAACCCGATGAATCGCCAGAAGACTCATGCCATAGGTTTGCCGAAAGCGCAGGTCGCGGGCGGTTTTGCCGATCACGCCGGAACCGGGCGGCACAACGATTTCGGCGACACCTGCTTTGGTTGGGGCAAACTCCTCAGCGAACATGTCAAGCTCGGGCAGCACTTCAAGCCCGTAGATATCACAAATCTCCTGAATGACTTTCCTTCGCCCGAGGATCGCAAGGCGACAGGGGGTTAGAATCTCGGTCTCATAGCGGGGGGCGACCACGCGGTTACCGGCATAAAACGTGCCGATAATATAAAGGTGGTGCGCCATCATGATGTCTTCGATGGTTTGGCCGACCAGAATGTTGCCTTCCGGCACGACCACCTCGACCAGATCGGCCTTCAACCGGTAAGTCGCTTTCAGATAGTCCGCCATCGACATACCGGCGGCAACATCGTCGCGTTTGGTGCTGGCGGGCAGTACCCAACGGCCAAACAGCACGAAATAAAGAATGCCCGTCAGGACCAGCGAAATCCCGACAGGTGTGACATCAAAAAGATCGAACCGGGCCATCTGCGCGTCGGCAGGCAGGTCACTGTTGGCGGTCACGATCAGATCGTTCAACAGGATCATCGGTGATGAGCCAACCATTGTCATTGTCCCGCCAAGGATGGCGCAAAAGCCCATCGGCATCAGCAACCGGCTGAGGGGCAGGTTGGTGCGCACCGATATGCGGCTGACAACCGGCAGGAACAGCGCAGCGGCCCCTACATTTTGCATGAAGCTTGAGATAAACCCGACGGTTCCTGATATGATCGGGATAATGCGGGCCTCCGAACTGCCTCCATATTTCAGGATAACAGCTGCCACCTTGTTCATAAGCCCGGTCTTGTCCAATCCCGCCCCGATAATCATCACCGCAATGATTGAAATGACAGCGTTTGAAGAAAACCCGGAAAACAGCGTTTCGATATCCGCCAGGTTGCCAAGGCCTGGAACATAGCTGAGGGCGCCGACCAGAACCATCACCAGAATGGCGGAGAGATCGACCCGTAATATCTCGCTGACAAACAAGAAGATGGTAAAGCCCAGTACAGCAAGGACAGTTATCATCTCGGTTGTCAGAACGATTGGTTCCATAATCCGCCGTCAGAATTGAGGGAAATATTCGTGTTTTTGCATATTAGACGCAAATCGCAGTAATTTCCAAGGGTTAACTGCTTGCGTAATTGTCACGGTTGCGTGGGTCAATAGCCCACCGAAGCATCGGGTTTCAGAGGGTGAAACCCGATGCTATAAGGCGGCAGACTTCACAAGGAACCGACATGACTGAATACATATTTCCACCAGCAGCGCCCGCCAGTGTTGCCGTTGCCGACAGCTCTGCCCGCTTTCCGGTACGCCGGATATTTTGTGTGGGGCGCAACTATGCCGCCCATGTTCGTGAAATGGGCAGCGACCCCGAGCGTGCGGCTCCGATTTTCTTTTCCAAGGCGGCTGATACGGTTGTGGATGACGGGGCGTATATTCCCTATCCGACATTGACCAGCAACCTGCACCACGAGGGGGAACTTGTGGTGGCAATAGGTGTCGGCGGGCGCAGTATCGAAATTGCCGACAGTCTTAACCACGTTTGGGGCTATGCGGTTGGTAATGATCTGACCCGGCGAGATATTCAGCAAGTCGCCCGCGAGACAGGCAGCCCCTGGGATATGAGCAAGTCGTTTGATAATTCCGCCATCTGTGGCCCGGTTCACCCGGCTGATACGACCAGCACATTTACCAAAGGCTCCATTCAGGTCCACGTGAACGGAGAAATCCGTCAGGATGCCGATCTTGAAGAGCTGATCTGGTCGCTGCCAGAGATTATCTCGATCCTGTCACGGGCCGTTGAACTGAAACCCGGTGATCTCATCTATACCGGCACGCCGGCGGGTGTCGGCCCGCTGGAGCGCGGGGATGTCTGTACAGTGTCGATTGAAGGTCTGGGAACGGTGACGACGACGATATCGGGCTGATCTCAGCCCTGACCGCGCTGATATACGTCCTCGTAACGCACGATATCGTCTTCGCCCAGATAGGTTCCGGTCTGCACTTCGATAAGGTGCAGATCGACCTTGCCGGGGTTTTCAAGGCGGTGTTTATCGCCAACCGGGATATAGACAGACTGGTTTTCGGTCACCAGAGTGACCGCTTCACCCACCGTTACACGTGCGGTTCCGGCAACGACCACCCAATGCTCGGACCGGTGCACGTGGCTTTGCAGGCTGAGGGCAGCGCCCGGATGCACCATGATCCGCTTGACCTGAAATCGCTCACCCAGTGACAATGTTTCAAACCAGCCCCAGGGGCGATGATCGCGTGGGAACTGCTCTGCCTGTTTCGCGCCCTTGGTCTTCAGCGCTGTCACCGCCTTTTTGACGTTCTGGGCCTGGCTCATATCGGCAACGAGCACCGCGTCGGGCATGGCAACGGCGACGATATTCTCAAGTCCGATCCCGACAATCTCGAGATTTGGGTTTTCCGAGCGCAGCAGGCTGTTGGTGCAATCAATCGATGTTGCTTCGCCCGAAGTCACGACCCCATCTGTATCGCCATCGCTTTCACGCCAGACCGCATCCCAGCCTCCGAGATCGGACCAGCTGTTGTCAAACGGCACGACCGACAGGTTTTCGGCCTGTTCCATCACCGCATAGTCAATCGAGATATCCTCAAGCCGTGCCCAGGGTTCAGGGGCCAGACGCAAAAAGCCAAGATCGGCCTCGGCTTGTTTGACGGCATCTGAACACGGGGCCAGCATGGATGCGGCGTGGGACTGAAATGCCGATATGATATCGTTCACAGCGAACAGAAATATCCCACCATTCCACAGGTAATTCCCGTCGGCCAGCATTTTAGCGGCCTGTTTGGCATCTGGTTTTTCAACGAAACGCTTCAGTTTCTGCGGGCGGGCGGTGAAATCCCCCGATCCTGCGGCCAGCTCAAGGTAGCCATAACCGGTTTCGGGCCGATCAGGACGGATTCCAAATGTCACCAGATCACCGGCTTTACAGGCTTGCCGGCCTGCGGCCACCGCTTTGCGGAAAGCCATTGCATCGGGAACCACATGGTCTGATGGCGCAACAAGCATCAATGCTTCCGGATGTTTTTCCTTCAGCCAGAGCGCAGCGGCCAGCACTGCCGGGGCGGTATTGCGCCCTTCGGGCTCAATCAGGATGGCAGCCGGCTCAACACCGATCTCATCGAGTTGTTCAGCTACGATGAAGCGAAAATCTGCGTTGGTCAGAATAATCGGGCGGGCAAAGCCTTCGCCTGACAGGCGGTTGACCGAGGCCTGAAACAGGCTTTCACGACCGGTCAGCCGCGCAAATTGCTTGGGATAGCTTTTACGAGAGAGTGGCCAAAGGCGCGTGCCGGAACCACCACAAAGGATTACTGGATAAATCATCGAACTGCCCCGATAAAGGTTCTTGTCTGCCTCGTCATTTTTCTAGCGCATTTTCTGATTGGAAATAATGGCAATTTGAGGGAAATCTTTAAAAATCACCAAAAACCGGCCCCTGTCGCAAACGGGGACGAACTACAATGCCAGGCCGTGGGTAGGGTAGCAGGGACAGGAAGGGTTTTGCCATTTCCCTGTCGCAAGTCGCAAAATGTCCAATATTCCTTTGAAAAATGGGCTTTCATCACGGGGTGCGAACGTGTTCTATTCGCAAAATGGTATGAACAGGATTGCCCCGGCTCTTGAATTGGAACTGCTGAGCAACCCAACGAAAGTGTTCGTTTGAAAACACTCAACAAACTGATCGTGGCGCTTTCAATCGGGCGGCCCCTGTTGCTTGTAAGCCTTCTGCTCGGGCTGGCAATCGTATCGGTTCAGGGTGTTTTTCGGATCGACTATGAGAGCGGGCTCAGGTCGCTGTTTTCTTCAAAGAGCAGTGAATTCAAAAACTATATCGCACATTCGCGCAAGTTTGCGCTGAACGAAACCGATATCGCGGTGCTGGTGACGGCAGAAGAGGGGCTGAACGGGCAGACTCTGGAGCAATTGCAGGACTTTGTTCTGGAGGTACAGTTCATAAAGGGGATCGAGGCCGTACTCTCTGTTTTCAGTCTGCGCCAGAGATCCACATCAGGTGACACTCTTGTGCCGCTTCTGCCCCATGATCTGGCCGACGAACAGGCGGTCGGGCAGGCGCTACTGGGGGCAAAGGAGAAGTCGATCACAGGCGTTTCCATGGTGTCTCAGGATATGCGCGAAACGGTGCTTGTCTTGTCGATCAACAACAAAATATCTGGGTTTGGCGGGGCCTCGCAGTTTTTGCGAAGGTTGCAGGTGCTGATTGACCAGACATCGGCGCAAAGTGGGTTGAGTTTTGGCGTGACCGGGCTTTTGCCTTTGCGCGAGAATATTCTGAGCGGGCTGCGGTTTGATCAGACGCGGATCAACGGGTTGGGGGCGGTTCTTGGCTTTGCGGTTTCCCTGATGATGTTTCGCAGTTTCTGGGTAGCGGCGCTTAATACGGTCACACCGCTGGCGGCCCTGTTGTTCTGCCTTGGGGCGTTTGGCTGGCTGGGTCTGCCGATCAATGCACTGACCAATGCGTTGCCGGTTTTAATACTGGTTCTGGCAAGCTCGGACAGTATTCACATCACCTATGAAATCAGGCGACGAATGGGGGCAGGCGAGGATCGGCTGAGTGCCATAAAGAATGCGGTTGTTGATATTGCCCCACCCTGTGTTCTGACCTCGCTCACCACGATGCTGGCATTTTCCAGCCTGTTCTATTCCGGCTCACCCATTATCCGCGATCTTGCGTCGGCCGGGGCTGCGGGCGTGTTTATTGCGCTGTTGACGGTTTTGTTCGTGCATCCGCTGGTTTTCGTGTTGGGAACAAGGCTGGGCTTTATCGCCAGGGCATTGCCCGAGGCACAGTCTGAACGCGGGCATCGCCGCCTTGGCCAGATGTTTTCCCGCCTCTCCGGGCGGTTCCGGCTGGTTTCACTGGCCGGGCTGGCGGTTTGCCTGATCAGCCTCTGGGTGCTGACACCGGTGAAAACCAGTTATCGGTTTTTGGAAAATATCGATAGCGATCAGGAGGTTGCACTGACGCTTGCCAAGGTTGAAGCGGTTGCCGGACCGATTACATCGATCAATGTGCCTTTGCATGTCAACGAGGGGTACACCTTTTCCGATGACGCTGTGATTGGTGAATTGTTGCAACTCGCTAAAAAGTTGGAGCAGATCGACAAGGTCACGGCGACGGTTTCAATTGCCAATCTGCTTGAACTGGCGGGTGGGCGCGGGGAAGCTCTGACCGATCGGTTACTCAGCACGCTTGAGCAGATACCGGGCCGATTTCGCCACCTTATCTTAAGCAAGGACAAGCAAAGATTGCAGATCATGCTGCTGGTTCCTGATGAAGGATCGGAAGCCGTTTCAAAACTGGTGGATGAGATCAGAGCGACCTTGACCGCAACACCCCTCAAAACCCTGAGCTCCGCAGCGCCAACCGGATTTCTTGTCATGTCCTCGGCCTTGTCGGATACGATGATCCGGCAGCTGACAATCTCGTTTCTGATCGCAGCTCTGGCCTGCCCGGCATTGATCGGGCTTTGGTATCGCCGTTTGGATTTCGGTCTGGCAGCGACGGTTCCGAATATCCTGCCAATTGCCCTGGTCGGTGCCGGTTTGACTCTGACCGGTTACAACATCCAGTTCACCTCTGCCCTTGCCCTGACCATCGCCTTTGGGATTGCGCTTGATGACTCAATTCATGTTTTCAACCGTCTCAGCCTGCAAAACCGCCGTCAAAAAACGCCACTGTCCGCCGGACTTGTGGCTGAGAGCATGAATCACATTTCACCGGTGCTGATCACCACCACGCTGATCCTGTCCTCCGGGCTGTTGGCGACGCAGGTCAGCGACATGCCGATGATCAGGTTTTTCGGCATTCTGTGCATCACGACCTTCTTTTTGGCATTGTTCTGCGATCTGATCCTTTTACCTGCAATGGTGACCTGGATCGGGCAAAAAAGGAAAGCATGATGATGAAAACGCTTTTGGCCGCCATCGTTCTGTTGTTCGTATCGCACCTGCCGCAGGTGGCGCTGGCGGAGGATGTCGTCTCAGGTTTTGTGGGAGAATGGACGGGCAATGGAGTTGTCCGCCCCAACGGGTTTGATCAGCCTGAAAAGATCCGCTGCAAGGTTGTTGGTACAAAGATGTCGGCAATACAAATTTCGTTTGAAGGGCAATGCGCCACCACCAGCGGTTCGGGCAGTTTTCGATTGCTTCTCGCGCAGGATCCAACCGGGCAGGCCTTTGCTGCGACGGTACGGTTTTCCACGAATGAGACTGAACATGGGTTTTCGGGCAGCAAAGCAGAAAACTCGATCATTCTGGTGCAGAAAACACCGGTGAAAACCGAAACCAGGCTGGTGAGTTCGACGATCACCCTAAACATATCCGATGCGAACCAGATCGAGATGGTCAATCTGTTGAAAGATCTCAACAAAGGCACAGAGGTCAAATCGCTTTCGATCCTTTATCGGAGGCAATAACACCAGTCACGCGATCCCGCGAAAACCGTACACATTTTAATGATTAAGTGCCGGTTCACTTTAACCTGCTACTCCGGTTTGTGGAGTGGTTGAATATCGGGGTGTGAGATGAGCGAGTCGCGCAACAACGCGCCTGTCATCATCAAGCGTAAGAAAGTTGTTGCAGGTGATGGTCATCACGGCGGTGCCTGGAAGGTTGCCTATGCGGATTTCGTGACTGCCATGATGGCGTTTTTCATGCTGATGTGGCTCTTGAACGCGACCACCGAAAAGCAGCGCAAGGGGATTGCCGACTATTTCAACCCGACGATCCCGGTGAACCGGATTTCAGGTGGTGGCGAGGGTGTCTTTGGCGGGCAGAGTGTGTTTTCTGAGGATGCGTTGCCGCAAAACGGCACAGGGGGCAGCGATGGCAATCCCTCCACCGAGCGGCAGGCCAAAGGCAATACCGGGGTTGATGTCAGCAATGCGCTGCTTGAGCAGGCGGAAGAAGAGAAACTGCAGGAGCTGAAAGATCAACTTGACGGCAACAGCGGCGAAAGCTCGGTTGCCGACGACCTGCTTGAACATATCTTCACCCGCGTGACCGATGAGGGGCTGATCGTCGAGATATTCGATCTGCCCGGTGAGCCGCTGTTCGAGGATAATGGAACGAGGCCTTCGCAGATTCTGATCCAGCTCAGCGATATGATTGCCCGCGTTTTTGGGCCGACAACCAACCAGATTGCAGTCAACGGGCACACGCGGTCTTACCCGATTGTTTTGCGTGAAGACCCAGGCTGGGATCGATCCACCAATCAGGCACATCATGTGCGTGAAATGCTTGAACATGACGGGTTGGAGGAATTGCGTTTTGAACGGGTTGCCGGCTGGGCGAACCGAAATCCGGCTGAAAACAACCCGATGTCAGTTCGCAATAACCGGCTGGAAATTATCCTGCTGCGCGATGATGTGGCCGCGGTGGGGAAATAAACGGAGGATTTGATATGTTAGCCGGTTCTTAAACATCGGGCGGGATAGTCGGAGCAAAGGTTGATGCAGCAGAAAGGCGCATGAATGACCATATCCTCTTCTTTGATTGCCGGGGTGGCAGGGCTCAACGTGAATGCAAGCCGCCTGGCAACGATTTCCGACAATATCGCCAACTCTTCGACCTTCGGTTATAAACGGGCGGTTGCCGATTTTCACTCGCTGGTTCTGAATGACAGCAATGGCAGTTACTCGGCAGGTGGTGTCAGGGTTTCGACCCATCGCGAAATTGCCTCCTCCGGCCCGCTGATCACAACCGACAATGCCACCGACATAGCCGTTGCCGGGAACGGCATGCTGCCAGTCACCCCGGCATCATCGCTTGACGACGGGTCTGGTACTTATCCGCTGATGCTGGCGACAACCGGGTCGTTTCGCCCCGACAGCAATGGAGTTTTGAAAACCGAAAGCGGTCTTGTGTTGATGGGGTGGCCTGCTGACAGTGACGGGTCAATTCCCACATATCCCCGCGACACGATTGCCGGGTTGGAGCCGCTGACGGTGGATCTAAACCAGTTTGCAGGCGATCCGACCACGGCGATTGACCTTGGCGTGAACCTGCCCGCAACAGAGACTCAAGCCGGGGCCTCGGGCGATGATCTGGGCCTGTCGGTGGAGTATTTCGGTAATCTTGGCACGTCTGAATCGCTTGATATCACATTCACGCCAACGGTTCCGGGGACGGGGCAGTCTAATGAATGGACAATGTCAATCACCGACAGTGCCTCCTCTGGCGCGAGTGTTGGCGAATATACCGTCACATTTGACGACACAAGAGGGGCAGGCGGAACGATCGCCTCGGTGGTAACGGTTTCCGGCGGGGCTTATGATTCCGCAACCGGGGAAATCGCGCTGACCGTTGCGGGTGGATCGCTGTCGCTGGATATCGGAATGCCCGGAGAAACCGGTGGGCTGAGCCAGCTTTCAGGCAGTTTTGCCCCGGTTGCCATCACCAAGGATGGTTCACCGGTCGGCAACCTCACATCGGTTGAAATTGACGCAAATGGGTACGTAGACGCGATTTACGATGCCGGGTTTACCCGCACGATCTATCAGGTGCCACTGGTCGACGTACCCAATCCTAACGGATTGATATCGCTTGATAATCAGGCTTATCAGGTTTCGCCGGAAAGCGGCTCGTTCTTTTTGTGGGAGCCGGGCGACGGTCCAGCCGGAGAGATGATTGGATTTGCGCGCGAGGAATCGTCAACAGATGTTGCGGCTGAACTGACACAACTGATCCAGACCCAGCGCGCCTATTCCTCGAACGCCAAGATCATTCAGACGGTGGATGAAATGTTGCAGGAAACCACGAATATCAAACGCTGACATCGCTTTCGCGCAGCTTTTGGAGAGCATTGAAGCATGAGCATTTCCGGCACCCTTTCCAACGCCTATTCCGGCCTGGTCGCCGCGGCGCGGTCTGCCGAGGTGATTTCGCAGAACGTCTCAAACGCCATGACCGATGGCTTCGGACGGCGCGAAATCGCACTTGCTGCATCCTCGCTGAACGGGCGGGGTGCCGGGGTGCGGGTCGAGGGCGTTACCCGGCAGGTCGATCAGATCGCGATTGCCGACCGGCGGCTTGCAGAGGCTGCGCTGGGAAAGAACTCGGTTCTGGCCGATGCACATGCGCGTATGGAAGAGGTGATCGGCGTGCCCGGAGAAAGCGGCGCACTGGCAGACAGGGTTGCCGCGTTTGAATCAGCTCTTGTCTCTGCTGCCAGCCGCCCGGAGTCTGAGCTGCGCCTGCAAAACGTGTTTTATGCGGCAGGTGATCTGGTCACCCATCTCAACAGCATATCCGATACCAGTCAGGACATGCGGATGGATGCCGACAAATCCATCGAAGATCAGGTCTCAGCGCTGAACCAGACTCTGGCGGATGTTGCCCAGCTCAACAGGGACATTCGTGTGCAGATCGGTGCCGGGCGCGACGTGAACGGGTTGAAGGATCAGCGGCAGGTTCTGATCGACCGGATTGCCGATGTGGTTCCGATAAAGACATTCGCCAGAGAACATGGTCAGATCGCGCTGACCACAACCGGCGGCGCGGTTTTGCTGGAGGGCAAACCGGCGGTCTTTGACTTTGCCGCAACGGGTGTCATAACGCCTGACATGACCCTTGCTTCCGGCGCCTTGTCGGGGCTGACCCTCAACGGCAAGACCGTTTCAATCGGCAGCGGCAATGGTTTGCTGGCGGGGGGCAGTCTGGCGGCGCTTTTTGAAATTCGTGACAAGGCCGCACCTTTTGCCAGCGCTCAGGTCGATGCGCTTGCCCGAAATCTGATGGAACGGTTTGAGGAGGCTGGTCTTGACCCAACACTGTCATCCGGTGATCCGGGTCTGTTCACCGATTCCGGCAGCGCGCTTGATGTTTCACTTGAAACCGGTCTAGCCCGACGGCTGGCCCGTAATACCGCAGTCGATCCCGCTGAAGGCGGCGCCCTCTGGCGCCTGCGTGATGGTCTTGGAGCAACAGCCGCGGGATCGGTTGGCGACAATTCCCGTCTAAGCGGCTTTGCCGATGCACTGACCAGCGCCACAACACCGGCATCGGGCCAGTTTTCCGCAGGGGAAAGCAGCTTATCCGGCCTGACCGGTGATCTGACTGCGCTCAACAGCGCTGCCAGACTGGAATTCGAGCGCGCAGAAAGTTTTTCCCGCGGGCGGTTTCAGGAGCTGAAATCGATTGAAATGGAAAGCGGTGTCGACACAGACCGCGAGATGCAGATCCTGCTGCAAGTCGAGCAGGCCTATGCTGCCAATGCACGGGTCATCTCGACCGTTGACGACATGCTGCAACGCCTGTTGGAGATCTGATAGATATGAGCTTTCAATCAATTGGCGATCTTTCAGGCAGCCTGCGCCTGCAATTGCTGAACACGAACCTCAAACAGCAGGCCAGCCGGCTTGGCCATGAACTGGCCAGCGGTCGCGCGGCAGATGTCTCCAAAAAACTTGAAGGCGGGCTTGACCGGTTGGGAATGCTCACCCGATCCGTCACCATGATCGAAACCTATCAGATTACCCTGACCGAGCTGGAAAACCGGGCGACGGGCCTGCAGAGCTCGCTGAAACTGGTGCAGGACGTGACCGGGGACTCAAGCGCGAAAATGCTGGCAGCCGCGACGACCCCAACAGAAACGGCCACCTTCACCGCAGGCACCACTGCGCTGGAAGGCCTGAAATCAGTGATCGGAGCGCTGAATACGCAACTGGCGGGTCGGAGCCTGTTTTCAGGGCAAGACGTCCGATCGCCCGCTATGGTTTCTGCCGCTGAGATGCTGGATGACCTGGCGCTGCTGGCAACGGGCGTGACCACTGCCAGCGCGCTTGAGGCCATCGTCGATGATTATTTCAACCTGCCGGGCGGGGATTTTGAAACCTCGGCCTATCTTGGCTCGCAGACCAGCCCGGGGCCAGTGCGGATCTCAGAAACCGAAAGTGCCGATATGGCGGTGACTGCCGCTGAGCCCGAGCTGCGTCGGGCATTTACCGGTCACGCCCTTGCAGCATTGCTGACACGCGGCATTCTTGCAGGTGATTCCGAGGCGCAGGCGAGCGTGCTCAACAGCGCTGGCGAGACTCTGATTGCCGCACATGATGACCTTATCGCCCTCAGGGCCGAGATCGGCGGCAAGGAAGAACGAATTGATCGGGCCGAGGCTGCAAATCAGGCGCGGATCACCGGTTACAAGGTGATGATCGATGAAATGACAGGCGTTGACGGATATGAAACCGCGACCGGTCTTCAGTCCGTCGAAACCCGGCTTGAAGCACTTTATATCGCGACCTCGCGCCTATCGCAGCTCTCGCTTGTGAAGTATCTGCGATGAAACAGATTATTCCTTTGGCAGCCTTGCTGATACTGGCGCTGGCGAGCGGTCTTGGTGCGGCTTCGGTGCGCATCAAGGATCTGGTCGAATTTGACGGTGTGCGCGGCAATGATCTGGTCGGCTACGGGCTGGTTGTCGGGCTTGACGGTACGGGCGACGGCATCCGCAATGCGCCGTTCACTGAAGAGACGATGTCAAACATTCTTGAACGCCTTGGCGTCAACGTTACCGGTGAGCAATTCAGGCCGAAGAATGTTGCGGCCGTGTTCGTGACCGGGGCGTTGCCGCCTTTTGCACGGGCTGGCAGTCGCATAGATGTGACCGTTTCAACCATTGGTGACGCCAAAAGCCTGCTTGGCGGCACCCTGATCCTGACGCCGATGAACGGGGCGGATGGGCAGATATATGCCGTGGCGCAGGGGCCGGTGATCGCCGGTGGCGCCTCGGCTGAAGGGGAAGGGGCGCGGGTAACACTGGGAGTGCCGACCTCAGGTTCCATTCCCGCAGGTGCGCGCGTTGAGCGGGAAATCGAGTTTGACTTTCAAAGCATGGTCAGCATGCGCCTTGCCCTGCGCAACCCGGATTTCACCACCGCCCTGCGGATTGAACATGCCATCAACCGCTCCATTGGTGGCCCGGTGGCGGTGATGCTGGATGGCGGCACGATCGAGCTTAATCTGAAAAAAGGCCGCGCCAGATCACCGGCGCATCTGATCAGCAAGATCGAAAATATCGAGGTCAGTCCCGAGCAGAAAGCCAGAGTCGTGGTCGATCAGCGATCCGGTACGATTGTCTTGGGGGATGACGTGCGCATCTCGCGGGTGGCGGTGTCGCAGGGCAATCTGACCTTGCGCGTTCAGGAGGCGCCGCTTGTTGTGCAACCAAACCCGTTTTCGACCGGTGGCGAAACGCTTGTGGTGCCCAGAACCGAAGTTGATCTCAGCGAAGAGCCGGGCACGGGTCTGGCCGAGGTCAGCGCAGATACATCGCTTTCGGAGCTGATCGAAGGTCTGAACGCGCTGGGCGTTTCCCCGCGTGATCTGATCGACATTCTGAAAGCCATCAAAGCTGCGGGCGCGCTGCATGCGGAGTTTGTGGTGCAGTGAGGTCGGGCCGTAGACCTTGCGGAGCCGGAACCGCGCTGACTATCCCGAGGAAACCGAGACTTCGCTGCACGCCACCAGAAGATTTAGCTCTTGACGCGCTTCATCCCCAATCCTGATCAGCGAACAGATCAATCGAAGCGTTCTTGCACTGTGCAAACCATTCCTGCACATCGGTGAGGGTGTTCCGACCGCGCAGGTATTCATCAATCAGCGCCCGCATCCTTTCTGCCCCGAATGACGGATAATGCCCGGCGTGATAAACCTCGGCATTCAGGTCGCGGATACGCCGCAGCGTGTGCCGATAGACCGACGCATCGGAATGATAGAGATTGTCCAGAAGTTCACCATCATAAAGCGCGTCACCACTGAAAAGCGTTTTGGCCTTGCTGTCCCAAAGGCCGATTGATCCGGGAGAGTGCCCGGGCAGATGCAGAACCTGATAGCTGGCATCGCCAAGATCAAGCACATCGCCTTCGTCAAGATATCCGGTCAGCGGGGCGGCCCGCACCTTGTAGGTCGCACCGGAATATTCCGGGTGCGCCTTTGGGTCGACGATCTCGATCTCAGCCCAACCGCTGGCGTAGACGGTGTTTTCGGCATCCGGATCGGCGACGATCCCGGCCTCGGCCCGGTGGCCCAAACGACAGTCAAATTCATGGAGCGAACCAGCGTGGTCAAAATGCGCATGGGTCATGATCGCCTTGATCGGCTTATCGGATTCCCGCCGAACCCACTCTTTCAGCGGATTGAGGCCCATGCCGGTGTCAATGACCAGATCAAAATCGCGCCCCTTCACATGCCAGATATTGCAGCGCATGAAATTGGCCACCCCGGTTTCCTGAATGACCGAAATCCGGTCGTCGATCCTATGGGTTTTGAACGGCATGCCTTCACCTGCCTTGCTGTTGGAAAACTACCAGTCAGCGCCAGCGTTCACCTGAATATCCACGTTGGTCAGGGCGGCACAATCATCTGAACAGGCAAAGGCCACAAGCGATGCGATCTCTTCCGGCTGGACCAGCCGGCCTTGCGGGTTGCTCTTTTCAAGTGCGGCGCGTGCGCTTGCCGGTGTGTCCCCTGATTGGCGCGCATGCCGCAAAACCGCTGCATCCATCATCGGTGTCTCAACCCAGGTCGGGCTGATCGAAACGCAGGTAATATTGTGCGGTGCCCCCTCGCGGCTGACGGCTTTGCCCAGCGCAATCAGACCGGCCTTTGAGGCGGAATAGGCGCTGTATCCCGCCGCACCCATATGCCCGGCAGTCGAGGCGATATTGACGATGCGGCCCCAATTGGCATCGATCATGCCCGGCATCACCGCGCGGATCATCCGAAAGGGGCCGGTCAGGTTGGTCTCTATCTGGTCATCCCAGTCGGCATCCGCATGATCAGCCATGTATGCCTCGCGATAAATGCCCGCAGCGTTGACCAGAATTTCCGGAACGCCGAGGTCATGGATGACCTTGCCAACAAACTCATCAACCGAGGTCTGGCTGGTGACATCCAACTGATGAACGAACACCTCCTGTCCCAGGGATTCCAACAGATCATTGCCGATAACATCCTCGGATCCACGCTGCGATCCCAGAGCGACGGTATGACCTGAAGCCAGCAAAGCCCGGGCCGAAGCAAGGCCGATGCCGGTCAAGCCGCCGGTGATGATGGCAATCTTTTTGCGCATCGCATCCCTTTCAAAGAAATCCGGGCTGTGGCCCGGTGCAACCTCAGCTCTTGGAATTCATCGCCCGCATGATGATCGACCGGTCAATCTCGCCGACCAGTTGACCGGCGTTGTCCACCACCGGTACAGCATCGTCACGATCGGCCATGTCTTCGATCAGGCTTTCGATCTTGGCATTCGCCAGAATTGGTTTGGCGCCCTTGCCGATGGTTTTCTTTTTGGTTTCGCGCATCACCTTACCAGCAGACAGAACCTTGTAGCGCGGCACATCCT
This sequence comes from uncultured Rhodobacter sp., assembly GCA_964567685.1. GTDB lineage: Bacteria > Pseudomonadota > Alphaproteobacteria > Rhodobacterales > Rhodobacteraceae > UBA5972. Next base: position 21,367 of record CAZMNO010000034.1, on the reverse strand, counting down.
CGGTGAATTCGCGCACATAGTCATCAGCCGGGTTGGCAACGATTTCCTCTGGTGTGCCGATCTGGCTGATCTCGCCGTCTTTCATGATGGCGATGTGGTCGCCCATTTTGATCGCCTCAAGGAAATCATGGGTGATGAACACCATGGTCTTGTGCATCTGATTTTGCAGTGCCAGAAGCTCGTCTTGCATTTCGCGGCGGATCAGCGGATCAAGGGCTGAAAACGGTTCGTCGAAAATCAGTATCTCAGGGTCAACCGCCATCGCCCGCGCCAGCCCGACACGTTGCTGCATACCTCCTGACAATTCGCGCGGATAGCACTGATCCCAGCCCTCTAGCCCTACGAGATTGAGAATTTCCATGGCCTTTTCGGTACGCGCCTGCTTGCCCATGCCACGCACTTCAAGCCCGTAAGAGATGTTGTCGATCACCCGACGATGCGGAAACAGGCCGAAATGCTGAAACACCATCGCCATCTTGTTGCGCCTGAGATTGAGAAGATCCTTCTGGATCATCTTGGTGACATCATTGCCGTCGATGATGACCTCGCCCCCGGTGGGTTCGATAAGGCGCGAAATGCAGCGCACCAGCGTGGATTTTCCGGAACCCGAAAGCCCCATGACCACAAAGCATTCACCGGTTTTTATCTCAAAGGAAACATCCTTGACCGCCACCACATGGCCGGTTTCTTTCTGTACTTCGGCGCGGCTGAGTGATCTGTCGTGATCGGCCAGCACGCGTTTCGGGTTGGCTCCGAATATTTTCCAGATATTGCGGCAGGCAATTTTTGTTTCTGACATGCTTCCCCCCTGGTGTTGGCCTTACCTTTGTGTGCCAGCAGGGCAAGAGCAAGTAAATTCTGGGATTTGCGGCTTTACCTGCGCCGCTTTATGCGAAAGACTTTGTGAAGATCAATTGGGGGACCGGAATGGTTGATCAAACTGCAAGCGAACTTGTCAGTAAGCGCTTAACTTATGGTGGGCGGGATTATTCGGTTCTGATCTATATCATTCTCGGTTTTTTGATATCGCTTGTGGTCTATTGGGCGCTCGCCGGAGTTTACGGGTTTCCGACGGCAATTTCCGACCGGTTCAATATCGCGGAATCGATCAACAATGCCGAAAAATACCTTCAGCAGAATGTCAAAGTCTACACGCGCGCGGCCTCAAAATTCGTCGGGTATTATCTTGAGCAGGTCGAGCTATTCCTGTGGTTCAAGCCCTGGCCGGTTGTCGCGCTGGCGCTGGTTTTACCGGCGCTGAGATTTGGCGGTCTTCGTCTGGCCCTGTTCACGCTGGTCGGTGTGATGTTCTGGGGCATGATGGATATGTGGGATCCGGCCATGTCAACGCTGGCGCTGATGGGGGTTTCGGTGGTGTTTTCGGTGGCCATCGGCATTCTGGTAGGCATCTGGTGCAGCCAAAGCGACCGGGTCGAGGCCTTTGTACGCCCGATACTGGACACCATGCAGACCATGCCGAGCTTTGTTTACCTGACACCGGCTATCTTTTTCTTTGGCATTGGCGGGCCGTCAGCGGCGATGGCGATTATCATCTATGCCATGCCACCCGTTGTGCGGCTGACCAATCTCGGCATCCGGCAGGTGCCTGCCACCACCATTGAGGCGGCGCAATCGTTCGGTTCGACCCGTGGGCAGACATTGTGGAAAATTCAGGTGCCCCAAGCGATGCCATCGATCATGCTGGGGATCAATCAGTCGATCATGATGGCGCTGGGGTTGGCGGTGCTGGCGGTCTTTATCGGGGCCGGAGGTCTGGGGGCCGAGGTGTGGAAAGCCCTGCGCAAGCTTAATGTCGGCTGGTCCTTTGAGGGCGGGCTGTGCATCGTTTTCATGGCAATCATGTTTGACCGTCTGTCGCTGGCGATGAGCGCACCACCGGAAAGCGGCATGATGGAAGACAAGACGGAACTGAAATTCCGCCTGCTGCCACAACGCCTGAGCCGCAACAGAGTGGCGTTGCCGATTGAGCAAGGCATTGACTGGATCTGGCGGCTGGTTGCAAACGCAGGTTCGGCGGTGGCCAATGCGATTTCCACTCCGATTGTGGCACTGGTGCAAATCATCAGCGCTGACCGCGCTTTGGCGGTTAAAGGCTGGCTAGCAAGGTCACATTTCCTGATCATCTCTCTCCTCTTGATTATCGCGGTCTTCGCCTGGAATGCCTGGGTCGCCAAAATCGGATTTTTTCCCAGCGAGTGGCAGTTTCGTATTCGCGAACCCATCGACAATGCGGTAGACGCGCTGGTGGTCAATCCGGTTTTCATTGCCTTTACCAAAGGCATGAAAGACAGCATTTTCATCTATATCCTGCGACCTTCGGAGAATTTCCTGATGGGTCTGCCGTGGTTCTATGTTTGCGGCGTGTTCTTTCTGGTGGTCTGGGTTTCAGCCGGGATAAGGCTTGCCATTGTCTCGGTCAGCTTTCTGCTGTTCACCGGCGCCGCCGGGTTGTGGGGGCTGACGATGCAAACCCTGGCGGCTACCGTTGCTGCAGTATTCCTGTGTGTTCTGTTCGGACTGCCATTGGGAATCCTTGCCGCTTATAACCGGACCATTGACGGGATTGTCCGCCCGATCCTTGACACGATGCAGACCATGCCAGCGTTCGTCTATCTCATACCGATGCTGATGTTTTTTGGTGGTAACAAGGTGACGGCGGTGATGGCGACAGTGATTTATGCGCTGCCGCCTATGGTGCGGATGACCATTCTGGGCCTGCGTGAATTGCCGACGGAAGTGAGCGAAGTGTCGTCATCCTTTGGGTCGACCCAGATACAATCGCTGATCAAGGTGAAACTGCCGATGGCGTCGCCCTCGATCATGCTGGGGGTCAATCAGGCTGTCATCATGGCGCTGGCGATGCAGGTGGTGACGCCGCTGATTGCTGGTGAAGGGCTGGGCAAAGAGGTGTATACCGCGATGAATCTAGCCAATACCGGTCGTGGTCTGGTCGGGGGTATCGGCATTGTGCTGCTTGCCATCATGCTCGACCGGCTGACACAGGCCTGGACCAAGAACCAGCGCAAAGCACTGGGGCTTTAGCGTGGCAAATATTCTGATCGTTTACTGCCATCCGCGCCCGATTTCCTTCTGTGCGGAGGTTGAAAGAAGAGTATCAGCGCGTCTTGGGGCAATGGGACACGAAACCAAAACGGCGGACCTCTATGCCGAGGGATTTTCACCGGCGATGGTGGATGCGGATTTCGCCCAGTTCGACGACGCGAAAATGCCTCAGGACGTGCTTGCAGAACAGGCGCGGGTGGAATGGTCGGACGCAATGATCCTGATCTTCCCTTATTGGTGGTGGAGCCTGCCAGCCATGCTCAAAGGCTGGATCGACCGTGTGTTCAGCTATGGCTGGGCTTGGGTGGATGCCGCTGCGCCGGAAAAGAGCCCGCTGCCACCCAGACCGATCCTTGTGCTCTGCTCTGCCGGGGCGACGCAGGCACAAATTGCCAAGCGCGGATATGATGTGGCTTTCAGAACGCAACTGGAAACAGGGACGATCAATTATTGGGGTACGCGGGATGTAACCCTGAAAATGCTGTACAATATCAACGATGATACACCGAAAGAGCAAATCTCAAAGGCGTTTGACGATGCAGTGGAAGCAGCCACGGCTTTTGCTCAGACCAGATTTGGATAGACTCGGAAGGTCTTAGGACATAGCCTCGCCTTTGGTACAACAAGACCAACAGGGAGAAATAAATGACCATGCTAAAAAGATTAACAACAATGCTCAGTGCCGGAGTTGTGGCGCTCGGGTTCGGGTCCGCTGCCTCTGCACAGGGCGTTCTGACCGTACCCGTGGCCGACTGGACCGGTGGCGCCGTGACCTGCAAAGTGCTGCAGATCATTCTCGAAGACGAGATGGGCTATAAGGTGAAGCGTATCACCATGCCGTCCGGCCCCGGCCTGCGCGAAGGTATCCGCGCCGGCGATCTGGATTTTGGCTGTGAATCCTGGCCAAGCTATGACAGCACCAAAGAAGCCTACATGACCATGTTCGGTGGTGATGGTTCGGTTGACGTCTTTGGCGAGGCCGGGATCATCGGCATCAGTTCCTACTATGTGCCACGCTATGTGGTTGAAGGCGACGGAGCTGTCGCACCCGACCTTAAAACTCTGGCCGACCTCAACAAATACGTTGATGTGTTCAAGACCCTGGAAACCGGCGACAAGGGCCGGCTGATCGGCTGCCCGACCGCTGCATGGGAATGCCGTGATCAGGAACGGCTTGATCTTAACGGGATCAATTTCCACGCGGTTGAGCTTGGTTCGGAAACAGCGCATTGGGCGGAAATGCAGGCCGCTTACAAGCGTGGCGAACCCTTCGTGGCCTATGCATGGGCACCGCACTGGATTCATGCAGCCCTTGATATGGTCAGCGTTGAATTGCCTGCACATGACGATGCAAAATGGCCGGCAACCGGATGGGCAAAAGACGTGACACTGAACTATGGACGCCCGGGCATGAGAACCGAGCATCCCAAGGTGGTGGAGTTGATCGAAAACTCGTATCTGACCAACGATATGCAGGCCGGCATGATTCTGGCGATTGACGTTGACGGTCGTGATATCGACGAGGTTGTCCGCGAATGGATGGCCGCCAACGAAGACGTATGGCGCGCCTGGCTGCCGAAATAGGCTGCTGATCCTGCAAATAGAAAAGGCCCTGATGTAAATCGGGGCCTTTTTCGTTGAGTGAGATTGTTAACGAACCTCTTTTTCAATCTCGGCTTTGCTCTTGCGCCCACGTTCCGTCGCGCTTTTGAGTTGCCCGCAGGCCGCCATGATATCTTCGCCCCGGGGTTTTCTGACCGGCGAGGCATAGCCTGCCGCATTGACGATATCGCCAAAGGCGCGGATACGGTTGTTTGACGAGCGCTGATAGGGTGCACCCGGCCATTCGTTGAACGGGATGAGGTTGATCTTGGCGGGAATGCCCCGGATCAGGCGGATCAGGCGATGCGCATCCTCGTCGCTGTCATTCACGTCTTTCAACATCACATATTCAAAGGTGATCCGTTCAGAGTTTGACAGGCGTGGATAATCCCGCAGCGCCTGCAGCAAAGCCTCGATATTCCAGCGCTTGTTGATCGGCACAAGCTGGTCGCGCACCAGATCGGTAGTGGCGTGAAAGCTGATGGCGATCATGCAGCCGATTTCGCGACCGGCGCGGGCGATTTCAGGCACGACACCCGAAGTTGACAGGGTGATGCGGCGGCGCGACAGCGATATCCCCTCATTATCCATGGCAATCAGCATCGCGTCGCGCACGGCATCAAAATTGTAAAGCGGTTCGCCCATCCCCATCAGGACGATATTGCTGATCTTGCGTTTGTCCCCCGGAGGAATGCCCCATTCTTCAAGATCATCACGGGCTACAAGAATTTGTCCGACAATCTCTGCCGTGGTCAGGTTGCGCACAAGCTTTTGCGTTCCGGTATGGCAGAACGAGCAGGTCAGGGTACAGCCAACCTGCGAGGAAATGCACAGGGTGCCGCGGTCGGTTTCCGGAATATAGACCACCTCGACCTCATGTCCGCCACTGACGCGCAGAAGGTATTTGCGCGTACCGTCAACAGAAACCTGTCTGGCCACGATCTCGGGCCGGTCGACCGTGAACCGCTCTTCAAGATCGGCGCGATAGCTTTTGGCAAGGTTGGTCATGTCAGCGAAATCGCTGACACCTTTTTGATAGATCCATTGCCATATCTGCCCCATGCGCATGTTGGCTTGTTTCTCAGGCGTGCCAGCCTCGATCAAAGCCGCACGCATTTGGGTGCGGGTCAGGCCGACCAGATTCACCCGCCCATCGGCCGGTACAGCACGGGGGATCACCCTACTGTCTGGTGTTATCGGGGGTGATTGGGTCATTCAGCATCTCCGGAGCAGTGCAGCACGCGGCGATACACCAGATTTAGCCTCGGCGCAAAGGGGGAAAACGGTTCGTGTCTATTCGCCGCCGCAGCGACGGTCGGCCTCTTCCAGTGCGGCGGTGAAACCCAGTAACGAGAATGTATCCTCCGTCACAGTATCACGGGATGACGTGCCGGTCACAATCGCCTGTGCCCCACGTTTCATTGATGTCGTGATCTTGGCGTCTTCCGCTGGTGAGGCGGGCCAGGCCCATTCTCCATCCACAAACAACTCGTAGCTGGACGAGCCGATCTTGAGGTTAACAGTCGTGCCTTCCTTGAACGGATAGCCGCCGGTAAAGGAAACCTCACCCTTGACCTCGGTGCCGGGGCGATAGGAAACGAACATCAGGATATCGCCGCGATTGACCGCAACGACCTTGCCTTCCTTGGTGTTAACCGTGCTTTTGGGGGCCGAGACAACCCAGCATTCCGTCGGATCATCCTCAACAAAAACGCTCCAGTCGGTCTTGGCATCCACCCGGTTGGTGGATTCCTGTGCCTGACCGATGGTTGCCATCAGAAGGACCGCTCCGGTACCCAAGATGGTGCGTGCCAAGTAATTTGTCATTCTACTCACAGCCTCCAGCTGTTAACTGCCTCTTTACACATGGACTTGCGGTTCATCTGACGGAACTCTAGACAGTCCGGTGGTTATACGTCTACCTGTGGGCGCAGTCTAACGCAGATTTGGCCATTTTCCAGCCCCCTTTGCGGATTTCCGCGCAATGAACTGGCAGTGACAGGGTCAAATCAGGGAAGAGAAATGGCAGAGGCAGAAAAACTGGTCGAAATCTGGCGCGGGCCGTTTCTGGAAGGTGTCCACCGGGGCCACGCCGTGGTGTGTAATGCTTCGGGAGAAGTTGTGGCAAGTTGGGGCGATCCGACGAAAATCATATTGCCGCGATCCTCCTGTAAAATGGTGCAGGCACTTCCACTGATCGAAAGCGGCGCGGCTGATCTGATGGGGTTGAGCTCTGAACATCTGGCGCTGGCCTGCGCGTCGCATCAGGGGGCGCCAATTCATACCGAGAGAGTGACAAACTGGCTGGCATCGCTCGGATTGTCCGATGCCGATTTGTTATGCGGTCCACAGGTGCCCTCGGATCGGGAAACGCGCATTGCGATGTACGAAAAGGGTGAAACCCCTTGTCAGATTCACAACAATTGCTCAGGCAAGCACACCGGGTTCCTGGCGGTCGCAAAACATCTGAATGCCGGGCTTGATTATGTCGACCCAGGCAATCCCGTTCAATTGGCTGTTAAGGATGCGTTTGAAACCGTGACCGGTGAAACCTCGCCCGGTTTTGGCGTTGACGGGTGTTCAGCGCCCAATTTCGCCTGCTCAATTCAGGGGCTGGCAACAGCGATGGCGCGTTTTGCTGTGGCGCGCGAGGGCGAAGGGGATTTGCGCCAGCGCGCGTCGGCCCGGCTGGTTCAGGCGATGGTCAGCCATCCCGATCTGGTTGCCGGTGAAAAACGCGCCTGTACTGATCTGATGCGGGCGATGGAAGGTGCAACGGCGGTGAAGACCGGGGCCGAGGCGGTATTCGTGGCAATTCTGCCGGAGCAGGGGCTTGGCGTGGCACTGAAAATCGATGATGGCGCATCGCGGGCCTCGGAATCGGCGATCACGGCATTGTTGGTGCGGCTTGGCGTGGCCGATGCCGCACATCCGCTTGTTGCCAGGCGTCTTGCTCCGGTGCTGAAGAACCGGGCCGGTCACGAGGTTGGGTTTATTCGCCCAACCGAAGATCTTTTTCAGAAAGGCGCCCGGCTTTAGGAAGTGTCGGCACGGGCTGTCGGGAGGTCGCCCTTAGTGGCTACGACAGTGATATCGCGGCGCGGGTAGGGAATTTCGATACCGGCTTCCTCTAGCGCGTCCCACAAGGCCAGAAAAACATTTCCACGCACATTGGTCAGCCCCTTGGTCGGATCGCGAATCCAGAAGCGCAGGATAAAGTCAATTGAACTGTCCCCAAAACCGGTAACGTGACACACGGGCGGTGGTGTTGAAATCACCCTGTCCACCGACAGAGGTGCAGCCGAACAGATGCGTTTCACATCATGCGGATTGCTGTTGTAACTCACACCAAAATGGATATCGAGCCGCACAAGATCAGAGGAATGCGACCAATTGACGACCCTGTTGGTGATCAGGTCTTCATTCGGGATCAGAAACTCGGTTCCGTTGCGCGTCAGCACCGAAACGTAACGCGCACCCAGTGAACTGATCCATCCGAATGTATCCCCCAGCGAGATAACATCGCCGGGTTTGATTGATTTATCCAAAAGCAGGATCACACCGGAAACCAGATTAGAAACCACCTTTTGCAAACCGAAACCCAGACCAAGACCAATCGCACCTGACAAGACGGTGAGGCTGGTCATGTCAAAACCTACGGACCGAAGGCCAATAATGATGGCTATGCCAAAAAGCAGCAGTTGAACCGCCTTGACGGAAAGAACCCGCATCGAAGGCGAGATATCTTCATTCGCATTGATCCGCTTGGCAGCAGCCGAACTCAAAAGGCGGGCCCCCACAATCAGGGCAGCAAGGGTGACACCTGCTTTGATCACCATGAATAGAGACAGATGGAACGAGCCGATATCAACCGCGACCTGATCCAGCACCTGCGAGACAAATCCCGTAAGGTCGAGAATGTTGAGGGTCACGAATATCCAGGCCCCCCAACGAACCAGTCGCCGCAATGTCCGGTTGTGAATTAGCCTTGAGGCAATCGAAACAAACAGCCAGGCCGTTGCCAGTTCTGCCACCAGCCCGATCAGATAACTGCGCGAAGGCCAGGTGACCTCGCGCAACAGGGCAACGATGATCCAGGCGACCAATACAAAGGTAATGGATCGAATGCGTTGATTGATCAGAACCAGAACCCGCAGTCGCCATTTGGGCCAGCCTTCAAGGCTGCGCATCCAGTTGTTCATACGGGGAGCCACAATGATCGAAGCGAGTTGCCCGAAACCAAAGCATCCGACCAGGATAGCCATCTGGTAAAGCCGCCATGGCTGTATCAGGCCGATCCCGAAGTTTTGCCATTGCTTCAGGATCGCCTGGAGTTGTTCGATGGTATTCGGGTCTACATGGGGGTCCAAACCATTCTCCTGCGCTCGCTCTCACATTGACATATCAAAGCGTAATGCGGCAAGCGCGGCAAACAGAACGGCGCTCAGAGTATGCCTTGCGAAACGACCCAGATGCTGAAAACCGGAATGACCAGCGACAGCACCAGCGCCACCCGAAGCGCGGTGCGCGAAAGGGCCAGCAGGAAAGCAGGAAGCGTGAAAACCAGCACAAGGCCCCCGGCAACGGTGGCAAATCCCATCGCCATGCCATTGCCCGCCGCATCTGAGTTGGCAGTCAGCGCGCTAAAAAACATAACCCCGAAAGCCAGGAACTGTAACACGCAAAGTACGAGAATGGCCGGTCGCATGGATGCCTCGTGACGGTTATTTTATCCTGCATACAACAAAAACGGCCGTAAATGAATATGACCGTCCCCAACTGAGGCCCCCTTGCAGCAGACGCACTGTCAGGATATGTGGGCAAGGATGCAACGTGTGTTTGACATGGATGATCATGCCCGCCTGCCCTGGAGGTTCCACGGCGAGGTCATGATGCTTGTTGCCGGGCTATAAGCGCCTGCTCGCAACCCCCAAATCCAACAAGTTCTTTAGCGGGAGGATGAAATGACCGCTCCGAAAACACTCTATGACAAAATCTGGGACGCGCATGTCGCGCATGAAGATGCCGATGGCACCTGCCTTCTTTATATCGACCGGCATCTGGTGCACGAGGTGACCAGCCCTCAGGCCTTTGAAGGTCTGCGCATGGCGGGCCGGGATGTGCGTGCACCGGAAAAGACCATCGCCGTGCCGGATCACAATGTGCCGACTACGCTTGATCGTGCCAATGGCATTGAAAACGAAGAAAGCCGCATTCAGGTCGAAGCGCTTGACAGGAACGCCCGCGATTTCGGCGTAGTTTACTATCCGGTTGATGATGTGCGGCAGGGCATCGTGCATATCGTCGGGCCGGAACAGGGCTGGACCATGCCGGGAATGACGGTTGTGTGTGGTGACAGCCACACGGCAACCCACGGCGCGTTCGGTGCCTTGGCGCATGGGATCGGCACCAGTGAGGTTGAGCATGTTCTGGCAACGCAGACGCTGATCCAGAAGAAATCGAAAAACATGAAGGTGGAAATCACCGGCAAGCTCAGCCCCGGTGTGACCGCCAAAGATATCACCATGACAGTGATCGGGGAAACCGGCACGGCTGGTGGCACCGGCTATGTGATCGAATATTGCGGCGAAGCCATCCGCGATCTGTCGATGGAAGGCCGGATGACGGTTTGCAACATGGCGATTGAAGGTGGTGCACGTGCCGGGTTGATTGCCCCGGATGAAAAAACCTATGAGTATGTCATGGGCCGCCCACATGCGCCGAAAGGGGCGGCATGGGAAGCTGCACTTGCCTATTGGAAGACACTTTATACCGATGAAGGGGCCGAGTTTGACAAGGTCATCACACTGAAAGGCGAGGATATTGCGCCTGCGGTCACATGGGGCACGTCACCCGAAGATGTTCTGCCGATCACTGCCAGCGTTCCCGATCCATCGGATTTTGAAGGCGGCAAGGTTGAAGCCGCCCAGCGTGCGATTGACTATATGGGTCTGACGGCAGGTCAGAAGCTGACTGATGTTCAGGTCGATACCGTCTTTATCGGCTCCTGCACCAACGGGCGGATCGAAGATCTGCGCGCCGCCGCTGAAATCCTGAAAGGTCGCAAGATCAAGGAAGGGATGCGGGCGATGATCGTGCCAGGGTCCGGCCTTGTGCGGGCGCAAGCCGAAGAAGAGGGGCTTGATGAGATTTTCCTTGAGGCTGGTTTTGAATGGCGCCTTGCCGGGTGTTCGATGTGTCTGGCCATGAACCCGGATCAGTTGCAACCGGGTGAGCGCTGCGCGGCAACATCCAACCGCAACTTTGAAGGGCGTCAGGGGCGCGGTGGGCGTACGCATCTGGTCAGCCCGGCGATGGCGGCTGCGGCTGCAGTGACGGGGCATCTGACGGATGTGAGGGAGATGGAGTAAGAATAACAATAACTAGTAGAGTATAGCAAGAATTGCTATCTTTAGTTATACATTGCTATATATGAAGAGAAAGTGCATTGGACCCAGTTCGCAATCCATTCGCGCCAAGCGCCGGACATCCCCCACCAGAACTGGCGGGTCGGGATGAAATCCTTGAAGCCGCGACAACTGCTTGTAAACGCGCGATGTCTGGCAGATACGCGCGGCCCACATTGCTACTTGGACTCAGAGGCACCGGTAAGACCGTATTGCTCAATGAATTCAAGAAAATCGGCGAAGTCGAAGGATTGATCGTCTCCCGCATTGAGGCTCCGGAAAACGCAAGTCTGGCCAGATTAATCGTACCGGAGATGCGGAAAGTACTGCGCTCACTTTCGGGTGCCGAGGCAGCGAAGGAAATCGCGCTACGCGGGCTACGTGGGCTGCGCAACTTTGCTGCTGCATTTAACCTGGAGATTGCCGGTATCGGAGTTGGGATAGAGGGTGCCTCGGATCCTGAACCCGGTCTTGCGGACAGCGGTGACATCCAATTCGATTTGCCTGATTTGTTTGAGGCGGTTGGTACGGCCGCTGCCCAGGCCAATCGCGCTTGGTTGCTCTTGATTGACGAAGTGCAGTATTTGAATTCGGAGGACCTAAGTGCGCTAATTGTTTCACTCCACCAAGTCTCGCAATCCAACATGCCAATTGTATTCGCAGGTGCGGGATTGCCACAGGTCGCACGCCTCGCCGGAGATGCGAAATCCTATGCCGAGCGCCTGTTCAGCTATCCGCCAATCGGCGCGCTTGACTCAACCGCAGCAGCTCAGGCCGTGAAGCGACCTATTGTGAATGAAGGCGCTCAAATCGGCAACGAGGCGATCAATATGATCGTCCAGGCATCTCACGGATATCCCTTTTTCATTCAGGAATGGGGGTCACAATGCTGGGATTTGGCGACAGAGCCAGAGATAACACTAACCGACGTCGAGAAAGCGCATGCACCGGTTATTGCGTCTTTGGATTCCGGGTTTTTCAAGGTGAGAATGGACCGCTTAACTCGCGCAGAAACTGTTTTTGTCGCTGCCATGGCAAATTTGGGTGACGGACCATATCCAATCGCCGATATTGCGAACGCGCTCGGTCGAAAAACGCAATCCATCGGACCAACGCGCGCTAATATAATCCATAAAGGCATGATCTACAGCGCCGAACATGGATATCTGGCGTTTACTGTGCCACTCTTTGCCGAATTCATGCGTAGGCAAAACCAAGTACTCGACTAATTAAAGACTGGACCTGAAAATGGACAAATTCACAACACTCTCGGGCATCGCTGCCCCTATGCCGCTGATCAATATCGATACCGATATGATCATTCCCAAGCTGTTTCTGAAAACCATCAAAAGGTCGGGTCTTGGGGTCAACCTGTTTGACGAAATGCGCTATGATGACGACGGCAACGAAATCGCTGATTTCGTGCTGAACAAACCGGCATATCGCAATGCTGAAATCATTGTTGCGGGTGATAATTTCGGTTGTGGTTCGTCCCGCGAACACGCCCCCTGGGCTTTGCTGGATTTTGGCATCCGCTGCGTGATCTCAACCAGCTTCGCCGATATATTCTACAACAACTGCTTCAAGAACGGCATTTTGCCGATTGTTCTGCCCAAGGAAGCGGTTGATGCTCTGATGGAAGATGCCGAGCGCGGGGAAAATGCAAGGATCACGGTTGATCTTGAGGCCGAAACGGTCACCGCATCAGACGGCACTGCGTTTTCCTTCAGTATCGACCCGTTCAAAAAGCATTGTCTGCTCAACGGCCTTGATGACATCGGTCTGACGATGGAAAAGGTTTCGTCAATTGACGAGTTTGAAAAAGCGCATCAGGCCCGAATGCCCTGGGTCTGACTGTCAGGCGCAATGATCCGTGGCCCCTGAGAGCAACTCAGGGGCCATATTTTCCCGATTGACGCAATCGGGTAACACTTTGTTTCCAAAATCACAAAAAAATCTTCGTGACTCTTCAAGGGGTTGACGGATTCTGGCGAAACAAGGCAAGATTAAGGCCAAAATGAGGCACCCCGTTGAGCCGGGGATTCAAGACGGAACAGGGGGCGGCAGCGCATCGACCCCGGCCAGACTGAGGGTACGAAGGCAGTGGTTTCACAGCTATTTGGTGCATTTATCCGGGCGATACTGGTGGCCCTGCTGATCGCGATGCCGTCGGTGATTTTGCCCGGTGTCGGGCAGGACGCCAAGGAAATCTCGATGGTTTTTGCGCTGGTTGGCGCAGCGCTGACGATGTTTGAATATGGCTCGTCCCATCCCGGCCTTGTCGAGTTTCGCTTTGCCCCGCCTTTCAACCGCATTCGCTTCATCTCGCTTTTTCTGACGATACTACTGCTGGCCATGCTGTTCAGGGGCGAGGTCGGCGGTAGTGAAATGTCGATGAAAGTCTATGAAATCGGCGGCCTTGTCGGCATTGCAATGGATTTCCCCTTTAGTCCGGTCAGAATTCTGACCGCATTGCTGACCAACGACGGGTTAACGGAAAACACCCCCATGGTGCGCTCGGCTGCCGGGATCAGCTATGTCGTGTCGCTGGTATCGCTGGCGATTTTTGCGGTTTTCATGCGGATCCTGTCATGGCCGTTGGGGCATGGGTCATTCAATGTCTGGGTGAATCTGCCGACATTTGATCCGGCCTCGGGTTTTGATGTTGAGGACAGGTTGGTCCGAGATGCCCGCGTTAACATAATCTTTGGATTTACCCTGCCATTCTTGGTGCCACTGGTTGCGCAGGTTTCGTCGGCCTATTACGACTTTTCGGCGCTGAACAGCAGCCAAACCCTGATCTGGACGGTGGCAGTATGGGCCTTTTTGCCGGCAAGCCTGTTTATGCGCGGCATCGCGATGGTCAAAATTGCACGATTGATCCGGCGCAAACGCGATCAACTGCATGCGCCGCGCACCTCGGACTTTGCGCCTGCATAATATGGGTTTTGACGGCTGTTCTAGCCCTGGCGGAGCCAATTCGAATAGCCACCTACAACGTTTCGCTTGGTCGCAAAGGCCCAGGCCTGCTTCTGCGCGATCTTGAAAAGGGCGCGGATGACCAGATCAGGGTCGTTCAACAGATCATCGCTCGCGCAGCTCCTGACATTCTGCTCATGAACGATTTTGACTATGATCATGGCAATGTGGCCCTCAATCTGTTTGCAGACCAGCTTGCTGAAATTGGCGTCGCCTTGCCTTATCGGTTCGCCCTGCGCCCCAATGCAGGCTGGCAAACCGGGCTTGATCTTGATGGCGACGGTCGCACGGGTGGGCCAGGGGATAGCCAGGGATATGGGGAGTTTTCAGGTTCGCAGGGCATGGCTCTGCTGTCGCGCTTTGCGATTGATGTTGAGGGGGTTCAGGATTTCACGCCTCTCCTGTGGAACGATCTGCCCGGGGCGATAATGCCCGCCAGCAGTTCGGCAGATGCGGTTTCAGATATTCAGCGCCTCTCTTCAAAGGGCCATTGGGTGGTGCCGGTTCGCCTGCCGGATGGCCGGGTTCTGCACCTCTTTGCCGTGCACGCAACGCCACCGGTTTTTGATGGGCCGGAAGATCGAAACGGTTTGCGCAACCGCGACGAAATCCGCTTTTGGTCGCTTTATCTGAATGGCATGATCACGCCGGGCGCGAAATCCACACGCTTTGTCATTCTGGGTGATCTGAATGCCGATCCCATGGATGGCGAAGGGGCAAAGACCGCGATCAGGGCGTTGCTGGCACATCCTCTGATAAACGATGTGCAACCTCAGAGTAACGGCGCCAAGGCGGCATCTTCCCGGCAGGGCGGGCCGAACACAACCCATAGCACCGACCCCGGCCTTGATACGGTTGACTGGGATGAAACGCGGGTGCCTGGCAATATGCGGGTTGACTACGTGTTGCCATCTGCAGATTTGAAAGTTTTGGGCGCAGGCGTTTTCTGGCCAGCGCCAGGAGAGGAGGGTTTTGATCTGGTCGGATCAAACGGCGACGTGGGTTCCCACCATCGGCTTGTCTGGATTGATATCGAGTGAAACGGATGAAGCCAGAGCTGCAGCAACCGGTGTCGCCTGAAAATCGGGCAGCAACTGGGCAAATCGTGTGCCATCCAGGTGATGCGGTTTGTTCCAGAGATAGCTCATCTCGACCAGATGCCGACCCATGGCCCAAAATGGCGCGAGAAGGCGAATAGGCAAGTAGCTCATCCGTTTCAACCTGAGAGGCGATGACGTGGCCGCGGCCAACCCGTCACAAAGCTCGGTTCCGCTGAGTGTGTAGCCCGGGAAAGGAATATCTTCAAAAACCTGCAACTGATCGCGCTTGTCGGCCAGCACGACGGCTGCGCGCAACAGATCAGGAAGATAAGCCCATGCATGGGGGATATCCGGGTTGCCGGGATAGGTGAAAATCCCCCGCGACAGTTTCTTGGTTAGGACCAGATCGAACCAATTGCCGCTGGCCTCCGTATCAATGAAATCGCCAGCGCGAAGTAGGATCGTGCGCACGCCCGAGCGGCGATAGGCAGCCTCCATTTCGATACGGACCCGGCCGAGAGGGTTGGTGGCCGAATGAGGGGTGCTTTCGCTGAACTGCTGGGGTGCATCCTCGCCAAAATTGTAGACATTGCCGGGAATAATGACCGTAGCACCCGATGATTTAGCCGCTGCAATCACCTGCTGTGTCAGTTCCGGAACCTCGCGCGCCCAGGCGGTATAGGCCGGGTTCCAGCCGTTCAGGATGACATCGACCCCGCGGGCTTTTTTGGCCAGTTCATCGGTGCTGCGATCAAAAGTCCGCACCTCCCATCCGGCCTGACTGAAGGCCGTCACGCCGTTACGGCCAAAGCGCCCGCTGGCACCAAGGATCAGGATTGTTTTGGTCATGTTAATCTCCATTGTCTGTTTGGCTTGTCCCTAATTTAACCTTTCCTAATTGAATGGAAACTGGCAGAATATGTTTCATAGCCATCCAAAAATGAATGGATATACCATGCAGAGTTTTGACTGGTCCCTTGTGCAGACGTTTCTAGCCGTGGCCGACAAGGGCTCGTTTTCTTCAGCAGCGCGGGCGCTGGGTATCAGTCAGCCGACAGTGGGGCGGCAAATTGCCGAGTTTGAACGCCAGCTCAACGCGCCGCTCTTTCAGCGCGAAACCAGGGGCCACAGGTTGACGGATGCAGGCGGGGAATTGTTGCGCCACGCCAGCGAAATGAACGCCGCTGCCGCTGGCCTATCGCTGGCAGCCGCAGGGCAATCAGAGGTCTTGTCGGGCATCGTCAGGATCACAGCCAGCGTGATGGTCTCGCATTACCTTTTGCCCCCGATCCTTGCTCAGATCCACGGAACGGAACCAGAGATCGAGCTGGAACTGAACCCGTCGGACGACACTGAAAACCTGCTCTTTCGCGAGGCCGATATTGCGGTGCGCATGTACCGGCCAACGCAGCTTGATGTCATCACACGCAAGGTCGGGGCGCAGAAGTTCGGTCTGTTTGCCAGCCGAGCCTATCTTGAAGCCCGCGGCCAACCCGAAAGCCTGGAGGATCTGTTTGATCACGATTTCATCGGCTATGACCGCTCGGATCTGCTGATTCAGGGCATGCGCGAGATGGGAATGGTGGTGGATCGCTCTTATTTCAGCATTCGTTGCGACAATCAGACGGTCTATTGGGAGCTTGTGCGCGCTGGCGCCGGTATCGGCGTTTCGGCGATAAATATCGGTGGGTCCGACCCCCAGGTGCAAAGGTTGCTCCCCGATCTCGATCTGCCCGAACTGCCGATCTGGCTGACGGCACATGAAGCGCTTAGAACCGCACCGCGTATCCGCCGCATTTACGACCTGCTGGCCAAAGGGCTGGCAGCGGTTGCAAGTGCTTGACCACAAGCAGCACAGCGGTTAGGCGAGACGCTGAAAAAGCCCATGCATAAAGGACCGCTGCCATGACCAACCCTTCTCTTCTGATCCTGCCGGGCGATGGGATCGGCCCTGAAGTCATGACCGAAGTTCGCAAGATCATCGACTGGTTTGGTGACAAACGCGGAATGCAGTTTGACGTGTCCGAAGGTCTGGTTGGCGGGGTGTCATATGACGCACATGGCGAACCCCTGACCGACGAAACCATGGCCCGCGCACAGGAAGCTGACGCTGTTCTGCTGGGTGCCGTTGGCGGCCCGGCCTATGACGATCTGGATTTCAGCGTAAAGCCCGAGCGCGGGTTGTTGCGCCTGCGCAAGGAGATGGACCTGTTTTCCAACCTGCGCCCGGCGCAATGCTTTGACGCGCTCGCCGATTTCTCGTCACTGAAAAAGGATATCGTGGCCGGTCTTGATATCATGATCGTGCGTGAGCTCACATCGGGTGTCTATTTCGGTGAACCACGCGGCATCATCGACGACAATGACGGCGGGCGCATCGGCGTTAACACCCAGCGCTATACGACAGACGAAATTCGCCGCGTCGCGCGCTCGGCCTTTGAACTGGCAAAACGCCGGAATAACAAGGTCTGCTCGATGGAAAAGGCCAATGTGATGGAAAGCGGCATCCTGTGGCGGGAAGAGGTGCAGTGGGTGCATGACAACGAATACCCCGAGGTCGAGCTTTCGCACATGTATGCCGACAATGGCGCGATGCAGCTGGTGCGGGCCCCCAAACAGTTTGACGTAATCGTAACGGACAACCTCTTTGGCGATGTGCTGTCCGATTGCGCCGCCATGCTGACCGGCTCGCTCGGCATGCTGCCCTCCGCCTCGCTCGGCGCGCCGATGGAAAGCGGCCGCCCCAAAGCGCTTTACGAGCCGGTTCATGGTTCGGCCCCGGATATCGCCGGGCAGGGCAAGGCCAACCCCTGCGCCTGCATCCTGAGCTTTGCGATGGCGCTCAGATACTCCTTTGATCGGGGGGATGAGGCCGATCGGCTGGAAGCGGCGGTTGAAAAGGTGCTGGCAGACGGCGTGCGCACCGCTGACCTGATGCAAAGCGAAGGTGAGACGCCCGTTTCGACCTCCGAAATGGGCGATGCAGTGTTGGCGGCGCTGGAGGCGAGTCTTTGAACGATGCACCGCTATGACATCCTCTTCATGGAGCGTTGTTTGGCTCGTTCGCCTGCACGCCGTCTGTGTTTTACGGCGTGATCATTAAGTGGCCGGAAACAACCTAATCTGTAGTGCAGGTCGCCTTTTCTTGGCATCGTTTACCCATCCCTAGGCGGTCGCGCTGATGCTTGCCAATCCAACAAAGCAAAATTTTGTGTTCGGACGACACTGGGTGGAAAGTGTTGTCTGCCGCTCCCGCCGCCTCAAGTCCTTCACGGTCAGGAGATGCTCATCGACAAAAGCGTTCCCTTGAATTCCAGTGAAGCGTGCCCGGTCGGCGCCTTGGCGCGCCCGATAATCGTCGCCGTTATTAGCAGCTGGTCGCCGAGATCGGCGTTGCCGTATCCCGTTCGGGTGACGATCCCGGTAAGCCCGAGATTCAGACCGACCATGCCGACCCACATATTGGAAAGCGTTGCCAGTGTCATGCGTCGCATCCATTCTTGGTTTTGTGTGATGTTGAAAGTAAAAATCAGAAGGTCCAGTTCCACCGTGGAATTCGAGACCAACCCCCAGACATCCGCCCGGTCGAGGCACATAAACCGGCAGGTCGGCTCGACCGTGTGATGATGGCTTCGCATCTCGAATTTTTGGGCAAGGCTGCACCGCGCCCAGTCCCAGTCGCCGCTAAAACTGGTTGAGGGCCGGACGTCCATCGCGCCGTTTCCCTTATCGGCAAAAGATTTGTTGGTGCCGCCGTCTTTCTGGTCGTCGTCTTCGTCGGTGAAAGGACGGGTTTTTATGTTTGTCTGCGGTCGCCCGTGCAGCGCCTGTGGCAGGGTGCCGTAGAGGTTGCCGGGAACTTGATCGTCTGCGTCCGGCCTCTCCTCTTCCTCCGACCAACGCGCTGCCTCGGCTTCACGCCATTGCAGCATCGCCTCAAATTCCGGCCCGGAAGGTAAAAGCCCTTGCGCGCGCGCCTTTTCCTCGAGCGGTAAGGCCAACGCTTTTTCCAGTTCGAACAACTCGGCGAAACGCTGGTTATCCCGTTCCACCTGCGCGTCGATTTTCGCGTTTACCCATTCATTTACCGCATCGTAGTCAATTCCATCATCGGGCGAAGGAGAAAGGACGATTCGGTCAGATTTTTTGGACTTCATAATAACCTCCAGTAAGAACTTGTTTTTAAGCACGGCTGAAATGCCGGGTATATTGTGCCATAGTTCCGATATTCGCCAAAATAGAATTTTCATCAGCCGTGCGCCGCCCACAACATTCAGGCTGAGTGAAAATCCCGAGATCGGGGTCGTAGTAGCGGGCGTTGAGGTATTGGAGGCCGGCATCGGCATCAAAGCGTTCGCCCCTCGCCGCGGCAGGGTTTTGACAAGGTCAAAAGCCCGGGAGCGGGATGAAGCCTTTGGTTTCTTTGGCAATTGCCGGGTCGACATTGAAGTCTTCGATTGCACCGAAGGGGCGGTAAGTGGAGTTCTTGCCCAAGACTTCGAAGGGATCTGTCACCGTGCGCACGGAGTTCAATTGATCGCTGTGCAGGAAGGCGTCGACAGAGCCGTTTTCGTAGCACGCCGATGGGTGCGGATAGGTGAGGATGTCCCCGGATGCCGACCCTCGCCGAAGTTGCGGATTTCAACCGGGCCGAAGTAAACCGTTATGGTCTCAGAACCAGTTCCAACTTTCTCGATCTTCTTCAATCTGGAACCGTCGGCCCCATAGACATAATAGGTGACCGCGTCGGAATAGTCGGGAGTATCCTGAACTATTTTCTTCTATTCGGTCTCGAAACTAATCTACCGAAACCAGTGTACGCAACAAATGCAATCCCCAGCAATCCAACAAAAAACAGGCTTAAGAAAAGTAGTCCGCCCAATCCAAGCGCTACCATGCAAGCAACAGCAACGAATGGTGATGCAACTCCTCCAAACACTGACAAGCCAAACCGCGACAATCGCACCTCGTTGTGGCAAACAGGGCATTCACGCCATCTGTTTGCCAGTGACATTCGTTCTTGAAACGTAAAATCGTGCACTTTGCAGTTAGGGCAATACACCTTGTACAACTCCATAGGCGATGACGACTCCATTGAGGAGCCATGATTCCCGTTCTCCTTTTATTGAAGATAGAGAGGAGTTGCAGGCAAAGGCAGTAGCCAAAGAACACCTACCCAACGGCTTGCTTTTTCAAAGACGGTTTACAGATGCCAAGGCCTTTCTGGCCGCTTGACCGACCCTTTCAGCGCTGCTTTCTCGGGGAATCAGTATTTCAACATAACCTTCACTATCTTCTGACTCGACAAAGGCTTCACCGTTTCGATGTACTTCGAAGTTTACAAAACTCATAAAGTTATGATCTCGATTGATGTCAGTACCGGAAATCACCTCAGCCAAATCACGAAATTTCTTAACTCCCGTGCGGTCGAGAAACTTCTTTTCCCAAGCCTTGATCAATCTACGGTTTTCAGCTGCGGTTTCATCTGGCATATCATCAAACTCAATAAACCTGCTTGCTGCCAGCGCTTCGTAAACCTTCAAACCGAGTTGCTCGTCGTCAATATCGTCAGGGACAAAAATATCTAGGCCTTGCTCTGGATCAATCCCGTCCATGAAATTAAACATCAGGCTCGTCAACCGATACCACCCGGGTACATGCCAAAGACGGGCAACGGCATCCCGGTTCTTGAAATTGAATTCCATCGTCGCTTTAGATTTATTCCACAATCGTAACTGTCCGTCGTCATATAAAATGGCACATCAGAGCGGCCTGAGTATTGGAGGCTCTGGCCCGTTTGTGTGATTGATTATGCTGCTTGTTTTTGGTGTTGCAAGCGGCGTTTCTGAATTGTCTGTTTCTTAATTCGCTTCCTTTTTCTCGGAATGACTTTGTCGCGCCCAAAATAGACGTCGGCAGACACTCTGGAATTAGCATTTTCATTTTGAAAGCTGTAACGGTTAGTCGAATTCACCCCATTCTATCAACTTATTAATTAGAACAGCATTGCTCCAGATATTGAAATCTTGACTAGATTCAGCTAGTTGTTTGATCACTTGTTTACTCTCCTCAAGATGCAAGCCATTTTCCAATCCATAAACAGCAGCCCAATACTTGATCTCATTTCTATCTGAGTTTAGGTTCTCTGCGAGTACTTTTTGATCGGCAAAAATTTTGGAAGCAGCTTTTTTAATTTTCGCTACTAGGGCCTGTTGACGTTCATTTCAGTTCGATCATGGTTGCTGCGAGAGAGAT
>CAZMNO010000033.1:0-39587 GCA_964567685.1 uncultured Rhodobacter sp. | reverse complement strand
GATAAACGCATGTGCAGCGCTGTTGAATAGCCGGTGAATCTCAACAGACCCTAGATTACTGGGATTTCGTGGGGCGGAAATCGAAAGTAAATCCGATACCCGATCATATGCGGCAAATGCTCTTCCAAGTGGCAATAGAGCAGGGTCATCCGACAAATCAAGATAGGTGAAATCAGGGACGTTTGTCCACGAAAAATTGTACCTTGTGCCGTCATGGCCAGCGACTTTTGCACTACCGACCGGGACATAGATGATTGGGCGGGTTGCATTCATATCTTCTGGTTTACTGACCGTCACGATTGCTTGGGTGCGACGCACTACTTGTTCGGCGGCAGCTTCGACGGTTGCGGCAAGTGGACCACCTGGGCCGGCGATTACTTTGTACGCGTCCCCATTGAGAAACAGGAAATAATCGCCCAAACCGCGGCCAGACCTCGAGACGCGCATTGCGCCATCTTCTGCGACCTCAACGGTGACTATTTCTGGGTTGTTTTCACCACGCACGTATGTTGCCCGTACGTCTGCCATTGACGGTGTGTAGTAGGTGAACATGATAAAGAGGGCCAACAGTATTGCGTATCGTATATGCATCTGCAATTTCCCTTGAGGTCAAATCAGTCCCAAAACCGCTGCATCCAAGAGGCGAAAACAGAATGCTCCGGTAGCAAATCGTTCCACCTATTGGTCACTCAATCAATACCTAAAAGAATTCATTGAGATTTCCATCTCTTCCGCGATCACTCACGCTCCTCCCCTCCCCGCCGGAATGGCCCGTAACTGGTCAAAATTTCGATATCCTCGGCAACAGCCTCGCGTTCGGCTACCAGAAACTGAGCAACGGCATCGCGAAACCCCGGTTCAGCGATCCAGTGAAGCGAGTGGGTTTCCACTGGCAGATAGCCACGCGCCAGTTTGTGTTCGCCTTGCGCCCCGGCCTCCACCTGTCTGAGCCCCCGTTCGATGGCAAACTCAATGGCCTGATAATAGCAGGTTTCAAAATGCAGGAACCGGTGGTCCTCGACACAGCCCCAATAGCGCCCGAAAAGGGTTTCACGACCAATGAAATTCAAAGCACCGGCAACCCAGCGCCCCGCCCGTTCGCACAGAATCAAAAGCGTGTCGTCGCGCAGATGCGCCTGCACCGCGTCAAAGAACGCCCGCGTGAGATAGGGCGACCCCCACTTGCGCGCCCCTGTATCCTGATAAAAACGCCAGAACGCGTCCCAATGTTCGGGCTCTATCTGATCCCCCGTCAGCCGGTGGATCGAACCGCCGAACTCAGCCGCCCCGGCACGCTCGCGGCGGATGGTCTTGCGCTTGCGCGAGGACAGGTGGCCCAGGAAATCACCAAAGTTGCTATAGCCCGCGTTCTGCCAGTGAAACTGCTGGCCGGTCCGGTGCATCAGGCCCATGGCGCGGCCTGCTTCGGCCTCGTCTTCTGTGCAGAAGGTGATATGAAGCGAAGACAGCCGGTTCTCAAACGCCAGTTGCACGGCTCCCTGAATCAATGCCGCCTGACCCTTTTCCACATGATCCGGATGGGTCAGCAGGCGTCGCCCGCTCGCGGGCGTAAATGGCACGCAGGCCTGCAATTTGGGGTAATACCGCCCCCCGGCCCGCTCAAAGGCATTGGCCCAGCCGTAATCGAACACGTATTCGCCCTGACTGTGGCTTTTGGCGTAAAGCGGTAATGCCGCAATCAGCTGACCCTCAAGCCGCGCCAGCAGATGACGCGGAGCCCAGCCCGTTCCCGGCCCGACGGAACCGCTGTCTTCCAGTGCCTTCAGGAAGCGGTGGGTGGTGAAGGGATCAATCGCCGACCCGCCTTCCGGGCAGGCGACCGCATCCCAGTCGGCTGCCGGTATTTCACCGATACCAGTCAGGACGTTGATTTCAATCTGTCTCGCTTCGCTCATTCAAAGGGGCCCGGCTGACCATGGCATTCAGGCAAGATAGCCCTCAAAAGTGATGTTGTCCGCTATTTTACGCGCTGTCTTTTCCTCGGCAGGTGAACGGACTGTCCAGCACAGGACAGGCAGACCAGCCGCCTTGATCGCCGCCACGGCTTCCGATCCCAGATCAGACCGGTCGTGGGAGATGAAACCAACATCCAGTCGTACAGCATCATCAATCGGCCGTAGTTCTGCCAACCGTTGATGTGGAACGCCGTCCCAGTCTTCTGGGCGAAAGGGATCTGTGACCAGACCAAGTGGAATGGATGGATCCACACCTTTCACCGCCGCAACCGCGTGTGGGTTGAACGACATCACGGCAACCGGACCCTTGGCGTCTTGCAGCGCGCGCGCGGTTGCGGCCTCAAGCGTGCCGGTATTGGCACCCAGTTGGCCATCCTGATCCTTGATCTCAATCAGCACCGGCACTCGCCTGTCGACCAGCATCAACACTTCGGCAAGTGTGGGAATGCCCCCGCCTCCGCCGTTGAGGTGAATTTCACCAAGCTCGCGCGCGCTGCGTGATCTGACCGGACCGGTTTCGCCTGTCAGCCGGTCAAGATTTTCGTCGTGAATGACCATTGCCTGACCATCCCGGGAAAGCTGCACATCAAGCTCGATCCCATAACCCTGTTCCACCGCCCGCTGAAACGCCGCGACAGAGTTTTCAGGCGCCCCCGGTGCGAGGCCATGCAACCCCCGATGTGCCAGCGGGCGGGTCAGGAATTCAGGCGGCAGTGGTATCACCGGATCAAAAACACCCCTTCGATTTCAACCGCGACGCCCAAAGGCAGCGATGACGATCCCACTGCTGCCCGTGCATGCGCACCGACCTCGCCCAGAAGATCGCCGATAAAGTCTGACGCACCGTTGATTACCTTCGGATGATCGGTGAAATCCTGGGTGGAGTTTACAAATCCGCCCAGCTTGACCACTTTGACCAGCCGGTCCAGGTCACCCCCGCAAGCCGATTTTACCTGCGCCAGCAAGTTCAAAGCACAGGCTTTTGCCGCCGCCTGCCCCTCTTCCACGGACATCGTATCGCCCAGCTTTCCGGTGATCAGCCCGTCTTTGCCCACCGACACCTGGCCCGAAACAAAGACCATGTCCCCCGCGACCACGTAAGGCACATAGTTGGCCGCCGGCGCCGGGGCATCCGGCAGGTCAATCCCCATTTCCGCCAGTTTAGCTTCGATTGTTCCTGACATTTCATCTTCCCTCTGAAACTGAAAATCCTGCAGACGCTAGCGCTAAAAACCGGCGCTGCAAACCGCAATTTCAGCTTTCGCGGAAGGACTTGTTGAAATAATCCGCCAGCGGTTTGATCAGATAGTTGAGCGGCGTGCGATCCGCCGTTCTGATGAAGCTTTCAACCGGCATTCCCGGTAAAAGCTCCAGCCCTTCCAGTTTGGCGTATTCTTCCGGGTCGGGCACGATCTCAGCGCGGTAATATGGTATGCGGGTTGCCTCGTCGACAAAGGCGTCAGCCGAGAGTTTGACCACTTTTCCTGAAAGCTCCGGCGTGGTGCGCTGATCAAAGGCGGAAAACCGCAAGGTCACCTCCTGCCCGACATGCACCTGATCGATATGGATGGGGTCGATGCGGCTGGCAATCACCAAGGGGCGGTCCTGGGGGATGATGTACATCACCGGTTCGGCAGCACGCACGACCGCGCGCAGGGCGTGCACCTGCAGCCCGTAAACAGCGCCCGAGGCCGGGGCACGGATATCCAGCCGGGAAAGCGTATCCTTGATCAGAATACGCCGCTCAGACAGTTCCAGTTCACGATAGCGAAGATCACGCAATGTAGTGATCGCCTCTTCGCGGCGCAGGGTTTCAAGCTTCAAAAGCTCAAGATCGGTTTCGATCATGCGACCGGCCACTTCTGCGCGCGATGCCATGATATTGCCAAGCGCGCCTTCAAGCCGCGCCTCCTCGCGCTGCAGGGCGGAAACACGCGAGGCCTGTGCCAGCCCTTTTTCAAGCAGCTTCTTCTGGTCCACCAGTTCGCCCTTGATCAGCTCAAGCTGCTTGGTCTGCGCTGCAAACTGCGCCTCAAGACCGCTGATCTGAGCGGCGATCTGCACCTTGCGCTCGGCCAGTTGATCAGCTTCGCGTTTAAGCGACGCAAGGCGCGCCTCAAAAAGACGCGACTGGCCTTCAGCCAGATCGCGCACCTGCGCATCGGCTGAGGCGGCCGCAGCCACCACCGGATCAAATCTGATCTCGGTAAGATCATCCCGCTCGGCTTCCAGCCTGCCGCGCCGGGCGACCAGCTCGAAATACTGACTTTCTATCACCGCAAGTTCCGATTGCAGTGCGGTATCATCCAACCTCAGCACAATATCACCGGCTTGCACCGACTCGCCCTCGCCAACGAACAGTTCACCGACAACCCCGCCATTGGGATGTTGCACAATCTGGCGGTTCTGCTCGACTTCGATCTGACCGGGGGCGATGATTGCGCCAGAAATCGTTGTCATCACGCTCCAGCTGCCAAAGCCGACGACAAGGGTGATAACTGCCAGATAGCCAACGATCATCGGCATCTTGGCACCCCATTTCCTGGTGCCGGGGATTTGTGCAGAAGGGATCATCCGCTTACCTCCGGGCCAATGGACTTGCTGATTTGCGCGTGGTTCTGCACCTGAGCTTTCAAGATTTCATCACGCGGGCCAAAAGCCTTGCGCATCCCGTCCTCGACCACCAGCAACAGATCGCATTCGGTAATCGCCGCCGGTCTGTGGGCCATGATGATCACGGACTTATCTTGCGCCTTCATCTCGCGAATGGCTTGATTAAGCGCGTCCGAACCGACCGCATCGAGGTTTGAATTGGGCTCGTCCAGCACCAGAATGACCGGGTTGCCATACATGGCGCGGGCCAGTCCAATACGCTGGATCTGCCCGCCTGAAAGCCGCCCTCCATGGGGAGAAACCCGCGTGTCGTAACCATCGGGCATCTTCAGAACTATTTCATGTGCGCCTGCCTTCTTGGCCGCTTCCACCACAAGTTCAGGATCGGGCGCATCGGCCATTCGGGCGATGTTTTCGGCTATTGTTCCCTCAAACAGAGTGACCCGTTGCGGCAGATAGCCGATATAGCTGCCCAGAACATCGGGATCGTACTGATCGCTGGCGGCTCCATCCAGCCGGATCTTCCCGCCAGCCGCTGGCCAGACACCGGTGATGGCGCGTGCCAGTGTTGATTTCCCGGCCCCGCTCTGGCCGATCACGCCCAGTGCCTGCCCGGGCTCCACCCGAAACGACATCATCCTGAGACAGGCCTGCTTTTCCCCAGGTGGAATCACCGTCAGCTGCTGCACATCCAGTATCGCCCGCGGCACCGGCAGGGGTGTTCGCGGCGGTTCAGTCGGGGTTTTTTCCAACAATTCCGAAAGCCGCTGCCAGCCGGTTTGCGCCCGCTGCACCATCGGCCACTGACCAATGGCCTGTTCGACCGGCGCCAGCGCCCGCCCCAACAGGATCGACCCGGCGATCATCGCCCCGGCGGTCATCTCGCCCTGCAGCACCAGATAAGCCCCGAGCCCCAGCATTGCCGATTGCAAAAACAAGCGCATCGACTTGGTGGCGCTGGAAAAGGTGCCGGTACGGTCACTGGACGAAATCGTGCGCACCAGCGACATCTGGCGCAGTACCATCCAGCGGTCGAAAACCGCGGCGCGCATGCCAAGGCTTTGCACGAGCTCGGCTTCGTCCCTGACCGCATCAGCAAACGCATCGGCCTGCGCGGTGGCCATATTGGCCTCGGCCACGACGCGCTTGGTCATCCACTGATTTAGAAATGTCATGCTGATCAGAAGCGCCCCACCGGCCAGCGCCAAATACCCGAGCCACGGGTGGAAAATGAAAATCGCCAGCAGAAAAACCGGTGTCCAAGGCACATCGAACACTGCAAATAAAGCAGGTGAAGAAAACAACCGCTGCACGCTTTCAAGATCGCGAAGCCCGGTATTGGGGCCCAGCCTGCCAGCCGTCAGCCCGGCATGACGCAAGACCGCTGTGAAAACCCGATGATCCAGCAATGATTGAAAAACCGCCCCGGCACGCGCCAGAACGCGCCCCCGCGCATAGTCCAGAAACCCCATCATAAGGTAAAGAAAAGTCACGAGAATCGCCAGTGCAAGCAAGGTCTCTTCTGACTGGCTTCCAAGCACGCGATCATAGACCTGAAGCATGAAAATCGGCCCGGTCAGCATCAGCGCATTCACAAAAAAGCTAAAAATGAACGTGGTAACGAACAGCACCCAGCTTGATCGCAGCGCCTTTCGCAACTCGCCCCGGCCATTCTCGCCCTGCATTGCCAACCTCAAACCTCTGATTTTCTTTAAGAATAGCGCGATATTAAGAGATCGACCTATGACTTCCAAGATTGATTCGCAGCTTTGTGCCAAAAATGATACAAGCCAGGTCTGCACGCGGAATTAATCTGGGATTCAAATTAGAACAGTTTATGTTAGCTGATGGGGCTTTAAGTGATAGGTAATTCTTTGTTATTCCATAAGGATACTCGTCTGACATGCAGATCGGTTCTGGCGGCCCTGGCTTTGGCTGCAGGGCTGGCTGCCTGCACACCCGCACCGCATGTCTCGACAATCAATGATCCGTTTGAAGCGGATAACCGGAAAACCCACGAGGCAAATAAGGAACTGGACCGTACTGTTTTGAAACCCCTTTCCGGGGCATACGGGTCTGTCGCCGATGGGCCGATTTCACAGGGCGTCAGCAATTTTGCATCCAACCTTTCTATGCCGTCAACGATCCTGAACGATATTCTGCAACTGAACCTGCCGGATTTCTTCAGCAACACAGCGCGATTTGTTCTGAATACAACCTTTGGCGTTGGCGGTGTGTTTGACGTTGCAGCGCAAAACGGCATTCCCGAGAATTCAAGCGATTTTGGCGAAACGCTGCATGTCTGGGGTTTTCCTGAAGGCAGGTATATCGAGTTGCCAGTCCTCGGCCCCAGCACCGAGCGCGATGCCTTTGGTACCGTCGTTGACTTTGTCATTGATCCGATAAACTATTTCGTTCCGGCACCTCAGCGGTATATTGGAACTGCAGCGAGTGTGCTGAAAACAGTCGGAGACAGGAATCGTTATGCCGGTCTGGTCGAATCCATCCTCTATGAAAGCGAGGACAGTTACGCCCAAGCCAGATTACTCTACCTGCAAAGCCGACGTCGCGCATTAGTAGGTGAATTGACCGAAGAGGATTTGGAGGATCCCTATGCGGAATAGTTTAATGATTTCCCGCCGCCATGCACTCGCAGGAGGAGCTGCTGCTCTGCTGGCCGCCCATTTTCCGACCACCGGATTTGCCCTGACCAACAAACAGGCAACCGATCTGATCGGCAAACTTGTTGATGACATCAACGTGATCATCAATTCCGGCAAAACTGAAACGGCGATGTACCGGGATTTTGGGGTTGTCTTTGCCAAATACGGTGATGTCCCGATCATTGCGCGCAGTTCTCTCGGGGTAGCCTGGCGCAGCGCCTCTGCAAGCCAGCAAAACCGCTATGTTCGCGCCTTTCAAAGCTACATGTCGGTGAAATACGGCAAGCGCTTCCGCGAATTCATCGGTGGCAAGATTGTCGTGACCGGCGCGCGTAAGGTCAAAAGCGGTTATCTGGTGTCTTCCGTTGCCCATCTGACCGGCGAGG
Source organism: uncultured Rhodobacter sp. (assembly GCA_964567685.1). GTDB lineage: Bacteria > Pseudomonadota > Alphaproteobacteria > Rhodobacterales > Rhodobacteraceae > UBA5972. The sequence goes on along the minus strand of CAZMNO010000033.1, from coordinate 31,949 downwards.
CGCCATTTTCCGTTGACTGGCAGGTGTCCGACAAAAGCGGTGCGAACAAAATGTTCAATCTCTATATCGAAGGGATCAGCCTTCTGGCGACCGAGCGCACCGAAATCGCAGCGATGCTAGATAAGCGCAAAGGTAATCTGGACAAGTTGATTACCGATTTGAGTGCCATGAAGTAAGGCCGACAGGTTCGCGCCCCGACCGGCTACTGCCGTCGCCCGAAAATCGCACCCAACACCTCTTCCAGTATGCTTTGCGCCGGATCGCGGTGCTCTGGCTGACGTTCCAGATCAGGACGCTCCGGTGGCAGACCCTCTTCAGCCGGGTCGATCATCGGCAACGGCTTGACGGGCACGTTTTCATTTACCCTGAGCATGGTTTCTTTCCAGATCTCTGCCGGCAATCCACCACCAGTCACGCCGCTGAGCTTGGAATTGTCGTCATATCCCATCCAGACCCCGGCCACATAATCAGCGGTAAAGCCGATAAACCAGGCATCGCGCGCGCCCTGCGTCGTGCCGGTTTTGGCGGCAATCTTCCGGTCAGGCAGTTGCGCCCGTCGGCCCGAGCCGATCTCGGCAACCTGATTCATCATGTAAACCAGTTGCCGAGCCGCCGTTTCACTGATGACCCGCTCACCCATACCACCTGATTTCCCCATCAATGGCGCGCTGTCGCCCTGCAGGTAAAGCTCGACCAGCCCATAAGGGGTAACGCTGGTGCCACCGTTCAGAATGCCTGCATAGGCACCCGTCATCTCAAGCAGGGTGGATTCGCTTGCTCCCAGCGCCAGGGCGGGACCGATTGCCAGATCGCTGCGGATACCAAAATCATGCGCCACCGTCCGCACAGCCTCGCGGCCTACATCCTCGCTCACCCGCACCGCCGAGGTGTTGATCGAATAAGCCAGCGCCTGTGTCAGTGTAATCGGGCCGAGAAACTCGCCGGTATAGTTTTTGGGTGACCACGGTCCCGAGCCGGGAATATCAAGCGTGATCGGCGCGTCCTCGACAATCGTGTCAAAGCGGTACCCCAGCTCCAGCGCCGCAGCATAGACAAACGGTTTGAACGACGAGCCGGTCTGCCTGAGCGCCTGCGTTGCCCGGTTGAACTGCCCCGCCACGTTGATCTTGCGCCCGCCGACCATTGCCAGAACAGCCCCGTCTGCCGACATCACAACAATTGCCGCCTGTGCCTTTGAGCCGGGTTTCACCTTGGTTTCAAACACCGAAGCCAGTGCTTCTTCGGCTGCAGTCTGGATGCGGGCGTCAAAGGTGGTGCGGATCACCACGTCTTCGGTGGTGGTTTTAGTCAGGAATGACGGGCCCGATTCCATCACCCAGTCGGCGTAGTATCCGCCCGCACGCGCAGCTGCTGCCTCCGACAGTTCGGCAGGTTCCGCCTGAGCCATCGCCGCCTCTTCCCCGGTCAGGTAGCCCTGCTCTCGCATCAACCCCAGAATGACATTTGCGCGCCCATGCGAGCGTTCAAGATTGCGCGTCGGTGCGTAGTAAGAGGGGGCCACCAGCAACCCTGCCAATAATGCACTTTCCGCCGGTGTAACCCCACTGGCCGACTTGCCGAAATAGCGCTGGCTTGCCGCCTCGAACCCCTGCGCCCCGGCGCCCAGATAGGCCCGGTTCAGATAGATCATCAAAATTTCGTCTTTGGTGTATTTCAGCTCCATCGCCAGCGAGAACGGCACCTCTTTCAGCTTGCGCGTCATCGTAGTTTTGCGGCAATCGGCTTCGAACTCCTTTTCGGTGAGGCCCGAGTTTGGCTCGTAGCTGTTGCCAAGGCACATAATCTTGGCAACCTGCTGGGTGATGGTCGACCCGCCATGTCCCTGAAACGGCCCACGACCTTCGCGCATATTAATCCTGACGGCGCTGGCGATGCCGCGCGGGCTTATGCCGAAATGCCGGTAGAACCGCTTGTCCTCGGTCGCGATAATGGCGTTGCGCAAATGCGGGGAAACATTGTCGGCCCTGATGATCCCACCAAATTGCTCACCCCGCCAGGCAAAGACATTACCCTCGCGATCCAGCATTGTGACGGACCCGCGTGATCGCCCGTCAACCTGCTCCACAGCCGGCGGCAGCTGCATATAGTAGTAACCGGTCGTCAGGCCGATGATCAGAACGACCAGCCAGCCCAGACGCCACGTTACCCAGAAAAACAGACCGAAGATCGAACGGAAGATCCACAGCACAAAAGCCACCAGAAAATTGCGCCTGGGCCGCTTGGCCTTGCGCGATTTACGCGTTTTTTTGGTCGCGGATTTCGATTTCTTAGCGCCCGAGCCAAACTCCCGCCTGGGCGCAACAAGTGTGGGCTTTTTACCGCCGCGGGAACTCATGAAACGACTGCCTGCCTGTTTTCTTTTCCTTAAGATACCCTGTTCTTTGACCGATGTGGAGACCGTGTGAACGGATTGTGACAACTCACATTTGCCTATTATTCAGCCTAGATATCTTTTTTGACTATTTTTTAGGCATTATTGTCTGATTTTTGGAATTATTTGCCCATGCAGCCTTGCAGATCCCAGTTTTATGCCTGTTTTTAGCGCAATCCCCCAGGCGGGCAAAGAACGCACCGCCGCGAAACGAAAGGCAAGTGACGTGAAACTAATTATCGCCGCAATCAAACCCTTCAAGCTGGACGAGGTGCGCGAAGCGCTGACCTCGGCTGGCGTCCGGGGCATGATGGTCACCGAAATCAAGGGTTTTGGCATGCAATCCGGGCATACTGAAATCTATCGCGGTGCCGAATACGCCGTGAACTTCGTGCCCAAAGTCAAGATCGAACTGGTGGTCAGTGATGCGATGGCCGACGAAATTGTCACCCTCATCCAGACAACAGCACGCACCGACAAAATCGGTGATGGCAAGATATTTGTACTTGATGTGTCCGAGGCCGTGCGGGTGCGCACAGGTGAAACCGGCGAAGACGCCCTGTAATTCCCCGAAAGGTAAAGACGATGAAAATGAGACTTTCACACATTCCGCCCCTGTTACTATCGGTGACAGTGCCATCAATGGCATGGGCGCAAGATGCAGCTGGCCCAGTCATGGACAAAGGCGATGTCGCCTGGATGCTGGTCGCAACCTTGCTGGTGCTTTTGATGATCCTGCCCGGCCTCGCCCTGTTTTACGGCGGGCTTGTGCGCTCAAAAAACATGCTCTCGGTCCTGATGCAGTGCACCATGATCACCGCTTTGGTGATGGTCGTCTGGGTGCTCTACGGCTATTCCTTTGCCTTTGGTGGCGGCACCGGCCCTTTCTGGGGTGGTCTGGGCAAGCTGTTTCTTGCAGGCGTGACGATGGACTCCATGGCCGCCACCTTCACCGATGGTGTCGTCATCCCGGAATTCGTCTTCATCGCGTTCCAAATGACCTTCGCCGCCATCACCCCGGCGCTGATCGTCGGGGCGTTTGCCGAACGCATCAAGTTTTCCGCCCTGATGGTCTTTGTGCTGCTCTGGGTGACGCTGGTCTATTTCCCGGTGGCGCATATGGTCTGGGACGGGGCCGGTTACATCTTCAACCTCGGCGCGCTTGATTTTGCCGGCGGTACGGTCGTGCACATCAATGCCGGTATTGCAGCTTTGGTCGGTGCGTTGGTGATCGGCCCGAGAATTGGCTTTGGCAAAGAGATGCTGGCCCCCCATTCGATGACCCTGACACTGGTTGGCGCCGGTATCCTTTGGGTCGGCTGGTTCGGCTTTAATGCCGGATCAAATCTGGAAGCAAACGGCGGTGCCGCGCTGGCCATGATCAACACTTTTACCGCAACCGCGGGCGCAATCCTCGCCTGGGCCATTCTTGAAGGGTTGCTTCGCCAGAAAGCCTCGTTGCTTGGTGCGGCATCGGGCATGATCTCTGGCCTCGTGGCTGTCACTCCGGCAGCCGGATCAGTTGGCCCGGTCGGCGCAATCGTTCTTGGCGCGCTCGCCTCAGCGGCCTGTTACTTCTTCGTCAGCGTGGTCAAGAACCGCTTTGGCTATGACGACAGCCTTGATGTCTTCGGCATCCACGGTGTCGGCGGTATCATTGGCGCGGTCGGCACCGGCATCTTCACCGCCCCGTCGCTAGGCGGCACGGGTGGCGCGGATTACGCGATAGTCGGTCAGACCCTCATTCAAATCCAGGCGGTGGTCATCACCATCATCTGGTGCGGTGTCATCAGCTTCATTCTTTACAAGCTGATCGACATGACCATGGGCCTGCGTGTCGATGGCGACGCGGAACGTCAGGGCCTTGATCAGGCCAGCCACGGAGAAAGTGCCTATCACTTCTGAGGGGGTCACCCGACATAGAAAACCAAGTGAAACCCCGGGCGTAAAATCCCGGGGTTTTCTGCTATTTGACCGAATCCGACATCCAAAACGTCACATTTGGCGCGTCGAAACCGGATTTGCGGCTAAAATCGCTGAAACGAATCCAGCCGAGGTGTCCAAATGTCCAGCCAACCGAATATCACCGCCCTGACCCCCAATATCGACCACTGGCAGGAGCGTGTCGATCTGGCCGCTGCCTTTCGCTGGGCTGAACGCCTGAATTTGCACGAGGCTGTCGCCAACCATTTTTCCCTCGCTGTGAACGAGGATGGCACCAAGTTTCTGATGAACCCCAATCAGGTCCATTTCAAACGCATCCGCGCCTCCAACCTCTTGCTGCTCGATGCCAATGACCCGGACACGCTCAATCGTCCCGGCGCACCCGACCCCACCGCCTGGGGGTTGCACGGTTCCCTGCATCGCCGCTGTCCGCAGGCCCGCTGCGCGATCCACGTGCATTCGATCCACGCAACCGTTCTGGCCTGCCTGAAAGACAGCCGCCTGCCGCCGATTGATCAGAACACGGCGACATTTTTCGACCGCTATGTCATCGACGAGGAATTCGGCGGTCTGGCATTCGAGGACGAGGGCGAACGCTGTGCAAAAATGCTGACCGATCCGAAGAAAAAGACGGTGATCATGGGCCATCACGGAATCATGTGCCTCGGTGCGACCGTGGCCGAGGCTTTCAACCGCGTCTATTATTTCGAGCGCGCCGCCGAGACCTATATCCGGGCGATGCAGACCGGAATGGAATTGCGCATAATGTCCGACGAACTGGCCGAGAAAGTGGCGCACGAGATCGAAACCTATCCGGGGCAGGCCGAACGACATCTAGAGGAAATCAAGGCGGTGCTGGATGAGGAAGGCAATGACTACGCAACCTGATTTTGCCCATGACGGCGAAGCTGCGCGGTGGAATTATCGCCCGTCTGAACCGGTTGGGCTGAACCCGCTTTTTAGCTGGCCCCTGAATGTGCGGGCGATCTTGCGGTGGTATAGTGGCGCGTGGCTGCAAATCACCACCGTGACGCTTGCGCTTGTTCTGGCCGTTCTTGTTTACATCGCCTTTCTGCCACCGCTGGCTGAGATGAAGACGCTCCGGGCGGACTGGATCCTGCGCATCTGGCTCCTCAACATGATCCCGCATATCATGATCGCCGGAGGGCTGCACTGGTGGCTTTACATGCGCAAAGGCCAGGGTTTGCGGCGCAAGTTCGACAAACGCGATCTCACCCGCGACAATGGCTCGTTCACCTTCAACAATCAGGTGCTGGATAACATCTGGTGGACCCTCGGCAGCGCCCTGACGGTCGCGACCACCTATCAATGCCTAATCTACTGGGCGATGGCCAATGGATGGGCGCCGGTGGTCACCTTCGCCGAAAGCCCTGTCTGGTTCATTGTCTGGCTGGCTGTGATCCCGGTCTGGTCGGGTCTGCATTTTTACTGGGTACACCGGCTGGAACATTCACCGCGCCTTTACAAGCGCGTGCATGCCGTTCATCACCGAAACGTCAATATCGGCCCCTGGTCAGGGATATCCAACCACTGGTGGGAAAATGCCCTCTACTTCTCCACCTATTTCATCCATTTGGTTATCCCGTCTCATCCGGTCCATCTGTTGTTCCACAGCTATTTCCAGCAATGCGGCCCAATTCTGTCGCATTCCGGTTTTGAAAAGGTGATTACCGGTGATCGGGAAATCATGCGCGCCGGGGATTTCTTTCACCAGCTTCACCATCGTTACTTTGAGTGTAATTATGGCACCTCGGAGATACCATTCGACAAATGGTTCGGCACCTTCCATGATGGATCGGAAGAGGGCACAAGGCGCACACGGGCGCATAAGAAACAGATGTACACCTGATGAGCAACGCACGGGTTGAATGGAACCACCTGCCTGAGGTCCCGATCAGGATCTCGCCGCTTTGGCAATGGCCGCCACGGCCCTATGCCGTCTTTCGCTGGTATTTCGATGCGTGGTTCTGGATCACCATCAACATGATGATCGTCGGGCTGGCCTTTGCCTCGCTGATCTGGTTCAGCCCGTCACTGGATGAGGCACGCGCACCCGGTCTCTGGATCGGCACGATCTTTCTGCGCAATTTCCTGCTGCTCTTCGTCGTGGCGCATGGCTTACATTACTGGTTTTTCGTCCTCAAACTGCAGGACGGTGAGAAGAAATTTGACCCACGGCCCTATCCGCGCGACGGGCGGGTTTTTACCGGCGGAAGTCAGTTGCTTGACAACATGTTCTGGGCACTCGCCTCAGGCGTCACCGTCTGGTCTTGCTATGAGGCATTTCTGATTTGGTCTATGGCCAATGGCATCGCGCCGGTCATCACCTTTGCACCAAATTCTATCTGGTTCATCGCCGTTTTCCTGCTGATCCCCGTCTGGGAGAGCTTCTATTTCTATTGGATCCACCGCGCGCTGCACACAAAGCTGCTTTACCGGTTCCACGCGCTGCACCACCGCAACACCGATGTTGGCCCGTGGTCGGGCATGTCCATGCACCCGGTCGAGCATATGATCTATTTCGGTACGGTGTTCATTCATTTCATCGTACCAAGCCACCCGGTGCATGTGATCTTCCACCTGATGTTCTACGCCCTGACCGCGATCACCACCCATGTCGGCTATGAAGGATTGTGGTTCAGAGGGCGCAAGCGCATTCATCTTGGTATGTTCCACCACCAGATCCATCACCGCTATTTCGAGGTCAATTACGGCAATCTTGACGTGCCTTGGGACAAATTTTTCGGCACCTTTCACGATGGTACGCCAGCTTCAAAGGGCTTGATGCGCGAGCGTCTGAAGCGGCGGAACCCGACTTCAGTTTCCCCGAAAACGCAGTGAAGTAGGCGATATACCAAACTCCTGCCCGAAAGCCCGCGTCATCGCACTTGCATCCGCATAGCCTGTGCGCACGGCAATTTCGGAAATCGACAATTCGGTTTCCTCAGCCAGCTTGCGCGCCAACCCAAGCCGCAGGCGTTTGTAAACCATGCGTGGGGTGGCCCCGAGTTCTGCCTTGAACCGCCCCTCAACAGTCCGCTGCGTGCGCCCGAGGCGGCGCGCCAGAACAGGCATCGCCAAAGGTTCCTCCAGATTTTCCTGCATCAGCGCCAGCGCCCGCGCCACGCTGCGCGAATATTTCCGCTCCGGGCGCACCGATCCGCCGGTCAGGTCCGCCTGCATGAACAGGGTCGCCACATCCAGCGCCAGCGCTTCTCCATGCCGTTCGCTGATCAGGCGCAGGACCAAATCAAAGGCGGCAGACGCCCCGGAACTGCTCAGCCGGTTGCCATCAATGACGATTCTTTCACGCAGGGCCTCGACTTCCGGAAACCGCTCCTGAAATGCCGGAAGCTCCTCCCAGTGGATGGTCGCCTTCCTTTTCTCCAGCAACCCGGCATCGGCCAGCAACCAGCTACCCGTGTCAAACCCGGCAAGAGCCTTATACCTTTTTGAGGCGGCACGCAATCCGCGCGCGGTTGCCGGAGTGACATGCTCCAGATACCCATAGCTTGGCATCACAAACAGTATATCGCCCGCCCCCTCGGCCCCCAGACGCGAATGCGGTGAAACCTGCAACCCGCTTGACGAGGCCACCGGCCCGCCGCTCAGCGACAGAAACTGCCAGGTGTAAATCTCCTTGCGCGCCAGTGTATTTGCCGCCCGCAACGGCTCAACAGCATTGGCCAGGCAGTGGTTTGAGAACCTCTCAAACAACAGAACCCCGACTTTCTGCACTGCAGTGGATGGATTTGACCAAACTGGCATGAATTCAGACTAATTCTGCATGATGCCCCACGGCAAGTCCTAAGACACTTTCCCGGTCAGGATCAATGAGGAGATCACCATGCAATACGGCCTTACTGAAGAACAGGAGATGATCGTCTCGACCGTCCGCAGTTTTGTTGAAAAAGAGATCTATCCGCATGAGGAACTGGTTGAAAAGACCGGTGAAGTGCCAAAAGAGATCGCTGACGAGATCAAGCGCAAATGTATGGAGATCGGTTTTTACGCCTGCAATTTTCCCGAAGAAGTCGGCGGCCCCGGCCTCAGCCATATGGAATTCGCCCTTGTCGAGCGCGAACTTGGGCGCGGCTCGATGGCGCTGTGCCATTTCTTCGGCCGCCCGCAAAACATCCTGATGGCTTGCAACGATGAGCAGCGCGAACGCTATCTGCTGCCTGCGGTGCGCGGTGAACGGATGGACGCGCTGGCGATGACCGAACCCGGTGCCGGCTCGGACGTGCGCGGTATGAAATGCTCAGCCTTGCGCGATGGCGGGGACTGGGTTCTGAACGGCACCAAGCATTTCATTTCCGGCGCCGATCACGCCGATTTCATCATCGTCTTTGTTGCCACGGGCGAGGATCAGACGCCAAAAGGGCCGAAGAAACGCATCACCACCTTTCTCGTTGACCGCGGCACCCCCGGCTTCACCATCCGCGATGGTTACAAATCCGTCAGCCATCGCGGTTATAAGAACATGATCCTGGAATTTGACGATTGCCGCCTACCCGATGCGCAGGTGCTGGGCGAGGTCGATGGTGGCTTTGCGGTCATGAACGAGTGGCTTTACGCGACACGGATCACGGTTGCCACCAACTGCGTCGGCCGCGCCCGCCGGGTGTTTGACTATGCGCTTGACTATGCTGCCGAACGCGAACAGTTCGGCCAGCAGATCGGCAAGTTTCAGGGTGTCAGTTTTCAGATCGCCGATATGATCACCGAGATTGATGCAGCCGACATGCTGACGCTTGCCGCCGCCGACCGTCTTGATCAGGGTCTGCCTGCCAACCGCGAAATTGCCTCGGCCAAGCTTTATGCCAGTGAAATGCTGGCCCGGGTTACCGACCGGGCGATACAGATCCATGGCGGCATGGGGCTGATGGATGATTACCCGCTTGAACGCTTCTGGCGCGATGCGCGGGTTGAACGGATATGGGATGGCACGTCGGAAATCCAGCGCCATATCATCAGCCGTGACCTGCTAAGGCCATTGGGGGCGTAAGATTAATGCCTCCGGCTCGGAATCTATTGCCCGGGGTTCAGCGATGACACGCGACCTCTCCCGCCTGTTCCGCCCAGGGTCCATTGCGGTGATCGGCGGCGGTGCCTGGTGCCGCTCGGTCATTGAGCAATGCCTCAAGGCGGGGTTTGCCGGAAGCATCTACCCGGTTCACCCCAAAGCCGAAGAAGTTGGGGGGTTGAAGGCCTGGCCATCGCTGGAATCCCTGCCCGAAGCGCCCGATGCGAGTTTTATTGGCATCAACCGCCATTTCACTGTGGAAGCGGTGCGCATTCTCAGCGCGATGGGCGCCGGGGGTGCGGTCTGTTTTGCTTCCGGCTTTCTGGAAGCAGACGCCGAAGACAAGGAAGCCGCCAACCTGCAGCACGCGCTTTTGGAAGCCGCAGGCGACATGCCCATACTCGGCCCCAATTGCTATGGGTTCATCAATTACCTTGATAGTGCCCTTTTGTGGCCTGACCAGCATGGCGGTTCGCGCGTCGACAAGGGAGTCGCGCTGATCACGCAATCCTCAAATATGGGGATCAACCTGACCATGCAGCGCCGCTCGCTGCCCATCGCCTACATGGTGGCGGCGGGAAATCAGGCACAGACGGGTATAGCGGCCATTGGCGAGGCCTTGCTGGCCGACGAGCGGGTCACCGCACTTGGACTGCATATCGAAGGCATCGGCGATCTGGCTGCATTTGAACGTCTGGCAATGCGCGCCGCAGCGCTTGGCAAACCGATTGTGGTGCTGAAAGTCGGTCAATCGGATCAGGCGCAGGCGGCAACCATCTCGCATACCGCCAGTCTTGCAGGCAGTGATGCCGGGGCACAGGCGCTGTTTGACCGGTTCAGAATTCCACGGCTGCGAACGCTTCCCGATCTGCTTGAAACGCTGAAACTCCTGCATATCGTAGGGCCGCTGCCCTCCAATCGCCTGGGCTCGATTTCCTGCTCCGGCGGCGAGGCCTCACTGGCAGCCGATACAGCGATTGGGCGCAATGTTGAATTTCCCCCCCTCAACACGCAGCAGAAAACCGACCTGCGCGCAGCCCTTGGCCCGATGGTGGCCCTGGCCAATCCTCTGGATTATCACACCTATATCTGGCGCGACACGACGGCAATGACCCGCGCCTGGGCGGCGATGATGGACACGTCGCTGGCGCTGACCCTGTTGATCGTCGATTTCCCCCGCGCCGATGTCTGCGATGTCACAGACTGGCAATGTGCCATTGATGCTGCCATTGCCGCGAAAGTGCAGACCGGTGCCAATGTGGCGATGGTGGCAACCCTGCCTGAGCTTTTGCCGGAAGACGTGGCGGCAGAGCTGATCGCTGGTGGCGTTGTCCCCTTGCAGGGGTTGAACGAAGCGATCGCTGCAGCCGAGGCCGCCGCGTTTTGCGCCGGTGCTGCTGATCTGGTGCCAAACCTGTCGCCGCTTCTGATGGCGGATGCCGCAAAGGGTGCTGAGATTCTGTCGGAAAATGACGCCAAGGCACAACTCGCCGAATTTGGCGTGGTGATCCCGAAGAGTGCCACCGCAGACACTGTTGCGGCGGTCGCCAGCAGCGCAACGGAAATCGGTTTTCCGGTGGTGCTGAAGGGTGAAGGAATTGCCCACAAGACCGAGGCAGGCGCGGTTCGGCTTAACCTCAGAAGCACTGATGCCCTCCGCGATGCAGCCCATGCCATGCCCGCGAACAGTTACCTGATTGAAGAGATGGTCACCGGCGCGGTAGCTGAATTGCTGATCGGCGTCCTCCGCGACCCGGCGCATGGCTTTGTGCTGACTCTAGCCGCAGGCGGCACCCTGACCGAGCTTCTCACCGATAGTGCCTCTCTCCTGCTGCCGGTTGGTGAAAACGATGTCATCACCGCGCTGGAAAGCCTTAAAATCAACAAACTGCTTGACGGTTACCGCGGCCAGCCCGCAGCCGACAAAGCCGCCATTGTGGCGCAGGTCATGGCCGTGCAAGACTACGCCATAAACCGGGCCACTGGCCTGGAAGAGATCGAGATCAACCCCCTGCTCTGCTGCCCGGATCGTGCCGTTGCGGCTGACGCTTTGCTGCGAAGGAGTTCCTAGCTGATGCTCACATTGGGGATTGTCCTGTTTGAAGGCTTTGAACTTCTTGACGTCTTCGGGCCGGTTCAGATGCTGGGGCATTTTCCTGACCGCTTGCGGATCAGGCTGGTTGCCAAGGATGCCGGCAACGTCCGTTCGGTTATGGGGCATGAGATCATCGCAGATACCGGTTTCAACGAATGCCCGCATTTGGATGCAATGATGGTGCCCGGCGGCATTGGCACACGACGTGCTGTCAACGACAGGCAAATACTGGATTTCATCTTGGCACGGGCATCATCCTGCCGCTATGTCGCCTCCGTTTGCACCGGTGCGGCTTTGTTGGCCAAGGCCGGATTGCTGGACAATCGGTGCGCCACCACAAACAAACGCGCCTTTGACTGGGTCGCCTCACAAGGGGTCAAAACCGACTGGCAAAGCCGCGCACGCTGGGTTGAGGATGGCCGCTTCTTGACCTCATCGGGAGTTTCTGCCGGAATGGACATGGCGCTGGTGCTGTGCGAACGGCTATTGGGGGCGCAAGCAGCGGCCGATGCGGCCCTGTGGTCCGAATATATACCAAACCTTGATTCAGAAAATGATCCCTTCGCCAGAGAGGAACCGTGAATGACCGACATACCAGTGAAAACCAAACGCGACGGCGGCATCTTAGAGGTCATCCTCGATCGCCCCAAGGCCAATGCGATAGACCTTCAGACCAGCCGCATCATGGGCGAGGTTTTTCAGGAGTTTCGCGATGATCCGGAACTGCGCGTGGCGATCATAACCGGTGCGGGTGACAAATTCTTCTGCCCCGGTTGGGACTTGAAAGCCGCTGCCGATGGCGACGCGGTTGACGGGGATTACGGGGTCGGCGGGTTTGGCGGATTGCAGGAATTGCGCGCCCTCAACAAACCGGTGATTGCCGCGGTCAACGGTATCTGCTGCGGTGGCGGGCTGGAATGGGCACTGTCTGCCGATATCATTCTTGCCGCCGATCACGCCAGTTTCGCGCTGCCGGAAATCCGCTCGGGCACGGTTGCAGATGCGGCCAGTGTCAAGCTGCCCAAACGCATCCCTTATCATATCGCGATGGAAATGCTGCTGACCGGGCGCTGGCTCGATGCCGAAGAGGCGCATCGCTGGGGCTTTGTGAACCAGATTATTCCCGCGGCCGATCTGATGGCGCGCGCCCGCGACATGGCAAGCCTTCTGGCAAGCGGCCCACCGCTTGTATATGCCGCGATCAAGGAAATCGTGCGCGATGCCGAAGACAGCAAGTTTCAGGACAGCATGAACCGGATCACCCAACGCCAGCTCAGCTCGGTAGATATCCTTTACGGGTCCGAGGATAATCTGGAAGGGGCGAAAGCCTTTGCCGAAAAACGCGATCCCGTGTGGAAGGGTAAATAGGCCCGCCTGCCCGGGGCCAGACCTGAGCCGGGTCGACCTCAACCCCGGCAAGGCGGCTGCGTAACTTTGACGATCGGCCGTTGAGTGTGATGCTCGGGTTCAGCCAGATTCTCTACAGGGGCCACTTCCGATGGGCAGTTTTGGCAGCTGACGGCCTTAGCCGGTCGTTGCACAGAGCCGCGCATTGTCGACGCGCGCGGGGGCGATCCAACACTGGTGTTCTGGCATTTTATGCCAATCAAACGCGTGCGACTTCTCAGCCTTGCACCTTCCTCAGCCAATCGCCGCCGCGTGGGTGCGCACCATGCTGAAAGCATGCCTCTGGCATGACGATGCGCGGCGGGCTTCGCCCTTTGCTCCGCGCTTGGCGCTTTTCTCAAATGGCTGCTCCGGTTCAATCCGGTCAAGGTTGACCGCTGGTAGATGCACCACTCGAATGGGCTGCCGGTGAAATGCCCTGGATAACCATCTGAAAAATCACAATGAACCATTAAACTGGTTTATCGGTAGACTGGTCCACTGGTCTACCAGCAGACCGGTTCATCAAAGGCGCGGAGGATCGCGTGACAAGGCCGCCTTTCTCCGCGAGGTTAAGTGAAAGTTACTCTCAAGTTCCCCCAAAGCGCTTGAACCGGCGCAATAAGGCCCCGGCCAACAGGATCACCAGAGCCGCCACCACGATGCTCGGCCCTGTGGGCGTGTCAAAGCGAAAGGAACCGAGCAATCCCAGCAGGGCCGCCAACCCACCGGCAAGTGCCGCCAGCAACGCCATTCGTTCCGGTGTTGCCGCACCCAGTCGCGCGCTGGCAGCGGGAATGATCAGCAATGCAGTGATCAGCAAAGCCCCGACCACCTTCAGCGCCACCGCTACCAAAACCGCCAGCGCCAGCGTGAACAGCACGCTCTCCTTCTTCGGGTTCTGCCCGTGCGCCAGCGCCATTTCCCGATCCAGCGAGGAGATCAGCAACCCCTGCCAACGCCACAGCAACAGGCCAATGCCAATCGCGCCACCCCCCCAGATCACCGCGACATCCTGCCAGTTCACCGACAGAATATCGCCGATGAGATAGCTCGTTAGATCGACCGAGGCACCGCCGCCAAGCGAAACCGCCACCAGCCCCAGTGCCAGTGCGGCATGGGCCGAAACCCCAAGCAGCGTATCGGTGTGATGAAACCGCCCTTCAGCCGTCAGGATGACCAGCGATATGCCCAATGCGCAGATAAGAACGCCAAGCAGCACCGGCAGGCTCAGAGCCAGCGCAAACGCAACACCCAAGAGGGCGGCATGCGCGATGGTGTCACCAAAAAAGACCATGCGCCGCCACAGGATGAAACAACCCAATGGCCCCGCGGTCAGCGCCACGCCAAGGGCTGCAAGGGTCACCCGCAATAAAAACTCATCCCCCAATATTCAGGCCCCCGCGTGATCGTGGTGGTGATCGTGATCATGGTCGTGATCATGGTCATGCACATGCCGGTAAAGCGCCAGCGCGCCTTCGGTGCCGTGCCCGAACAATCGCCGGTATTCCGGTGCCTTGGACACAACGGTCGGCGTGCCTTCGCAGCACACATGGCCGTTGAGGCACAAAACCCGGTCAGAGGCGCTCATCACCACATGCAGATCATGGCTGACCATCAGAACCGCGCAGCCAATATCATGGCGAACCTCCTCGATCAGCCGGTAAAACCCGGCCACGCCCGGCTGATCCAGACCCTGCGCCGCCTCGTCCAGCACCAGAAGTTCAGGCTTGCCGATCAGCGCATGGGCCAGCAGCACCCGCTGCAATTGCCCGCCGGAAAGTGCAGCGAGCTGCGTGCCCAGAAGACCCTGAATACCCAATGCCTCGCAAACCGCCGCCCGGTCTGCGCGCCGCCCCTCTGCCAGCTTCAAAAACCGTCCCGCACTCATCGGAAACGCCGGATCCAGCGACAGTTTCTGCGGCACATATCCGATCTTCAGCCCGTCTCTAGGCCGAACCGCGCCCCGCGACGGTTGCACCGCACCGATCAGGCATTTCAGCAAAGAGGATTTCCCTGATCCGTTCGGCCCGACAATGGTGACGATCTCCCCCGGCGCGATTGACAGATTGACATCGTGCAGCACCTGCCGCCCCTCAATCGTCAGGGCCAGCCCTTCGACACTCAGCAAAACCTCCGTCATGCCGCTCCCCCCGACTGGCATGCCGGGCAGCGCCCGATCACTTCGACCACGCGCGACTGAACCTCAAATCCAAGCGCCACGGCGGTTCCGTCAATCCCGTCGCGCAACGCTTCAAGTGGAGTTTCGGCAACCTGACGACACTCGCCGCAGATCAGAAACATCGGCTCATGCCCGTCAACGCCATGGCAACAGGCGGCAAAGGCATTCAACCGCTCAAGCCGGTGCACAAACCCATGCTCCACCAGAAAATCAAGCGCCCGGTAAACCTGCGGTGGTTGCCGCCCCAGCCCTTCATCATTCAACCGGTCCAGAATTTCATATGCCCCCAGCGCTTTATGCGATTCCAGCAAAATCTCCAGCACCCGCGCCCGCACGGTCGTAAGCCGTAAACCCATTTCAGCGCAAAGTACCTGCGCCTCTTTCATACCGCTGGTCAGGCAGCGGCGATGATTGTGTTTTTCAAAGACATTCCGGGAAGTTTCCAAAGCCGCCAAATCCCTCTATTGTTATTTTATAACATATCATCTATAGCGCCAGCCAAACCGGCAAAGCAAGAGTACACCAGATGAATTTCCGACAGTGGACCGGCGCGTTATGTTTGGCTTTGGGCCTTCTTGCCAGCCAGTCCGCATCCGCCAAAGACCTTAACATCGTCACCGACATCGCCCCGGTTCAGGCCCTTCTTCGTGATCTGACGGCGGGCGTTCAATCTCCGGTACAACTCATTCCCGCCAATGTTTCCGGGCATGACTTTGCCCTGAAACCGTCGCAGGTCCGTGCGCTGCAAAAGGCTGACCTGATCGTCTGGATGGGTCCTCAGGCCACCCCCGGTCTGGCCAAACTGATGACCCAGCCGGAGTTTGCGGCAAAGTCGATTGACCTCAACGCGGTTGACAGCATCACCCGCCACCCGTTGCGTCAGGCGGGGCTCATCGCAGCCCAGGAACAAACCAGCGCTCTTTCCGATCCCCATAGCTGGCTCGACCCTGAAAACGCCCTGATCTGGATTGAGGATATCGCCACCCAACTCAGCGCCACCGATCCTGAAAACACCGTGCGCTATCAGGCCGCGCACGATGATCTAAAGGATGAGATAACCACCACCTCGTCAACCATCCGCACCCTGCTGGCAAGGATCGACCCGGTCCCCTACATCCAGTTCCACGACGCCTTTCAATATTTCGAACACCGCTTTGGTCTTGCACCCATCGGAGTGGTCGCGGTCGACGATGAAGAAAGCGCCAGCCTTGGCGTTCTGTCATCCCTGCGCCGGGCGCTGTCAGATCAGAAAACCTCTTGCGTCTTCGTCTTCAACGAACACCAGACCGATCTGGCGCATCCCCTGCTGGAACTGCCTGGCGTTCGCACGGGAATTCTCAACCCACTGGGTAATGGAGACCTGCGTTATCCGCAATTTCTTTTAGAGATTGCAACGAGTTACGAAAAATGCCTGGCAAGCCCGAGCTGAGCTAGCCAGTTTTTCGAAAGACCACAATCCGCGCCATATCATCCTTGTTTTTCCCCGCCGCCTTCGCACCATACATCCGCCGATCAAAGGTTTCAGGCGGGCTGATCCGATCCCGCAGTCGCTTTAGCTTGTCCTCAAATCCGGCTGCCATAAAATGCGCCGCGTTGATCCCGATCACAAAAAGAGCCCCTTCAGCCGCCACCCGCAACATTTCGTCAAAGGCCTCCGGTCCGACATGGCCATGCGTAAACGTACCGGCGCTGACCACAGAACCGTAGCTGCCTGCTGCAAGAGGCAGGGTCTTGGTCAAATCCCCGCAATGCACGGCGCGGTAATGCCCTTTGCGCATCGCCACCTCAAGCATCTCGCTTGAGATATCAAGCCCGTCCATCTGCCATTCGCCAGTTGCTGCAAAACTTTCCCCGATCAGCCCGGTCCCCGCCCCGACATCAAGGATGGGCTGATCACCAGAGCCGGCGAATTGCACAAAAACCTCAGCGATTACCGCCGGTGTGACATAATCCATATCCTGCGCGAAACCAGTGTCATAAGTATCCGCCCAATCACGATAAAGCCGGACAGAATCTTCAGGCGTCTTCAACGCATAGGCGTCTTTCAGATGCGGGTCTTTTTTCGTCATAGGATCGCCTCCTGTCACCCGGCAGTCAGTCAGGTGCCGCGCCTCTGGTCAACAAAAAACGGCACGCCCGTCAGGCCGTGCCGTTTCAGTCTCTTCACCGCTTGCGGTGCGGGTTACATGTCCAGACACTCCGCCACTTCCACACTTCCGCCATCGCCCAGCATCGGGCAACCCTTTGCCATCGCAACGGCTGCATCAATATCAGGGGCATCAACCAGACTATACCCTCCCAGTGGATTGGCCCCGCCATCATCTGCGACTCCACCGGATGAAACGGTTTTTGACATGCCCAGCGGATTGCCCCCATCAATCACGGCATCCCCCAGTTCACCAAACCAGTTCATCCAGGCCTGCATGACCTTCTGCCCCTCTTCCGGGCTCTCCGGTGCTTTGCCGCCGTGATAGGCAAATATGAACTTCGTCATAGTCTTCCTCCCTCTTGTTAATTTCTTAGGCCGCCAGCCGCTCCAGTTTCCGCAAGGACGAGGTCCAGCCCTGATTATGATTGGCCGCCGCTTCTTCACTTGCCAGTTCGACATGGTGCAGGGTGAAACGGGTTGTGCCATCACCCTTTGCTTCAAGGCTGATGGTGACATGGCTTTCCTCACCGCGCGCATCATCTTCCCCGTGCCAGGCCCAGGTAAACGCCACCGAATTTGGCGGGTTGACCGACGTCACCTGCCCTGAAACCTTGTATTGCTGCCCGGCATTGTTTTGCATGACCGAATGCCACGGACCGGCTTTGGTAAAATCGAGCGCATGATCCGGCAGGCTCATCCCTTCCGGCCCCCACCATTTCACCAGATGTTCGCCCTTGGTCACAAATTCAAAGACCCGGTCAATATCGGCCTTCAAAACCCGTTCAATCTTCAGCTCCGCCATCTCAATCCCCTTTTGTTTCCAATGCACGCTCAAGCCGGTCAAGGCTCCGTTCCCAGAACTTGCGGTGATATTCGACCCAGGCATTGATCGCCTGAACCGCCTCGGGCCTGACAGAATACATGCGCCGCTGCCGGTCGATGCGCTGGCCGATCACCCCGGCTTGCCGCAACACTTTCAGATGCCGCGAGATCGCCGGGGCCGAAATATCCGCCACCTGCTGTAAATCCCCTGCACTGGTCTCCCCTTCACGCAAAAGCCGCTCGACAATAGCAAAGCGGGTTTCATCACCCAGGGCGGAAAAGGTTTGTGGCAGTGTTGTCACCGGTCTGTCCAAGTTTAATTCATCATTTCGTTAATTAATAATACGGTTATTCTAAAAGATCAACCCCCGACCAAAGAAATCCTTGCGCCATTTGCATTGAACCCGCACGATCGTCAGGCAAAAACAGGCGGGGAAAACCGGGATGAGCACTTTTGGCAATGCGGAGATGACCAATCTCCTCAAACTCTTCGCGCCCTGGGTCAAACAGCTGAATATCCAGCCGGTCGATCAGACCGACCGCATCGTCAGGTTCTTGGTCCCGGAAAACGAGGAACTGGTCCGCCCCGGTATCGACGGGCCCGCAATCATCTGCGGGCAAGCCATCGCCGCCATTGCCGATACCGCCTCGGTTCTGGCGCTTTCCGCCCATAACGGCGAGTTTCGCAACTGCACCACGGTCGACCTCAACGCCCAGTTCATGCGCCCGATGATGCTCGGCGATGTCGATGTCACAATCCACACCCTGTCAAACGGGCGCCGCATGGCCGTCACACGAGCCGAATTTCAAAGCAAGGGATCAGATAAACTCGCCGCCACCGCGACCTGCACCTTCGCCTATATTTAAAGCTCTCCTGCCTTCTTCTTGGCAAAAATACTCGCGCCGCAGGCTCCTGCCCCAAAGGCACGCCGCGCTCTTACCGCTCATAAGCCACCATCGTCAGCAGCTCGTATTCGGCAACCTGCTCATCATCCAGATTGTAAAGCGTCACGTTCCAGCGCACTTCCCCATACTCATCCGTGCGCCCGGTCTTGCGTTTGACCGTCAGCCGCACCCTGATTGAATCCCCTGCACTCACTGGCTGCTGAAAGCTGAGGCTGTTAAGGCCGGTATTGGCCAGCACCGGCCCTTCGTTTGGCTCAACAAAAAGGCCTGCCGCAAAGCTCAGCAACAGATACCCATGCGCCACCCGCCCGGGAAAGAACGGGTTCCTCTTGGCCGCCGCCTCATCCATATGGGCATAGAACGTATCGCCGGTGAATTCGGCGAAATGCTCGATATCCTCAAGCGTAACCTGACGCGGTTCCGTCCAGATCGTCTCGCCAATCTCCAATTCATGGTAGGTCCGCTGGAAGGGATGCGCTGGCGGCTCGATTTCAGCCGAGCCATTGACCCATGTGCCATTGATCGCCGTCAGGATATCCGGACTGCCCTGAATGGCGGTCCTTTGCATGTAATGCATGACCCCGCGCACCCCCCCCAGTTCCTCGCCACCTCCGGCGCGCCCCGGCCCGCCATGCACCATATGGGGCAAGGGCGAACCATGCCCGGTGCTTTCCTTCATCGACACCCGGTTGTTGAAATAAAGCCGCCCATGCCAGGCTGCCGAGCCAAGCACCATCTCGCGCGCCACTGCCGGATCATTGGTGATAACCGACCCGACAAGAGAGCCGCCCCCCCGGTTCATCAATTCACTGGCATGGGCCAGATCGCGATAGCCCATGATTGTCGAAACCGGCCCGAACGCCTCAACTTCATGCACGTTCCTTGCCCCGTCCGGATCGTCACAGCGCAATAGCATCGGCGGCAAGAAAGCCCCCTTTTCGGCATCTGCGCCATCAACGCTGAACGCGGAAGGGTCGCCAAAGATGCGCTTGGTTTCGCCCGCCAGCACCCCAATCTTTTCCAAAACGTCGCGTTTCTGCCCGGCCGAGGCCAGCGCCCCCATCCGGGTGGTTTCCAGCGCCGGATCGCCGATCACCGTCTTCTCAAGCTTCGCCACGAGCGCTTCAGACAGATCGCCTATCACGGCTTCAGGCACGATCATCCGCCGGATCGCCGTACATTTCTGCCCGGCCTTGGCGGTCATTTCGCGCAGAGCTTCCTTCACGAACAGATCAAATTCCGGCGTCCCCGGAACCGCATCCGGCCCCAGAACCGAGGCGTTGAGCGAATCCTGCTCCGCCACGAACCGCACCCCATTCTTCAGGATCACCGGTTGCGAGCGCAGCATCAGCGCGGTATCGGCTGATCCGGTAAACGACACGATGTCCTGCGGCCCAAGCCGCTCCAGCAGATCCCCTGTTCCGCCAACAATCAGCTGGAAAGAGCCTTCCGGGAAAATGCCGCTTTCATCCATCAGGCGCACACAGGCCTCGGTCAGATAAGAGGTCGCCGTCGCCGGTTTTACAATCGCCGGAACACCCGCCAGCAGGCTCGGCGCCAGTTTCTCCAACATCCCCCAGACCGGGAAGTTGAACGCGTTGATATGAACCGAAACCCCCAGTAAGGGCGTGCAGACATGCTGGCCCAGAAACGTGCCCTGCCGCGACAGCTGCTCTACCTCACCGTCAATATAGACGTGCCCGTCGGGCATCTCGCGCCGCCCCTTTGAGGCGAAAACCAGCATCGTGCCGATCCCGCCATCAATGTCGATCTTGCTGTCCGCAAGCGTCGCCCCTGTCATGTAGGAAAGTGTGTAAAGCTCGTCACGCCGGTCATTCAAATAAAGCGCCAGCGCTTTCAGCTTCTTGGCGCGCTGATGAAACGTCATCTCGCGTAAGCCCGGCCCGCCGGTCGCAACGGCAAAATCGCGCATCCCCTGAAAGTCCAGCCCGTCTGAACCCGCCGCCGCGATCTGTTCGCCGGTCACGGCCGAATGGATCGGGCGCAGATTTCCAACCGGGGCGATCCACTTGCCTTCAGCAAAAGAGTTCAGGTTCATGATTGTCATTTCATTGCCCTTCAAAGCTGTTTACCTCTGGGGGAGGAGTCGCAACACTATTGACCAACCGGTCGGTTTATGCAAATTGTTTCTTCAACAACAAGGAAACCTGATGACACGACTGACCGCTCAGGAAATCGCGCAGCTATCCTCGGAAAAGATGTGGTACAGCGATACTGCCGTTCGCTTCATCGGCATTTCTCTGGATGAAATCGGTCCGGGAACGGCGGTCACATCCATGACAGTGACCAAGGACCACCTGAACGGGCATGATATCTGCCATGGCGGTTTTATCTTCACGCTGGCCGATGCCGCTTTTGCCTTTGCCTGTAACAGCTACAACCAGATCGCGGTCGCTCAGCACAACACCATTAGTTTCCTGACACCCGGCAAGCCGGGGGAGCGGCTGGTCGCCACGGCGCGCGAGACAAGCAAGATTGGACGCAACGGCATCTACGACATTACAGTCACCGGTGATGGCGGGCATGTCGTGGCCGAATTCCGCGGTTGTTCACGCGTCATCCAGGGGCAGCATTTTGATGAAAACGAAGGATAAAACATGACCGAAGCCTTTCTTTGCGAGGGTCTGCGCACACCGATTGGCCGCTATGGTGGTGCTCTCAGCTCGGTGCGCCCGGACGATCTGCTGGCGCATGTGATTAGCGATGTGATCAGCGCCGCCCCCGGCCTCGATGCAGCAGCCATCGACGACGCGATCATGGGCTGCGCCAATGGCGCTGGCGAGGACAATCGCAATGTCGCACGCATGTCGACCCTGCTGGCAGGCCTGCCCGACAATATTCCCGGCGTCACCGTCAACCGCCTCTGCGGCTCGGGCCTCAATGCCATCGGTATGGCTGCGCAAGCAATCAAATCAGGCGATGCCGAGGTCATTCTGGCCGGAGGTGTGGAGAGCATGAGCCGTGCACCCTTTGTCATGGGCAAGGCGGATAGCGCCTTTTCCCGGCAAGCCGAGATTCACGACACCACCATCGGCTGGCGCTTCGTCAATCGCAAGATGAAAGCCGAATTCGGTATCGATTCGATGCCGGAAACCGCGGAGAACGTCGCGGCAGATTTCAACGTCTCGCGCGAAGATCAGGATGCGTTTGCGCTCCGTTCACAGGAAAAAGCAGCAGCGGCAATCGCCTCCGGCAGGCTGGCACAGGAAATCACGCCGGTGACTATTCCCCAGCGCAAGGGCGATCCTGTCATTGTCGACACCGACGAACACCCGCGCATGACCAGCCTTGAAAAGCTCGCAGCGCTGAAAACCCCGTTTCGGGCAGGCGGCACCGTCACCGCAGGCAATGCTTCCGGCGTCAACGATGGCGCAGCCGCGCTGATCATCGCCTCGGGCAGTGCTGTCGAAAAGTTCGGCCTGAAGGCAAAGGCCCGCATCACAGGCATGGCCACCGCCGGTGTGCCCCCCCGGATCATGGGGATCGGTCCGGCGCCATCAAGCAAACTGCTGATGGAGCGGCTCGGCTTTACAATCGGCGATATCGACCTCATCGAGCTTAACGAAGCCTTTGCAGCACAGGGTCTGGCAGTGATGCGCGAACTTGGCCTTGCCGACGATGCCGCCCATGTAAACCCCAATGGCGGTGCCATCGCACTTGGCCACCCTTTGGGCATGTCCGGCGCACGTCTGGCGCTGACTGCCGCGGTCGAGATGACCAACCAGAATTTAAACCGCGCGCTCTGCACCATGTGCATCGGCGTTGGCCAGGGCATTTCCCTGATGCTTGAAAAAGTCTGAGGAGTAACAAAATGGAAGACCTCACCCCCCCCCGCGACAGCCTCAACCCGATTGAAATCGCCAGTCGCGATGAAATCGGCGCGGTCCAGCTCGACCGGATGAAATGGTCGTTGAAACATGCTTACGATAACGTCCCGCATTACAAAGCCTCGTTTGATGCTGCGGGCATCCATCCTGATGATCTGAAATCTCTCAAAGATCTGGGAAAATTCCCCTTCACCGTCAAACAGGACCTGCGCAACAACTATCCTTTCAAAATGTTCGCCGTGCCACGTGCCGAGGTGGCCCGCATTCACGCCTCATCAGGCACCACAGGCCAGCCAACCGTTGTTGGTTACACCCAAAACGATCTGAATGTCTGGGGTGAAGTCGTCGCACGCAGCCTGCGCGCCTCGGGCCTCAAACCCGGTGATCTTCTGCACAACGCTTATGGCTACGGTCTCTTTACCGGTGGTCTTGGTATCCATCTGGGCTCAGACGCGCTGGGGCTTTCCACTGTACCGGTCTCAGGCGGCATGACCCCAAGGCAAGTCCGCCTGATCGAGGATTTTCAGGCCGACGGCATCACCGTCACCCCGTCATACATGCTGTCAATCCTCGATGAGTACCGCAAACAGGGGTTTGACCCGCGCAAATCACCCCTCAAGGTCGGCATTTTCGGTGCCGAACCCTGGACCAACGCCATGCGCGAAGAAGTTGAAGATGCGTTCGACATGCACGCCGTTGACATCTACGGCCTGTCTGAAGTCATGGGCCCCGGTGTCGCCAATGAATGCGTTGAAACCAAGGACGGATTGCATATCTGGGAAGATCATTTCTACCCCGAAGTCATCGACCCCGAAACCGGTGAGCCGGTAGAAGACGGCGAGTTGGGCGAGCTGGTTTTCACATCGCTTTCCAAAGAAGCCTTCCCAATCATCCGCTACCGCACCCGCGACCTCACCCGCCTGTTGCCGGGCACCGCGCGGTCCATGCGCCGGATGGAAAAGATCACCGGGCGCTCGGATGACATGATCATCCTCAGAGGGGTCAACGTCTTCCCGACCCAGATCGAGGAGCAACTGATGACCGTGACCACGCTGGCCCCGCATTTCCAGATCGAACTGACCCGCAAGGGCCGGATGGATCACATGGTCGTGCATGTTGAAAGCACCGTCGGTGCCGCCAGCGATACTGCCCGCGAGGCCTCGGCCAAACAACTGGCAACCCGGATCAAATCAACCGTCGGCATCACCGCCGAAATCCGCGCCGCCGAACCCGGCAAGGTTGCCCGTTCCGAAGGCAAGGCGGTGCGCGTTGTCGACAACAGGCCCAAAGACTGATGGCGCGAAGCATCGCCAAAGACCACGAAGAAAAGCGCCTCGCCATCCTCAATAAGGCGGCGGGGTTCTTTGCCGAACACGGCTATGACCGCTCCTCGATGAGCCAGCTTGCAACCGCCTGTGGCGTTTCCAAAGCGCTGATCTATCACTATTACGACAGCAAGGATGCCTTGCTTTATGACATCGTGCACACCCATCTGAGCGATCTTCTGGCGGTTTTTCAGGCGGTTGATCAATCGGGGCCGGACAAGGAGGCGAATCTCAGGCGGCTGATCCGGGCGATTCTGGAAGCCTATCGCCATGCCGATGCCGAACATCAGGTCCAGACCGAGGCAATGACTTCACTCCCTGACGCCCAGCGCGCGGTGCTGGCGGATTTGCAGCGTCAGATGATTGCCATCGCATCAGAGGCACTTGCCGCGATAACGCACGACCTTTATGCGCGCAGCCCCGAAAAGCTCCGCCCCGTCACCATGTCGCTCTTCGGCATGGTCAACTGGTTCTACATGTGGCACCGACCCGGCAAGGGAATGAGCCGCGCAGAATATGCCGATCTGGTGACGGATCTGGTGCTGCGGGGGGTCAAGGGTCTGGATTAGCAGCCTGCGTTCATTTTCCTTCTGAATGCGGCAAATTCCCGGTTCATTTTCTTGAGATCCTGTGACGGTTTCTTGAATGGTGGATCACTCATTAAAGCTTTGCTCATCACCTGTTTGGTTTTCGGAAGAAGCTTTTTCAGCTCAGGTGGCAGGCTATTGAATCTTTTCCTGGCGAGCGCCAAACCTGTGCTGGTGAACTCCATACCCGCGATTGCCCGCCCGAGTGCTGAGATGGACTTCTTCATCATCGCCTTTCTTACTTTACAATCCTTTGATTGATTTGCCTTTTTGCAGTATATCTCGGCATCCCTGATCAGCGAGTTACTTTTATCAAGATCCTCGACCATTGATCTGTTACCGCCATTGCGAAACTTGTTCAGTTCTTTGACAATTTTCTCGAGCTCCAGCTCTTTTCGCAGTGACAAACCAGATACTTTCAACCGCGACTTCGGTATTTCCTTCATTGCTGCACCAGCAAGTTTCTTCACCGATTTATACCCGCGCGACATCTGATTATGAATCTGCGCAAGCTTGCGTATCTCCTTCTTCAGCGCCTGAATCTTCTTGGAATCGACGCAACAGCCTTCTTTTTTCTTCGTGGTCGTCGCGCCAGTCGGTGGTTTCACGGCATTATCCGGGTCGGCAAGAAGAGGAGCCCCTGTGAATAATGTGGCGGACAGACCAGAGAGCGATATGATCGTGAATCTTCGGCGGGAAAGAGTCACGCTTTCTCCTTACTGGTTGCGAACCGGCAATATGAGGGAACTTTGGAATTGAACCGGTCACACGCACCCTAGCACATCTCAGACGCGCCTCAAAATCTGTCAGACAACAGGCAATCGCAAATACTCAAACCCGCCGCACCCCGCCAATGATGTTCTTGCGCATCCACTCAACCGAGAACCGGTCCTCAAAACAGGCCGAAATCAGGGCGGGCAATTTGCCCCGTCTCTTCAGCTTGGCCGCCACATCATGCGCCGTCCAGCGGATCACGATATTCCGGATATTGTCCTGCGCCGGAAACTGCCTCCAGTGCTGCTTGTCCACACCCACCGCGCCGGAAAACAGATAATAGCGCGTGGTCGCATTGAACTGGTCAGCCAGACTCGGGATTTTGATTTCCCTGATGTTGACCCGATACTTCATCCAACGCTTTTCTCCGGGAACAATCTCTGGTGAAATACTGAACTGGGGAACAATGGAAACCGACGCCTCCATCGCAACGAAATTGCTCGTAACCACATTCAGAAACCCGCCCATGCTGTTGCCGATGGCAAAGACCCGCCTCCCGTCAAGATAAGGGGCAAGCACTCGGGCGATCAGATCGAAATCCAGCGCGTTCCCCCAGGATCGGGTCAGATCCGAAATGAACAGAACATTGTCAAATGCACGCCCAGCGCCGAAAAACTCGGGCTTCTGCACATCAATCCCGCTCATCGAATGGCCAACACCGGTGAAAGACAGCAAGACCCTCTCCTGATCCTCTGCAGGCGGGCGCACCGCTTTGATCAGGCAAAACTCGTCTTCAAAAACTACGTCCATCTGTTCTCGTATCCAAAGATGCATCCGCTAGTGAACAATCACCACATTGCATGTGATTGCAACATGCGGCGAAGTCGTTTCCTGATAGCAGCATTGATCGCAACCTAGACTGGCTTTGCCGTTAGCGCAGCGGCCCCGGTTCCGGCTATCGCAATTTCGGGCACCGATCCTGCCATCATGACGAGGGTCAGGTATCCCCTTCGGCCAGTGAAGAGAGCCACGCAACAACCGTCTCAATCGCTGAATTATTCTTCGATCTACGCTTGGCCAACAGATAGAAATCCTGTTTGCCCGCAAGAGTTTCCGGCCTGACCTGCACCAGATTGCCAGCAGCGATATCTCGCGCCACAAGAAAACGGCTGACAAGAACGATACCCTGCCCCGAAAGCGCCGCATCCACGGTCAGCGCGGTCTGGCTCAGTCGCAATCCATGTCCGCTCCGGTCCTCCATGTTCAGCAGTTTGAGGAATTCCGGCCAAAGATCATGCGCGTCGTGAAGCTTGGTGAGGCAGGACAGCGCATCGGCGCTGAGCGGCAGGGAAATTCCCTCAACAAATCCCGGCGCGGCGACGGCGATGACGTCCTGGCGAAACAGACGAATTGCATCCAGAGCCGCGCCAAAGGGTGGCTGACCCTGCCGGATGGCCAGATCAATACCGTCACCATGAAAGCGCGATACCTTTTCGGTGGCGAGGATGCGCAGGTCGATCTCAGGATGTTCCGCCGAAAACCCTGGCAGGTTCGGGATCAGCCATTTCGCGGCGAATGTCGGCGTGACGCTGATCAGAACCTTTCCCGGTTCCGGTTTCAGGTTGTCCGTCGCTGAGCGCAGTTCTTCAAAGGCGGTGGCGACACGCCCGTGATAACTGCGACCCGAAGGCGTGAACATCAGCCCTTTGGGCAATCTTTCAAAAAGCGACAGCCCCAGATGTGCCTCGAGCTGACGCACCTGCTGGGCCACGGCACCTTGCGTGACGCCCAATTCATCTGCCGCCGCGCGAAAGTTCAAATGACGGCCTGAAACTTCAAATGCACGCAGTCCGTTGAGAGGAGGGAGGTGGGCCATCTGACAATAGTATTCCTACAGTCACATAAAATCAATTCTCGGGCGTAACCTTGTTTTAGTCTGTTATACATGAGCAATAGATAGTGAAGGAGATGGAAATGTCAGTAGAAAAAACCGCGCTTATCACCGCAGGCGGCAGCGGAATGGGGGCTGATGCTGCGCGGCGTCTGGCAGCGGATGGCTACCAGGTTGGCATACTCTCCTCCTCCGGCAAGGGCGAAGCGCTCGGAACCGAGCTTGGCGGCTTTGGCATCACCGGCTCCAACCTCAACACAGATGATCTGTCCGCACTTGTAGAGGGTGCCAACAGCCGTTGGGGTCGCGTTGACGTGCTGGTCAATTCCGCTGGTCACGGCCCAAAAGGTCCGGTGCTGGAAATCCCCGATGACGATTGGCATATGGGGATGGAAATCTACCTGATGAACGTGATCCGGCCGACACGCCTCGTGACGCCCCTGATGCAGGCACAGGGCGGTGGCGCAATCATCAATATCTCAACATTCGCAGCATTTGAGCCTGATCCCCTGTTTCCGACCTCGGGCGTGTTTCGCGCCGGGCTGGCGGCATTCACAAAGCTTTATTCCGACAAATATGCCGCTGACAACATTCGTATGAACAATGTCCTGCCCGGATTCATCGACAGCCTGCCGGAAACCGAGGATCGGAAGGCACGCATTCCTCTGGGCCGGTATGGTCACGCAGATGAGGTATCGTCGCTGATCTCCTTTCTGGCATCCGAGGGCGGTGGGTACATGACCGGTCAGAACCTGCGGATCGATGGCGGGCTAACCCGAGCCGTCTGACGCCTCCATCGCCGGATTGGCGTCAGACTGAACAGTCCTTGCTGTCAAATGAAGCACCTCTGCCCTCCGGATCAAGGGCTAAACTGCGACAGATTTTTGCTGGACGCCATGGGCGCTCCATCTTTTCCTCATCGGAATTCCCGGCGGGTTTGCAGTTGGGGTATTGTGGAACGATAAGGCCATTTTACTGATCCATATCGTTGCTCTCAGTGCCAAATCCCAAACTTAAAGCGGATACCGGCCAAACTCTTCCACCGCATCAACCATCGCCAGCACATTTTCTGCCGGTACATCATTCATGATCGTGTGCACGCCACCCAGCATGAACCCACCACCGGGGCCCAGCGCCTGGATGACCCGTTTGACCTCCTCGCGCACCTCATCGGGCGTGCCAAAGGGAAGAACCCGGTGCGTGTCAATGGCGCCGCAAAAGACGATCCTGTCCCCGTATTTGGCTTTCAGCGAGGCCAGATCGGCCATCCTGCCGGCCGATGTCTGAATCGGATTCAGAATATCGACTCCGATCTCGATAAAATCCTCGATCAGCGGCTCGACATCGCCATCGGTATGGAAAAAGACCTTGGCATGGGTGCGCTCCTTGATGAAGCGAATGAAATCCGCATGGATGGGTTTCAGCACCTTGCGATACATTTTCGTCGAAATCATCAGGCTTTCCTGCGTGCCCAGATCATCGCCGATCTTGATGATGTCGACATTCGGCCCCAGCTCGCGCAAGAACGCCCCCATCAATATCTTGCATTGCTCGGCATTCTTTTTCAGCAGTGCCACCGCACATTCCGGATGCAGCCCCATATTCAAAAGGAAATTCTCCAACCCCTGCATGGCGTAAGCCCGCTCAAACGGGAACAACAGCCAGGGTGTCGCCAGAATGGCGTATTGGTTCTCTTCTGCCAGTCTGCGCGCACGCGCGGCCACATGGGCAACCCGGGTCGGGTCGGTCATATCCGGCCAGCCGTCATAGGCCTCAACCTCTTCAGGCGTCGTGATGTCAAGCAAGGGGTGCACACCCGGAAACCACTCATCCGGCGCGATTTCCATCGCTCCGCTGCCCCAGCTGTCGATATAGTTGGAATGCGGCGGGCGTTCGCGATTGGCCTTCAGAATATGGGCGGGCTCAAGGTCGCGCACCCCACGTACATCGCTTCTGAGGCGCAGCATGGTTTCACTGTCGATCTTCGCCGTTCCCAGTTCCGGCCACTGGTAGATATACTCGTCCGGCGCCTCCACACCGATGATCTTCTTGATCTGCCGATAGGGCTTCATCTTGATGCCGGTGGCATTGGACACCCCGATCACGATCGGAACCCGATCGGGTTCTTCATGATTGATCGCAGCCAAAACGCGCTCGCGGGAGGTATAGGAAATGAGATGCACTCCTTTTGAAGTTTAACCGGCTTGCC
Source organism: uncultured Rhodobacter sp. (assembly GCA_964567685.1). GTDB lineage: Bacteria > Pseudomonadota > Alphaproteobacteria > Rhodobacterales > Rhodobacteraceae > UBA5972. The sequence continues at coordinate 2,452 of CAZMNO010000033.1, read as the reverse complement.
CTGTTTTGAGGTGTTGATTGAGAAAGTCTAGACACTCTGAAGCGCTGAAACAACGGCCCATATGCAATCGCAAGTGCCGTCCCCAGACTTGATGCAAACAACCCGCCAGACATCGTTTTCGCATGATCCGGGTCGCATTCAGCGCCCGGGGTGGGTTACTTGATCTCAGCGAACATTAATTCTGGACAAGCCGGGCATGACTAACACCCCTTCACCATCCATGGACCTAAAATCCCTCATCCTGCTTTTATCACTCGCCGCCGTATGGGGTGGTTCGTTTTTCTTTGCCGAAATCGCCCTGCGCGAAGTTCCGCCGTTAACCATCACGCTTCATCGGGTGACCTGGGCCGTGCCAATTCTTGGCTTTATCGTGTATCTGCAGGGTATTGCCATTCCACGTTCCGCACGCATCTGGGGGGGCTATGCTTCATCGCCAGACGCAGTTCGGGTTTAAAAATCTCATTGCAATCCAGCGTCATGAAGGCCCAATCAACATGAATCTGGCCTCTTCTCTGAGCCTCTAGATGTCGCCAGATCCATGGAAAACTGGTCCTTTGCCGCCTTTTCTGAACTAGTTGAGGCATCTTGAGAGGTACGAGCCGGATGACCTATTCTGCACCTGTTGGCGAAATGCTTTTTGCAATGGAAGAACTGTGCAACCTTGATGCTGTCTCGAAACTACCAGGCTATGAGGAGTCGACACCTGATACCGTCAGGATGATTCTGGATGAGGCTGGAAGGTTCGCTTCCGAGGTGCTGTCGCCCATTAACGGAAAAGGTGATGACCAGGGTGCGAGTTGGAAGTCTGGAAAGGTCACGACCCCCGATGATTGGCCCGCCGCCTACACCAATCTGATTCAAAACGGCTGGAACTGTCCATCCGCAGATATCGAGTATGGTGGCATGGGACTTCCGATGCTGGTCAATGCCTGCATTCAGGAAATGTTCCACGGTGCGAATATGGCATTTCAGCTCTGTCCCATGCTGACCCAAGGGGCGGTTGAGGCACTGTCAGAATACGCGTGCGAGGGTATTAAGCGTGTGTATTTGCCAAAGCTGGTCTCGGGTGAGTGGGCCGGTACGATGAATATCACTGAATCTCAGGCGGGTTCGGATCTTGCCGCGATCCGCACAACCGCAACACCCAATGAAGACCACTATCTGATCAGAGGTCAGAAAATATTCATTACTTATGGTGACCATGATTTGGCAGAAAACATAATTCACCTGGTACTTGCTCGCCTGCCTGATGCACCGACAGGCGTCAAAGGGCTCTCGCTCTTTCTTGTGCCGAAATACACTGTCGATGCCGAAGGTTCAATTTGTGACCGCAATGACATCACCTGTGTTTCAATCGAGCACAAGCTGGGAATACACGCCAGCCCGACTTGTACAATTTCTTTCGGGGACCAAGACGGCGCTATAGGCTATTTGATAGGCGAAGAAAATTACGGCCTGCAGCATATGTTTGCCATGATGAACAACGCGCGCCTGTCTGTTGGAATTCAGGCGATCGGAGTTGGAGAGCACGCCTTCCAGGATGCAGTTGCCTATGCCATAGAGCGTCGCCAAGGAGGAGGTAGGCAGATCATCGAACACGCGGATGTGAAGCGAATGCTCGGTGAGATGCGTGCCCGGACAGACGCGGTTCGCATCCTTGCCCTGCGCGCGGCAGCCGCGCTTGACTTCGCACATCGCAGCGAAGACCCCGATATCAGAGCCCGTTTTCAGCGCCGGGTCGATTTACTTATTCCAGTCGTGAAAGGGTATTCCTCTGAACAGGCAATCGGGATCACATCGATGGGTCTGCAAGTGCATGGCGGCATGGGGTACATTGAGGAAACCGGCGTTGCCCAACACTTTCGCGATGCCAGAATCACGACCATTTATGAAGGCACGACCGGAATTCAGGCGTTGGATTTAATCGACAGGAAGTTACTGGTAGATCAGGGTCTTGGGTTTGCAGAACTGATAGAGGACATGAAGAAGACTCTTGAACAAATAGTGCCGTCCCAGGACTACGGTGTTGACCCGACGGTTTTGGCGGGTTCGCTTGCTGAAGCGATTGATACACTGGAATCCATTACCGCTTGGCACCTCGAAAACCAGCAAACCAATCAACAATTATGCCGGGCTGGCGCTTCTAAAACTCTTGATGCTTTCGGATTGTGTTTGGGGGCCTGGGCTTTGGTGGATTCAGCGATTGGCTCAGCCAAGTGTCTCGTCTCTGCAACCAAAAAAGGCTCCCATATCTCAAGGATAAAAACTGCAGAGTTTTTCTGCAAACAGATATTTCCTCAATCAGGCGCCGTATTGAGGGCTATCCTGTCTGGAGCGGAAGAAACCTCACGCCTCAGTTTAAGCGATTTTAAAAGGCACCGGAGTTAGTTGAGAATCGAGACCTGTGCGCGGTTCATGGATTTCGCGTTTTTCGTTGCCGGTTTCAGCACGG
>CAZMNO010000032.1:0-39930 GCA_964567685.1 uncultured Rhodobacter sp. | reverse complement strand
CTTGAATCAGAATTTAGGTGATTTGGGAATCCTGAACGTCAACAGCCCCTAATAAAGGCTGACAAAATTAAAGTTAGATTGATGTTCACACAGAACATCAACCAAAGACCGGCCATTCAAAACCTAGAGTCCGGAAACGACTACTTCATACTTTACTATCAATTTCTCAAACACGCTTTTGGATTAAGATATGCAAATCCAGATTTAGACAAGGAAATCAAAATAGAAGTCATGATGGATGATGTACCTCAAAAGGAGGAAGCATTTGAACAATTCAAGGACTATCTTTCAAGCTTGTCTGTCTATCCAATTTTTAGACGCAACAAAGTAATTATTGAGCGTGAAACTATAGTTGGAGTGGATTCTAAAAAACATAATATTCTTCAGGCAGTAGACTACGTACTTGGCGCAATGCAATTTCGATTGAATGATAAGCATTTAATAAAGCCAGCTGGCGAATATCGAAGAGGCAATAGAACCCGTAGCAAGGAAAGAATGTTCAGAAAGGTCAGCGCCCACGTTCGCCAGATTTACCCGAGATTCAATATTGGTGTAACCACCGGAACAGCGGGAGGAGTGAGTGATAGATGGGTTCATCAATACAGGCACTGGGTATTTGTGCCATCAGACAGCATGCAAGACCTTAGCAAAGGTAAGAAAGCTGGAGGCAGCCCCACCTCCTCTACATAAATACCCAGAGCATGGCTAAAGGCTTCGAGTCGGCAGGGCTAAACACAATATGTGGTATGAGTCAAGAATTTTCAACCCCAAAAGCGACATTGCTATAAAACATACCGGCTCAAATCCGTCGATTTCGTCAGCTCACCCAGGTTCTTGTCAACAAACGCCCGATCCACGGTCACCTTGTCGCCACCACGATCTGGGGCGGTGAAGCTGAGTTCTTCGAACACCCGCTCAAGCACCGTATAAAGACGCCGCGCGCCGATGTTTTCGACCGACTGGTTCACTTCGGCGGCGATATGGGCCAGTGCGCGGATGCCGTTTTCGGTGAAATCCACCTCAACCTCTTCGGTTGCCATCAGGGCGGTGTATTGCCGTGTCAGGGCGTTGTCGGTTTCCGTCAGGATGCGGACGAAATCGTCTTCCGTCAGTGCGCGCAGCTCCACGCGGATCGGCAGGCGGCCCTGCAATTCGGGCAGCAGATCCGAGGGTTTGGCGATGTGAAAGGCGCCAGAGGCGATAAAGAGGATATGATCGGTTTTGACCGGCCCGTGTTTGGTGGAAACGGTGGTGCCCTCGATCAGTGGCAGCAGATCACGCTGCACGCCTTCGCGGGAGACATCAGCGCCGCGGGCATCGGTACGGGCGCAGACCTTGTCGATCTCATCCAGGAACACGATACCGTTTTCTTCGACCGATTTGATCGCTTCCTTGTTGACCGCTTCCTGATCAACCAGCTTGTCGGCCTCTTCGTTGATAAGCAGTTCATAGCTGTCGGCAACGCTCATCTTGCGCCGCTGGGTGCGGCCGGAAAAGGCTTTGCCGAAGATATCACCAAGATTCATCATGCCCATGCCGGCACCGGGCTGGCCGGGCACGTCGAACATCTGCATCGGGTTTGAGGTATCGGCGACATCAAGCTCAATCTCCTTGTCGTCCAGCAACCCCTCGCGCAGCTTCTTGCGGAACATTTCGCGCGTTGTTTCACGCGCATCGGTTCCTGCCAGCGCATCAATCACCCGCTCTTCTGCCGAGCCATGCGCGTTTGCCTTGACTTCGTCGCGCATGGTTTCGCGCACCATCAGGATGGCGCTGTCGACAAGATCGCGTACGATCTGTTCGACATCGCGGCCGACATAACCGACCTCGGTAAACTTGGTGGCTTCGACCTTGATGAAAGGGGCATTGGCCAGGCGCGCCAGTCGGCGGGATATTTCGGTTTTGCCAACACCGGTTGGGCCGATCATCAGGATGTTCTTGGGGTAAACCTCATCACGAAGATCGTCGCCTAACTGCTTGCGCCGCCAGCGATTTCTTAAAGCGACGGCAACGGCACGCTTGGCGTCTTTCTGGCCGATGATAAAGCGATCAAGTTCCGAGACAATCTCGCGTGGGGTCAGGTTGGTCATTCGTTTACATCGTCCTTGTCGTCAAACATCGTCAGCGGCAGACGCGAGATAAGCGCCCAGCCTTCGGAACCGTCTTCCATAACTGTCCCGCGCGCATCAAGCTCGATCAAAAGCGTACTCCACTCCTCATCAGTCGTGCCGGTTACCGTGGTCAGCCATTTGAGCGAGCGGCGCTTCCATTTCGGGTTATTGAGCATTTTAAGGAGCAGGGTTTTGCGTGGCTTTGCCCAGTTCCGCTCTTTGCGCCAGCGGGAATACTCCGTCACCAGAATCGGAGAGATTGCCGCACCAACCAGACCGCCTGCAACTGCAACCCAGAGATCAGCCACCGATAACCTCCACGGTCATGTTGCCATTGGTATAAACACAAATCTCTGCCGCGATTTCCAACGAGCGGCGACCGATCTCTTCTGCCGAGGCTTTGCCGTCGGCCATAGCCCGTGCCGCAGCAAGCGCGTAATTGCCACCGGAACCGATGGCAGCGATGCCGTGTTCGGGTTCCAGCACATCACCGGCACCGGTAATGACAAACAGTTCCTTGCCATCGGTTACGATCAGCATGGCCTCGAGATTTCTGAGGTATTTGTCCATCCGCCAGTCTTTTGCCAGCTCCACACTGGCCCGCGCCAGTTGACCAGGCGAAGCTTCAAGCTTGGCCTCAAGACGCTCCAACAAGGTAAACGCATCGGCGGTCGACCCGGCAAAGCCGCAAACCACGTCAAACCCGCCGGGGCTGATCCGCCGCACCTTCTTGGCCGAGCCTTTGATCACTGTCTGGCCAAGGCTGACCTGCCCGTCACCGACAATGGCAACTTTGCCATCCTTCTTGACACCGATAATGGTGGTGCCGTGCCAGCCGGGGAAATTGTTGGTTGAAGACATGCGCCCCTCCGTTTCTCGGGCTCTATATGGAAGGTTCTATTGCGGGAAACAACCTGCCAGGGGCTGAAATCCCACTTTTTGCTGTCGGGATTTCAGGCCGATGCAGGCGGCTCATATAGTCGGAAAGCCCATCCCTGACGCTCTTCGAGAGCGGAAAGGACGCTCTTGCGCTGGTCTTCCGGAATTTCCTGCCAGGGGTTCGTGCCGCGAATGAATCCGGCTTCTTTCAGCGCGCTGCAAACGGTTCCGAGATTAAGTTCGCCATGCGAAAGCCGGTCAGGAAATTCGCTTTCTTCCGGGATCCAGTGGCACCGGATCGCATCAATGATCTCAGGTTCGATGCCACAAAACGCCCGGAACTGATAATCGAACTGCTTTGCAACATTGGGGCGGCGGGCCAGAACGGCCACTTTTACCGTTGGTTTTGCAGCCAGCGCCGCCATGTGCAGCGGCGAACCATCGGCTGATATGATGAAATCGGCGGATTTATAGGCGGCGAGCTGATCCTCGAAGGAATGAAGCTGAGGGTGGAAAATACGATATCCCTCATCGCTCAAATACTCCTCGATCTTTTCTTCCCCCAAAAGACCACCGCGTTTTTGTGGCAAGGCGGATCGTGAAATATAGAGCTTTTCAGTGCCATCGCCGGTAACGCTGCGCCCAATACGTGAGCGCATGAAGTCGCGGTATTCGGGTATCCCCATGACCATGCCAAACATGCCGAACCCCTGCTGCGGAACCATGACCGTCTCAAACCGGGTAGGCTCGGCCAGATTTACCATCGGGATGTCAATTTCAAGCAGATCGAAAAAGGGGCGATAGTTTTCCAGCACCCGTTCAAGACGCACTTGCAACTTGGGAACAAAGACGATGCTATCTATTTTTCCCTTCAATTGCTCTATTGCCCACAGCCGGGCGGTTGATTCCACCAGAAAATGGCCGAAATGGCCGTAAAGCAGACCCGCGAACATGTGCGTGCCCGTCTCATGGTTAATTTCAGAGTCGGCGGGAATTCGGGACTCGAACGTCCACCTGTTTCCGCCCCGCCATGTGATGCTTTCGGGAACCGGTTTAAGATCGTGGGTCAACACACCCGTATTGAGCGGTTGCTGAGTGGTGACGGCGCTGGGAATGGGGACGACAATTCCATTTTCTACCGCACGAATGATCGGGCGCCGTACCAGCCGTTGTTTTGTTTTGGGCCGGTCATTCATGGCCGCTTCCCATCAGGACCCACCGGCAGCGCGCTGCGAACTGCCATTGCCTGCCAGGGCATTGTCGATATCTGCAAGCGATTTCTGGTGTCTTGGGAGCGTGGTAACATTAGCCAGTTGCTCACGCGCCTCTTCACTGCGGCCGATTTCAGCCAGTAGCCTGATTTCAAACAGCTTGAAATCAACATTGTTTGCCGCATAATCCAGCGCTTCGTCCATCTCGCCCAGACGGTATTTGAGATGGGCGATGATATTGTGAACCCGACGCAAAGACCCACCCTCGGCTGCCAGTTTTTCGAGCCGTGGCAAATACTCGTAAGGCTCGCGATAGGTCAGCGCTGCCCGGATATGTTCGACGATGAAGGGATCAAGCCAGCCGGTTTCAGCCAAACAGGCGGCTGACAGGGCCTCGGCCTCGTCACGGCGTTTTTTGCGACGCAGCAGATTGGCCTGTCGCATAGCGAATTCCGGGTAGTCCATCTTGTTTGCGATGCACAGGCTGGTGACCTCTTTCAACACCCCGGCGCGGCGCAGGAAAACGACGGTCTTGTGGCCGACATAGTTGGAATGAAGGTGGACGATATTGTCCCCTGAAAACCGGTCGGCATGGGCTTTGTCACCTGGCTCGTAAGGATCATAGCAAAGATAGACTTTGGAGGCGTGTTTGGTGTGCTCAGCCGCATCCTGATAGCGGCCCGACCAGTCCTGTTGCCGGCCGCGGTTGAACCGCTTTTCCCATGGAACCAGATCCTTCTTCAGCGTCGATTGTGGTGAATAGGAAATCACCGTCGAGCCGGGGGCGAGGCCGCAAAAGGCGCAGGCCGCGTCCGGGTTCAGGAGCTAGTGGCAGAGCGGAGCCCAACGCAGAGGGATTCAGACAAAAGGCTTTTTCTCTCGGTACTCAAGGATGACCTGGACAGGGAAGATTTTGCGCGTTTGGGATGGAATTCAGCCCTCAACGCCAAAGCAATTGAGGCGTTCTGGTCTGATCTGATGCCGGGATCGTTTGACGACATTGCCGGCTAGTGAACGGCACATCCGATGGACATTGCGCCATCAATGGCATATATTGCCAATATCGAATTGAAGAGGTGCAAAAATGGCAACGCGCAATGTCGTATTAACTGAAACGCAGGATGAACTGGTCGATCAATTGGTTGCGTCCGGTCGCTACCAGAATGCCAGCGAGGCTATGCGCGCCGGATTGAGGCTTCTTGAAACCCAGGAAGCGGAAATTGCGGACATCATGGAGCGCTTGTCTTTCAGTCGCGAACAGGCCCGACTTGGCGAATTTGCTGATGGCAGCGGTGCTGATGCGGTTCGCCGTGCTTTCGCAAAAGCTCGAACAGCACATTGATGCCAAAACCCTGGCGGCTCACGAAACACGCGGAGCAGACCCTTCTTGAGATAGCTTATTGGACGGTTGAAACATTTGGACCGCTCCAGGCCGAAAAGTATGAAACCGAGCTGATCGACCGCTGCGACGCAGTTTCAACAGGAACGGCTTTCGTGCAGAGCTGTGGAATCCTGCTTGGCGATCCCACTGCCACAAATCTCAAAATGGCAAGGGCCGGGCAGCATTTTATCATCTTTGAAGAAATGCCTGAGATGATTGTGGTCTTAGATTTCATTCATTCAAAAAGCGATTTACCTGGTAAAATCGCCTATCTTGAGAGCCTCAATTGAAAGACTTGATTTGGAGCGTGAACCAGATTGGCGGAACCTGGAAAGTATTCTTACATTTCGGGTGACAAACCATAACAAAAAAAACCACCCCCTCCGGGCGGGGCTCTACTCGCAGGCTTTGCCTTCTCCCGGTGCCGCTTCGCGTCTCCGCCAGTTGGTAACGATCCCTTGTGGAAGGATCATAGCCGCGCATAAGCGCGAAGAGGGCAGGGGACACGGATCCCGCCGCTTTGCTTTGGAACCCGTAACGTCTTTTCCGTTTCCTCAATAGATCCGCCACCAATCCCGTAAGCGGTGGTCAATGGACGGCGCTGGCTTCTAGCCAGCTTGCGCGCCCTGGGGTCGCTTGTCTCCGGGGCCTGCCGCGCACGGGAATTTCCCCTTTGGCTGCGCCAAATTCCTCGCGTGCACCTGCGTCCGGCGCCTGAAGTTCAAGTCGTTCCTTCAGCCAGTCGCTGTCTTCAGATGCATCCCGGTCAATCTCAACAAGAGGAGTCGTAATGCCGCCGGTTGCGCCATCAGCGAAACCAGGCGAAGACCGGTTTAACCGTATTGAGACATCCGGTAATTGCGGCGCTTTGCGTTTCTGTTGGTCTTCATCTGTTGCCACAGGGAGGGCAGGGAGGTTTCACTGATGAAACGGTTGCTTTGGTTCAGACGGGTCGCCCAGAAGTAACAAGTTTCACGGGAGCAGGCTTCGCCGATCGTGTCCAGGACTTGCTGGAGCGAGCCGCTGAGAAAAACCCCGACATTATCATCCTGCCAGAAAACGCGGTTCGGGTTCGGTTCTGTCGCAATTTTTCTGAATTGATTGCCAGGAAGAGCATCTACGACCATGTTGTAGGAGACAAATATTCGAATAGGTTTTCAACATGATTTCATTCAAAGGATGCCATTTCCCAAAGCCGGTCGTTCTTCACGCTGTATATTTTTACCTACGGTACCCAATCTCACTACGGGATCTGGAGGAAATATTGGCCGAGCGTGGCGTCGCGGTGGACCATGCGACACTGAACCGTTGGGTGACAAAGTTCTCTCCTTTGATCGCCATCGAAGCACAAAAACGTAAGCGACCAGTTGCCATCTCGTGGCGTATGGACGAAACATATATCAAGGTTCGCGGGAAATGGACCTACTTCTATCGTGCCGTCGATCGCGATGGCAAAACCCTTGATTTCATGCTGTCTGAGCGTCGAAACACGGCTGCCGCAAAGCTATTTTTCGCGAAGGCATTGTCAAACAACGGCATTCCATTGCGGATCGTGATCGATAAGAGCGGCGCCAATGGCGCAGGTATCAAAGCGGTCAACAAGATCCTAAAACGCTTTGGCTGCCCCACAAAAATCAGTACTGTCAGATCAAAATACCTGAACAACATCATTGAGCAAGACCATCGCTTCATCAAACGACGAACACGACCAATGCTTGGTTTCAAGTCTTTACAGTCAGCAGCCTCGACACTCGATGGGATTGAAGTTGCACAGATGATTAGGAAGAAACAGCTAAGGTGTCAGGGCTCTGGGTTCGCGCAATTTGCTGCGCTCGCTGGATAAATGAGTCTAGTGAATAGGATCCTGTCCGCTGTGATGAAAATTTGCGACAGAACCGCATGAAACCTAAACCCGATACACCTTAGAAACGCTGCAAACCTGTCCAGAAAAGCAGGACCACTTCACGGAGCGGCGGTTCGTCTCATTGGCAGGTTATTTCAGGTGGCCTATCAATGTTGCGAAAGGTGTCTGCACCATGAATCCTGTTGATTTAGTTGAGTTTGCTTCCGACCCTGCATTTTGTGTTGATTCCGAAATGCGGGTAACCGGGTGGAATGACGGGGTGGCGGAGCTGCTTGGATACACCAGTGTCGAGGCCATCGGGCAGAAATGTTCCAAGATTCTTCAGGCGGTTTATCGGACTGGTGAGCCATTATGTTCGCCGCTTTGTGAAGGGATGCAGTGCGTTACCAGTGGCAGGAAGTGGGGTCTTGGTGCTTGCCAGCTGCGCCATAAATGCGGTGCAGCGGTCAATGCCGGTATCAGCAGTCTAGTGCTGCCGCAAGAGGCCGGTGAATTGAATGAACCCAATTCAATCGCCATTTTCTTTCTGCGCGAGATAACGGTTGCAAAGCGTGAGGAAGCGCAGGCTTTCCCGCTGCGCATATTCACTTTGGGCCAATTCGGTCTTGCCGCGTCCGAACAGGGGCTGCATGTCGCCGGTTGGAAGCGAAAGCAGGCGGCATTGGTTCTTAAATGCCTGCTCAGCAATCTCGACAAACCGGTGCATCGCGAGACCCTTATTGAATGGCTGTGGCCAAATCTGGACCCGAGGATTGGCTGGCAGCGGCTCAAGGTCAATATTTCCTCCCTACGCTCGGAGCTTCGCAAGGGTGGTGTCAACAGTGATATCATCGAAACGGTAGGGCAGTCCTATTTGCTGCGCAGTTCCGCCGTCTGGGTCGATGCGGATGAGTTTGTCAAACTGGTTGCCGCCGGCTGGAAACTGTTGAAAGCAGATAACCAATCAGACGCGCTGAGCCGTTTTGAGGAAGCGGAAACCCTCTATAGGGGCGATTTCTTTGAAGACGAGCCATTTGCCGAATGGTGTGTGGTCGAGCGCGAGAGGCTGCGTGAGGGCCATCTGGATATGCTCGCGGGTCTTGCCGCCTGTTATGCCGATACCGGCCGCTACACCGAGGCTGCGCGAGTATGCCAAAAGGCCCTTTCAACGGATCCGTGCCGGGAAAACTTCGTCAGGACACTGATGGAAAGCCTGGTCAAACTCAACCGGCCAGACTGGGCGCGGGCCCATTTCATCAGTTGGCATCGGACGCTGGATAACGATTACGACCTCCAGCCAACAGAACAAACGCTAGAGGCTTATGCTGAATTGATAGGCACAAATTATTCCGAAGCCTGCTAGTTCCGTGTAAGTTTGAGAATCATTTCCTGATACTACTGCATTCAGATGTCTGATATCTCTTTTATTTCAACAGTTTAGATCGTGTTACCATAGTGTAACCGCCTCATGCTTATTTTGTCATGAATCCTTCCCGTCGGGGTGGAGCCTAAGTGCTGCATGGCAAATGAGGCATGATTGGAGCGGAAAATCAAAACTCGTTTGTTGCACGTTTCTGGCTCGAGGGGGGGGGAGATGGGAAACTTACATGGCGCGGCCATGCCCGAAGTGTTCACGGGGAAGGGGAGTGCTACTTTCAGAATCTTTCAACATTGAAGGCGTTTTTGGAAGAGACAACAGATACCCCCCTTCCGGTGACTGACGAATGAATAGGACGCAATGAAAACAAATGGCTACGGGAGAATTACTTCTAGCAAATGCGAGCTGACCCAACCATCAAACCTGAGGGATCCACGATGAAGAAAAAAACCTCGTCCATAATATCCTGGAGCATTGCAGCTGCCGTCGGCGCTGTTATTGCATCTCCGCCTGTTATGGCGGAAGATTTCGGTCCGGTACCTGCGATCGAAGTTGATCCTGCAAAGGCCGCACTGGGTAAGCGTCTGTTTTTTGATGCGCGCCTTTCCGGCGATGCTGCGATCAGCTGTTCGACCTGTCACAACCCGGAAAAAGGGTATGCTGATGGTCTTCCGCTGGCAAAAGCTTATCCCGGAACGGACGGTTTCAGAAATGCCCCGACCCTGATCAACACGGCCCACAAGGCGGCATGGTTCCACGATGGGCGTTTGGGCACCAACCTCAACGATGTCACGCGTGAATCCATCACCGAGACCTACACGATGAACATGGACATGCGCCTGATGCAGGAACGTATCAAGCAGGATCCGGTTTATGTAGAAATGTTTGCAGCTGCTGGTTACGGCGAGCCGTCAAACGGTTCGGTGCGCAAGGCAATTCCGGAATATCTGAAGACGTTGACATCGCGTGGATCAGATTTTGACAATGGATCGATGTCAGATGCCGCGACCCGCGGCTTTGAGTTGTTCACAGGCAAGGCTGGCTGTGCTGATTGTCATTCGGGTCCGCGCTTTACGGATGACACACCGCATAACACCGCAGTGCCCGAAAATCCGGATATCTGGTCTGATCCAAAGCGGCATATTACCTTTGTCAGCTTTGCGATGTTCATGGGGATCGAAAACTACATGAACCTCAGGCGTGATCCAGGTGCGAGCATCCGCAACAACCTTGTTGATGGCTCGACAATCGGTCAGTTCATGACGCCTTCGCTGCGCGAGCTCACCTACACAGCGCCCTACATGCACAACGGCATGATCGGTACGCTGGGAGATGTTGTCGCTTTCTACAACGCCGGTGGAGGTGATGATCCCAACAAGGATCCCCGCATCAAGCCATTGGGCCTCAATGATGGTGAACAATCCGATCTGGTTGCTTTCCTTGAAGCACTTTCCGGTGATCCGCTGACCAGCGAAGAGCACGTTTGGCCCGGTAAGGTCGATGTCAACTACAAGCCAATCGAGGATTGGCTCAACGCAACCAATTAGGATGATCGCTATGAAAAAGGGCAAAAATATTTCCCTCACAAACATCGCAGCAGCGGTTGGCGTTGCCATGCTTGGCATGGGTTCTATGGCTGCGGCAGATACGAACCCACCGCTGGCGGCTTTAGGAGATCCACCGATACCCGCGGACAACGCACAAACGCCTGAAAAGATCGAGCTTGGTAAGCTGCTGTTCTTTGACAGCCGTATCGGTGGCGATGCGTCGGTTTCCTGCGCTGATTGCCATGCACCCAAACAGGGTTGGGGGTTCAATGAGAGCCTGTCGCGGGGTTATCCCGGTGTGATCCACTGGCGCAACAGCCAGACGGTGATCAACTCGGCTTATCTTGGCAAACTGTTCTGGACAGGGTCAGCCAGCTCACTTGAAAAACAGGCCCCTTCAGCAGCTTTGGGCGCGGTTTCGGGCAATGGCGAGCGGGATATGGTTGAGGCACGCCTCGCCTTCATCCCGGAATATGTCGAACGCTTTAATGACGTCTTTGGCGATGACTGGCCCAAGGTAAACAACGCTTTCCGGGCCATCGCAGCCTATGAACGGACGTTGATCCATAATGATACGCCGTTTGATCGCTATATGCGTGGTGATACCAGTGCATTGAGCGAACAACAGGTGCGTGGACTCGCCCTGTTTGAGGGTAAGGCCAATTGTATCGAATGCCATAACGGCCCGCTTCTGACGGATGAGAAATACTACAACCTTGGCATCGAACGGGCCGAGGAGTGGTTTGACAACGGCATGGCGCAGGTCACCTTCCGCTATGAGCAATACGCCAAAGGTGTGACCGAAGAGCTTTACCGGATCATCAAGGACGATGCCGGTCTCTACTACCGGACCAAGCAGAAGCGCGACATGGGCAAGTTCCGCACGCCGCCTTTGCGTTACACGGCCTATACGGCACCGTTCATGCACGCCGGCAAGTTCTTTGATTTCGAAGAAGTCGTCGATTTCTACAATGACGGTGGGGGTGAAAACGAATTCACCGATGGCACGCTTGCCAGCAACAAGACACCTATTCTGAAGCCGCTCGACCTGACGGATGAGGAAAAAGAGGATCTCATTGCTTTCCTTGAATCGCTCAGCGGTGAGGAAATCAAGATCACCACACCGGAACTTCCATCCTATGCGCCGCTTCCAGCGGTTGCGAATTGAGGGGAATGAAGAAAATGACCCAAGAAACCAATAAGCAAACGGCCAAGGGCAAAAAATGCCTGATGTCGCGCCGGGCTTTCCTGCTGAGTTCGGGAACGGCAACGGCCACCGTTATGGTGACGATGAACTCCGGTGCTGCCGAAGCGCAGGTTCCGGCGACGGTTGCCACTTATCCGCGCAAGAAAATCGCCAGCCTGAGTGCGCTGAAGGTCGATGAGCCGGTCGAGTTCGTCTACCCCGACGAAGGGGCCTATGCCGAAGGCATGCTGGTCAAGATGGGCGTCGAAGGCGGTGGCGGCATCGGGCCGGACAAGGACGTGGTTGCCTTCAACTACTTCTGCACCCATCAGGGTGGCGATCTGACCGGTACATACAAGGGCGATACCAAGTCCCTTGGCGCCTGTCCGCTGCATCTGTCCACTTACGATCTCACGCGCCACGGAATTCTGATTTCCGGCCAGGCCTATCAAAGCCTGCCTCAGGTGCTTTTGGAACTTGACGGCGACGATATCTACGCCGTCGGCGTGTTCGGCCTGATCTTCGGCCGCTACGACAACCTGCAAGGATAGGGAACCAACGATGTCTACTCCGTATTATATTCCCGAAACCAACGTTCCGCTTCCACCCAAGGATGCCGAGGTTATCACCACTGCCTGCGACTACTGTATCGTCGCCTGTGGCTACAAAGTCTTCCGCTGGCCGGTTGCCGGTGACAAGAACGGTGGTCCAGAAGCAAAAGACAACGCGTTTGACGCGGACTTTCCGGTTGATCCCCTGGGTCCGTGGGTTGCGCCAAACCAGCACAATATCGTCATGCATGAAGGCAAACCGAACCATGTCGTGATCATTCCCGACAAGGATACCGAGTTCGTCAATACCGACGGCGACTCAAGCCTTCGCGGCGGCTGTATTGCGCAGAAATGCTACAACCCGCAAACCCCGACGCGCGATCGCTTAAGTTCGCCGATGATGCGAATCTACGGCATTCTTCAGCCGGTCTCGTGGGACTTCGCGCTGGATGTGGCGGCTCAGGTCGGCAACCATGTGCGCAAGAAACATGGTGCCAATGCCTATGGTGTAAAAACCTACTCGTATCAGTATATTGAGAACACATATGCGATCACGAAATACGCCCTTCGGCATGTAAACACAGCCAACTTCACCTTCCATGATACCCCATCCGACGTTTCGTCGACACCGGGCTTCAGGGATGCAGGTTTTGACAATTTCGGCCCGGCCTATGAGGACTGGATGAATGCCGAAACCCTGATGATCTGTGGAACTGACCCCTACGAGACCAAGACGATTCTGTGGACTCAATGGATCATGAAAGGCATCCAGAACGGCCAGAAAACCATCATGATGGTACCGCGCCGTACGGCTGGTGTGGCTTATGCCGAAAAGATGGGCGGCTTGTGGCTCGACATCAATCTTGGCACCGACCTTCTGGTGGTGAATGCCATTGCGCGCGTCATTGCTGAAAACGGCTGGCAGGACGCCGAGTGGATCAAGAAATGGGTCAACAACAAATGGGGCTCGAACTCAGGCTTTGGCCAGGGCACGCGGAACACTCCGTGGCAGTGGCGCACGACCTGGGGCAAGTTCCAGACCAAAGGCTATGACGACTGGGTGAAATGGCTGATGGCTCAGGACGAGTTCACCCCTGAGAATGCCGCGAAAGTTGCGGGTATAGATGTGCAGAAGATCTATACAGCAGCCGAGTGGATGGCCAAGCCGAAAGCTGATGGCGCACGCCCGAAAACCTCGATCATGATCGAGAAAGGGTTCTACTGGTCGAATAACACCGGAAACACCATGGCAATCTCCGCTCTGGCCATTCAGGTCGGGGCCGGCGGTCGTCCCGGTCAGGTCGTTGGCCGGGCCGGTGGTCACCAGCGTGGTGGTCAGCGTGGTGGTAAGTATCCGCGCAACAAATCTCCGATGAAGGTGCCGGGACGTCGTCGTCGCGCGCTGGATACGGATACCTGGACAATGGCCGGGCATACCAAATTTGCCCATGTCATTGGCACCACGTGGATCCAGTCGATGTGTGGCAGCCAACAGCTTGCCAAGCGGTTTGAAGAACTGACGGTTCAGAACCCGCATCAGGTGCGTTCCTATGACAAGGACGACATCATCGCGACGCTGAAAGCACGGGCTGACAGTGGCGGCATGGTGGTTGTCAATCAGGACATCTATCTGGTTGATCCCATCGGCAATCGCTACGCCGATATCATCTTCCCGGCAGCCACGTGGGGTGAAGACACCTTCATGCGGGCCAATGGTGAGCGGCGACTGCGCGTCTATAACAAGTTCTATGACGCACCGGGTGAAGCGAAATCCGACTGGTGGATCATCGCACAACTTGCCAAACGCATGGGCTTTGATGGCTTTGACTGGGAAAACTCCAATGAAGTCGCCGAGGAAAGTGCACGCTTCTCACGCGGCAGCCGCAAAGACTTCAACATGGTCAAGGTTGCGGCCAAGCGTGAAGGCAAGACCCTGCATCAGAAGATGAACGAGTTCGGTACCAATGGTATCCAGGGCCCGGTCTTCATGAATGATGACGGCTCGTTGATGGGCACCAAACGGTTGCACGACACCACGCTTGAACTGTCGGAAACAGGCCCATCGGGTGCCAACATGTTCAACAAGAAGCTGACCCACTTCAACAGCCAGACTGGTCGATGCAATATCGAGAAGTCACCCTGGTCACTGTTCTCGGACTATTGGGAATGGATGAGCCCGAAAGGGGATGAGCTGTGGTGTACCTCTGGGCGCACGAACGAGCGCTGGCAGTCAGGTTTTGATGACCGCCGCCGGCCCTATGTCGTACAGCGCTGGCCGGATAACTACATCGAGATTCACCCTGACGATGCGGCTGAGCGCGGTATCGAGAACGGTGATCTGCTGATGGCGTATTCCGACAGGGTTCCCGGACTTAAGGAAACCGTGCTGGGTGTGGAAGGCTCTGATTATTCCTTCACCGGCCAGATGGAGGCGGGGAATGTAGAACTGACCCGCGCCGCGGTGACCGGGGTGGCGATGGTGACACGTCACATCAAGAAGGGGATCATCTTCATGGACTTCCTGCATACCGCTCAACCGGCGAATGCTCTGGAAGGACGCGTGGTCGATTGGATCAGTGGCAACTACAACTACAAGATGGGTGTAGCGCGACTGAAGAAGATCGGGGAATCGCCCTATAAGCACTCGTTCCGTTCAATGTCATTTGCCCCAAGGGACATCAGTTGAACGTTTCAGTGCTTATAGAAGAAAACTCAGATGCCGGGCCCGTTCAAGGCTCGGCATCTGGGCGTGTAAGCCGTGCTTTGCAGGACGTACTTGCGGAAGGTATCGATATCCATCGCTGCCTTGCGGCGCGCGCGCTTGGCAAAATCGGCCACCCTTCAGCCGTACCGGCCCTTGTCAAAGCCCTTTTGGACGAGGACGAGGATGTCCGCACCGACGCGGCGGTATCCCTGCAGCTGCTGGTTGACCCTGCATCGGCCACGCAATTGTTTGAAAACCTGCTGGGTGATCCCTGCACCGAGGTTAAACTGGCGGCTATTGATACGCTGGCAAAGCTGAAAGACCCGAAAATCATTCCGTGGCTGCGGCGTTTGGTCAAAGGTCGCGATGAAGAAATCGTCTGGGACGAGCAGGAGTTCTTTGCCAGCGGTTGGGATGACTGGGTTGAGGTGCAGAACCGCGCGGTCGCGGCACTTGCTGAACTGAATGTTATCGAAGCCGTCCCCGATATCGTCAACGCCCTTGACGGCGATGATGCGCAGGACCTCATTGAAACCGCGTTTCATGCGCTTTCAAGGCTGGACAATCCCGGTATTGATGCGCTGGCGATATTCCTGACCGACAATCAAACCCGTGTAAGACGCCGCGCTGCGGCGGCTATCGCTTCAATCGTTTCAGACGGTGTTGCGGACGCTTTGACGGTCGCGCTTACCGATCCTTCCGCCGAGGTTCGTCTGGCTGCTCTGCGTGGACGCGCTGACCTATTACCCGAAGATCCCCAGCTTGCGTGGATGCTCGAAGACGCCGATGCGACGGTTCGCGCAGCGGCAGTATCGCTGATTGGTCAGCACCATATTGAAAAGGTGCTCGACCTGATTGACGATCCGTCGGAGGCTGTTCAGGCCGCAAGTTTCAACCTTTTGGCTGATGCCGACGGCCTTGTTACAGACAAGGGAACTCTGCGTATTTTGGACGACAAGGCCACGTCTGGCGGTGATGCCGTTGCTGGCGCTGCGGCGGCAATGCTGGCGGCACATGCGGAAGAGACGGCGCTGCCGCTGCTGCTTGATATTCTCGGGGGCCAGCAGCATCCGGTTAGCCGACGTCTTGGCGCAATGCGCGCATTGGTCGGGATTAGTGGCAATAAGGTGACCGAAGCCCTGGTTGGGCAAATTGACGACGAAAACCGCCAGATCCGGCTTGAAACCATGACGGCCCTGGCCCGTATTGCGAAAGATGCTGACGTCTGGCCCAACATGGCAGGCGAGGCGCTGCTTACGGCATTGAATGGGGCCTATCAGCCCGAAGAAGACGAAGAAGAGACAGAGCCTGAGGTCGCTGAGGAACCTGAGGCCGATGAACCCGCAGAAGAACCGGAACTTGCGGCAGAGACGGAGGATCCAGATAGCAGTTTCCCCGCCTCGACCCTTGAATCAATGCTTCAGGATGCGCCGCAGATCGCACCGGCCGTCGGTTTGCCCGAAGCGGGTATTGCCCTGTCAGAAACCGATATGGAACGCCTGGCGATCGCCAAGAATGTCCTGAGCAAGAAAAAGGTCAATCTCTTCCCGGAACTGATCCTGCACGAGGATATTCGCCGATTTGCAGCACGAGTTCTGGGCGATATTGCCCGACAGGATGTTGCTTCTGGTCTGATTGCGGTTTTGGATTCCGAAGATAACGAACTTGCCGAAGCCGCAGCGGATTCACTGGCGCGGATTATGCCTGAATGTGGTGGGATTTCTGAAGAATCCGCGACGAAGATCAAAGCTCGGATGGAAACGGCAGAGCGCACTCTCAAGCTTGCACTGATCAGGGTGCTCGCTGGGTGCGATGTTGAGGTGGCCACCACAACGCTGGCAGCCTGTCTTGATGATGGCGACAGTTTCATCAGGGCCGAAGCCATCAACGCGCTATCAGATCAAAACCAAGTCGGTTCGCGTGTCCACGATTTGCTCAAAGACACCGATCCATCGGTTCGCATGAATGCAGCCAAAGCCATTGGCAAGGCGGCAGAACCCGAAGCCATCGATCAGCTGGTCGCATTCGCGTTCAGCTTTGAAGGCTATCACTGCCGCCAAACCGCTCGATTACTACGTGAACTGGATCCAAACACAGCTAATACAGCCATTCTGACCACTCTAAATGACCTCGATCAAATTCGGCTCAGGTCCGTGGCGATAGAGTGTCTTGAAGAGCTCAATCAACCCCGACCGGTTTGAATGAATATTCGACCGGTCGAAATTATGGATAACGGAGGGAAATTCCATGAAGCTCATTACCTTTAAAACGACACTTACAGGCCTTGCGCTGGGCGCGGCGGTTTTAGGACTTGCCGCTACGCCAAGTTATGCCGCCAAACCCCCGAAATACACTGAAACCGAGGTCACAGATGGTGGATCCGTTACAGGTAAAGTGAGCTTCGAAGGCGATCTGCCCGAGGACGCAGTTGAGAAAATCAAGATCACCAAGAACAACGACGTTTGCGGCGATGGCAATCGGGAGGTTGCGTGGGTTGATGTGAAAGACGGCGCCCTGCGCGGTACGTTCGTTTTCATTGAAAAGATCAAAGAAGGCAAAGCCTGGGAAAAGCCGGAATTCGGCGAATACCTTGTTGATCAGAAAGACTGCCGGTTTACCCCTTGGGCGCAGGTGGTGCGCCCCGGCCCGATTATCATTCGCAACAGCGACGAAGGTGTTTTGCACAACATCAACGCGCGTGAACTGATCGGCGTTAAGAAAGGCAAGATCGTCAAAAAGGGCCTGTTCAATTTCGGCCAGCCTGATCCCGGTGACATTGTCGACAAGATCAAGTGGCGCCGCTCGCCCTATATCGCTATCAACTGCGAAGCCCACAACTTCATGTTCGGTTTCATCATGGCACCGGTGCATCCTTATGCGGTGGTCGTGGGCGAGGATGGCAGCTTTGCCATCGATAACCTGCCGGCAGGGGATTACACGCTGGTTGCCTGGCATCCGCGTTATGGCCTTAAGGAAACGGATATCAGCGTGGGTGCAGGTGCGGCTGTCGAGGCCAATTTTACCTACGCAGACGCCGAATAATCCAAACACAAGGCTGGGAGCTGACCGATGAAACAGGGTTGGGCTGTTAATCGTACGTATGGAGCCAGAGTGCTGGTTGTAACAGCGCTTGCGCTGGCTGTTTCCGCGCTCCCTGCACTTGCACAGGAAGAGAATGTCTATCGTCAGTTCATGGGTCTGGACAGCCGCAGGCTGGTCTGGTTCCTGGCGCAGATGCACCTGTTTTTCGGGGCATTTGTGCTGGGCGTACCGCTGTTTGCCGTGATCATCGAGATCGTCGGTTGGAACAATGACGATCAGAAATTTGACAAGCTGGCTTATGAGTTTACCAGCCTTCTGAGTGTCGCCTATGCAACAACCGCAGCCCTTGGCGGGCTACTCGCATTTGCGCTGTTCACGCTCTACCCAACCTTCATGGGCTATATGGCCGGCATCTTCAAAGATGTCATGTTCATGTATGCGCTGTTGTTCTTTGGCGAGACTTTCTGTCTTTACCTTTACTATTACGGCTGGAAATGGCTGAAGAGCGGCAAACCCTTCCCGCAGGTAACCACCTGGATTTTCAAAGCCCTCGCACTGGTTGTCGGTGCCTTCGGTATCGCCCTTCTTGCCGGTGTTGTCGGCCCGGACATGCGCACCGACACGCGCTGGTTCATGGTAACCCTTTATATCCTGCCTGTTGCGATTGGCCTGTGGATTATTCGCGGGCGCAAGACCACGCATATTTTCATCGGGATTCTTCTCAATGTTTTCGGCACCGCGATCATGCAGCTGGCCAATAGCTGGGCCGGTTTCATGATGAGCCCGACCGGTGTCGACGCCGATGGCGTGTTCATCGGCACGGTCTGGGAAGCGTTTGAAAACATTCTGGCAACACCGATTGCCATCCACCGGATGCTGGGCAACCTGGCTTTTGGTGGGCTGGTCGCAGGGTCTTATGCGGCGGTCAAATTCATGAGCTCCACCACACAGGAAGAGCGGGCGCATTACGACTGGATGGGCTACATCTCCAACTTCGTTGCTATCGCTGCGCTGATCCCATTGCCCTTTGCCGGTTACTATCTTGGACGCGAGGTTTATTCGACTTCGGCTGTCATGGGCAACAACATGATGGGCGGCGATTTCTCCTGGACCTTCATCATCCAGGCGATGCTGGTCGGCTCGTTATTCCTGATCTCAAATTACTACCTGTGGAGCGGGATGACACGTATCCCCGGCGCGCAGCGCTACTACAAGTTCATCAAGTGGATTCTGCTGGCGATCATTCTGTCCCTGGCTGTATGGCTGACACCGCACAACCTGCCATTGTCCAGTCAGGAAGTCGGCGAAATGGGCGGCAGCCAGTATCACCCTGTGCTGAAATTCCTCGGCCTGATGCCCGCGAAAAACGCTGTGGTGAATCTGATCATACTCGCGACATTCTTCAGCTTCCTGCTCTATCGCCGTGGCAACATGGACAACGCCGTGTCGATCCGCCAACAGGGCAAAGGCGCGATGATCACCATAATCGTTGTCGGCGCCGTAGCGATTGCCATGGTGGCCCAGTACGCCTGGGTGATGCTGAACCTCGATCCGGCGGCGCTGGATCTGCCTGCTGACCGTGCCGTCTATATCCGCACCATCGGCTGGGCACTGGTCTTTGAATGCGGGGTCGGCGTGGTTGCCATCATTCTGGCGCTGATTGACCGGGGCAAACTGGGGCAGGGGCTTTACCTGTCTGCCACCGCGCTGAATGTCACGGGGTTCCTTGGGGTTTACGGTTTCGTGGTCATGGAAAAAGCTTCGCCGGTTCTCAGGAACGTTGCGGTCTCGCAATTCCTGCAGCTGATCTCGTGTCTGATCCTGGTGGCAGTGATTGATGCCTTCCTGTTCAAACGCGCCAAATCGCTTGGCCCTCTGCAATGGGGCAAGATGACTACGCGGTCGCAATATTCGCTTTTGCTGCTAACCTTCGTCATAACCATGAACATGGGGTTGATGGGCTTCATCCGCTCAGGCCTGCGCGGCGATTGGCACATTTTCGGGGTCATGCGTGACACTTCTGATTGGGCCTCTACACCCACGAATTTTGTGATGACCCAACAGGTTGGTGCTGCTGTGCTCTTATTCATGATCGGTTGCGCGTTCATGTTCTGGCTCGGCGGGATCGCCGCCAAGAGCGGGGAGGAATAGGGCCATGAATGCTACTATTCTTCGTGTTTTCGGATTCCTGCTAGTTGTTCTGGGGGTTTACCTCTGGATTGGTTATTCGATCACCAAGCTCACTGGCGGCGGCGGCGATGTCTCGGCCGCTATCGACATTTCACCGGAAGGTGGCGAAGCGATCTACTGGGGCAAGGGTCGCTGCTATACCTGCCATTCTGTTGGAGGTCAGGGCAGCGCTGTGCGTGGTCCGAACCACGGCCAGTTTGGTGAGAAATTTCCCCTGCCAATGGGATCCCGTGCCGCTGAAAGGGCAAAGGAGCGCAGCGAGAAAGAAGGCGGAGAATTTACCGCAGTGGATTACCTTGTCGAAAGCATGGCAAGCCCCGGCGCCTATATCGTTGACGGATATAAAAACGAAATGGCGGTTGTTTACGCTCCGCCGATTTCCCTTAACCTGAAGGAGATCAAAGCGGTCGTGGCCTATCTGATGTCACTGGGCGGCGATTTGGATATGGAGGCGATTGATACCGCGCCAAGCGACGTGACCGCCGGGCTCTATTCCAAGATTTCCGCCGCTGCCGAAGCTGGCGGAGGTGACCCGGAAGAAGGCGCAATTGTGTATGAAGATAACTGCATGGAATGCCACATCCTGAACGATGATGACGGCGGCGAAATTGGCCCTGATCTAAGCGGTATTGCGGCCATTGGGCTTGACGGCATTTCCGATGCCATCCTGTCACCCGCCAAGGCGATCACCGAAGGATATGAGACTTACGTGGTCATCAACAACGAGGGTCGCCAGTTCACCGGTTTGAAAACCCGTGATGAAGACGGCGAGGTCGACATCACCAACGCACTTGGGGATGAGGAAACCATCGACAAGGCCGACATCAAGGAAATCAAGGTTGATGACACGATAAGCATCATGCCGGACGATATTTCCGAGGTTCTGACCGTGAAAGAGTACCAAGATTTGCTGTCATACCTGATGTTGCAGAAACCGGCTGAGGAGGAATAGGCATGAACAAACCCGCACTCCGCAGTTTCATTTCGGTCGTTATCACGCTTTTCACCGTCTATGCGCTGGCGAAATGGGGAATTCCGGCCTTTTCACGGCAGGTGACTTCGCTGCCATTCCCGCTGCCGGTTCCCGGTACGCTGATGTTCTTCTACATGACCCTGACAGTGATCGCGCTGTTCCTGATGGTGACGTTTTCTGACGAGGGGATGAATGATTTCCTTGGGCCGATCCGCAAGTTCCTGCGCGGCGGCTATGGGCAGATCCCGCTGGTCGTGGTTTTGACGGCCATACCGGCCCTAGCGGCTTGGGTTGCCTATGATATGACCGTCCCCCGGGCACAGATGCCAGCGTCGCTCAGAATTCAGCATCCTTCCTCCAACTTTCCGGTCAGTTTTGAATCGCTACACAACCCGATGGCGGAACCGACCGAAGAGCAGATCGAGGCGTTCATCGAACAGGTTGAAGCCAACGAAGTTGAGTTCATCCAGCAGGTCCTGCCTGACATCGAAGTCTGGGTGGATGAGTGGGATCCCGATCACACGTTGGAATTCTTTGCTGTTGAACCGATCACAAAGCTGCTGGCTGAGTTGGAGGAAGGAGAGATCAGCCATGCAACTGCCGAGGCGGCTCTGCTTGAGAAAAACCTGTTTGAGGGTCGCGCGCTTTACGCCATGAACTGCCGCCCCTGCCACGGAGATTCCGTCGCTGGTGACGGGCCGATGGCGGATGGTTTTAAACTCAGACCGATCAATTTCACCGACAATGGCACAATCGAAACCATCGTCGAAGGCTACACCTTCTGGCGCGTCACCAATGGCGGCCCCGGATTGCCAACCGAGGCAACGCCGTGGGATTCCGCCATGCCTGAATGGAAACTCAGCCTGACCGAGGAAGAGCGCTGGAAGATCATCCTTGCCGAATACGATCTGGCGGAAAAAACGCCACGCATTCCGGAGGGCCACAACTGATGCGGATCATCGAGATACTGAAATCCGTCGCAATGACGGCCACCGCAATCGCTGGTTTTTCGATCATGGCGGGGCCAGCGCTTTCGGCTAATATTCCTTCCAGCCCGATGCCGGAAGCGACCGAAGAATTTGTTGAAAAAGGTCGGGAGATTTATTTTCAGCGGTGCAGCTTTTGCCATGGTTTGCTGGGTGATGGTGAAGGGCCAGCGGCCAAATACCTTGACCCAAGGCCGCGCGACTTCACCCTTGGCACGTTCAAGTTCCGCACCACGGAAAGTGGCGAACTCCCGACGGATAATGACCTTTACCGCACCGTCAGCCGAGGCCTGCCCGGCACGGGTATGCAGGCTTTTGACAGTGATCTGATCAAGAACGGACTCGATGAGGAAGAGCGCTGGGCGGTGATCGCCTATGTCAAAACCTTTGCCCTTGAGTTTGAAGAACCCGATCTGGATCCAGTGACAACTGGTAAAGTCATCTCGCTGCCAGCAAACCCCGCGCCTTACAACGAAGCGACCATCGCCAAAGGTGCTGAGGTCTTTGAGCGTGCCAAATGCTGGAGCTGCCACGGCAAGCTGGGCCGGGGCGACGGCAACAAGGAGTTTCGCGAGGATGACTGGGGCTTCCCCATTCGCATCCGCAACGTAACGCACCCCTGGAAAATCAAAGCCGGTGGCGAGGTTGAAGACATCTATATGCGCTTCACCTCGGGCATCAACGGCACACCAATGCCTTCGTTCGTGAAATCGCTGAGCGAAGAAGATCGCTGGGCGCTCGCGAACTATATCAAATCACTTCAGCATGAACTGACCAGCCATCAGGCGCTGAAGGCCAAGCTGGTTACAGGTGATTTGCCCGACGGCCCGGATGACGCGATGTGGGCCGAAGCCGAACCGATGGATGTCAGGCTGACCGGTCAGGTCATCGCCCCGCCACGCTGGCAGAACCCGAGTATTGAAATGGTCACAGTTCAGGCGGTGTTCAACGAAACTGATATCGCCTTCAAGCTGACATGGGATGATCCGTTCAAGGACATCGTGCATGACGATGCACAGGAATACGACACGGCTGAACTGTCGCAGGTCGGCGGGTTCAATTCCTACGTGGAAGCCAATGACATGATCCCGCGGGCGCTGGATACGTTCCGTGATTCCATTGCAATGCAATTTGCCGTCAAACCGCCTTCGGGCACCAAGAAACCGCATTTCTATCGTGGCTCGACCTCGGATCAGGTGCATCTCTGGGTGTGGAAAGCCGACAATTCTGAAGCTGGTGCGCGCGGAACAGATGAGGGCAATGCGCGCGGTTGGAAACAGCCGATCAAAGTGCAGGCCGAAGAGGGCCAGCAAATCACTGGCAAGGCGAAGTGGGATCAGGGGCGCTGGACGGTTGTGATGAAACGCCCTTTGAAAACCGGCGACAAGAATGATGTTCAGTTTGATCAGGGTGTGTTCATTCCCATGTCGCTGAACGCATGGGATGGCTCCAATGGCGAGCACGGCCTGATCATGAGCCTCAGCACCTGGTATTTTGTCTTCCTTGAAGCCCCGACTCCGATCACCGTTTACGTCTATGCGGTTCTGGCATTTCTGATCGCCGGAGCCATAGGGATTTGGCTGACAATGAAAGCACGCAAAGAAGACGGACCGGCCGACGCCTGAAAAGCTTTGGCCGTCTGACCAATCAGGAGGGAACACAATGAAACTCAAAACAATCGCGGCTCTGGGCGCGGCTTGTTGGTTCGCAGGAACTTCGGCAAGCTTTGCCGATGCCGCAGCAGGTAAAGAGGTTTTCGAAGCCAAGGGCTGTGCCGATTGCCACTATACCGAAGGCCCGGCGCGGGAAAAAACCATCGAGGATCAGCTGACCAAGACCGGCCCTGAACTTTGGTATGCCGGGGACAAGTTCCAGTCAGACTGGTTGGGTGCCTGGCTGTCTGATCCGCAACCGATCCGCCTGATGAAATTCAACAGCCTGACCGAAGAAAATCCCGGTGGCCATCCGGCGCTTTCGGCAGATGAAGCGGCCCCCGTAGCTGAGTTTCTGATGAGCCTGACCACCGGCGAGGTGGAAGCCGGTGCCGTCAAGGTCAAGAAAAATGCCAAGGGGCGACAGATTTTCACCAAGAAAATGCCCTGCAGCGGTTGCCATCAATACCCTGGACGCAAGGGGAAGGTTTCTGGCGGCAAGAGCGGCCCATCGCTGGTTGATGCAGGCGTAAGGCTCAACCCGGACTGGATCTTCGCCTATCTGCAAAATCCGAAATTGTTCAAACCGGTCAAGATGATGCCAGTATTCGTTGGCTTGCTGAGTGACAAAGATATGGCGAACGTCGCCAGTTATGTCGGCAATTTCAAGCCAAAGAAGAAAAAATAAGAGGGAAGGAATTCACCATGAAAAAGCTGATAACACTTGCAGCCCTTGCTGCATTCGCTTCCCAGACCAGCGCCACAATCGCTGAAGCGGCAGATGACGAACAGATCTTTCAGTTTTATTGTTCCCAGTGCCACGGATTGACGGGAAAAGGCGACGGGCCGAACGTGACCAAAGATTTCCCGGTCAGCCCGCGTAATTTTACCGATGCGGCTGAAATGGCCAAACTGTCGGATGCCGATCTGAAGAACGTCATCATGGATGGCGGTCCGGCGATGAGCAAGTCCCCGATGATGCCGCCCTGGGGTAAAACCCTGACCGCGGAAGAGGTTGATGGGCTGGTCAAATATCTGCGCGTGCTCTGCGCTTGCGAGGGTGGCTGAAAGTCAGCTTCTGGCCCGCCTCGCTTAAAAAACGAAGTAGTAAAGGATCAGAATGATAACGACCGCGTTCACCGCCATTCCTGAAAAGATGACGATATCGACCAGTCGTTTCTTTGGCGGCAACATGACGGGTTCGCTTTCATTTCCTAACAGCAGCTTCGCAGAAACATACAGGGATGGCGGCCATTGGTCCATTGATCTGAATCAAACCCGCCTGATTAACAGAGGAATGGAATGATGTCTGATCCGGTCAAAGAACCTTCGCCCGGCTCGCGACTTGGGCCAGCGCTTTTCATTATCACGCTGGTGATCGTTCTCGAGTTTTTCTGGTGGTTCATGAGTGCCTGAGATTGTCGAAAAGGAACCGATAAATGAAGATTGACGGATACTTTATTCCCTTTGTCGTGGCGCTGGCAGTGTCAGGTCTGGGGTTCTACCTGCTCGACATGGTGCTCATGAATATGCAGGGTCTGAGCCTGATGTACTCCAAGTGATCTGGGACAGGATGTGGATAATATGAACGCGCTTCGTCTTTCAAAGAACACTGGATTGCCCCTATTGATCGGATTGGCCGCAGCAATATCTCTGCTCGCTGGTTATGGTGACGGTGCACTGGCATCGGAAACCGGGGCCGCAGCGGAAGCGGCGCATGCCGGCGGATTTGGCCCGGCCCCAAAACTGACGGCGGCGGATTATCCGACCATTGCCGGTGTCAACAGCCGGGTGGCCGTCTGGATATTTGCCCAGCTTCACTTGTGGTTCGCGGCGTTCGTTCTGGCGGTGCCAATCTTTGTCTTCATCATCGAAATCATCGGCATGCGCACACGTGATAAGCGCTATGACGATATGGCCTACGAGTTCATCAAGGTTTCGATCACCGCCTATTCGCTGACGGCTATCTTAGGCGGATTGCTCCTATTCTCGCTGATCCTGTTTTACCCGGATCTGATGATCTATATGTCAAAGATTTTCAGCGGCAGCATGTTCTATTATGCTCTGCTGTTCTTTGCTGAAAGTGCGGTGCTCTATCTTTATTACTACGGCTGGCACTGGCTGCAGGGCGGGTTCAGAAAGTGGGTGCACCTGACATTGGGTCTGCTTCTGAATGCGGTTGGCACGACACTGATGTTGCTGGCCAACGCATGGCTGACTTTCATGATGAGTCCGAATGGTGTGGATGCGGCGGGTGTCTTCAGCGGCGACAGCTGGGCGGCCATTCACAATTTCCTTTGGAACCCGATCAACATCCACCGTTTCGTCGCCAATATCGCCTATGGAGGCTCGATCGTCGGGGCTTACGCAGCGTTCAAGTTCCTTACGGCGGGCAGTCACAGGGAAAAGGCGCATTACGACTGGATGGGCTATAACGCCAATTTCATCGCCATCTGTGCCCTTCTACCGCTTCCGTTCGCGGGATATTATTTGGCGGCTGAGATCTATGCCTACAGCCAGCAGATGGGCATCACCCTGATGGGTGGTATCTTTGCATGGCTCTTCATCATTCAGGCGGTGCTGATCGGCACGTTGTTCCTGTCGGCCAACTATTATCTCTGGTGCGGGATGGGGCGCAGTGACGGCTCTCGCCGTTACACCCGCTATATCAAATTTATTGCCATCGTTCTTGTCGGGGCTTTCCTGGTCTGGTTCACGCCCCACACGCTGGTTTTGACCAATTCAGAGCTTAAGGCGCTGGGCGGGCCGCACCATGGAATCCTTGGGCCGCTGGGGATCATGCCCGCCAAGAATACGGCGGTGAATATCATGATCATCTTCACCTTCCTGTCTTTCCTGTTCTACCGCCGCTCAAACAAAGTGGCGACAGTGACGTGGGAAAGGGCGGGCAACGCCATTCAGGTGGCCCTGTTCACAGCGGGCATCGCCAATATTCTGTTCCTTGGCATTTATCACGGTTATTTCACCAACACGGTTTACAAGGTGGCCGCGTCGATCCCACAGGTGATGACGACCTTTGTCGTGATTGTCGGCAGTCTGATCCTGGACGGCTTCATCTATCGCGGCGCCAAGGATGTTGGCCCGCTTCACTGGGGGCGCATACCTGAACGGGCGCAATACGCACTGTTCCTGCTGGCGGTGGCCTTCACCTGGCTGATGGGCCTGATGGGCTATATCCGCTCGGGTATCCGTCAGCACTGGCACATTGTCGACATCATGCGCGACGCCTCACCAGATGCTTTTACGCCAACGCTTGGTTATGCGGCCAATGTCGTATCGGTGGCGGCGATTCTTTTCATGGCAATGGTGATCTTCGTTTTCTGGATTGCCCAGGTCAGCAGTAACAAAACGCTGCCTGCCGGTTACTGGAAGGAATAGGCTACCATGCGCCAGTTCCTGACAGTCACGCTTTTCGCCCTGATCACCATCGGCTTTTTTGCCGGGTATTCAAATTACGGCATCCCGCAGATCGAACCGGCCCCGCCGCCGGTTGACGAAGAGATCGACCTTTCGGCGATGGATATGCCCAAATTCATCGCGCTT
Source organism: uncultured Rhodobacter sp. (assembly GCA_964567685.1). Lineage (GTDB taxonomy): Bacteria > Pseudomonadota > Alphaproteobacteria > Rhodobacterales > Rhodobacteraceae > UBA5972. Next base: position 12,732 of record CAZMNO010000032.1, on the reverse strand, counting down.
GGCGAAAAGCTATTCAACGGCAAGGGCACCTGTACGCTATGCCACAACTCCCTTGGCCGTGCGCCGATGCTCGATCAGGTCGGTGTAACCGCGCCCGAACGTCTGGCCGATGATCGGTATGCCGGAACCGCGACCGATATCGAAAGCTATCTGGAGGAGTCACTTGTTGATCCGTCGGCTTATGTGGTTGAAGGTTTTGGCAAGGCCGGTACCAACGACAGCGAAAGCCCGATGCCAAGTACCGAGAGCGGCGGGATCAGCCTGTCTGCTCCCGAACTGGCTGCCGTAATCGCCTATTTGCAGGATTCAGGTGGGGCCGAGGTGACGGTTGAAATACCGACCGACATGGGCGCTGCTGACGACGAAGCGGATAGCGCGGTAGAACCCGGTGAGCCGCGCCCCGCCTTCACTGACCCGATGGAACTGGTGTCGGAGTTTTCCTGTGATGCCTGCCACATAATCAATGGCGAGGGTGGTGATCTGGGGCCGGATCTTTCCGCTATCGGGGCTCAGCGCGACAAGGATCATATCCGCCGCTCCTTGCTCGATCCGAATGCCGAGCTTGCCGAAGGGTTTGAGGCCGACCTGATGCCTGCCGACATGGGCGAACAACTCTATGCAAGCGAGCTGGAAATCCTGGTCGATTTCCTCGCGGCTGCGAAATAAGGGGGGGGCGACCATGGGAATCCCAAGACTGTTACAGGCAATTCTGGTCCTCGCCTTCGTCTATTTCGGCTTCATCGTGGTGTTTGACTACATCCTCGGGGCGGTGATCCCGAAAAGCCTTCTGACCATGTATATGTTCTTTGCCGGGGCCGGTGTGTTCATGGTTTACACCTATGACGAAAAGCAAACCGCCGAACTGGTGGCCCCGATCAAGGCGATGCTTGTCAGCCCGATTTACCGGCCTGCCCGCAACTTTGTTTTCGTGGTGGTGCCACTGGCGGTTGGATATGGCGTTTATGGCTCCATGTTGCCAAGTTTTGAAGCCCCGGTAGAGCTTAGAACCATCCACCCGGCACCGCCCAGTACGGCGCAGATTTACGGTGAGCGGGTCAACCTGCTGACGCTGGAAAACCCGTTTCGCAAATACGAAACCGAAGATCCTGAGCATTTCGCCGAACTGGTTGAGGAAGGCGCAGCGGTTTACATCGAGAACTGTCAGTACTGCCACGGCGACAAGCTCGACGGCAAAGGGCCCTATGCTGAGGGGCTGAACCCGACGCCGCTCAATTTCCAGGATGTTGGCACAATCGCGCAGCTTCAGGAAAGTTATCTCTATTGGCGGATCACCACCGGAGGCCCCGGCCTTCCGAAGGAAGCAGCACCCTGGATTTCATCAATGCCGGTCTGGCAGGATTTTCTTGAGGAAGAGGAGGTCTGGAAAGTGATCCTGTTCCTTTATGACTACACCGGTCACTCGCCGCGTTCATGGGGGGCCAGTCATGAAGCATCTCACTAATGTGCTGAGCCTTGTGAAACCGGGCCTTGTTGCCGGACTTTTGTCGGTTGGTGCGAGTGCGGCCTTTGCCGAAACCGGCGACATGGATCGTGGCGAAGTTGTCTATGTCAAGCGCTGCCTGCAATGCCACGGCGATGAAGGCGACGGGCTTGGCCCGGCAGCGGAGCGGCTGAACCCGCCTCCGCGTGATTTCACCCTTGGCCTTTACAAGTTCAAGACGTCAGCCTTTGACGACGATCTGCCAAATGACATCGATATCCTGAGGATGATCCGCGACGGCATGCCCGGAACGGCGATGCCCGGGTGGTCAGATATCCTGTCAGATCAGGAAATAACCGATGTGCTGACCTACATCAAGTATTTCGCCGAACTTGAAGGCGAGCCGGAAAGCCAGATCGACTATGGCACCCAGGTGGCCAGCAGCGAGGAAAGCATCGCCCGCGGCAAGGAGTTGTTTGAAGAGGGTGATCGCTGCACCGAATGCCACGGGCTTGAGGGCAAAGGCGACGCGATCAAGAAGCTGAAGGATGACAACGGCGACCGGACATGGCCGCGCAACCTGACCAAGCCCTGGACCTTCCGCGTCAGCAATGACCCCAGGGATATTTTCAGCCGTATTGCGACGGGTATTCCGACAACACAAATGCCCTCGTTCGCCGATCCGCAAAGCAAGAAGAGCCTGAGTGTTGAGGATCGCTGGCATATCGCCAACTATGTAGTGACGCTGGCCAAAAGCGAAAACGTGGTGCGTGCGGAAAACACCGTGATTCAGGCCAATCCGGCAGTCGGCGCATTGCCCACGTCACCGGATGATCCGGCCTGGGCGATGACCCCGTCTTCAACCTTTGCAATGGTGCCGCAAATCGTTGGCAAGGATAGGTTCTTTACCACAGCGAATGACACGATCAGCGTGAAAGCGCTTTATGACAGCGATCGGATTGCCATTTATCTGGAGTGGGATGACCGCACCAAATCGATCCCCGGCGATGCCAAGGCCGCGTCGACTGCGGATGAGGAACTATTTGAAGACGCCGTTGCCATCCAGTTCCCCCAAATTCTGCCGGAAGGAATGGAAAAACCCTATTTCCTAATGGGAGATGCCGCACGCCCGGTGAACCTGTGGCGCTGGAGCAGTGGCACGGCTGACAACCCTGAAACGGCGACACTTTTGGATGCTACCGGCATTGAAAACCAGATTGCGCGCGAGGGCGATATCGGCCTTACGGCCACCGGAAGCTACAGCAACGGCACCTGGCGCGTGGTCATGCAACGGGTTCTCAAAACCGATCATACTGAACAAGATCTGCAGTTCACCGAGGGGCGCATCGTGCCCATTGCGTTCTTTGCCTGGGATGGCTCCAACAGCGAAGCTGGCTCAGCCCATGCGCTGACGACCTGGTACTGGCTGCTGCTGAAGCCCGCTCCAAGTTTCAAACCATTGGTCTACGGTGTTTTGGCGGGTCTGGTGATCTTTCTCATTCTAGTCTGGTGGGGGCAAACGGCCCTCAGTCGCCACCGAAATGCAGCACAATGAAGAACGACGGCGAGCATATCCCGACAGCGAGCCCGCGCGGTGCGGTGATCAAGATTTTCGGCGTGGTGCTGATCATTCTTGGCGCTCTGAACACCATGCTTTCATGGCGCGGCGGGTTCGAAGTGATGTCGCTGCCAGTCTATCTGATGGCGCTGGGGCTTTTGCTCTGCCTGATTGGGGTCATCCGCCGCGGCATTGACGCTTGATTGAGATCAAAGAGGCACTGCCGGGTTTCGGGCCATCATGGCCGGATCGGTAAAGCGCCAAACCGGGGAAATACAGGCTGTAACAGGCGGCCTTAGGAGGGAAACATGGTTGGAAATCTGGCGGCCTCGCCGCAAGTGGAATCAGAACCTGTCAAAGGGACCGCACCGGTCTCGCTAACGCGGATCATCGTGGCACTGGATCAGTCGGATTATGCTAACCGGGCGATGCTCGAAATCACCCGATTGGCTGTTTCTGCCGGGGGAAATATCACCGGCATCCATGCCTACGCCGCAAAACTGCATGACCGCCGGTTCAAACAAATGGAAGGCGGTCTGCCTGAACGCTATCGCCGCGAGAGCGAAATGGAGCATCAACGTGACGTGCATGAAGATCTGATCGGGATGGGGCTTGGCCTGATATCCGACAGCTATCACGACGCTGCCGGTGCAATCGCTGATGCCGCCGAGGTGCCGTTTGCACGCTTAAGCCCTGAAGGTAAGAACTACAGCTGCCTTCTTGATGCCCTGAACACCGGTGAGCATGATGTTCTGGCGATGGGAGCACTCGGTTTGGGTGCGGTTGCCGGCAGTACCATAGGCACGGTCTGTGAACGCGTGGTGCGCCGTTCCCCAATTGATGTCTTTGTGGCCAAAGACCGTCGTCGCCCGATAGGTGACGGGCCCATTGTGGTTGGTATGGATGGCTCGTCAAAATCCTTTGGTGCGTTGAAAACGGCCATTGATATCGGGCGCCGACTGGACGTAGCGGTGCATGTCGTGGCGGCTTACGACCCCTATTATCACTATGTTGCCTTCAACAAAATATCCACGGTTCTGGACGAAGAGGCAGGCAAAGTGTTCCGCTTCAAGGAGCAGGAACAACTGCATGAAGAGCTGATTGATGACGGTATCGCCAAGATTTATCAGGCACATCTGAACGTGGCAGAAACCGTTGCCGTGGAAGAGGGTGCCGAAATCACCACAGTGCTTGTGGCCGGAAAGCCTTATCAGGCGATCCGCAAATATATCGAAAAACACGGGGCCAGCCTGCTGGTGGTCGGCAAGACCGGCGTGCACGCCGACGATGCGCTTGATATCGGTGGCAACACGGAAAACCTGCTGCGCATGGTCCCTTGTCACGTCTGGATCGGTCAGGCGGAATACCTGCCACCCATGGACGTGGTCGCCGAAGAGACCATCATGTGGAGCGACGAGGCCGAGGAGATGATCAACCGCGCCCCCGATTTTGTGCGTGGGATCGCCCGCACCTCGGTTATCCGTCAGGCGCAGGCCAAGGGGCACACCTTTATCACCACACGCTTTGTCGAAGAGGTGATGAGCGCCATGATGCCGGGGGCTGATAACAAATCAGCTGATGAGGCTATCCAGCAGACATTCGAACGGCTCGACTGGTCGGCAGAGGCCAAGGTGCTGGTTGATCGTGTGACAGACGAAACCGTGCGCGAGAATATCGGGCTCAGGGCCGAAAAATCAGCCCGACGCGACGCCAGCACGGTGGTAACCACTGCGCATGTGACACCGTTTCTGGAAGAAAACGAAGCGCCTGCGAGTGCGGCTCCTGCAATCAAATGGAAGGCCGCTTCTCTGGCCCGTCTTCAACGTGTGCCCGAGGCATTTCGTGATTCCGTGCGTGCTTCGGTTGAGGATTATGCTCGTCAACAGGGGGCCAGTGTCATTGAGGGCGAGATAGAAGAAGGCGGCTTCACTGCCTCACGCGAAAAGATGTGCCCGGTCGATCACAAGGGGGAAGACACCTGATTGCAGGTGCAATAGCCAATGACACGCGCTGACCCCCCCTATCTGGTAGCCCTCAACCTGACCGAGAGGTGCAATCTGGCTTGCGACCATTGCTATCTGGACGCCAAGGTTCTGCGTGAGGGTGCACGCGACGAGCTGAACACGGATGAACTGAAAACCGTTCTGTCAGATATCGCCAGCACCGGCCCTGAAGCAATGGTCGTTCTGACAGGAGGTGAGCCGCTTCTGCGCCGTGATCTTGAAGAACTGGCGCAACACGCAGCAGGCCTTGGGCTGATGGTGGTCATTGGCAGCAACGGCCTGTTGCTGACTGAGGAACGCATCGAGCGCTTAAAGCAAGCCGGGGTTGCCGGGATCGGCCTGTCGCTGGACAGCCTTGACCCGGCCGTTCACGATGCCTTTCGCGGTCGTGACGGGGCCTGGATCAAAACCATGAACGCAATTGATGCGCTGGCTGAGGCGGATATGCCGTTTCAGCTGCATTTTTCCGTCACCGACGACACCGCCGATGAAATTGACGCAATGGTCGATTTTGCACGTGAATCCGGAGCGATGGTGCTGAACGTGTTCTTCATGGTCTGCACCGGGCGCGGGCAGAAATATTCCGACATTTCGGCGGAAAAATACGAGCAAGTTCTGAGCCGCGTCGCCACGGCAGCCCGGCAGGAAGAACGCCTGATGGTACGGGCAAAATGCGCACCGCATTTCAAGCGGGTTGCGATGGAAATGGACCCAGAATGGCAGATCACCTCGGCGCATGGTTATGATGCCGGGGGTTGTATTGCCGGAACCCGCTATGCCAGGATCACGCCGAACGGCACTGTAACCCCTTGTCCTTTCATGGAAAACTCCGCCGGATCAGTGCGCCAAGCCTCGTTTGACGATATCTGGCAAAACGCCCCGGTTCTGGCAGAATTGCGCGCGCCGAAACTGGAAGGGCGTTGCGGTGTTTGTGAGTTTCAAAAGCTCTGCGGTGGTTGCCGCGCCCGCCCCCTTGCGCGCGAAAACAACATGATGGGCGAGGACTTTCTCTGCACATATCAACCCACCGGTTCTGCCATTATCAACCCGCTAGGGTCTGTAGCCGGGACGATGAGCTGGTCGGAAGACGCTGAAATGCGGATCGCCCACGTTCCCGGTTTTGTCCGTCGTCTGGTTCGTCGGCGCGCTGAAGACTACGTGCGAAGCCAGGGGCGCAGCGAAGTCACCCCGGAAGATCTGGCACATCTGGCCAAGCGCCGGTTTGGAGACGCAGGCCCACCAAAACACGCAACCATGGCCGGGATTCGCGGTGCCAGTAAAATCCGGGGCGATGAATGATGCATGACGTGGTTATCATAGGTGCCGGTGTTTCCGGACTGGCCACAGCGCATGATCTGGTCAGGATGGGCTATGACGTCAAAGTGCTGGAGCGGCAGGTTACGATAGGTGGCAATGCCCGGTCGAAAAAGCTTGATGGCTATCTGATGGATCTTGGTCCAACCACGATCAACGCGGCTTTTCCTGAGGTAAATGAACGGGTTGCCGGGTTGGGACTGGCTCAGTCAGCGGTTGACCTCGGGCCTGGAGTGAAACGCCGGTATCTCTGCGATGAGCGCGGATTGAACGGAATCTCCGTCAATCCCTTGGGGTTTTTCCTGTCAAACTACCTGTCGCCCAAAGCGCGCCTGTCAATGTTGCTTGAGTCTTTTCGCAATACAAAAACCGATAATGAAGAAGAAACGATCCACGGATTTGTCAGCCGCCGGTTCGGCCGTGAATTTGCCGACAAGGTGATTGATCCGATGGCGGCTGGCATTTTCATGGGGGATGCCAAAACCTTGTCGATTGCTGCTGCGTTCCCCAAACTGATCGAACTTGAGAAACGCTTTGGTTCGGTCACACGTGGGGTCCTTGCTGCCAAGCGCGGTTCCGAGCCCGGTCGGCGGCTTTATTCTTGGCGCGATGGGATTGGCGTGTTGCCGCAGAAACTGGCAAGCCTTCTTAACGGGCGTATCCAAACCGGGGTGGCCGTCACGGGAATAACGCAAAGCGCCAGCGGATTTGATATTGCGACGGCCAATAGCGGATCGCTTTCAGCCAGAACTGTGTTGCTTGCAGTTCAACCCCATGTCGCCTCCGCTCTGCTTGAAAAACTGGACCCGGACTGCGCCACCGCGACAGCAGATATCGCCGCGCCACCAGTTGCCGTCGTTTTCCTGGGTTACCACAAATCGCAGATCGCGCATCCGCTCGATGGCCTGGGTTTTCTAAGCGTGAAAACCCAGGGACGGATTATATCCGGTGTTCAGTTCAACTCGACCATGTTCCCCGGCCGCGCACCAAAAGGCCACGTTGCGCTTTCTGCTTATGTCGGCGGGGCGCGCAATCCTCGTGCGGCAATCCTCCCGGAAAAGGACCTGATTGCAACCGTTGAAACCGAAATCGCCGATTTGCTCGGTTTATCCGGTACTGCAAGACTCGCTTCCGTTCATCGCTGGCCGCGTGGGTTGCCGCAATATTCGCTTGGCCATCGCGATCGGCGCGAGGTCATCGTGAATTCAAACAAACGCGTGCCGGGGCTTTTTCTCATCGGAAACTACATCAATGGTGTCTCGATAGCCTCTTGCCTGTCGTTTGCGGGGGAAATGGCAAAAGAGGTAAGTCAAATGCTCAACCAGGGTCAGAGCGGTTTTTCATCAGGCGAGGAAGGGAAGCGTACGGGCACAGCAGGTATCTGAGAAGAAATAGGCTGGGCCCAGTTTTTCAATTGCCGGTTCAGCAAGGTTTCAATCATGTCCATGGAGAGATTACTGTCGTTCAGGCAGGGAATGTAAGCAAAGTTCTCGCCACCATTCTCCAAAAAATCCTTCGCTGCCCTTATCTTAATTTCTTCGAGTGTTTCAACGCAGTCAGATGCAAAACCGGGTGCGATGACGCTAATGTTCCGCACACCGCTTTGCGCAAGATCAATGAGTGTTTGATCCAGTGCCGGACCAAGCCAGGCACCGCGTCCGCTGCTGGACTGATAGGCCAGCAGCAAACCTCCCCGTTCTAATCCCAGCGCCTCGCGCAACAGCCCGGCGGTCTTTTCGCACTGTTGTTGGTAAGGATCACCCCGGTCGATAAAGGCTTGCGGCAGTCCATGGAAAGAAACGATCTGGCGTTCCGGCCGCCAGTCCAAGGTTCGCTGATGAGCAATGACGCTTTGCGCAAGGGCATTGATATAGGTTGGGTCGTCAAAATAGGGTGGCACGGCCTTGGCATCAGGTTCTGGCTGACAATTGCGCAGCGCTTCTCGGGCTTTGTCCAAAGCCGACTCCGTTGTGGTGCCGCTATATTGCGGATAGAGCGGGAACAGCAAAACCCTCCTGCAACCTTTGTTATGAAGCCTTGAAATCCCCTCGGCAATTGAGGGCAGCCCATATCGCATGGCCCAGTCAACTTTGATATCGGACCCCGCTGCCAGCCGAGCCGAAAGCTTTTCCGCCTGCGCGCGCGTGATCGTCTTCAAGGGCGATTCATCAAGCGCGTCGTTCCAGATCTTCCTGTAAGCCCGGGCGGATTTCTTTGGTCGTTTGGTCAGGATCAAACCGTTCAGGATCATCCACCAGACCAGGCCTTTGCGGTCAATAACCCGGGGGTCCGAGAGGAACTCCTTCAAATACCTGCGCATTGGCCAGTAAGATGTTCCTTCCGGTGTGCCGAGATTAATGAGCAGGACACCGGTTTTTGCCCTGTTCTTAAGCGATGAATTGTTCATTGAAGGCGCTGCCAGATGAGAATCTTTCAACGTCAGCTTAATGTCGTTGCGGCGTGTGTCGAGCAAGACATTCGTCGATTTACCACAATTCATTGGTTGGTGCACTATGGCGTGACCGTCGTTTGCTGCCTGGTTGTAATCATAGAGACTGGTAGTTCTGAAACCCATGACTCTTTCTCTTCCATTCCATTCTGACGGACTATGGTGCTGCGCAGATGAGATATCCAAGGCTTGTGGATTGTCCTAACTGGCCCAGTACGCACGAAGGGGGTAAAAAACGGCAAGATTTTAGGGTTTGGTTTTGTCTGTTGACAAGCGGTATCGTTCCGTAAGTATATTCCGTTATATTGATGAATTGGAATGTACATGCAACAGATTTGGTCCGATGAAGAGCTACGGGCGCATTGGGTATTGAGCGCTTCTGAGCTCGGGTTGTTGAAAGGCATTTCTGAGCAGCGCCGTCTGACGCTTTGCTACTATCTCAAGTATTTCCAGCTTCACGCGCAATTTCCCAAATCGTTGGATTTTGTCTCTCCGCAGGTTCATAAATTTTTGGCTTCGCAGATCGCCGCCACCGATGATGATGGGCTTGCGGCTATTCCGAAGAGAACCGATCGCTTTTATCGACGCCAGGTTATCGTGTTTCTCGGTGTCCTGCATTTTGACAAGGAAGCCCGTGCGGTTTTCCTAGATTGGCTGATTGAGACCGTTTTACCAACCGCACCCAACCAAGCAGCGTTGGACGCTGCCATAACAGAATGGTTTTTGTCCATGCGAATGATCCGCCCCAAGGCCAAAGCCGTGGCAAATCTGGTGGCCAGGGCGGAACGCCTGTTCGAGCGTATTGTGTTTGCACGTATTGCGGGGCGCCTTGTCGATGATCAGCGCGCTTGCCTTGACGCATTGCTTGAGACGGAGGACGGCTTTTCGCCATTTGCCGAGGTTTCGCGCAGTTCCGGTGCTGCCAGCGTTGAGAATGTGCTCAAAACGGTAGAGCGTCTGGAGACTGTTCGCGCTCTGGGTTTGGGTAACGTTATCCTCGCAGATGTGCACCCCGATTTCGTCGAGCGCTACCGACTGCGTGCTGGCACGGAAGACGCATGGGACATGCGGCGGCATCCAGAGACGACACGATATGCGTTGCTTTGCTGTTTCCTGATTCCGCGTGAGGCCGAACTGAGCGATGAGCTTGGCGATCTTCTGATCAGCATCACACACAAGATTTCGGCGCGCGCGGAAACCAAAGTCATCAAGGAGCTTGTGGCTGAGTATCGCAAGGTTGAAGGTAAAACGGCACTGTTGTTCAAGATGGCGATTGCGGCCAATGCCGATCCCGATGGTCGTGTCAGGGATGTGATTTTCCCAGCTGTCGGCCAAAAGACCATCAGCGATCTGGCCGCCGAGTATCATGCGGAGAATCCGTCGTTTTCATACCGCGTGCATCGCAAAGTCCGCCGATCCTACGCGCAGCATTACCGGCGCATCTTGCCCGTGATCCTCAACACCCTCACCTTCCGATCAAGCAATCGGAATTGGCGACCCCTTTTGGATGCCATCTCAGTTCTGACGAAGGAGGGGGACAAGAAGCCCCAGTTCTATTCGCTGGATGAAGTTCCTGTAAAAGGCGTTGTCCGGCCCAAGTGGAATGATGTTGTCGTCGAGACCGGCCCAGATGGGCGTGCTCGTATCAATCGCCTCAACTACGAGATTTGTGTCCTTCAGAGCTTGCGCGAAAGATTGCGCACGAAAGAAATATGGATTGAAGGCGCACGTCGGTACTGCGATCCGGATCAGGACTTACCGCAGGATTTTGACGATAGAAAAGAGCTGTACTTCCAAGAGCTTGGACAGCCTGTCGAGGCCGATCACTTTGTCCAACATCTCAAATGCGATCTCAGTGCTGCCCTCGACAGGTTTGACCGAAGCTTGCCCTCCAACAAGGACGTGACCCTCAGATTGAGGCGCGGCAAAACCTGGATATCACTCAAGCCGTTAAACGCTCAGGACGACCCCACGATGCTGGAAGCGCTGAAAGAGGAAATGGCGCGACGGTGGCCTATGACCAGTTTGCTGGACGTCCTGAAAGAGGTTGATTTACGTCTTGAATTCACCAAGTCCTTTCCAACTGCGGCCGCGCGACAAACCCTGCCGGAGGATGAAGTTTCCCGAAGGCTTCTGCTGGCGTTGTATGGGATTGGAACCAACATCGGGCTCAAAGCTATCGCGGCCGGACCGCATAATGTGACGTACAAGGAGCTGCTCTACATTCGGCAGCGTTTCATTCACAAAAATGCACTACGAGCCGCAACCCGTGCCATTGCCGATGCCACGAACCGCGCACGTTTCGCAGATATCTGGGGCCATAGCAGCAGTAGTTGTGCGTCGGATTCAACACAACTTGCATCCTGGGATCAAAACCTGATGACCGAGTGGCATCAGCGCTATGGCGGGCGCGGGGTCATGATCTACTGGCATGTTGATGCAAAGGCGACCTGTATTCATTCGCAACTCAAACAGGTCTCTTCGTCAGAGGTCGCGTCGATGATCGAGGGTGTCTTGCATCACGGCACCGATCTAGAGATTGATCGCCAGTTTGTTGACACCCACGGCCAGAGTGTCGTCGGCTTCGCCTTCTGTTATTTGCTGGGGTTTGATCTCATGCCCCGGTTCAAAGGGATAGCGCGGCAAAAGTTGGTGCGTGCAGTCCCGAAGTCAGAGAGATCCTACAAAAACCTCGACCCGTTGTTTGCGCCCAAACCAATCAACTGGGACCTGATCGCCCAGCATTACGATGAGATGATCAAGCTGGCGGCCGCCCTGAAGCAGCGAACTGCCGAGCCCGAAGCAATCCTGCGCCGGTTTATTCGTGGCCAAAGCCATCCGGTCTTCGCCGCGCTTCTGGAACTGGGAAAAGCCGCCAAGACATTATTCCTGTGCAAGTATCTCAGTGACAAGGATTTGCGGCGTGAGATCAATTCCGGACTTAACGTGATCGAGCGCTGGAACGGGGTGAACGATTTCATCTTCTATGGCAACGGCAATGAACTGGTCTCCAACCGGCGTGACGATCAAGAAATTTCGGTGCTGTCGTTGCATCTGTTGCAAGGAGCCATGGTCTACGTGAACACGCTCATGATCCAGGATGTACTGAGGGATCGTGCGTGGCGGCAGAAGATGACGGCCCGCGACATGGCGGCGCTGAACCCGTTGCCACACAGTCACATCAACCCATACGGGGTATTTGATCTCGATATGAACACCCGCCTGCCCCTGAACGACATGCCGGTGGCGGCATGACCCGTTCCGAAACTTATAAATTTCGGAACGATATTTTCCGGACGCAAAAACAGCATCTTACGAAATCCGTAATTCTGTTCCGTATTTATAGCCGAAAAACAGGTGCAAAACCATGCTGATCGGCTATGCACGCGTTTCCACGACCGGACAGAACCTGGAAAGCCAGATTGAGCACCTCCAAACCGAAGGCTGTGACACGATATTCCGGGAAAAACTGACCGGCTTTGATCGCCGTCGTCCTCAGCTCGAAAAGATGCTCAAAGCCCTTCAGCCAGACGACACGCTGCTCGTCACAAGCCTGGATCGCCTCGCCCGATCAACTCATGATCTCTTCATCATCACCAAGAAGATAGAGGCCGCCGAAGCGTCGTTCCGATCCCTTCGTGAACCCTGGGCCGATACCACAAGCTCAATGGGAAAGTTCCTTCTTACTGTTTTTGCAGGACTTTCTGAGTTGGAGCGAAATCTCATAAATGAGCGAACCGAAGAAGGTCGGACATCGGCAAAAAAACGCGGCGTGAAATTCGGGCGAAAACTCAAACTCACAACCCACCAGCAAGATCAGGTCAGATCCATGCTAGAAGAAGGCCAATCCATCCGCGCCATTGCTCGACATTTCAACGTCGGCGTCGCCACAATCGACCGCATCAAGCGCACAACGCCACTCTCATGAAATCTTGCCGCTTTTGACCCCCTTCGTGCGTACTAGGCC
>CAZMNO010000031.1:0-40996 GCA_964567685.1 uncultured Rhodobacter sp. | reverse complement strand
CTCTCTCGCAGCAACCATGATCGAACTGAAATGAACGTCAACAGGCCCTAGTCACTAAAGAGTTTCTGTACAAGCAGCATTGTGCCACACTGCCCGAGCCTGATCGCTCCAAACCCAAATGGACTCCGGATGACCAAACTGGCGCAATTTCAATCCATATTAATAACCGGCGCATCCAGCGGAATTGGCGAAGCGCTGGCGCGGGATTACGCCAATCCGGGGATAAACCTGTTTCTGTCGGGGCGAAACCGGCAGCGCCTGGACATGGTGGCGGAGGCCTGCCGTGCAAAGGGTGCTGCGGTTGATGCACGGGATCTGGATGTTCGCTCTAAGGAGGCAATGGCAGGCTGGATCAGCGAAGTGGACAGGTCCTCACCGCTTGACTTGATCGTGGCAAATGCCGCAATTGCGGCGGGGCAGGGCAATGCCCGGAACTTTGAAGATCAGTCGCGCGAAATCATCGACACAAACCTGTCCGGGGTTTTGAACACTGTCATGCCGGCGCTGGACGTTATGACGCCCAGACTGCGCGGGCAGATCGGCATCGTCTCATCGCTGACCGGATTTTACGGATTAAGCAGCACACCTGCCTATTCGGCAAGCAAAGCCGCAGTCAGAACCTTGGGTGAAGGGCTGCGTGGGCGGTATGCGGGGAAAGGGATCGGTATTTCGGTGATCTGCCCGGGACATGTGCGCAGCCGGATGTCGGCAGACAACAAATTTCCGATGCTCTTTCTTATGGACGCCGATCGTGCCTCACGGATTATTCGCAAGGGTCTGGCGCGCAATAAGGCCCGCGTGACCTTTCCGATGCCGCTGGCGCTGGCAATCTGGATGTTGAATGCAATGCCTGCGGCTCTTGCCCATCAGATTACTAAAAATCTGCCGCACAAAGAGTAGTCGAACTCTGCACTCCCCACAAAAGCCAGCGCTGCTAGCCGACAAATGCCTTTTCAAGCACATATTCACCGGGTTCGTGGTTTGAGCCTTCGCGCAGGCCAGCCGCTTCCATGATCGCCTTCATGTCCGTGTTCAGCCCCATAGAGCCACAGATCATCACCCGGTCTTCGGCCGCATTTAGGGGCGGCAGGTCAAGGTCATGGAACAGCTCGCCGGTTGTGATCAGGTCGGTAATCCGGCCCATTTTCGGCGTTTCTTCGCGGGTTGTGGTTGGATAATACCAAAGTTTGCCGCCGGCGATTTCGCTGACGATCTCGTCGCTGAGGATATCGTCAACCAGCTTTTGACTGTAATGCAGGGCCGATGCGCTGCGGGTGGTGTGGGTCAGGATCACCTGATCGAATTTCTCATAAACCTCGGGGTCACGCACCAAGGAAGCAAAAGGCGCGATGCCGGTGCCGGTTGCAATAAGGTAAAGCCGCTTACCGGGCAATAAGGCATCAACCACAAGCGAGCCGACGGGTTTGGGGCGGATGATGATTTGACCGCCGGGTTTGATATGCTGCAATCTTGACGTTAGCGGGCCGTCGGGAACTTTGATTGAATAGAACTCAAGTTCCTCATCCCAGGAGGGGGAAGCAATTGAATACGCGCGCAAAATTGGCTTGCCACGGTCATCAAGCAAGCCGATCATCAGAAACTCGCCACTGCGAAACCTGAGCGACATTGGCCGGGTTACACGAAACGAAAACAAACGTTCGTTCCAGTGGGTGACCGAGGTCACTGTCTGCGCATCAGGCAGGCGGGCAGCTTTTACGACGGCGTCCGCCGCAATCTGGCTTTCATCGTTCATTGGCGTGTCTCTAGGGTTTTCGGTGAACTCGGACACGTGATCTGTAAGGTCTCTCATCATGTTCTTAAATCAGGCAAATTGGCGCAAGCGCTGTTGATAGAAGTGGTCCTGCCAGTCGGAACGGGCAAGCCATTGCGGTTCGGGCTGACGCCGCGCAAGCGCCTCGGATATTTCAACTTCGTCAAATCCGGATCGCCGCGCCATCGCGTATTGATCTGCAATCACGTGACCTGCGGCGCGCAGGCGGCCCTGAAAGCCGAGCATTCTGAGTTGCGTTGCCAACGAAAAGCCGCGCCCATCGGCGGAAGTCGGGAAGTTGACTTTGATCAGGTCGATCCGGTGGATCACCGGGGCAAGAAGCTCGGCCTCAAAATCATTATCAAGTTCAAGGGCCAGTGCAGGCAATTCGGCGGCGATCAGCTCGTCGAGCTTGTCCACGGGATGAAACTCAAGATGCCAATCGTCAGCAGCAAAGCCGGTATCGCTTACAATGATGTTCATATCGCAGCCACCTTTCCGCGCTGGAGTCCGAATTTGGTAAAATGGATACCGCATTCGGTTTTTTCTGAATTTCGCCAACGGCCTGACCGGATATCTTCACCCGAATTCACTGGCGTGGTGCAAGGCGCGCACCCAACAGATGGATAGCCCCGGGCAACAAGCGGATGCCGAGGCAGATTGTTGTTGGCGATATAGTCCCTAAGATCGTCGCGCGTCCAATGCGCCAGCGGATTGATCTTGATCCTGAGGTCATCCTCGTTCTCAAAAAAGTCGATCGCTTGCCGGATACCACCCTGATAACGCTTGCGACCGGTGACCCAGCTGTCAAAACCGGCAAGCTCTGCCTGCAGGGGCGCGATCTTGCGCATCGCGCAGCAGGAATTGGGATCGGTTTCAGACAGGCGATTGTCGGGGTCATGCGTGCTGAGGTCGGTGCGGTCAGCCTTGAGCACGCGAATATCCGTCAGCCCGAATTTTTTGGCGATGGTTTGCTGATATTCCAGTGTTTCGGCAAACAGAAGCTCGGTATCGATGAACAGTACCGGTGTTGTGCGGTCCATGATCGAGATCAGGTGCAGCAAGACCACGGATTCAGTTCCGAAAGAGGAAACCAGTGCCACGCGCCCCAACAGGGGGTCGGACAGAGCGCGGCTTAGAACAGACACCGCCCCATGATGGCGGTAGCGCTGGTTGAGCTCGCACACGCGATCCCGGATCGGGGCAAGGGGGGCATCAAGCGGCACGAACCCGTTCCTCTTCTCCATAAAGGGCGGCTTTGAAGGGGGCCATGCCAAGGCGGCGATATGTGGTAAGGAACTCTTCCTCAGCGTCCTGACGCAGGTCGAGATAGGCCCGGATCAGGGTTTCGACGGCGGGTAGAATTTCCTCAGCCGAAAAGCCCGGCCCCAAGCGCGCACCGATGGCTGCGTTTTCAGAACCATCGCCGCCAAGCGTAATCTGATAGCTTTCAACTCCGGCCTTTTCCAGCCCCAGAATGCCGATATGGCCGACATGGTGATGCCCGCAGGCATTGATGCAGCCTGAGATTTTGATCTTGAGCGGGCCGATTTCATGCTCAAGCTTCAATTCATCAAAGCGTGTGGCAATTTGTTGGGCAATCGGGATCGAACGTGCCGTGGCCAGATCGCAGTAATCCATGCCGGGGCAGGCAATGATGTCTGAGATGAGGCCGATATTGGCGGTTGCCAGGTCCGCCTTTTTCAGGGCGGTATGTACCTCTTTCAGATGCGCTTTTGGAACATGCGGCAGGATGATGTTCTGCTCGTGGCTGATGCGCAATTCGTCATGTGCGTATTTCTTTGCAATCACAGCCAGCGCCCGCAATTGAGCCGATGTTGCATCGCCCGGTGTTTCCCCGTGTTTCTTCAGCGAAACTGACAGGATGGCGTAATCAGGATTGCGATGCGGGGTGGTATTGGTGTCCACGAAAGAGCGGAAGACGGGGTCGCGTGACAGCGTACCCTCAAATTCGGTGGGATCAAGATTTAGGAATTCAGGGCCTGCAAAATCGGCTTCGATTTCGGCCAGTTTCACCTGATCGACACCGCCAAATCGGGCGCGTTGCAGTAAAAACCGCTCTTCCACCAGGGCACGGATGCGCTCGATCCGGTGTTCATGCACGGTGATCTTGATGCGCGCCTTATATTTATTGTCGCGCCGCCCGATCTGGTTATAGACCTGCAGAATTGCTTCAAGATAAGGCAGAAGGTCCGCGCGCGGCAGAAACTCACGAATGATTGTGCCGATCATCGGCGTGCGGCCAAGCCCGCCACCGACCAGAATGCGGTAACCCGGTGTGCCGTGATCGTTTTCAACCAGCTGTACACCGATATCGTGCGCCTTGATCACTGCGCGGTCTTGTTCACTGCCAGTGACGGCAATTTTGAACTTGCGCGGAAGATACGCGAATTCGGGGTGGTCGGTCGACCATTGGCGGATCAGCTCGGCCGTCGGGCGCGGATCAGCCAGTTCATCCTGAGCGGCACCGGCAAAATGATCTGCGGTGATGCCGCGTACGCAGGGGCCCGAGGTTTGAATGGCATGCATGTCAACTTCTGCAAGGGCTTGTAGGACGTCAGGCACGTCGGTCAGTTTTGGCCAGTGATACTGAACATTTTGCCGGGTTGAGAAATGCACATACCCCTTGTCCCACTTGTCAGCGATCTCGGCCAGTTTGTTCATCTGGGTGCTATTGAGCGAGCCGTAGGGAATAGCGACGCGCAGCATGTAGGCGTGCAACAAGAGATAAAGCCCGTTCATCAGCCTGAGCGGGCGAAACTCGTCTTCGGTCAACGAGCCATCAAGGCGCCGCTTCACCTGATGGCGAAACTGCGACACCCGCTTTTTCAGATAGGCCCGGTCAAATTCGGAATACTTGTACATCTCAGCGCGCCTCCAGGCTGAAATCGGCTTGCTTGCCGTGGAACCGGTTTGATGGGCCGGTCATGCGAAAGACCTCGCGAAAATGCGTCGGCTGCGGGGTGCCATCGACGCCCGGTAGCGCGTCGCTGAGGGCAGCACTTATGACGTTGCCGCTATCGGCTTCAGCAGTTTTCAGGAGGGCCTCGGCCTCGATCTGGTCGCTAATCAATCGCGCCTGGGCGATCCGGCGGGTCCAGTTTCCGCAGGCATCCATGTATACGACATCGCCATCGATCAGGTGATGGGCGGTCAGGATCTTTGGTGCAAAGCGGGATTTGTCAGAGCGGGGCATCTGAACCTCAGCAATAGATTGTTTCTGTGTGCTTAAGCGGCCAGCCGCTCTTCGCCATTCTGCCAGAGCCCGGCTTTGATCAGGGCTGATGCCAGAGGTCTGAGCAACGCCACCGGAACGTTGGGCAGGCGGATCGATACCCCGGCAGTCGCACGGATCGTTGAATGGCCGTAAGCCTCGGCGATATCAGCGATCAGACGCAGTTGAGCGGCACTTAAAGGTGCTGCTGCGGGAATGACAACCAGACGATAGCCCGGGCGCATATGCGGAACCGTGTAGCGATCGATGAAGGCTGCAAATTCGCGGTTGGCATTATAGGCGCGGTGAAACCGGTCCTGCGGCAGGTCAAGGAAACGGGCAGGGATTTCAACCGGCAAAGGCAGGGCTTTGCGCTCCTCCCGGTTGAGGGGCTTGTCAAGGATGACGCCGCCGCCGGGGGTGAAACGCACGGCACCCCGGCCATCGGCCAGGTCGGCGACAGCACGGAGATACGCCGGGTCAAGCACATCGCTTTCGCTCTGGATAGCGGTTTTGTCTGCTCCGGTTGCCACCAGTTGCAGGTCGGTTTTTGGTGTCTGAGTCTCGGTCAGCATGTTGCGGCTCCGTTATGGCCCGCCCGTATAAGGCGCTTCATTTCTGCTCTATATAGAATATTTTTCCATTATAAATACTATACCCTGCTTGAAATAAGAAAATAGTCCCGTTAATGCGTTTTTGAGCAGAACGAAGTTCATATTTATCCCGGAGGAGCGAATGCAAGTCCAACTCGACGACATTGACCGGAAAATCCTTTCCGAACTGCAGGCCGACGCGAGCCAGTCTCTGGACGAAATTGCCAAAAAAACGGGCTCTTCCAAGACCCCGGTATGGAATCGCATCCGCAAATTGCGAAAATCAGGCGTGATCAAAAAGCAGACGGTTTTGCTTGATCCCGACGCACTTGGGCTGGAGGCCTGTTTCTTCGTGCTGATCCGCACGTCCGAGCACGAAGCTGACTGGCAGGCACGGTTTCTAAAAACCTTGCGCGACCGCCCCGAAGTGCTGGAAGCGCACCGGCTGGCGGGTGATATCGACTATATCCTGAAAGTGCGGGTGGAAAACGCCAAGGCCTATGATGTCTTCTATCAGGCGCTGATTTCGGAGGTGAAGATTTTCAACGTAACGGCGCTCTTGTCGATGGAAGAGATCAAATCGACGACGGCAATGGCGGTCTAGGCTTCAGTTGTCAAAAGTGAATGCAGATGATATCGACTGATCCGGCGCTATTGCTGTACGGATTCTCGATTTAATATCGGATTATCAGATAGATGGCGAACTCGAATATCGGGCAGACAAGTCAATCGCAAAAGCCGGGATTTAGGGTATTATCAGCCGGTGCATCACGGTCTGGCAGTACCTGGCTGTTCAATGTTGCCCGGGTTATGGTATCGAGGCAGGCAGGCGAGGATTGCGGCTCAGGTTGGTGGAAAGATATTACAGATCTTTCAGCCGCCGGGAACATGGTTATAAAAATTCACGGATATAGACCCAAATACATTCGCTGGGCGAGTCACGTGCTTTATTCTTATCGCGATTTGCGAGATGTTCTGGCCAGCAGAACTCGAATCTGGAACGTTCAACCGACAATGAAGTTCGCCGATGACTATGTCATGCGCCACAAAAAGTTTTGTGACCGTGCAGATATGATAGTGCCATTTGAGTCGCTGTTGCAGGACAAGGTTGCTTTGGTGAGAGAGATGTCAAATGTCCTGGGAATAGCAAATGTTGACTTCGACTCGATCGATGAAGAGGTTCGTCTGCTCTCTCATAAAAAATCCGCTGATAGTAGACAGCATGATAAAGAAAACCTTTATCATAAGGGGCACATAACCGATGGCGGCTCAGGAACGTGGGTTGGACAAATCGATCCCGGGCTGATCCTGGCGATTGAGGAAAAGCACGCGAGTTGGTTTAAATCTTGTGGGTATGAAACGGCAGCAGGTTAGTAGTAAGAAATGCTGTTTTGCCTGATCTGGCTAGGATTTCATCAAGCGATCCGACTTTTTCCGTACCAGTACCATTCTCAGATCGTGCACCGCCATAAGCAACTGATCGGTAAACGCTTCCAGATCGGCATCGGTGGCTTTGGTCTGCGCCCAGTGCGTTGTCAAATTAAGGTAATCGACCGCGCGCAGAATGTCGTCGATGCTGCGCTCTGCAAGAACCGTCTTGCGATCCTCGATCCAGGCCTCAATCTCGGCCTGCTCTTCCTCGGTCGGAGGTTCGTCGCCGTGGTGCTTGATTTGGCCGTTATTGGTGTTCACGACCGCAATCTGGTCCATCTCAAGCCGTCTTTGCCGGTTTTCCGTATCAACCCGAAAGACCGTCGCGCCGTTTTCGCGCACTCTGAAATAGAGGTTCTGCTCGTCTGCCATCAGCTCACCATCACACCCATTACGCAAGCGAAGCACAGAAGTCCTGAATTCGCGTACAGGCTTCTTTCAGCGCCTCGTCCGACGTAGCATAACTGACCCGGAAGTTTGGCGATAGTCCAAATGCAGCCCCAAAGACGACGGCAACGCCGGTCTCCTGAAGGAGTGCGGACGCGAAGTCCTCGTCGTTGTTCAGAACTTTGCCGGAGGGGGATTTTTTACCGATACAGCCGGCAATCGACGGATAAACGTAAAACGCCCCTTCCGGCTTCGGGCAGGTGATGCCCTTGGCCTCGTTCAGCATCGCCACAACCATATCGCGGCGCGCTTCAAAAACCGGTCGGCTCTTGGCGATATAGTCCTGTGGCCCGTTCAGCGCTTCAACCGCCGCCCATTGCGAGACCGAACAGGGGTTGGACGTGGATTGCGACTGCACCTTGCGCATGGCCGCTATCAGCGGTTCAGGCCCGGCGGCATAGCCAATGCGCCAGCCGGTCATCGCATAAGCCTTGGAGACGCCATTGACCGTCAGGGTCCGGTCATAAAGACCGGGCTCAACATCGGCAGGTGTACAGAACCTGAAGGGTGCATAAGCCAGGTGTTCATACATGTCGTCGGTCATCACAAGGACATGATCGTGTCTCTGCAACACATCGGTGAGCGCTTTGAGGTCGCTTTCCGAATACCCGGAACCTGTGGGATTGGACGGTGAATTGAAGATCAGCCATTTGGTCCGCGGCGTGATCGCCGCCTCAAGGGCCTCGGGCGTCATCTTGAAACTGTCTTCAAGCCGGGTTTCGACGATGACCGGCGTGCCGCCTGCAATCAGCACCATATCGGGATAGGATACCCAATAGGGCGCCGGAATGATCACCTCATCGCCCTCATTGAGCGTGGCCATCAGCGCGTTGAACAGAATCTGTTTACCACCTGTTCCGACTGAAACCTGAGATGGCGCGTAGTCCAACCCGTTTTCACGCTTGAATTTGGCACAAATCGCCGCTTTCAACTCCGGGATGCCATCAGGGGCCGTGTATTTGGTTTTTCCTGCATCAATAGCTGCTTTCGCAGCGTTCTTGATGTTATCGGGCGTGTCAAAATCGGGCTCACCGGCGGCGAGCCCGATCACATCGCGCCCTGAAGCCTTCAATTCGGCAGCAAGGGTTGAAATCGCGATGGTCGGCGATGGTTTAACCCTTTGAAGACGGTCGGAAATCATGGCCTTTGCCCCTTTGTTTGCATGTTCTGCCTTCTTGTCATAGGTTGCGCGCAAATGACGATCAAGCAGAGATTGGCGGCAGAAAATCTGCCCCGGAAAGTGATTATGAGCCAGACCGACAATGATCAGGACATTGGTTATTTCAGTGAAGAAGCGGCAACTTTTGGCGACCGGGTGGCCGCCGCGCGACGCGCGGCTTCGCTGACGCAGGAAAACCTGAGCCGCAAACTGGGCATCAAGCTGAAAACCCTGCGCGCCTGGGAAGAGGACATGTCCGAACCCCGCGCCAACAAGCTGCAGATGCTGGCAGGTGTTCTCAATGTTTCAATCATCTGGCTCTTGACCGGCGAAGGTGAAGGCGTGCGCGACCCATGGGAGGAAGGCGCAGCGGCAACCGATGATACAAGCGATCTGATTGCCGAGTTTCGCGCCATCCGCGGTGAATATAAAAACCTGGAAGCCCGTCTGGAAAGCCTTGAAAAGAAACTGTCGCACTCCCTGAAGAAATGACCGAGCCACTTTTCGGGATTGATCTTGGTGGTACCAAGACCGAAGGCGTGGTCCTGTTGCCTGAAGGTAAAGAAGTGCTGCGTTACAGGGTGCCGACAATCAGGGATGATTACCCGGCAACGCTGACAACAATTGCGGATCTTGTTGCCAGTCTTGAAAAGGAAACCGGTGCGACATGTACACGCCTTGGCGTAGGCATCCCCGGTTCGGTATCACCGCAGACCGGGCTTGTGCGCAATGCCAATTCGACCTGGATCAATGGCCGGGATCTGACCTTAGATCTGATGGGAATGCTCAACCGGGAGGTCAGAATATCCAATGACGCGAATTGTCTGGCTCTTTCGGAAACAAAAGATGGGGTGGCCAAAGGCAAATCCCCGGTCTTTGCTGCCATTCTGGGAACCGGCATTGGCGGTGGTCTGGTAGTTGAAGGCCGGATAATTAAAGGCGCGCACGCGTTAGGGGGTGAGTGGGGGCATGTCGCTTTGGCACATGAAGATCCGAATGCACCCCCTTGTTTTTGCGGAAGAAACGGCTGCAATGAGACTTATCTTTCAGGGCCAGCACTGGTGCGCGATTATATCCGGTCGGGTGGTGAACCCGCTCCTGATGTGAAATCCATCATTGCGTTGGCTGAAAAAGGTCACGAACTCGCGCGCGAGGCACTGGCGCGCCATCTGTCGCGTCTCGCCCAGGCGTTGGCTGGAATTGTCAATGTGATTGATCCTGAGATGATCGTGCTCGGTGGTGGACTTTCCAATCTACCGGGACTGGTTGAAGATCTGAAAGGGGCGCTGACACCGCATATCTTTGCAGCACCTGCGGACAAGGTGGAAATCAACATCGCCCGCGCACGCTGGGGCGACAGTTCAGGCGTGCGCGGTGCGGCGTGGCTTTGGGAAGGAAAGACATGAACAGTGAGATCGCTGAACACCGGCTGAAACGGCTCAGGATGCGCTCGTGGCGGCGGGGGACGCGCGAGATGGATCTGATTCTCGGCCCTTTTGCCGATGACGGGCTTGCTTTGCTGCGTGCTTCCGATCTGGATTTGTATGAAAATCTTCTCAATGAAAACGATCAGGATCTCTATCAGTGGTTTTCCGGTCAGATTACTCCCCCGGCTGAGTATCTTGTGCTGATTGAGCTGATTTCAGCGGGTATGAGCAGTGGATAAAGGGGGACTCCTAACATCGGCGGCCTTCGGCCTCAATTCCGCGCGAGGTGCTTTGTTCGAATTTCAACACTAGTTCAATTACGAGCGTTTGGCACCGATTCTGAAGGAGCCAGCAGTTTGGGCAGCGGGTACGTGACCCAAACATGCACGGCCCCTCGCCACCTTCACGTAGTTTTTTTCCTTTCCGCAGCCCCGCTTAACCTCTTTTTGGGGTTTTACCGCAATTCTCTGCCCAGCAATTGGATTGGCGGAGAGAAGTATGACGGTTCACCAGGCAGACGCGGCGATGCCGCAAAGAGGGTATTTGGGCGACTATATGGAAACACTTGGTATGGTCGAACGGCTCCACAGGTTATTGCTTGACGTCATCAAAGACGAGTTCGAAAGGCTCGGGTTGCTCGACATCAACTCGGTTCAGGCGCTGTTGCTGTTCAATATCGGTGAAAATGAAGTAACTGCGGGTGAGTTGAAATCACGTGGCTACTATCAGGGTTCCAATGTCAGCTATAATCTCAAGAAACTGGTCGAGGCGGGGTATATGCACCATCAGCGCTGCCAGATCGACCGCCGCGCCGTGCGCGTGAAGCTGACGGAAAAAGGCCGGCAAATTCGCAAGATTGTTGCCGAATTATTTGCCCGTCACTCCGCCGGACTGGAGGAAAAGGTGATTCTGGAGCAGGGTGCTCTGGTCTATCTGAACGCCTCGCTGAAAACGCTGGAACGCTTCTGGACCGACCAGATTCGATATATTTACTAGGAATCTCCCCCCGACTGCGTTAATATAAATAACAATATTTGAATATATCGCCAATTTATCGAAATACTGCGGCGATTTGTTATGTGCGTAACTTGGGTAAATTTGCTAAAAAGGCAATGACCTAGACGGGGATTCCAATGGACTATACAGCGCGACTCGATCAGGCCCTTCAGGGGCTGCACGATGAAGGACGGTATCGGACCTTTATCAATATAGAACGTAAGAAGGATCATTTCCCGCGCGCAACCTGGCATGCCCCTGACGGGACCAGCCGCGAAATCACAGTCTGGTGCGGCAATGATTATCTGGGTATGGGCCAACACCCCGAAGTCCTTAGCGCGATGCATGCGGCACTTGACGCAACCGGCGCCGGTTCTGGCGGAACTCGCAATATTTCCGGCACCACGGTCTATCACAAGGCACTTGAGGCCGAAATTGCCGATCTGCATGGCAAAGAGGCGGCACTGGTTTTCACGTCGGCCTATATCGCCAATGACGCGACGCTGTCAGTTCTGCCGCGTCTTTTCCCAAATATGGTCATCCTGTCGGATGAACTCAATCATGCGTCGATGATTCAGGGCATTCGCCACGGCAATTGCGAACGCCATATATTCCGCCACAACGATGTGGCGCATTTGCGCGAATTGCTGGAAGCGATAGAGCCAGGCCGTCCGATAATGATCGCATTTGAATCGATTTATTCGATGGACGGCGATTTTGGCCCCGTCGGCGAGATCTGTGATCTGGCAGACGAATTTGGCGCGCTGACCTATATCGACGAGGTCCATGCCGTTGGCATGTACGGCCCGCGCGGTGGTGGGGTTTCTGATCGCGATGGTCTTGCTGACCGGATCGACCTGATTAACGGCACCCTGGCCAAAGCGTTCGGCGTGATGGGCGGCTATGTGGCTGCCTCGGCAAAAATGATCGACGCGATCCGCTCATTTGCGCCGGGCTTCATCTTCACCACTTCGCTTCCTCCCGCAGTGGCAGCTGGCGCAACCGCTTCGATCCGGCATCTCAAGAATGATGATACATTACGCCAGCAGCAGCAGACAAACGCCAAGATCCTCAAAATGCGCCTCAAGGGCCTCGGCCTGCCGTTGATGGATCACGGCAGCCATATCGTGCCGGTGCATGTCGGCAATCCGGTCAAGTGCAAGATGCTTTCGGATATGCTGCTGGAAGAATACGGAATCTATGTTCAGCCGATCAATTTCCCCACCGTGCCGCGCGGTACCGAGCGGTTGCGTTTCACCCCGTCACCGGTGCACTCGCCAGACCTTCTGGACAAACTGGTGAAAGCGATGGACGCGCTCTGGCAGCAATGTGAGCTGAATCGTGCCGAGCTGAGCGCCTGATCACCCCAACCGGTGCAAGACCGCTGGTCTTGTGTTATCATAAAATTGCATAAAGCTTCCGATTCCGAATCGGAGCTCGGTGGGGGGGCTACCGGGTGCACAAATTGGGGCAGCCTAGATGAGCGACATCGCTGAAAACGCGGAAATGCGGGGGTATGACTCCTATCCGGTCCGTTTGGGCGATCTGATGCGTGGTGAGCGCGCCACTCTCGGCAAATCCCTGCTTGATGTTCAGCGCGATCTCAGGATCAAGGCTGCCTATATCGCAGCGATCGAAAACTGCGATGTTTCAGCCTTTCAGACGCCGGGCTTCATTGCCGGATATGTGCGCTCCTATGCGCGCTATCTTAATCTCGATCCCGAGGATACGTTCGCACATTTCTGTGCAGAATCCGGATTTGGTGGCGTCCATCCCGGCATCCGCCGCAAAGCCAAGCCCGTGCAGCCGGCACCGATCCCGGTCAGCACGACCAAATCTTCTGCCCCTGATCCCCTGTCTCAGCCACGCGCGCCGTTCGTGCCCGCCGGTGAGGGTGTGTTGAGCCAGTTTTCCCCCTCAGCCCTTGGCTCGATATTCGTTCTGGTGGTTCTGATCTTTGGCATCGGTTATGGTGCCTGGTCGGTGCTTCAGAATATCCAACGGGTCGAGTTTCTGCCGGTTGATCAGTCAGGCGAAACCCCGGCAGGCGTGCCGATCAGCGCCGATGCCGAACGCTCTGCCGCTCTTGATCAGCTTTACCGCCCAAAAGAGCTTGATGTCCCGGTCATGACACCACGCGACGGGCCAATTGCTGCGCTTGATCCAGACAAGGTCGGGGCGCTGGTCGAAAATAACGGTGGGCTTGCGGCGCGTGAAACCGCCGAACTTCTGGCCGAAAACACCCCCCGCGTCACCGAACGCACCACCCCTGAAATTGCCATCGTTGCCCGCCGCCCGGCCTGGGTCAGGGTCTCGACTGCTGACGGCAATATCCTGTTTGAAAAAATTCTTGATGGCAGCGAAAGTTTCCAGCTCCCGGCAAATGCCGGTGTCACGGTCTTGCGTGCCGGGAATTCCGGTGACGTCTACCTAACTCTTGACGGGCTTCCTTATGGGCCTGTTGGCAGCGGAACCTCGGTTGTCAAAAACGTAGCGCTTCTGCCCGAGGATATCATCAAAGCCTATCCGGAAGTCAGCGATGCCGACGCCCTCAAGGCGCTTGATTCACCGCGGGTGATCACCCTGAATTCAGAATAATCCCGATGAAGTGAACCGGCTTCGTTGCCAGCACCGGATTTCCCGGCTATTCCCTCTGTTCGAAACCTGACCCAGCGGGGTGTTCTTTTCTGATGTCCCATAACCCCCTTCGTCCCTGGCGCACAATCGAGCGCCGCAAGTCGCGCCAGATCATGGTCGGCGATGTCGCTGTCGGTGGTGATGCGCCGATATCCGTTCAGACGATGACCAACACGATCACCTCGGACGTGAAAGGCACGATTGCCCAGATCATCGCCAGCGCAGAAGCCGGGGCTGATATCGTGCGCGTCTCCTGCCCGGATGAAGCATCCACCAATGCCTTGGGCCAGATAGTGCGCGAAAGCCCGGTGCCGATTGTTGCCGATATCCATTTCCACTATCGCCGCGCCATTGAAGCGGCTGAGGCAGGCGCGGCTTGTCTGAGGATCAATCCTGGCAATATCGGTTCGGCTGACAGGGTGCGCGAGGTCATTGCCGCTGCGCGTGATCATGGTTGCCCGATCCGCATTGGCGTCAATGCCGGTTCACTGGAAAAACACCTGCTGGAAAAATATGGCGAGCCATGCCCCGAGGCGATGGTCGAAAGCGGGCTTGAGCATATCCGTATACTTGAAGACAATGATTTCTTTGATTTCAAGATAAGCGTCAAAGCTTCGGACGTGTTCATGACAGCGGCGGCCTATCACGGGCTGGCCGAGGCAACGGATGCCCCGATCCACCTTGGCATTACCGAGGCTGGGGGGCTGGTTTCCGGCACGGTCAAATCGGCCATCGGGCTTGGCAGCCTGCTTTGGGCCGGTATTGGCGATACGATCAGGGTCAGCCTGTCTGCTGATCCGGTGGAGGAGGTCAAAGCCGGTTTTGAGATTCTGAAATCCCTGGGCCTGCGTCATCGCGGTGTCTCCATCATCTCCTGCCCATCCTGCGCACGGCAGGGGTTTGACGTGATCGAAACCGTGAAAGAGCTGGAAGAGCGGCTGGCTCATATCCACACCCCGATCAGCCTGTCGATCATCGGTTGCGTGGTTAATGGCCCTGGCGAAGCCTTGATGACCGATATCGGGTTTACCGGCGGCGGCGCCGGGGCTGGGATGGTTTACCGGGCCGGCAGGCAGGACCACAAACTTGAGAACGACAAGCTGATCGATCACATCGTGGCCGAAGTCGAAGCCCGTGCCGCAGAGATAGAGGCTGATTAGGAATAACTGGCAATGAAGTCCATTCTCGTCCTCAGCCTTCTGATCATCGCCGGTTTTCTGGCCTCTATCCGGCTGGCCCCCAGTGACCCGGATGTCTGGCATGCAGATCCGCAAGAGGCCAAAAAACCACGCAAACCAAACGCATTCATCCTGCGCCCGGATAGCGAAAAACATCCCGCACCGGAATTTGCGATGTCAGCAGAAGCACTGGCGCAGGCATTTGACGATCTTGTTATGTCGGACGCGGGGGTTTCAAGGCTGGCAGGCGCACCCAAAGACCTGTTCGTCACCTATATCGCCCGCACAAGGCTGATCGGATATCCCGATTACGTTTCAGTCAGGTTTCTGGACCTTGGTAACGATCGCGCCACCCTTGCGATATTCTCGCGCGCACGCTTTGGCTATCGCGACTTTGGCGTTAATCGAAAGCGCGTTCTTGGCTGGCTGGACCGGCTTTGAGTTTCATTGTTTTAACAAATACTCCTGCCGGAGGCACGGGCAAAGAAACGGCCCGCAGGGCCTCATCATTCTAATGCCGCCAATATCCGTGCCCAGCTTCTGATACCTTTATGAAAGCTCTCCAGATCGTATTTCTCATTCGGGGAATGGATCTGGTCGTCATCCCGGCCAAAGCCGATCAGCATCGCGTCCATGCCGAGAATATCCTTGAAATGCCCGGCAATCGGGATCGATCCGCCGCAGCCGACATAGGCCGCCGGTTGCGGCCATTCATCGGAAAGTGCCCGGCGCGCCTGCTCAAAGGCAGGGTGATCGGTGCTCATCTGGCTGGCACCGGCACCGTGGCCAAGTGGAAACTCGGCGGTGCAATCGCCCGGCAGCTTGGAATTGACATAGTCGACAAAGCTGCGGTGAATGGCATCCGGATCCTGAGTGCCGACAAGGCGAAAGCTGATCTTGGCCATTGCCTTGGATGGCAGAACGGTTTTGAACCCGTCGCCTTCATAACCGCCGGATATGCCGTTCACCTCGCAGGTGGGCCGCGACCAGATCATTTCAAGCGGGGTGCGGTCATGTTCACCAGCGGGAACCGACAGGCCGACATCGCTTAGGAACCGGGCATGATCAAAGGCCAGATTTTGCCACTGGCTGCGAACTTGGTCAGAAAGCTCGGACACGCCGTCATAAAAACCGGGCAAGGTCACCCGGCCGTTTTCGTCATGCAGCCCATCGATGATATCGGCCAGAACCCGGATCGGATTGCGCCCGATGCCGCCGAACATGCCGGAATGCAGATCCTTGTCCGGCCCGGTGATGATCAGTTCTTCTGCCAGCAACCCGCGCAGCATGGTTACAATCGCCGGAATGGTTTCGGCAAAGAGACCTGTGTCGCAGATGAGCGCGATATCGGCTTTCAGCTCATCGGCATTGTCGCGCATGAAGGGCACCAAGGAGGGCGAGCCGCTTTCCTCTTCCCCTTCAAAGAACATGGAGATTTTCGCAGGCAGGCTTCCGTTGACTGCAATCCATGAGCGGCAGGCCTCAACGAATGTCATCAACTGGCCTTTGTCATCTGACGAGCCGCGCCCGCGGATCACTGTCCCTTTGGGCGTTTCTTCAAGCTTTGGCTCAAAGGGCGGGCTGTCCCAGAGATCAAGCGGATCAACGGGCTGCACATCATAATGCCCGTAAAACATTACATGCGGGCCAGGGCCATCGGCATGACCGACCACCATCGGATGCCCCGGCGTTATCCGCTTGCTGGCGTCAAAGCCGAGGGATTTCAGATCGTCCACCAGCCAGTCGGCAGTTTGGTCGCATTCTTCCTTGAATGCCGGATCGGTGGAGATCGACTGCAGACGCAACAGCGCCATCAACCGCTCGGTGGCATTGTCCAGATCGGCGTCAATATGGCTCAGGACCTTTTCAAGCGACATGGGGGTTTCCTTTGTTCAATTTCAAATGACGCTATCAGGCAGGCCAGCGCTGTCCAGATGAAATTTTCTTGAGGTCGTGCCGTTTCAATTGGAACGGGCCCGGTCGCATCGGCTATGCTGACCATATCGATACCGGGGAGGGTGTAATGCGATTGATCCCAGCACTTGTCTTGTGGTTGCTCACCAACGGTGCATTCGCGCAGGAATTTGCGGCTTTTGATCGGGCCAGCGCACCCGATCTGAATGACCCGCATGACCTGATAATTGGTCCGGATGGGCGTCTTTATGTTGCCGACAAGTTTGGGGACCGGATTGTCGTGATGCACCCAGAAACCTTGGAGATCCTCGAGACTTTTGGCGAGGGCGTGCTGTTTGGTGCACATGACATCAGCTTTGCACCGGACGGGCGCGCCTATGTGGCCGCCACCGCTGCACATGCGGTCTATGTCTACTCTTTTGCCAGTGGTACACCCGAGATTGTTGATGTGATCACCGGGGCGATTCGCACCGAAGGCGTGCTCGCGCACAGCAACGGCCGGGTTTACGTTATGGCCAGCGGCATCGGCGAGCTGGTTGGTTTTGACAACGGAGACGCGGTCGTCGGCACGCGCGGCTATAATGGTGCGCATGATGTCGCCAAAGCGCCGGACGGCACTATCTGGATCGCCGATACGGCGCGATCGCAACTGGTTCATCTGACCGCGGATCTGGAATTCATCGGCGCCCTCAATGACCCGAAATTCGGTCTTGTAGGCCCGCGCTACCTGGCGTTTGACGATTTCGGGCATCTGGTGGTGGCCGATCAGGATGCCCATTCCATCTTTCTGATTGATCCCGTCAGCGAAACTCTGCTGGGTGTTCTGGGCAATGGCGAACCGGGTCTTGGCCCCAATCGATTTGATGATCCTGAAGGCGCAGCCGTCCATGGCTCGGTCTATTATTTCGCTGACAGCGACAATGACCGGATCGTGCGCTATGTGGTGCTGCTGAACTGACAATATCGGCTGATTTGATCGGGCTTCCTGCTGTTTTTGATAGGATTCCTCCCACCTTAGAGCCTATAGTCTCAATCGCGAATAAAGCGGGATCAGACCAAAGGATGGTGTTATGGGAATGAAAATTCTGCGTGGATGTGTTGTGCCTGTGCTGGTGACAGCTTTGATGGCATTCCCCGCTTTGGCCGAGGACCTGCCAACGGCAAAAACGGCGCACAAACAGCTCTATAAGACCGGAAAAAGGGCGACGGTTGTGCGAATCCTGCGCGAAGACCTTATTCCAGAGGCGCTGTTACCGGCGATCAAGATGGCAGCGCGTATTCAGAAATATTACGAAGCCATGGCCGTCAGCCCGACTGAGGGGATGCAGTCACGTTCAGCTTTTCAGGCGATCAATCACCATACGGTCGAGGCGGCACATGCGGCTGCGATTGCCGGGTGCAATGCCAAGAAAAAGAAAGCCTCCGAAGACTGTGTCGTTGTGGCCGAATTTCTGCCAAAGGCCTATAAGGCCCCGCGCGCCTTCAGCCTGAGTGCCCTGGCAAGTGCTGAGTTTTCCAAGAAATATCGCCGCTCGGGCAAGTCAAAGGCATTTGCGATTTCACCATCCACCGGCCATTGGGGCAGGGCGGTCAAAGCCGCCTCGCCAGAGGAGGCGCGTGCAGCCGCACTTGCAGAATGCGCCGAACTGGCGGCTGTGGATGGCGGCAAAGATTGCGTAGTTGTCAGCCAGGATTAACGCGGCAATTGAGGTGGCGGGTGGTTCACGACCCGCAACGGATCCAGCCGCCGCCAAGCACGCGGCTGGAATTGGGGTCGTAAAACACGCAGGCCTGTCCCGGCGCGACTCCCTCTTCGGCGTCAGCAAGCACAACTTTGGCACTTTCCGGCCCGGTCGGATGGAGTGTCGCTGGTCGTGGCGGGCGAGTTGAGCGAACCCTGACCAGAACATCGCGTGACTGCTCGGCATCAAAAGATGCCTCTCCGAGCCAGTTAACCTCATCAATCAGGATGCTTTGCGTCAAAAGCGCTTCTTTCGGCCCGACGATCACCTGATGGGTATCAGGATCAAGCCTGACCACATAAAGCGGATCGCCGCCACCGATCCCCAGCCCGCGGCGCTGACCGATGGTGTAGTGGATCACCCCGCCATGCCGCCCCAGAACCCGCCCATCAAGATGCACGATATCACCGGGCTCTGCCGCGCCTGGTCGCAGTTTTTCGATCACGGATGCATAAGATCCGTCGGGCACAAAGCAGATATCCTGACTGTCGGGTTTGTCGGCAACCTCCAGCCCGTATTTTCGCGCCAGCGCCCGGGTTTCCCCTTTCGATTTCAGATGACCAAGCGGAAAGCGCAGATAATCCAGCTGCTCTTGCGTGGTGGAAAAGAGAAAATAGGACTGATCGCGCGAAGGATCGGCAGCGGCATGCAGTTCTGCCCCGTCAGGGCCCATGAACCGCTGGATATAATGCCCGGTGGCCATGCAATCAGCGCCCAGGTCTTTTGCGGTTTTCAGAAGGTCGCGGAATTTTACCCGTTCATTGCAGCGGATGCACGGCACAGGTGTTGCCCCGGCCAGATAGCTGTCAGCAAATTCGTCAATCACCGATTCCTTGAACCGGTTTTCGTAATCCAGCACGTAATGCGCGAACCCAAGCTCTTGGGCCACCCGACGTGCATCATGGATATCGCGCCCGGCACAACAGGCCCCCTTTTTCGCTAGCGCAGCGCCGTGATCGTAAAGTTGCAGTGTCACGCCAACCACGTCATAGCCCTCATCTGCCAGCACCGCTGCCACGACCGAAGAATCCACGCCACCTGACATGGCGACAAGCACACGCGTATCAGCCGGGGATTTGGCAAATCCCAGCGAATTTAAGGTTGTGGTGGAGGCGTTCAGGGCCACGATCGTCACTCTCTCAGGGTTTGAGGCGCAATATAGGAAAATCTTAGGCAGTCACAAGGGCCCGCCTTATCGGGTTTTTAAGAATAAATGCGCAGTCTCTCGATGCGAAAGGAACGGGGACATGTATATCAAAAAGGGAAAAGGGCCACTGGTTGTCACATTGAAGGATGGCAGCAAGATGAGCCGGGCCGATCTGCCGCCGGTAACCACCCGTCGCTGGGTTGCCAGCCGCAAGGCAGCGGTGGTCCGTGCGGTCGAGGGTGGGCTGATCACTGGTGATGAGGCTTGCGAGATCTATCGCCTCAGCTCCGAGGAACTGGACAGTTGGCGAACAATGGCACGCACGCACGGGGATCAGGCCCTCAAAGCCACGGCGGTTCAGAAATATAGACAACCATAGGTAGTAATGATAAAGATCACGCCACAGGTAACCAGTGATTAACTATTCTCAGCCAAGTTTGCGTTAACCACCCTCGGCCCAATCGGAGTGAAGATAATGCGCATTCTGCTCGTTGAAGATGACCCCACCACCTCCAAAAGCATCGAACTCATGCTGGCGAACGCCAATCTGAATGTCTATGCCACCGATCTTGGCGAGGAAGGGATCGATCTGGCAAAGCTTTATGATTACGATCTTATTCTGCTTGACCTGAACCTTCCGGACATGAACGGTCATGACGTTCTTCGCCAGCTGCGCCGTGCGCGCATTGATACGCCGATCCTTATATTGTCAGGCAATGACGATGCCGATAACAAGATTCGCGGTTTTGGCTTTGGCGCCGACGACTACCTGACCAAGCCGTTTCATCGTGAAGAACTGATCGCGCGAATTCATGCCATCATCCGCCGTTCCAAGGGCCATGCCCAGTCGATCATCCAGACCGGGCAGGTTGTGGTCAATCTTGATGCCAAAACGGTGGAAGTTGATGGATCCCCCGTGCATCTGACCGGCAAGGAATACCAGATGCTGGAACTTCTGAGCCTTAGAAAGGGCACGACCCTGACCAAGGAAATGTTCCTCAATCACCTTTACGGCGGCATGGATGAACCCGAACTGAAAATCATTGATGTGTTCATCTGCAAGCTGCGCAAGAAACTGGCGGAAGCGACCGGTGGGGAAACCTATATCGAAACGGTTTGGGGGCGTGGCTACGTGCTGCGCGACCCTGAACCCGCTGCTTTGGCTGACCCGATCGCCGTCGGGGCCTGATCAGGCCTTCGTTTTCCGCCAATCCTGAATTAGACTACGCCTCTATGCGCCTGAGAAATTTGCTTTTCAGGTGAAGTGGAGGGGGCCGGAATGTCGGCAAAAGTTGATGTGGCAAAGCTGAGCGAGGCTGAGGCCAAACGCGAACTGGCGCGTTTGGCGGATCTTTTGAAGACGGCAAACCGCGCCTATCATGCCGACGACAACCCGATCATGAGTGATGCCGAATTTGATGCGCTCAAGCATCGGAATTCCAAAATCGAAGCCAGATTTCCACAACTGTCACGCCCTGACAGCCCCAGCGAACAGGTCGGTGCCCCTGTGCAGGAGGGGTTTGGCAAAGTCACACACGCCCAGCGCATGATGTCGCTTGGCAATGCCTTTAATGAGGCGGATGTCACCGAATTTGCCGAGCGTATTCGCAGGTTTCTGGGGCTGGCGGCTGAGGACAGGCTTGATTTCACCGCGGAACCGAAGATTGACGGTCTGTCCCTGTCATTGCGCTATGAAAACGGGGCCCTGGTGCAGGCCGCGACCCGCGGCGATGGCGAGACCGGTGAGAATGTCACGCTGAACGCACGCACGATCGATGATATCCCGCAACATCTTGAAAACGCGCCTGAAATACTGGAAATTCGGGGCGAGGTCTATATGAGCCACGCGGATTTCACTGACCTTAACAATCGGCAGATCAAGGCTGACGCGCGCCCTTTTGCCAATCCACGTAACGCCGCTGCGGGTTCGTTGCGCCAGCTTGACAGTTCTATCACGAAATCCCGCCCTCTCAGGTTTTTTGCCTATGCCTGGGGGGAGATTTCCGAACCATTGGCAAACACTCAGGCCCAGGCGATTGCACGGCTGGCAAAGCTTGGATTTGCGGTTAATCCTCTGATGAAATCCTGCCGTGATATCGAGGAAATGCTCGCTCACTATACCGGGATCGAGGCCCAGCGTGCCACGCTTGGCTATGACATTGACGGTGTGGTCTACAAGGTGGACGATCTTGATTATCAGGCAAGACTGGGCGCCCGCTCTTCGACCCCTCGCTGGGCTGTTGCGCATAAGTTTCCCGCCGAGATTGCCCACACGCTACTTGAGGATATCGAGATTCAGGTCGGGCGCACAGGCGCTCTCTCTCCTGTTGCCCGCCTCAAACCTGTGACGGTAGGTGGTGTGGTTGTATCAAATGCAACGCTGCACAATGAAGACTACATCGCTGGCCTTGATTCAAAGGGCAATCCTATTCGTGACGGGCGCGATATTCGGGTTGGTGACTGGGTTGAGGTCTATCGCGCCGGTGACGTCATCCCGAAAATCCGCGATGTCGATCTTACTAAACGCCCCGATGCCAGCCAACCTTTCCAAATCCCAAAAACCTGCCCGGAATGTGGTTCTGATGCTGTGCGCGAAGAAGGCGATTCAGTGCGTCGTTGCTCTGGCGGGATGATTTGCCCCGCACAAGCCATTGAAAAATTGAAACATTTCGTATCCCGCGGCGCTTTTGATATTGAAGGGCTGGGCAACAAACAGATCGAAATGTTCTTTAATGATGACCAGCTTACAATTCGTGAACCGGCCGATATTTTCACGCTACAGGCGCGTGATGAGGCGAATATCTCAAAACTCGCCAATCGCGAAGGCTGGGGCGAGAAATCCGCCGCCAATCTCTTTGCCGCAATTGAAGAAAAGCGCCGCATTCCGCTCTACCGACTGATCTTTGCCCTTGGCATCCGCCATGTCGGCGAAAGCACGGCGCAACTACTGGCCAGTTATTTCACCACCTGGCAGGCGCTGGAAGACACGTTGACCAAAGCTGTGATCGGGGAAGGGGCCGAATGGGATGATCTTCTGACGATCGATGGGGTCGGGTCCGTCATGGCCGCTGCACTGGTTACGGCCTTTCATCAACCGGCTTCGCGCGCCCTTATTGACCGACTGGTTGCGCTGCTTGAGGTGGAAGAGGCGGCAAAACGCGCCACAGGAAACTCTACTGTTGCCGGCAAAACCGTGGTGTTTACCGGCACGCTTTCCCAAATGACCCGCGCCGAAGCCAAGGCAACAGCGGAATCCCTTGGGGCCAAGGTCACAGGCTCGGTTTCGGCCAAGACCGATCTGGTGATTGCCGGTCCGGGGGCGGGATCAAAGGCGAAAAAGGCCAAAGAACTGGGGGTGAAGATTGTCAGCGAGGAGGAATGGCTTGAACTGACCCGCCCGAACCCCTGACAATAGGGCCATGAGCAACCGCCCCGAAATCCTCTTTCCGCTTTTTGCCGCCATCACCGGGTTGACCGGGATTGGCCCGCGAAATGCGCGCAACCTGGAAGGCATGAATATCACCCGCCCGCGTGATCTGTTATTCACGCTGCCGCATTCGGGCATTGACCGGAATATCCGCACAACCATTCGCAATGTTATCCCGCCCGAGGTGGCGACGGTTGAGGTTGAGGTTGGTCTGCATCACCCCAATTCGGCCGAAGGCCGTCCTTACCGTGTTACCGTTCAGGACGCTGAAACCAGTTTTCAACTTGTGTTCTTTCACGCCAGGGCTGACTGGCTGAAGAAAACCCTGCCCACCGGCCAGCGGCGGGTCGTTTCCGGCAAGATCGAGCTTTTTGACGGGGTGGCGCAGATGGTGCATCCCGATCATATACTCAGGCCTGAGGATGCTGAGGACATCCCGGCTTTTGAACCGATCTATCCCCTAACGGCGGGTGTGACGCAAAAGGTCATGATGAAAGCAACCGCATCGGCGCTGGAACGGTTGCCCGATCCAGAAGAATGGATCGAGCCGACGCTGAAATCCAAAGAGGGCTGGCCAGACTGGAACGATGCGGTTCATCAAGCGCATCGCCCGGCTTCCGCGGCCGAGATTTCCCCCTGGGTCAAATGCCGTGAGCGGCTGGCCTATGACGAATTGTTCGCGCATCAACTGACGCTGGCTCTGGCGCGCGCGCGGATCAAACGCGCCAAGGGTGTGGCGAGTGTTGCCACTGGGCGCTATCAATCCAAGGTCTTGAAAACGCTGCCTTATGATCCGACCGATGCACAGATCCGCGCCTTTGACGAAATTGCCGACGATCTCGCCTCGCCCTTGCGCATGAACCGCCTTTTGCAGGGCGATGTGGGCTCGGGCAAAACCCTAGTGGCGCTCATTGCCCTTTTGATCGTTGCTGAAGCAGGCGGGCAGGGGGTGATGATGGCGCCAACCGAAATTCTGGCCCGCCAGCATCTGGAAAGCCTGCGACCGATGGTTGAAGAGGCGGGTGTGGTGATGGAAATTCTGACCGGACGCGACAAGGGAGCGGAGCGTAAGGCCAAGCTTGCGGCACTGGCTGCGGGCGATATTCAGCTGCTTCTGGGAACACATGCGGTGTTCCAGAAAGACGTCGAGTTTCACGATCTGCGTCTGGCGGTGATCGATGAGCAGCACCGGTTCGGTGTGCGCCAGCGTATGGATCTTGGGGCCAAGGGGCGTGCCGTGGATGTGCTGGTGATGACGGCGACACCGATCCCCCGCTCGCTGGCTCTGGCACAATATGGTGATATGGATCTGTCAGTGCTCGATGAAAAACCCCCGGGGCGCAAGCCGATCAAAACGGTGGTGATCTCATCGGGCCGCATTGACGAGGTGATCGAGCATCTGAAATCTGCCGTGGCTGAGGGCCAGCAGGCCTATTGGGTCTGCCCACTGGTTGAAGAAAGCGAAACCGTTGAATGGACGGCGGCGGCAGAACGCTTTCGCTCCCTGCGGCTGGCTTTTGGCGAAGGGCAGGTTGGGTTGGTGCATGGGCAGATGCCTGTTGCTGATAAAGATGCCGCAATGGCCGATTTTCAGGCCGGGCGCAGCCGCGTGCTGGTGGCAACGACGGTGATTGAGGTTGGGGTCGATGTGCCAGGCGCCTCCATCATGGTGATAGAGCAGGCAGAAAACTTCGGTCTGGCCCAGTTGCACCAGTTGCGCGGCCGGGTTGGGCGGGGTGAGACGGCCTCTTCTTGCCTTTTGGTTTATTCACCGCCCCTTGGTGAAACCGCCGAGCGGCGGCTAAGTGCCATGCGCGAAAGTGAAGACGGGTTCTTTCTGGCCGAGGAAGACCTGAAATTGCGCGGCGCCGGGGATGTTCTGGGCGTACAGCAATCGGGCCTGCCGAAATTCCGCATCGCTGACCTGGAAAGCCAGCCCGATCTGATGAAAACGGCGCAGGATGACGCAAGGATGCTGCTGCAAACCGATCCCGATCTCAAAGGAAAACGTGGTCAGGCGGTGCGGGTTCTGCTTTACCTGATGGAGCAAGAGAAAGCTATTCGCATGATTACAGTAGGTTAGGGTGTTATCTTAAAGTAAATTGGCCAAAAGTTCACAAATGTTCTTAAAAAGTTCTTTACAAGTTCTGCCATAATATGGAACAAAGAGGAAACAAAAGAACAAATCGGCAGGTTAGCAGAATGTTTACTCAGATATTTCGCATTTTTTCACGCGCTCCCGCGACCATATTGGAAGATGCTGTCGGCGTTGCCGCGTTGATTGTTGTTTTGTTTGTCGGCCTCAGCCTGCCTGGCATGGCCTGACTTCGCCTGCGGCCCGTTCCGGCCTGCCTCATGCGCATCTCTGTCCCCCAATTTGACATGCGCGCGCTTTACGGTATTGCCTGACCTCAAAGCATCGATCCATTTGTGATCACAAGCCGGACCAAACGGGCACGCACCTTTCACGCCGCACTTCCCAAAAAAGGAAGCTGCGGCGTTTTTTTTAGGCGCAGGCGGCTTTTTCAGCTTCCTCAAAAGCCGCGAGCGTGGCCTCGAGCACCAACAGAATGGAGGCATGGCGGTTCTTGTAATCGCGTGCCGGCAGCAAAACCTCAAGCTCGTCAAAGGGGGGCGAGGGGATCGGGCCGTTATCTGTCAGCATGGCGCGCAATTCATTCCGCGCTCTGCGGATTTCCTCAAGCGACCGCCCGATCACATTGGTCCCCACAATGGAGGCCGCCGCCTGACCAAGCGCACAGGCTTTTACATCCTGCCCGTATTCGGCGATGACGCCGTCTCTGAGTACCAGGTCAACCGTCACGGTTGAGCCGCAAAGCGGCGAGCGTTTGCGCGCCGTGGCGTCAGGCGAGTCAAGCCGCTCTGTTAGTGGAATGCCGGCCGCAAGCGCCAGGATGCGCCCTGAATAAAGTCGGATAAGATCCTGTTCACCGCTCATGGCCGATCGCGCCTTTCCCTGAGACCTGACCCGCATTAGATAGGGCATGACAATCGGTTTGAAAAGGACAGGAAACCATGCCAGTCAAATTTGATCCAGGCACATTGCTCTATGACGCAAAAGGGCTGATTCCGGCGATTGCGCAAGACAGCGATACTGGTGATGTTCTGATGATGGCCTGGATGAATGAAGGGGCTGTTGCCAGAACCCTGGCAACCGGGCAGGTGACCTATTGGTCGCGCTCACGCGGCGAATATTGGGAAAAGGGACTGACCAGCGGCCATCGGCAGCAATTGGTGGAGCTCAGGGTGGATTGTGACCGCGATTGCCTGCTGGTGCTGGTCAAGCAGACAGGTCCGGCCTGCCACACCAACCGAACCTCCTGTTTTTATACGGGAATTCAGGACGGGGAAGAGGTGGAGCTAAGCCAGCCGCTGCTTTAGCCCGACCAGCGCGCGCACCTCTTCAGGGGTCAGACCATCAGCGCGATATTTCCTGATCGCCCGCGCGTCATCCCGTTTGGCCAGCCGCTTGCCGTTTTCATCGCGGATCAGCCGGTGGTGGCAATAGACCGGCGTTTTATACCCGAGCTGATGTTGCAGCAGAACATGGATCGCTGTCGCGCTTTCCATGTCACGGCCCCTTGTGACATGGGTGATGGCTTGTGCTGCGTCATCCACCACCACCGCAAGATGGTAAGAGGTGCCGATATCGCGCCGCGCCAGCACAATGTCGCCGGTCGCCGAGATTAATTCTTTGGCATTGAGCCGGTGATGAACCCGATTTGCACCGCCGATTTCCAGATATTCAAGTTCGTTGACCACATTCACCCCGCCAAGATGGTCAATGGCGCGGGCCATGTTAAGGCGGATTGCATCGCCAGTGATTCGATCCGCCATGCGGCGGTCGCGACAGGTGCCAGGATATACCGGACCATCAGGGCCGATCTTGCGCCCATCACCTTCCTGCGGGGCGCTGAGGGCTAGGTTGATATCGCGACGGCTGCATTTGCATGGATAGCAAAGATCATTTGATATCAAAACCTTAAGTGCTTCCTGATACGCGTCCATCCGGTCTGATTGCCGCATTACCGGCTCTGGCCAGGAAAGGCCGAGCCAGTGCAAATCTTCAAAGATCGCCGCCTCAAACTCCGGTCGGGATCGGGTGGTGTCAATATCTTCGATTCTGAGCAGAAACTCAGCCCTCTCAGCCTCTGCTGCATCCCAGGCGGTCAGGGCGGAAAAGGCGTGGCCCAGATGCAGAAATCCGGTCGGAGATGGGGCAAACCGTTCGCGCATTCAGGTTTTTTGCATCACGTAAACAGTGCTTTGCATGCCAATTCCCGGCAGATGCGGGCCATGCTGCCTGAACAATAACCGCACTTGCCCGGTGTCGATATTTTCCACGATCCGCGCTTCATATTCCGGGTCTTTCAGGGTGTTGTCATTGAGCGAAAAGACAAAGAACCCGTCTGCTGGCAGAAACTCGAGCATCTGGTCAATCAGGCCAGCCGGAGCATTGCCAGAAGCCAGCACACCGATTGCGGCAATCGCTGTGTAGGCACCGGGTTCAAACGGGAGCGCGTCATTAAGATCGATCTTGATGAGCGCGCGATAAAGCCTGTCACGTTCCGCCGCTTGTTTGAGCATTTCAGCGCTGAGATCGCAGCCGTCAATCAAGGCAAATCCGGCATCACGCAGCGCCAGCCCGGAAAGCCCGGTACCGCAACCGACGTCAAGGACGGGTGCGGTCTGATCCGGGACAAATCCAGCCAGGGCAGCGGCGCAGCGCGATGGTGTTGCATAGCCGTTTTCGCGGATCTCGGCGTCATAGGTTTCTGCCCATCTGTCATAAAGCGCGCGTGTTTCCTCCGCGTTCCCAGTATGATAGGCGTCTTTAAGAAATCCCTGATCTTTACTCATATCCCCCCCTGATCACCTTGTCAGGTTAACAATACGGGTCAGGGGCGTCCAGTCGCTCTCAGGCCAGGGCTTTTTCGCGCATCCCCGCCAGCCACGCGCCAAAAGCGGCTTTGGCGCGGTCGGTATAGGCCAGATAGCGCTCTTTGCGCGCGCGTCTGCCGGATCTTGCTTCAGCGATGGGGGGGAAGAGGCCGAAATTTACGTTCATCGGCTGAAAGCTTTTTGCTTCGGCACCGCCGGTGATATGGTTGATCAGTGCTCCGCTGGCGGTTTCGATTGAAGGCGGTGGCAGATC
The DNA here is from genome assembly GCA_964567685.1 of uncultured Rhodobacter sp. GTDB lineage: Bacteria > Pseudomonadota > Alphaproteobacteria > Rhodobacterales > Rhodobacteraceae > UBA5972. The sequence goes on along the minus strand of CAZMNO010000031.1, from coordinate 12,716 downwards.
CCCGCCTTTTGCCTGAGCCGCTGCCATGCGCCCGGCCAGCAATCCCATGGCCGCACTTTCGACATAACCTTCAACCCCGGTCACCTGTCCGGCAAAGCGGATATGGGGGGCTGATTTCAGCCGCATCTGGGTATCGAGCAGGCGCGGCGAATTGATGAACATGTTGCGGTGAATGCCACCAAGACGGGCAAACTGCGCCTGTTCAAGTGCGGGAATGCGCCGAAAAACTTCAAGCTGTGATCCGTATTTCATTTTGGTCTGAAAGCCTACGATATTGAACAGCGTGCCAAGTGCGTTGTCGCGCCTGAGCTGCACCACCGCATAGGCTTTGGTCGTCGGATCATGCTGATTGGTCAGCCCGACCGGTTTCATCGGTCCAAAGCGCAGGGTTTCACGGCCCCGAGCAGCCATGACTTCAATCGGCAGACAGCCTTCAAAATAGGGGGTATCGGTCTCGCCCTCGCGAAATTCGGTGGTTTCAGCGGCCAGCAGAGCGTCGATGAATGCCTCATACTCATCGCGGTTCATCGGGCAGTTAAGATAGGCCTGGCGTTCAGCCTCTGTCTCGCCCTTGTCATAGCGCGACTGGAACCAGGCCTGTGTCATATCGATGCTATCGGCGTAAACGATCGGTGCGATGGCATCAAAAAAAGCCAGCCGGTCTTCGCCGGTGGCCTGCAAAATGGATTTCCCCAGCGCTTCGGAGGTGAGAGGGCCAGTGGCAATGATCGTCTGCCCCCAATCGGCGGATGGCATTTCAGTCACTTCCTCGCGCGCCAGCGTGACCAGATCATGTGCCAGAAGCCGCTCTGACACGGCTCTGGAAAATGCCTCGCGATCCACCGCCAGGGCCGAACCTGCAGGCAGGGAGTGTTTGTCGGCCATTTCCATGATCAGGCTGTTCGCCTGGCGCATTTCCCAATGCAAAAGACCCACAGCGTTGGCGGTATCGTCGTCGGATCGGAAAGAGTTCGAACAGACCATTTCGGCCAGCGCATCGCTTTTATGGGCGAAGGTTTCGACCTTCGGCCGCATCTCATGCAGGATGACCGGCACGCCCGCGTTGACCGCTTGCCAGGTGGCCTCGGCACCGGCAAGGCCGCCGCCGATGATATGGATTGGTTTGATCATCCCGGCGCTTTAGGCGAGTTCTGCCCAAAAGAAAAGGCCCCCGCGCGGGAGGCCTTGTTTTCTTGATTTAGCGGGATCAGGCTTGCGGTTCGGGCACGGCTTCTTCGCCTACCTCTTCTGCTTTTTCACGCGCCTCCCGGGCGTCACTTCTGCGCTGAAAGAAATTATCAAGCGCATAGGCACCGCGGCCGTGCGAGAACAGCATCAAAAGCCCGCCGATCATCGCAAGATCACGCCAGAATGCGCCAATCGCGTAAGGATCACCCGGCTGATAATTCAGAATAAAGCTGGACCAGAACAAATAAAGCGCCAGCAGGGCCGCCGCTGTGCGTGTCTGGAATCCAACCATGATTGCGAAGGCCGCCAATAGCTCAAAACCTGCGTTCGGCCATTTGAGATAGTCAGGCACGGCACTGACGGCAAGGAACTGTTCCATTCCGGCAGGATCGATGATCAGGCCAATCGCCTTGGCCATAAAGTAAGACGCAATCAGAACCCGTGCGGTCGCATGGGCAAATTCCTGCATTTTCTCTTGTTTGATGATAGTCCTCATTGCGCAGGTCCTTTCCATCGGGTTTCAGCGGACAGAAAGGCCCCCAACAAGAAACCCGACTATCGTTCCGCCACATCTTTGGCGGCAAATCCGGCGAAAGTTAGGAGAGAATTTGATAAATATGCACGATATTGCAGCGAAAATAAGTGATCGCACTATACCAATAGTCGAGTGCGGGGCGGGCAAACGCCCGCCCGCTTTGGGATTATTTGGCCAATTCGTCCATCGACATTCTGCCGCCACCTTGCGCAAACAGGATGAGGAAACCACCGATCAGGCCCAGATTTTGAACGAATGTCATGATTTCAAGCTGACTTCCGGTTCTGAGATTAAGCAGGAAGGCGCCGCTGAGATAGAGCGCAGATAGCAAAATCGCCGCGTTTCTGGTTTGATAACCGACCAGAATCATTGCCCCGCCAATCAGTTCCACCCCAATCAGGCCATAGGCGACAATACCGGGAATATTGACGGTCTCCAGCAGCGCGACATATGCTGCGGGGTCAGTTAGTTTGATGAGCCCCGCCATGATGAAAATCATCGATAGCAGGAGCCGCCCAAGCGTATGGGCGTAGGTTCGCACGAAAGTCATGATACTCCTCTTGGTTGCCAGGTCCCAATTATGGGACAACAGCCACCAGTGCTTTTGTCAGGTGGCAGGGGGAGTGGATCAGCGCGAGGTTAATCAAACCTGAACGACTGTTGCCCGAATAGAAACAATTGGATGGAACGCTCGCAGTCATACCCCCAAAATCATGGGTCAACGCGGATCGATCACGCCTCTTCTGCCTCTTCATCCTCGCCCTGCTCGGCAATCCAGGCAACCGAAACAACCTTTTCGTCTTTTGAGGTGTTAAACACCGTTACCCCGGAAGAGGTGCGGCCCTGCCGTGAAATCCCTGAAACCGGGCAGCGGATCGACTGGCCGGTCGAGGTTGCCAGCATGATCTGATCCTCATCCTCAACCGTGAACGAGGCGACGATACTGTCACCGCGCCGGCCAAGGTTGGCCGCGGCAATGCCTTGCCCGCCCCGCCCGGCAACCCGGTATTCATGGGCTGACGAGCGTTTGCCATAACCACCTGAAGTAATGGTCAGTATCCACTGCTCAAGGGCACTAAGCTCAGCGTATCGCTCCTGGCTGAGCGCGATATCACCCGTTGTATCTTCGGTTTCACCCGCTTCATCCCCGGTGATGGCGCGCCGCATCTTGAAATAGGCCGCGCGCTCATCGGGAGAGGCTTCGACATGGCGAATGACGGCCATTGCAACCACATGATCGCCCTTGGCCAGCTTGATCCCGCGCACACCCGTTGAATCGCGCCCCTTGAATACGCGTACATCCGTAACCGGGAAGCGGATGACCTTGCCAAGTGCGGTTGTCAGCAGGAAATCGTCGTGTTCATTGCAGATACGTGCATTGACCAGCGACACACCTTCGGGTAGCTTCATCGCGATTTTGCCGTTGGATTTCACATTGGTGAAATCACTGAGCGCATTGCGCCGCACATCCCCCGTTGAGGTGGCAAATACGATTTGCAGGTCTTCCCAGTCTTCTTCCGGTGCATCGACTGGCATGATAGCGGCGATGGAGACCCCTTGCGGGATTGGCAGGATATTGATGATCGCTTTGCCGCGTGCATTGCGCCCACCCGGCGGCAGGCGCCAGGTCTTCAGCTTGTAGACGATGCCATCTGTGGTGAAGAAGAGCAGGGGCGTATGGGTGTTTGCCACAAAAAGGTTGGTAACAAAATCCTCGTCCTTGGTATTCATTCCCTGCGTGCCCTTGCCGCCGCGTTTCTGCGCGCGATAGTCGGCAAGATTGGTGCGTTTGATGTAGCCTGAGTTGGTCACCGTCACGACCATGTCTTCACGCTCGATCAGGTCTTCGTCTTCCATATCACCGATATGTTCGACAATTTCCGAGCGTCGCGGCACCGCAAACATCTCACGAACCTCTTTCAGTTCGTCTGAAATGATCGCCATGATCCGCTCGCGCGATCTGAGAATATTGAGGTAATTCTTGATCTTGCCTGCCAGTTCAGCCAGCTCGTCGGTCACCTCCTTCACCCCCATCGCCGTCAGGCGCTGCAGGCGCAGCTCCAGAATAGCGCGGGCCTGGGTTTCGCTGAGGTTATAGGTGCCGTCCTCGTTCATCGTATGACTGGGGTCATCGATCAGCCGGATGTAATCGGCAATATCCCGAGCTGGCCAGCGCCGGGTCATCAGGCGCTCGCGTGCTTCTGCGGGGTCAGCCGAAGATCGGATCGTGGCGACGATTTCGTCAACATTGCTGACGGCAACTGCCAGACCACAAAGGATATGGCTGCGTTCACGCGCCCGGCGCAATTCAAACGCGGTGCGCCGCGCCACCACTTCTTCGCGGAAATCAATGAATGAACTCAGGAACTTCCTCAGATCCAGTTGCTCGGGCCGCCCGCCATTCAATGCCAGCATGTTGCAGCCAAAGGAGGTCTGCATCGGGGTGAAGCGGAAAAGCTGATTGAGAACCACCTCAGGCGTTGCATCGCGCTTAAGCTCGATCACCACGCGCACACCGATGCGATCACTTTCGTCCTGCACATGGGCGATGCCTTCGATGCGTTTGTCACGCGCGATCTCGGCGATCTTTTCGATCATTGTGGCCTTGTTCACCTGATAGGGAATCTCGTCCACGACAATGGCAAAACGGTCTTTGCGAATCTCCTCGATCCGGGTCTTGGAGCGGATAATGACGCTGCCACGCCCTTCGATATAGGCTTTGCGCGCCCCGGTGCGCCCCAGGATGATGCCACCCGTGGGAAAATCAGGGGCCGGGACGAACTGCATCAGATCCTCAACCCCAAGGTCAGGGTTTTCAATCAGCGCCAGCGTCGCGTCAATCACCTCGCCCAGATTATGCGGCGGGATATTGGTGGCCATGCCGACAGCGATACCGCCAGCCCCATTGACCAGCATATTGGGAAACCGCGCCGGCAGGACCGAGGGTTCCTGATCCTTGCCATCGTAATTATCCTGAAAATCAACCGTGTCTTTTTCGATATCGGCCAGCAGCGAGGCGGACGGTTTGTCCATCCGGACCTCGGTATAGCGCATGGCCGCCGGGTTATCACCGTCCATCGAGCCGAAATTGCCCTGACCATCTAGCAAAGGCAGCGACATTGAAAACGGCTGTGCCATCCTGACAAGCGCGTCGTAAATGGCCCCATCGCCATGCGGGTGGTATTTCCCCATCGTGTCACCAACCGGGCGCGCCGACTTGCGGTAAGGCTTGTCGTGGCCATTATTGGTCTCGTGCATCGCATAAAGAATGCGCCGGTGAACCGGTTTCAGCCCGTCCCTGAGATCGGGAATGGCGCGCGAAACAATCACGCTCATCGCGTAATCGAGATAGGATGACTTCATCTCCTCTTCGATGGTGATCGAAGGGCCGTCATATTGGGGTTTTTCCGCCGGGGTATCCTCGGGAAGGTCGGTTTCGTCGCTCAAGGGTTAGTCCGCTCTTCTGCCTATCCACATATTGCGGCTGACTATAGCAAAGCCCACAAGAGAGTGCAAATCCAACGCTGCAAAATGAATCAATGAAATACAACGAAATCAACAGCTTAAATAGGGGCAGTCGAATTTCTACCGCAAAACGTGAGCTAAGGGTTAATGTTTCATCCTGTACCAGTGGAATCGAAGGGTCAAAAGCGGTGAAACGCAGTGATATTTTCCCCGAAGAAAGGCTCCCGGATGCTGGTGAGTTGCTTGGCGAAGGGCGGGCGCTCGCGCAGGTGTGGCAGGTGGGTCCTTCGGCTTTTCTCAGCCAAGTCGGATTGGCTTGCGAGGCTGCATTCAAACGGCAGGAGGCCCGACATGGGCGGCTGATGCAGCACGCCCAGATCGGGTTTCGCAGTCTGGAAAAATCCATCAATGCCACGCGGCAAATTCACGAAAAAGTTGCCCGCACCGGCGGGCAGGTGGATCGCTATGGCCTGTGCCTTGACTGGTCGATGGGCGTACCGATGAAAGACCGGGCCGGGGCGGTGCAGGGAACCGGCATGATTCTGAACGGCCCCGAGGATTTCGCCGCTCTGGCCAATGCCGCCCCTGTTGCACCGCATTTCGGGGATTTTGTACTGGGTTTTCCGGCAGCTCTGGAAAATACCTGTTTTGCCCTGGCCGCAGGGGCAACGGCCATTGGCAATCTCGGGCAGTATTTTACCTTTCGGTTGCCGGGTTCAAAGGATGATATCGCTGCAACTTCGGCGACACTGTCAGCACTTGGTCTGATCGCAGCACAGGATCGGGAGATTCTGGTTCACTCCAATCTGGATGACGGTTTTGCTGCGGTGATGAGCGATGTTTCCTGCGTCTTCGGCGTGGCCCTGTTGGAGCGTCACATTGCGGCTAAAGCGGGTGTTGAGGTTTCACATTGCTTTGGCCATCATTTCACCAACCCTTTGCAAAGGCTGGCTTTTCAACGCGCACTTGCGCGCGGTACGGCTGTGCCGGGAACACAGATTTACGGGGCGACGGTGCTCTATCAGGGGGAGGCGGCAGAAAACTACGCCGCAATGGCGCAGTATCTGCAAGTCGACATTCTCGGCCAGGCATTGTTGCCCACCGGGCACGCGCTGAACCCTGTTCCGGTGAGCGAGAACCGGCGCATTCCCGATACGGATGAAATCATCAACGCGCAGCTGTTTTTAGCCCGCGCAATTGATCTGGGCCCTGTGGTCGCTGAATTCACCGACCTTGTTGCGGTGGACAGGCATGCTGACCGGATTGAAACCGGCGGGCAGGCATTTGCCGCTCGTGTACTCGCCGGGCTTGCAGATGCCGGGATCGACACTGAAAACCCGTTTGAGCTGCTCCTGTCGCTCAGGCGGCTGGGTGGCAAACGGCTGGAACGGATGTTTGGCGGAGGCAAGCCAGAGGAAAGCTTGCCCAATGGGCGGCGCGCGCTGGTTCCCTCGCCGCTGGCCGCAGAGTTGGAGGAACTGGCAATCGCCGCCCTTGCGGAGGTGCCGGATGCGGTGATTGCGGCGTTACAGCTGAAACCTCCGCGCGTATTGTCAGCCACCACGGATGTGCATGAGCATGGAAAACTTGCGCTCGATATCTTTCTGAAACGCGCTGGCTGTGATGTTGTGGATGGCGGAGTGTCGGTCGATCCTGCAGAGATCGTAGTACAGGCGACAGGTGCCGGGGCGACGGCCATCGCCTTGTCGACTTACAACGGTATTGCCCTGAGCTTCGCGCGCGAACTGAAAAAGGAGATGTCAGATCAGGGTCTTGACCTGCCGGTTCTGATCGGTGGACGACTGAACCAGATCCCCATCGCCTCAAACACCAGCTTGCCACAGGATGTATCGGTTGAGCTTTCAGACCTTGGTTTGAATCCATGCGCAACCCTAACAGAGGCGGCGTCCGCGCTTCTGATCAAAGCGGAAACTGCTGACACTTAGAAAAGTATCTCGCCGTTGCACCCGCCGGATGGACCGCAGGCCATGCATCCACTTTTTCGCCACATTTCGCGCGTATTCTGGTACAATCAGAGAAAGGGGAGTTGATATGGCTACGCGTGATTTTGAAATGATGTTAGAGGGTTATGGGCTGACAACGGCAGAAATGTTCTACCGGTTGCCCGATCACCAAAGCATCCTTCAGACCTTTATCTGGCAAAAACTGGATCTGGCGCCGGATTATCCGAAATTGTTTGAATTCATCGAATTCTGGAAAGAAGAGGTTGAGGGCCCGCTTCATTCCGTGCGCTTCGTGCACCACCGGCTCATTGCGCCGGGTGAGTGGCGTAATGTGACCAAGGAATTTCGAATTCACTGAGTGAATGATCTGTTCCGCTAAAACGGAATCTCATCATCCAGCCCACCTGCCGGCCCGCTGTCAAAGCCGTCGGATGAGGCGCTGCCATAACCACCACCCTGATCGCCACCGTAACTGGCACCACCGCCATCACCGCGCCCGCCCAGCATGACCATCTTGCCGTCAAAGCCTTGCAGAACAACTTCGGTCGAATAGCGATCGGCACCTGACTGATCCTGCCATTTGCGCGTCTGCAGTTTGCCTTCGATGTAAACCGTCGAGCCCTTTTTCAGGTATTGCTCGCAAACCCGCACCAGACCTTCCTGAAAAATCGCAACCGAATGCCATTCGGTCTTTTCCCGGTTTTCACCGGTGTTCTTGTCACGCCAGCGTTCCGATGTTGCAATTCTGAGGTTGCAGACCTTGCCGCCGTTCTGAAATGTCCGCACTTCCGGGTCGCGGCCCAGATTGCCGACGATAATTACCTTGTTGACTGATCCTGCCATAAAAGCCTCCTGCGCCCGAATCCTGTTCGTTAACCATCTTTGTTAGACCACCCCGGAAAGATGAAGAAAAGGTGTATTTCCGCTCAGTCAACAATGCGGGACTCGCCCCTGTGGATAAGTTTGATATACTGCCATGGATTTAACAGCCCGTGGTGGTGGGATGCGGCTTGCGCGCTTAATTGGATTTGCTCTGGGTATTGCGATGACTGCGGGAATTGCTGCCAGCGAGACCGTGACCAAAACTCCCATCGTCATTGCCGGGCTGTCAAAATCCCAGCTCAAGCTATTGGATGGACGCCTGTCCAAGCAATACGAAGGCTCCAAACGCCTGTTGCCATCGGACCGGCATATTCCGCGCTATACCGGAGACTATAATGGTGAATACCTGCCGATGGCGGAAAAAGCGGCGGCAAAGTTTGGAATTCCGCGAGATCTCTTTGCGCGCCTCATTCAAACCGAAAGCAACTGGAACCAGAACGCGGTTTCGCCCGCCGGTGCCATCGGTTTGGCCCAATTGATGCCCGATACTGCGGCAAGACTGGGCGTTGATCCGACCGACCCGCAGGCCAATTTGGAAGGCGGGGCACTTTATCTCAAACAGCAATATCTGCGCTTTCGCAGCTGGCGGCTGGCACTTGCGGCTTACAATGCCGGCCCGGAGGCGGTCGAGGAATATGACGATGTTCCGCCATATCCCGAGACCCAGGCCTATGTTCTGGCGATTTTGGGTCGCTGATCAGGCCGCCTCGCAAGCCCCGCCTGCTGATTGCCAGTGAGACAATCCACCGATGTTATAGACTTGGGTAAAACCAAGTTTCGCCATTGCCCGCCCGGCCATTTGCGAGCGCGCACCGGTGGCGCAATAGACCGCGACCGGCTTGTCGGTTTTAAGCTCCGGGTGGCATTCGGGATGGCGCGGATCGGCCTTGTGGTTCAACTGGAATAAGGGAATGTGAATGGCCCCACGCGCTTTGCCGGTCTGCGCCAGTTCAGAGTGATCGCGAACATCAACCAGCGTCAAACCGCCGTCACTTGCCATTTGAACCGCCTGACCGGCTGGTAAATGCCCAATGGCAGGTGTGTTTGAACGAAACGGGTTGGCAAATCCGAAGGTCATGACGTTTATCCTTGTCTGGCGCAGACCGCCGGGACGGGCGGGCTGAATATTGGTTGTTTTGCTTGCGGTAATATATTCTTGATCTGGAATATTACCAGAGGATAGTTGCAAAAAACTGTAATTATTTTGTTACAGTTATATATCAATGGAATACAATGCCTACTTAATGCGAAACGGAAAAGCAAAACAGAAGATTTCAGGGGCAGAATTCTGGCTCATCAGGTGATATGATCGATTTTCAGGATTCGAAACGCGTTATTTCTGCTTGTGAATGATCACGTTTTGTTCCAAAAGTAAACAGCCCCTTTGGGGCAGGAAACTCTTGCGGGGGCATGGTTTGAATGGCCGAGCTTAAGAATATCGAAATCAGGGGCGCACGCGAGCATAACCTGAAGTCGATTGATGTGGACATTCCCCGCGACCAGCTGGTGGTGATAACCGGGCTTTCCGGTTCCGGCAAGTCCAGCCTTGCCTTTGATACGATCTATGCCGAAGGTCAGCGCCGCTATGTGGAATCGCTCAGCGCTTATGCGCGGCAGTTCCTTAATATGATGCAAAAGCCAGATCTTGATCACATTTCAGGCCTGTCGCCGGCAATTTCGATTGAACAGAAGACCACTTCAAAAAACCCACGCTCGACCGTTGGTACGGTGACGGAGATCTACGATTATCTGCGCTTGCTGTTTGCCCGTGTCGGCACACCTTATTCGCCCGCGACCGGTCTGCCCATCGAAGCCCAGCAGGTGAGCGAGATGGTGGATCGGATCATGGCGATGGAGGAGGGGATGCGGGCCTATCTTCTCGCCCCCATTGTGCGCGACCGAAAAGGAGAATATCGCAAGGAATTCATGGAGTTACAGAAGCAGGGCTTTCAGCGGGTCAAGGTTGATGGGGCGTTCTACGAACTGGAAGATGCACCGAAGCTCGACAAGAAATTCCGCCATGACATCGACGTCGTCGTTGACCGGATTGTCGTGCGCGAAGGTCTTGAAACACGGCTGGCGGACAGCCTGCGCACTGCCCTTAATCTGGCTGATGGCATCGCCATCCTTGAAACCGCCCCGCGTGAGGAAGAAGGCGAGCCCGAGCGGATAACATTTTCTGAAAACTTTGCCTGCCCGGTATCCGGTTTCACCATACCCGAGATCGAGCCGCGGCTGTTTTCCTTCAACGCCCCGTTCGGGGCCTGTCCGGATTGCGACGGGCTGGGGGTGGAGCTGTTTTTTGACGAGCGCCTGGTGGTGCCGGACCCATCCATCGCCCTTTACGATGGTGCATTGGCCCCCTGGCGCAAGGGCAAATCGCCATATTTTCTGCAAACAATTGAGGCACTTGCCCGCCATTACGGGTTTGAACGCGATGCCCCCTGGCGCGATCTGCCGGAAGCGGCACAGCAGGTGATGCTTTATGGTTCAGGTGAGGAGGAAATCCGGTTCCGCTATGATGAGGGCGGGCGGGTTTACGAGGTGACGCGCGCTTTTGAGGGCGTCATTCCCAATATGGAACGGCGCTATCGCGAGACCGATTCAAACTGGATCCGCGAAGAGTTCGAGCGCTATCAGAACAACCGCGAATGCGGCACCTGCGAAGGTTACCGCCTGCGCCCCGAAGCGCTGGCGGTCAGAATCGCCGGTCAGCATGTGGGGCAGGTGGTGCAGCTGTCGATCCGTCAGGCGCTGGACTGGATCGAAACCGTTCCCGCCAGCCTGACCGATCAGAAAAACGAAATCGCCCACGCGATCCTGAAGGAAATCCGCGAGCGGCTTGGCTTTCTGGTCAATGTCGGGCTGGATTATCTGACGCTCAGCCGCAATTCCGGTACGCTGAGCGGTGGGGAAAGCCAGCGCATCCGCTTGGCCAGCCAGATCGGCTCGGGCCTCACCGGCGTGCTTTATGTGCTCGATGAGCCTTCTATCGGGCTGCACCAACGCGACAATGGCAGGCTTTTGGAAACATTGAAGAATTTGCGCGATCAGGGCAATACAGTGATCGTCGTTGAGCATGATGAGGAGGCCATTCGTTCAGCCGATCATGTGCTGGATATCGGCCCCGGTGCCGGGGTGCATGGGGGCGAGATCGTGGCCCTTGGCACACCTGAAGAGATTGCCGCCAATGCAGGCTCGATCACCGGGGAATACCTGACCGGCGCGCGCGAGGTTCCCATTCCCGGAGAACGGCGTGCCGGCAAAGGCAAGTGGCTGATGGTTGAGGGGGCGACCGGCAATAACCTCAAGAACGTCACTGCAAAGTTTCCTCTGGGCACGTTCACCTGCATCACCGGGGTTTCCGGCGGTGGCAAGTCGACGCTGACGATTGAAACCCTGTTCAAGACCGCCTCCATGCGCCTTAATGGCGCGCGCCAGACACCGGCGCCTTGCGAGGCGATCAAAGGGCTTGAGCATCTGGACAAGGTGATCGATATCGACCAGCGCCCGATCGGGCGCACGCCGCGTTCCAACCCGGCCACCTATACCGGAACCTTCACCCCGATCCGCGACTGGTTTGCCGGCCTGCCCGAGGCGAAAACCCGGGGCTACAAGCCGGGGCGGTTTTCCTTCAACGTCAAGGGCGGGCGTTGCGAGGCCTGTCAAGGCGATGGGGTGATCAAGATCGAGATGCATTTTCTGCCCGACGTCTATGTCACCTGCGAAAGCTGTCAAGGCAAGCGGTATAATCGCGAAACCCTGGAAATCCTCTTTAAAGGCAAAAGCATAGCCGATGTTCTTGATATGACCGTCGAGGATGCCGAGCAGTTTTTTCAGGCGGTTCCGGCAATCCGCGAAAAGATGACGGCGCTGATGCGGGTCGGGCTGGGCTATATCAAGGTCGGCCAGCAGGCGACAACACTTTCAGGTGGTGAAGCGCAGCGGGTGAAGCTCAGCAAAGAGCTTTCCAAACGCTCAACCGGGCGTACGCTTTATATTCTTGATGAACCAACGACTGGATTGCATTTTGAGGATGTGCGCAAACTTCTGGAAGTGCTGCACGAGCTTGTCGATCAGGGCAATACGGTCCTAGTGATCGAGCATAATCTGGACGTTGTCAAAACCGCAGACCATATCATTGATATCGGCCCGGAAGGCGGTGACGGGGGAGGCCGGATTGTGGCCACCGGCACGCCAGAGGATGTTTCGCTGAACGGCAAAAGCTATACCGGGCATTATCTGAAGAGTATTCTTACAGACAAAAGGGTTGCCGCGGAATAGGCAAGCCCCGGCGTCATCCGGTATGGCCGGATGACGCCGATGAAATCAGGCTTTGGCTTCAGCTTCTTCGGCTTTGGCTTCTGTTTCTGCATCCGCTTCAGGTTCCTGGTTGGTATTGCGACCAGTAACCGAATGGATGACGCAAGAAGACATCATTGCCGTAAACAGCAGATAGAGGCCGACAAAAAGGACTGCCCATTTCAATGCCATTTCAGGTGCGGAAAAATAGACCGAAACCAGAATGGTCCCGGAGACTGCGCGATAGACCCGATCTTTCGGACCGACGTTGTTTCTGAACATAACTGTTCCCCTCACTTTGATGTGCCCGTTGATCGGACTTGTGCCTAGGGGCTGTTGACGTTCAGGATTCCCAAATCACCTAAATTCTGATTCAAGGT
>CAZMNO010000030.1:0-41112 GCA_964567685.1 uncultured Rhodobacter sp. | reverse complement strand
GGATTTGCAATCCGCTGCGTCACCACTCCGCCAACTCGCCTCACCTGTGGTGGCCCCTGCGGGCGAGGGTGGCTATAACAAGGGGATCTGGGGGGTGCAAGTCTGATCTCGGAAAACCAATGCGGCTGAGTTGCCGTGCCGGGCTTTCTGTGGCAAGAGAGGCGGGACAGATATTCACGATTCTTGAGCAGGTTCATGACAGATTACTCCTCCCTTCGGACCGCAATGGTCGATTGCCAGATCCGGCCATCCGATGTGACCAAATTTCCGATCATTCATGCCATGCTGACCGTGCCGCGGGAAGACTTCGTGCCGTCTGATTTGCGTGAGGTTGCCTATGCCGGCGAGCATATTTTCCTTGGTGGCAACCGCGTGGTGATGGATCCCAGGGTTTTGGCGAAGACCCTTGATGTTCTCAATATCGGGAAAAATGAGCTGGTTCTCGAACTGGGCGCCGGGCTTGGATATTCCACTGCCGTCATTGCACATATGGCCGAAGCGGTGATCGCGGTTGAGGAAGATGAAGATCTGGCCACTGAGGCAGAAAGCAACCTGACCGCTGCATCAATCGACAATGCCTGTATCGTTGCTGGAGCGTTGAGTGGCGGTGCCGCCAAGCACGGGCCTTATGATGTGATTACATTTGGCGGCGCGGTCGAAATGGTGCCCGAGGCGGTGCTTGATCAACTGAAAGAGGGCGGTCGCATTGCGGCGATATTCACGGATGGTGCTGCGGGTCAGTGCAGGGTCGGCATAAAGACCGGCGGCATTGTTGCCTGGCGGAGCGCATTTGATGCCGCGGCCCCGGTTTTGCCGGGGTATGAACGCGCACGGGAATTTGCATTGTAAGACACTGGTTTTTTGAGGCACGGCGCCTATGTGTTGAAGATCGGGCGATGAGCGGGGGCGGGATGAGAGGTTTCAAGTCAGGCGCGTTTGCAGCTGTTTTCACGGCGGGGCTATTGGTGTCGGTTACGGCAGTGACGGCGCAGAGTCTGACGGATGCTCTGATCAGTGCCTATCGCCATTCCGCTGAACTGAAAAGCGGGCAGGCCGCCCTCAGAAGTACCGACGAAAATGTCGCGATTGCCCTTGCTGCCCTGCGCCCTGCTCTGAGCGCAAGCACTTCTGCCGGATACACCCATTTTTTCTCAACCGGGCTTACAACCTCTGCGGCAAGCCTTGCCCTCAGCCTTGATCTGATGCTCTGGGATGGGGGGGCGTCAAAACTGGCGATCGAGGTGGCGAAAGAAAATGTTGCAGCAGTGCGGCAGACTCTGATCGATACCGAACAACAGGTGCTGCTTGCGGCTGTGACCTCGTTCATGGATATGCGCCGGGATGCCCAGTTTCTGCAACTGGCAGAGAATAACAGGGCAGTGATCGCGCGCCAGGTGCAGGCGGCGCGGGATCGGTTTGAAGTGGGGGAAATCCGGCGCACCGATGTCTCGCAGGCCGAGGCGCGTTTGGCCGCTGCGCTGAGCATGATCGCATTACGGCAGGGTAATCTGGAAATCTCGCGCGAGGCCTATCACATCGCGACCGGGCATTATCCCGGTATTCTGCAATCCCCGCCGCCACTGCCGCGGGTGCCGTCGACACTGGCAGCGGCAAAATCCATTGCCAACCGCACGCATCCGGCAATTCTGCGTTCGCGGCACATGAGCAAGGTGGCTGAACTTAACGTTTATCGCGCCGAGGCGGCGATGAAGCCGTCAATCGCACTGTCGGGAACCCTTGGGATCAACGCAAACGTCGCGACCGGCGATACCGCTGGCGTTGCCATAACGGGTTCGGCCCCGATCTATCGGGGTGGGGCGCTGACAGCGGCTTACCGGCAGGCCGTGGCGCTTGAGGAACAGGCCCGGGCTGATCTGCAACTCACGGGCTTGCTGGTGCAGCAAAACGTCACCCGGTTTTGGGCGCAGCTGCAGATTGCGCGCGCTTCGATCACTGCACGGCAAAAAGAAGTGCGTGCCTCGCGCGTGGCGTTGCGTGGCATTCGCGAAGAGGCCAATCTTGGTGCGCGCACCACACTTGATGTGCTGGATGCCGAGCGCGAACTGGTCGAAGCGGAAACCAACCTGGTGGCTGCCAAGCGAGATCAGTATGTAGCAGTTTATTCGCTTTTATCAGCTATGGGTCTGTTGACAGAGGACCATTTGCAGCTTGGTATTGCGACCTATGATGTCAACGATAACTACAATAAAGTCTCGACTGCTCCCGGCCCGACGGACCGTGCAAAACTGCTCGAGAAAATATTCACACGAGCCGGTAAGAAATAAGACACACCCAACCAGTTGTGTGTTAGCATCAGGCCAGCTACAATCTGTGTGAAGGCTGAGGGGAATAAGAATATGTCTGATCCGGTATCATCAATGGATGTGGAAGACGTATTATCGTCAATCCGACGTCTCGTATCGGAAGAAGCCAAAGGTGTTGGGCCGGACGGCGAATCAATTGCGGGTGCAGGACCCGAAAATATTCACGAAGCCGCCGAAAACGCGGTCAGCGACGCCCTTGCCAACATGGGCTCTGGAACCGCTGGCCAGGAAGCGGTCTCACCTGCAGGCGTGCCGCCGTCAAACGAAGTGGCATCGACACCCGAAAAGGCGGAGGAAGACAACGAAGAGGCCGCGCCGCAGGTATCTTTCCGCCATAAGCCCACCGCGGCGCGTGGCGGGGCTGATCAGAAACTGGTTCTGACAGCGGCTTTGCGCGTGGCTGACCCGGACGTTGATTCCAATGCAACCGATGCCGCGGAAACGGTTTTTGAGGCCGGCGCGTCGTCCCTGAGGCGCCCGCGAAGACCTGAGCGTCCGCATCTGCGTTCGGTTCGCGGCAATGCTGAAAGCAGTGAACGGCCGGTGGCGGAACCGGAAGATATCGTGGCATCTGAAAGTGACGAGGAAGATGCCGGAAGCGGTGGCGGCTCGGCGGCATTTGAAATCGCACCGGAAGACACGCTGTTTGAGCGCGCCAAACGTGCGATGGAAACCATAAGATCCGCTGAGGTTGAGCCCCCTGCCTTTGTTTTTTCAGCCCAGCCCGAGGAACCGGTATCACCAGCTGCTGAATCTCAGGAACCGCTGGAAGCAGACGAGATCATTGGCGGCGCCCAAAACCGGGCAGCCGAACCCGAAGCGACAGCAGAACCCGAAGCGACAGCAGAACCTGAATTGGCAGCCCATAAGCCGGAATCCTCAGAAGCCGACGATGCGGAGGAAGCGGGATTCGTCGATCTGTCAGGCTCTGACTCCAGTGCCGAGGCCAGCTCACCGGCGTCACCCTTTGCCGCTGGTGAAGGCGTTTTTGAAGGGGCGGCGGAAGCAGTTCTCGACGAGCCTTCAACTATCAATTTCGCCGAGGAAGACGATTCCATTCTCGATGAAGAGACCTTGCGCGATCTGGTTTCGGAAATGGTGCGCGAGGAATTGCAGGGCGAACTTGGCGACCGGATCACGCGCAATGTGCGCAAACTGGTGCGACGGGAAATTCAGAGGGCACTGGCCAGTCGCGAGTTCGAATAGCGTGCCGCCGGTACCGATTACAGGTGCTAGTGCGCCAGTCTGAGCAGGAAATCCAGATCCATATGCTCTTCCAGATGCGCGGCAAGCTGATCAAGTGATGTGTCAACCTCCTGACCGTAGTCAAGCTCCGATCCATCGGCACCCAGCCCCTGAAGATAGGATTTACGGAAGCGGTCCGTGGCAAACATGCCGTGCAGATAGCACCCGCGCACCCGTCCATTGGCCGATTGCGCGCCTTCCGTGCGCTCACCAATGGCCAGCCAGGCCCGGTCGCAATCCGGCCCGCTTGTTTCGCCAATATGGATCTCATAGCCCTCAAGCATCAGCCCGTTTGCCAGATATTCAGCCTGCACATTGGCCAGCCGCTTTTCCGGGTGCATTTCGGTGACGACATCAAGATGCCCCAGCCCTTCAATCTTGCCCGGCGCGCCTTCAAGCCCGTCGCGGTCGATGATTTCACGACCCAGCATCTGATATCCGCCACAAATACCCAAAACATGACCGCCGCGCCGGATATGGGCGGCAAGGTCGATATCCCAGCCTTGCTGGCGGAAGAATTTGAGATCGCCGATCGTTGACTTGCTGCCGGGGATCAGCACCAGATCGGCATCGCCGGGCAAGGGATCACCCGCTTCGATCAGATCAACACTGACGGAGGGTTCCAGTTTCAACGGGTCTAGATCGTCAAAATTGGCAATCCGCGACAGGCGCGGTACTGCGATTTTGAACGCACCGCCATTGCTGGAGCTGATTTCCATCACGTCCTCGGCCGGCAGTTTATGGGCACCGGTAAACCACGGAACCACGCCCAGAGAATGCCATCCGGTACGCTTGGCGATCTCGTTCAGGCCCTGATCAAACAGGCTTGTGTCGCCGCGGAACTTGTTGATAATGAACCCTTTTATCAAGTTTCGATCCGTTGTCGGAAGCACCGCGTGGGTGCCCACGATCTGCGCAATGACGCCGCCTCGGTCGATATCCCCGACCAGCAGAACAGGCGCGTTGACGGCTTCGGCAAATCCCATATTGGCGATGTCACCTTCACGCAGGTTGATCTCTGCCGGGCTGCCTGCGCCTTCGACAATCACCAGATCGTTGCGCTTCCTGATCCGCTCAAAACTTTCCGTCACTGCGGGCAGGAGCCTTGATTTAAGAGCTGCATAGTCGCGCGCCTGCACTGTTGCCAGCCGTTTGCCCTGCAAAATCACTTGCGATCCGATTTCGGATTCCGGTTTTAGCAGGACCGGGTTCAGATCGGAATGCCGTGCAACCCCCGCCGCCAGCGCCTGCAGGGCCTGAGCCCGCCCGATCTCACCGCCGTCTTCGGTGACAGCGGCATTGTTTGACATGTTTTGCGGTTTGAACGGCGAGACCCTGAGCCCGCGCCGCTTCATTGCCCGGCACAGACCGGCGACCAAAAGCGACTTGCCGACATTGGAGCCGGCGCCCTGAATCATGATTGCTTTGCTCATGTGACCCTCGGATTCCGGCATATAGCATTTGCGGCGCAAGTAAAGCGGCAAAGATTGCCGGCCAAATTGTTGTTATCAAACGGGCCGGATTTGTCCGGCCTCTCTGGCGCTTGCGTGAATGAACTCGGAGGGATCGGTCAGCGGGATACGCTTTTTGCGAAACAGGAAATACTTTGCGATGCCTCGATAGGTGCCGTGAGCCGGGGCTGAAGGGTCTTGCGGAAAGCGTTCGCGCCAGCCCTCGGGCAGAGGCAGACCGCAGGTTTCGGCGTGGTTCAGCATCCAGACAAGCGGGATATTCGACAAAGGCCTTGCTGCCTGGAAACGTCCGACATAACCACCGATATCCGCGTGTGAACCGCGAAACCACGCCTGTTCAAGCTGCCCTTTCCAACCCGGTTTACAGGTCCACAACACCGGGGCAAAGGCCGTGCGGGTTTCATCCAGCGCAAGTGCGTGGAAGCCGTTGCAGATCGCATCTCCCAGTTCGTGATTGTGAAAATCAACCGGCTGCGGCGCCAGCCGCCACAGGACAGGGTATTGAATTCCCAGCGCTTTTACAGTGTCCCAAACGCCGACCATCTGGATTTTAGCATCCTTGTGGCACTGCGATTTGATAGCCTCGCGCGCCGCCGCGCTGCCGAGCGTTCCCTGATAGAGGCGAAACACCCGGCGGATGGTGCTTTCGGTTGCTGCCGGTGATTTCAACAGCCCGATTTGATCAATCACACCCGCCAGAGAACGCACAGCATAGGCTCCACGCGAAAAGCCCAAGAGAAAAATCCTGTCACCAGGGCGATACCGGCTGGCGATGAAACCATAGGCCCGGCGGATTTGCCGGTTGATGCCGGTACCCGCTGCCAGGTCAACGACGCTGCGCCAGGTACACCACTGGATGCCCTCCTCATAGCGTAGCGACAGCTGTGGCGAGGGTGATAACTCGCATAATAGCTTGTAGGTCTGTCCGGCATTGCTTGCACCCTCATTGCTGAGGCTGCTGAGCGTGCCGTCCATTATGACGACATGACTGATCGGCGGGCGCGTCATGATTTGCCAAGACTGGCAGAAAGCAAGCGCGGCGCAAAGTCACTTTCCGGCTGGTACCAGCGTCAACTCAGGCGTCTGACCGTTGCTGTTACATGCTGGCCATATCCGTTGAAACCCGTCGCCAGTGCGGCCGCATAAGCCCCGGTGCCATGCAGGATCACATAGTCGTCTTCGCGCAACTGATCCGGCAGAGTCGGCTTGCCAGGGAGCACGTCAAGTGAATCACAGGTCGGGCCGAACACCTGCCGCGCCGAGCTTGGGCCGGGAATACGGTTGCCCCGGGCATCCAGCGTTTCGATCCTGTCGGTCGCTTCAATCGACGGCAATTCGGCAAGCCCGCCGTAAATTCCATCGTTCAGAAAAACCTCGCCCCGAGGTCCGATGGCCTTGACCCTCGTGGCCAGTGAAAACGCATCCGCCACCATGGTGCGACCGGGTTCGCAGACAAGGTGCGGAGGGGCGCCGTTGAACGCCGTGTCTGCGATGCGCGTTATGATATCAAAAATCGGGTCCAGATCAGGCGCATCGGCACGGCGATGGCTGGGAAATCCACCGCCGACATTAAGGCGTGACAGGCTGATATCGCACGCCTTGGCGATGTCGGCACAAGCAAGGATATAGGTTTTCCACGCATTGGGCGTTTTGCACTGGGTGCCCGGATGAAAGGTCATCGAGGGGGTGAAGCCCTGAGCAACAACAGCGGTCAGCAGGGCTTTTGCCTCGTCAGGCGCGGCACCGAATTTCTCGCCGAAATGATAGGCCGCCCCCTCAACAGGCAGGGCCAGACGGACAGAGATTTCGATATTCTGACCGGTGGCCAAATCTGCCAGCTTCTCAAGCTCGCTGATACGATCAACCGAGAACGAGGTGATGCCGTGAGCAAGCGCCTCGGCGATTTCACGGCGCGATCTGACGGGGTTGTGATAATGCAGGGTCGCGTCCGGCGCGAGGTCTCGCAGAAGCTGGAATTCAGCCGGTGAAGCCACGTCAAAGGCGGTGATACCGGCAGCAATCAGGTTTTCCAGCACCGTTGGGTCAGGGTTGGCCTTGACCGCATAGGTGACCTGACCGGTAAAGCCTTTCTGAAATGTGGCAGCGGTTTTGCTGAGGATTTCCGGGGCAAAGAAAAACACCGGGACATCGGGTTGAAAAGCTTTGAGATAGTCGCGCGGCGACGCCCATAATGGTTTTGAGACGCCCATATCGATTACTCCTGCCACACGGTTTTTCAGACATCATTTGTGGATATGCTGTCAATTTCACTTGTAATCACGCGTATTATGGAAGTATTTAGTGACGAAATGACGAAAATACAGGCATTATGACCATAGACGAGACTGACAAAAAGATCCTCGCCGGTCTTTCCGTAGACGCCAGGACAAGTGTCTCAACTCTGGCGCGCCAGCTTGGGCTGGCGCGGACAACCGTGCAGGCGCGGCTTGAGCGGCTTGAGCGTGGCGGGGTGATCGCAGGCTATACGGTGAAGCTTGGCGATGCGACGCGGCTTTTGCGGATCAGGGCGACCGTGTTGTTGCAGGTCGAACCGCGCAGCACGGCCCCGGTTGTCAACCGCCTGAAGAGCATGCCCGAGGTTGAGATCGTGCATACCACCTCGGGCCGGTTTGACATGATCCTGCAACTGGCAAGTGCGACCACGGCTGAAATGGATCAGGTGCTGGATACGATCGGCGGCATTCAGGGGGTACGTTCGTCAGAAAGCCTTATTCACCTGACTACCAAATTTGACCGGGCGCTCTGAACTCCTGTTGCTGGGATGATCCGGTTTACCCATCCCTGGGATCGACCGGGGTAATCCTGAGATCCAGCGACCGCTCAATCTCTTCGGCCACATCCAGACACAGATCGTCGTCACGACAAGCCCCGATGATCTGAACCCCCATCGGCACGCCATCATCTATTCCCGTCGGCACGGTCGCTGCTGGCAGCCCCAATACGTTGACGGGGAACATGAACCGGTTTGCCTGCATGATATCAGGCAGGGTATCCGGCTGGCGGAAATCCTGTTCCAGCGCAAAAGGCGGGCGGGCAGAGACCGGCATGACCAGAACATCAACCTCGTCAAACATAAGGTTCCAGGCGCGCAGGATCGTCAGCCGCATTGCCTGAGCCTGCATGAACCCCCTAAGATCAGGGATGCCGTAGATATCGGCATAGGTGTTGAGTGTGGACAACAGGTCGGATGAGGCCACAGGCTCCATCGTATCACGCATCATCACGTCGGTTTCAGCGTTCAGAAGCTGGCCCCAGGTCCGCGCCGCTTCATCGACCAGTGGCGGGGTGGCAGCAACGATCCTGTGCCCCTGTTTCTCAAGGACAGAAGCCGCCAGATCGACGGCAGCCGCAACCTCGGGGGCAATCCCGTCGCCAAACGGATCATGCGCGATGCCGATTGTCAGCCGCTCGCCGCGTGATCTGCCGGAGTTTGGGGCAGCATTCCAAAGCGGATCAATCGAGGAGCGTTTTGCAGCGGAAGCCAGCGCCAGACGCACATCTTTGATGCAGCGCGCGATGGTGCCCTGAACCGACATCATCTGCAGGCTGGCCGGGCGCTCGGCAGGGGCGGAGGGGTTGAAGGCCGGAACCTTGCCCATCGAGGGGCGCAAGGTTGCCAGCCCGCAGCAATAGGCCGGATACCTGAGCGAGCCACCCAGATCATTGCCATGGCCAAGCACCCCCATGCCAGTGGCAACAGCCGCTGCTGCCCCGCCGCTTGACCCACCGGGGGTCAGGGTTGGGTTTACCGGGTTGAGGGATGCGCCATAGATCGGGTTTGAGGTGAACCAGCGCAGGCTGAATTCCGGCGTGTTGGTGCGCCCGATCGGCACAATGCCATCGCCTTTCAGATTGGTGACTACGGGCGAATCCATTTCCGCCGGGGTTTCATTCAGCGCCGGTATTCCGTTGGAATTCGGGTGCCCGGCATAATCGACATTGATCTTGATGGTCGTGGGCAACCCCAGCAGCGGTGGTGCATCCGGCCCGGCTTGATCATCCTGCGCTTTCGCCAGTTGAAGGCTATCTTCCTCAAAGACCTCAACAACCGCCCTGAGGCCCGGTTCGCATTCGCCAATGCGCGCCAGATGCGCCCTGGTAACCTCGGAAACGCTGACCGCGCGATCTCTGATCTTTGCGGCGGTTTGGGTCGCTGTCCATTTGATGATCTCGTCCAATAGGACCTCCTGTTCACCGGCGGTTTTCGGGGAATAGATCACAGCCCGCATTGCGGGTAAATAGCGACCGCGCGTTATCAGCCGAACCCGCCCCTTTCCCTTCGCGCAGACGCGGGTTAAACAGCGTTTCGAAAACGCGACCACACATAGCCGAAAGACCTGCCCGTGCCGATGGAAAAGAACTTTGACGCCGCCTCTGCCGAGGCTGATATCTATCAGAAATGGGAAAGCTCGGGGGCTTTTGCCGCACGCAAGCATGTGGATAACGCCGAGGACGGCAAGTTCTGCATCATGATCCCGCCGCCCAATGTGACGGGCAGCCTGCATATGGGGCATGCGTTCAACAACACGTTGCAAGATATTCTGGTGCGCTGGCATCGGATGAGGGGGTTCGATACGCTGTGGCAGCCGGGGCAGGACCATGCAGGGATTGCCACGCAGATGGTGGTGGAGCGCGAACTTGCCGCCAATCAGGAACCCTCGCGCGCTGAAATGGGCCGCGAGGCCTTCATCAAGCGCGTCTGGGAGCAGAAAGCGAAATCCGGTGGCACGATTATCGAGCAGCTGAAACGGCTCGGCGCCTCGCTTGACTGGTCGCGCAATGCGTTCACCATGTCAGGGGCTGACAGCGCACCTGAGGGGGAAGAGGGCAATTTCCACGACGCAGTGCTGAAGGTCTTTGTTGAACTATACAACAAGGGGCTGATCTATCGCGGCAAAAGGCTCGTTAATTGGGACCCGCATTTTGAAACCGCGATTTCCGATCTTGAGGTCGAGAATGTCGAGGTTCAGGGCCATATGTGGCATTTCAAGTACCCGCTAGAGGATGGCGAGGAATATGAGTATTTGGAAAACGATGAAGACGGGAATGTGATTTTCCGCGAAATGCGGAACTATATTTCCATCGCCACGACACGGCCTGAAACCATGCTGGGGGATGGGGCCGTGGCGGTGCATCCGGATGATGCGCGCTATGCGCCGATTGTCGGGAAACTCTGTGAAATTCCGGTGGGGCCGAAAGAGCATCGCCGTCTGATCCCGATCATTACAGACGAATACCCCGATCCTGATTTTGGTTCGGGGGCGGTGAAGATCACCGGGGCGCATGATTTCAACGACTATGCGGTGGCCACGCGCGGCAAAATCCCGATGTACCGGCTGATGGATACCAAGGCGCGGATGCGGGATGACGGGGCGTCTTATGCGGAATGTGCCGCTGAGGCACAGGCGATTGCGAACGGGGCTGCGTTTACCATCACCAGTGTTGATGCGCTGAACCTTGTGCCGGATGATCTGCGCGGGCTGGACCGGATGGAGGCGCGTGCGCTGGTGGTTGCACAGATCACCGGGGAAGGGCTGGCGGTGACCGATGCCGACGGCGCGTCGCTGGTTGAGGCCAACGTGATGATGCAGCCCTTTGGTGACCGCTCCAAGGTGGTGATCGAGCCGATGCTGACCGATCAGTGGTTTGTCGACGCGGAAAAGATCGTCGGTCCGGCGATTGACGCGGTGCGCGAGGGGCGGACGAAGATCCTGCCGGAGCGCGATGAGAAGGTCTATTTCCACTGGCTGGAGAATATCGAGCCCTGGTGTATCTCGCGGCAATTGTGGTGGGGGCATCAGATACCGGTTTGGTATGGGATGGTCCCGAACACCGATGGACAGGTTGGGACTTGGAGCGTTGGGGTCTCAGACAACATTCCTCTCAGCAAAGCGCTTCGTTTCAAGAAGGAAAACCGGTTCGATGAAGAGGCGCTAGGCGGAAAGTTAACTGATAGTGGCCTCCTTGTTCAGGAATTTTGTGCGGCGAGCGCTGAGGAAGCGAGGAAAATGATTGCCCAGGTCTGGCAAGAGCGCATGGGTATTATTCCTGAGAAGTTGGTGGAAGTTGATTCCGAACCTCACTATTGGCCCCAACTGAATGACGTTGAAGACGGCTACTATAAAATTCCATATTGGCGCGATCCCGACGTCCTCGACACCTGGTTCTCCTCCGGCCTCTGGCCCATCGGCACGCTCGGCTGGCCGGAACAGACGCCGGAGCTGGAGAAATATTTCCCCACGGACGTGCTGGTCACCGGATTTGACATCATCTTTTTCTGGGTCGCCCGGATGATGATGATGCAGCTTGCCGTGGTCGATCAGATCCCGTTTCACACGGTCTATGTCCATGCGCTGGTGCGCGATGAGAAGGGCAAGAAAATGTCCAAGTCTTTGGGCAATGTCATGGATCCGCTTGAACTCATTGACGAATATGGCGCCGATGCGGTGCGCTTTACCCTTACTGCAATGGCTGCAATGGGGCGTGATCTGAAGCTTTCAACCGCCCGCATTGCCGGTTATCGCAACTTTGGCACCAAGCTCTGGAATGCGGCGCGGTTTGCCGAGATGAACGACTGCAAGCCGTCAGCGGATTTCAACCCGAAAGAAGTCAGCCAGACCGTCAACAAGTGGATCGTCGGCGAAACCGCGCGGGCACGGGAGTCCGTGGATACGGCGCTTGAGCAATACCGGTTCAATGACGCCGCCAACGCGCTTTATACCCATGTCTGGGGCAAGGTCTGTGACTGGTATGTGGAACTGGCCAAACCGCTCTTTCAGGGGGACGATGCCGCGTCCAAGGCGGAAACGCAGGCGACGATGGCCTGGGCGATTGACCAGTGCCTGATCCTGATGCACCCGATCATGCCCTATATTACCGAGCAATTGTGGGGCGATATCGCCGAGCGGCAGAAGATGCTGGTTCATGCCGACTGGCCGACCTACACAATGGCTGATCTGGTCGACGCCGAGGCAGATCGCGAGATGAACTGGGTTGTCAGCCTGATTGAACAGGTGCGCTCGGTGCGTTGGGAAATGCGGGTGAATGCCGGGGCGCGCATTGACATGGTTCAGCTTGATCTCGATGCCAATGGTCAGGCCGCCCTTCAAGGTAATCTTTCGATGATCAAACGCCTTGCGCGGATTGAAAACCTGTCGGTTGCCAGCGAGGCCCCCAAAGGGGCGGTGACGCTGGCGGTCGAGGGCGGCACGTTCTGCCTGCCTCTGGCCGATGTCATTGATATCGAAGCGGAAAAGGCACGGCTGCAAAAGGCGTTGGATAAGCTGGCCAAGGAAATGGGCGGACTGAAAGGCAAGCTGTCCAACGAGAAATTCCTTGCCAATGCCCCGGCTGAGGTGGTCGAAACCCAGCGCGAGCGGCTGGCGGCGATTGAAGAGGAAACCGCAACGCTTGAGGCTGCCCGCACCCGGATTGCTGCCCTTGGCTGACCGCAAGCCCCGGATGTCGGCTGATAGTCCGACTTTGGTCATTCTCTTAAGTGCAATGGCGGCGATGAATGCGCTGTCGGTTGAGATTATCCTGCCTGCCGTGGTGCCGATCTCGCGCGATATGAGCGTTACCGAGGAAAGTGCGGCGATGCTGATTGGCGGCTATTTTCTGGCCTATGCGATCGGGCAGATGCTCTGGGGGTTGCTGTCAGACGCTTTCGGTCGCCGCCCGATGCTTCTGCTGGGGCTTTCGGGATATCTTGCGGCCTCGGTCGGGGCGATTTTTGCACCGGATTTCAACACATTGCTGATGTTTCGTCTGGCGCAGGGCGTCCTTGGGGCTGCGCCGATCATCGCCTATGCTATCGTGCGCGATATCTCCAGCGGCAGTCGCGCAGCGCAAACACAAGCGGTGCTCTCGGCAGTGATCTCTCTGGCGCCGCTGATCGCCCCGGTGATTGGCTCTGGCCTCTTGGTACTGTCGGGCTGGCGCATCATTTTCGTCTTTCTTGCCGGGTGTTCGCTGGTTCTGATCACTGCGGCCTATCTGAACCTGCCGGAAACCATCAAAGAGCGTCGCCCGTCACGATTGCATCCATCCTTTATGGTCGGCCGGATCGCAGAACTGTTTGGCGATCCGCAGTTCCGCACCGGCGCTCTGGTCATGAGCATTTCATTCGCCGGGTTCGCGTCTTTTCTGACCCTGGGGTCGGTTGTGACGGAAAACGTCTTTGCCATTGCACCCGAGGCCTTTGGTTCGGTCTATGCCATCGTCGCCCTGACCATGCTGGGCGGCGTTCTGCTGGCGCGCTGGCTGCTGGCGTCACGGTCAATGCAATGGGTAGGGTCGCTGGGGCTCGGATTGATGGTGCTGGCGGTGCTGGCAAACGGGCTCTTGATCTTTGCTGAACCCGGATTTCCCTTGTTCTGGTCGGTCATGGCGATTTACCTCTTTGCCTTCGGCATCATATTTCCAACTTTCACCTCTTACGCGCTTGAAGCTTCCGGCAGCACCCCGGGCTTTGCCGCCTCATTGGTCGGGGCGATGAATATGAGCTTTGGATTTGTTGCCTCGCTTCTGGTCACCGGGCTTTATGACGGCAGTTTTCGCGCGATTTGCATCGTGATGGTGCTGACCGGCGCGCTGGTTGTGGGAATTTTCGGACGCCACATCCTGAAACGCCGCTAACCCGGCGGTGGTTGTCAAAAATTGATGAACCGGTGGTAATTGTCTTTGGCCATGCCTGTGGGCCTTGCGGTCATCCGGCTTTTGAGGTTTTAGTTTTCGCATGACATCACCCAGATTCACCCCGCTTGTTGCCTCGCTTCCCGCCACCGTTCCTTTTGTCGGCCCGGAAACCCAGGAGCGCGCGCGGGGCGAGCCCTTTGCCGCGCGTCTTGGCGCCAACGAGAATGTGTTTGGTCCGTCTTCACGGGCGGTCGGGGCGATGAAACGGGCAGCCGCAGAGGTGTGGAAATACGGTGATCCGGAAAACCATGATCTGAAGGAAGCGCTGGCGGCACATCACGGTATCCCTGCAGAAAATATCGTCGTAGGCGAAGGGATTGACGGCTTGCTTGGCTATCTTGTCCGCATGCTGATCGAACCCGGCGACAAGGTGGTGACTTCGCTCGGGGCCTATCCGACCTTCAACTTTCACGTTTCAGGGTTTGGCGGGGAACTTGTGACCGTTCCCTACAAGGGGGATTTTGAAGATCCGGTTGCCCTGATCGAGGCGGCGATAAACTCAAACCCCAAACTGATTTACTTTGCCAATCCCGACAATCCGATGGGCACCTGCCACAATGCCAAGGTGATTGAAGCGGTTATCAACGCGGTGCCCGAGGGGTCGCTTTTGGTGCTGGACGAGGCCTATCTTGAATTTGCCCCTGAGGGGAGCGCGCCTGATCTTGATGTCAGCGATGAGCGGGTGATCCGCTTTCGCACGTTTTCAAAGGCTTACGGGATGGCTGGTGCGCGCGTGGGCTATGGTATCGGCGCGGCCCCGCTGATTGAGAGTTTCAACAAGATCCGCAACCATTTCGGTGTTGGGCGAATATCTCAAGCCGGGGCGCTGGCCGCTTTGGGGGATCAGCGGCATCTGGCGGATACGATCGCCAGGGTCTCAGAAGGGCGCGAGCGGATCGCCACGATTGCAGCAGAGAACGGGCTGGCCGCCATTCCGTCGGCCACGAATTTCGTTGCCATAGATTGCGGCGCGGACAGCGCGTTTGCCAAGCGCGTGCTGGCGCAACTGCTTGAGCAGGGGATATTCGTGCGCATGCCCTTTGTCGCGCCGCAGGATCGCTGCATCCGCCTGTCGGTAGGCACGGAGGCGGATCTTGATCTGTTTGAGACGGCTTTGCCAGCAGCACTGGCGGAAGCGGCAAAATGACGGATTACCCCCGGGATATGGTCGGATATGGCGCGCAGCCGCCGCGCGCAAACTGGCCCGACGGTGCACGCATTGCCGTCAATTTCGTGGTCAACTACGAAGAAGGCGGCGAAAACAACATTCTGCATGGCGATGCCGCCTCCGAAGCCTTCCTGTCAGAGATTGTCGGGGCCGAACCCTGGCCGGGCCAGCGGCATATGAATATGGAATCGATCTACGAATTCGGTTCGCGCACTGGTTTCTGGCGCCTCTACCGGCTGTTTACCGACCGCGATATGCCCGTCACTGTCTTTGGCGTTGCCACGGCGCTGGAAAAGAACCCCGAGGCGGTCGCAGCGATGCAAGCCGCGGATTGGGAAATAGCGACGCATGGGCTGAAATGGGTGGATTATCGAAATGTTCCGGCAAATGTCGAACGTGATCATATCGTTGAGGCCATTCGCATCCATCAGGAGGTCACCGGCAAGCGCCCGCAGGGCATGTATCAGGGCCGGACCTCGGAAAATACGCTCGATCTGACGATGGAGGCGGGGTTTGAATACTCAGCCGACAGTTATGCGGACGAGCTGCCCTATTACGTCAAGAGTCCCGATGGGCCGTTTCTGATCGTGCCCTATACGCTGGACGTGAACGACATGCGCTTCGCTTCGCCCCAGGGGTTCAATTCGGGCGATCAGTTCTTTGCCTATCTCAAGGACAGCTTCGATATGCTTTATGCCGAAGGCGGGCGCATGCTGTCGGTTGGGCTGCATTGCCGCCTTGTCGGCAGGCCGGGCCGGGCCGCGGCACTGGCGCGGTTTCTGGATTATGTCGAAGGGCACAAGGATGTCTGGGTGACGCGCCGGCTTGATATCGCGCGGCACTGGCGCAAATCACACCCCACTTAAATCCGGGGGCCGGGTGTGCGGCCTTTATCAGCAATGTCATAGGCGCGGGTCTGCGCCGCTTGCAGCGCTTTATAGAGCTGTTCCTGATAAGGCTTTAACGGCGTGTCATCATCGGGAACGTCGATCTGATCGCCAACCACATAAACCAGTCGCGAAAACGGCTTGTGGATTTCCATCCGATCCCACGAGCTGACGAATTTGCGGCGCGATGTCGTCATCGCAACCGGCACGATGGGAACGCGCGCCTTGCGGGCCAAAAGGATGACGCCTTCGCCAACCACACGCGCGGATTTGGGCACATCGGCGGTCATGGTTACGGATTTGCCTTTTCGCAATACCTTTAACATCTGCAAAAACGCCCGGGCTCCGCCCTTGTTCACCCCCGCCTTGCCATCAGCGCCGCTGCCATAGACCAGCGGCACGCCGAGATAATGCATCGCCTGCCCGAACATCCTGCCATCCCCGTGACGGGCGACCATCAGCGTCGGGTAGTTCTTTTTGCGAAAACGAAAGCCGAAAATGAAACTGTGCCCGTGCCAAGTGGCATATATGACAGGATCGCCTGAACCGAAATTGCCGCTTTTGTCCGGGGGGTCGTAGATATGGCGCGACGTCAGGCTGATCGTGCGATAGTAAAGCGCAATCAGTGAACTGCCCAGAGGGCCGCGCAGGATGTTTTTGATCTTCTTTTTCACCCGGTACCCTTTTCGCCAGTTGCCCGATTTCTAACAGGTTTTCAGGATAAGTGAATCCCCCCATTGACACCCTTGCCGATATGCCTATAACCCGCCCATTCGGTTTCTTTACCGAAGCACAATCTGGTGTTGGTGGCTCCCGCAAGGGAATGCCTGTCGGCCGAAAAGGCAAAGGACAACGCCCTTCATAGTCGCCCCGTAACGGGCGTCGCTCAAAAGAAGGAGATCAGCCGTGACCAAACGCACGTCTGCCAAATACAAACTCGATCGCCGGATGGGCGAAAACATCTGGGGTCGCCCCAAATCCCCCGTCAACCGCCGCGAATATGGCCCGGGTCAGCACGGTCAACGCCGAAAGGGCAAGCTTTCCGATTTCGGCATCCAGTTGCGCGCCAAGCAAAAGCTCAAAGGTTACTACGGTGATCTGACCGAGAAACAGTTCCGCCGCATCTATGGCGAAGCCGAGCGCGTGCGCGGTGACACCGGTGAAAACCTCATCGGTTTGCTGGAACGCCGCATTGATGCGGTGATCTACCGCGCCAAATTCGTGCCCACTGTTTTTGCAGCGCGCCAGTTCGTCAACCATGGCCACGTCACTGTGAACGGCAAAAAGGTTGATATTCCGTCTTACCGCGTGAAAGAGGGCGATGTGATCGCCATTCGCGAAAAATCCCGCCAATTGGCGCTGGTTCTGGAAGCTGTCGGTTCTGCCGAGCGCGATGTGCCGGAATACATGAACGTCGATCACTCCAAAATGACCGCCGAATTCATCCGCACACCCGGCCTATCTGACGTGCCTTATCCGGTGATGATGGAGCCGAACCTGGTGGTGGAATATTACGCCAAGAACTGATTTCAGTTCTTCGCAGCAAGATTGAAAGGCCGCACGTCGTTGCGGCCTTTTTACTTTTTGTTGATGCGTCAGGCAGGCACAGTGCGAAACCGCCGCTGATCGACCACAATATCAGCACCGATTGCACCCACCCAGATGAAGAAGAGGGCAATCCACGCGGTTTCAACGAAAATCGAGGCCCCGGTCAGACCATTGCCAATGGCACATCCCCCGGCCAGCATTCCGCCAAACCCCATCAGTGCCGCCCCTATCATGCCACGTCGCATCGGTGCCGGCCCGTCAAATCCCTGAAACTGAAACTCGCGTGACTTTAGCGAGGCCAGCAACGCCCCGATGAACACGCCCGGCACCAGCCCGATCTCAAATTTCATCACCCCGTCACTGATGAGAAAATAAAGCAGCGTATTTGCCGACGGTCCGGTGAAACTGGCACTTTGCACGGTTACGGGATCAAAACTGACTGTGGCCAGCACCGACGTCATGATCCAGCCAAAAGCAATGGCAAAACCAACGCCCGAGGCCATGAACAGCCGCTTGGTGCCGATCTTGTTCATGTAAGACAGCAGAAAGGCGGCTAACGCTGTAGCGATGCCGATCACCAGCCCGGTTGCCTCGGGCAGGTAAAGACCGCTCAGAAGATGCGTATTCACCCCGTTCGGCGTGATCCAGAGAGACGCCAGATAAAGCCTGACCGGTGCCAGCCAGCCTGACAGTGCCATCTGCGCCACCAGCGCGAATATCAACCCGTTCATCAGCGCACGCAGGTTTCCGGTGGCTGCAAGAACCAGCATCCGCCCGGAACAACCGCGCGCCAGAATCATGCCCGCACCAAACAGCAGCCCCCCGAAAATCGCGCCGGAATAAGACCCCGCCACAGACATCATCCGGGCCTCTGTCGGGGTGATTATCCCCAAAAGATCAGCGGTTTGGGTCCAGATGACGGCGGTTGAAAAGGTCAAAAGCCAAACCGACATGCGCGGCCCAGCACTGAGGCGGGCAAATTCGACCGCCGAGGCACGCAGACAGAACCGGGATTGCTGCGCAGCCCAGCCGAAAATCAAGCCAACCAACAGCCCGACAATCCCGGCGGCCAGCTCTTCTCCTAATGATTCCACAAGCCAAAGCATGGTGTATCCGTCCTTTTCACCGCTGCTTATTAGGTGTTTCTAATATACCTACTTTGATTCAGGTCAGTTTTGCGTAAATAATTCCGTTCGGCGGGTGGCCCAACAAGCCCGGGGGTAATCCGGGCAACAACAGAATAAGTGATGGTGCCCTTCAGGTGAAAAGAGTATTGCGGACGGATGACTCAATTGTTCCGACCAGCGCTGGTTACTTTGGAGGAGGCGAAATTTCTGCCGCGATGGCGCCAGCCTGTCGTGCTGCTGTTTGTAATGGCAGCCGCCATGCCGCTTGCCTTTTCGGTCTGGTCCGCACTTTTGAACAATTTCGTCATTGAAGTTGCACATTTTGACGGGGTCAAAATCGGCTGGCTGCAATCGGTTCGTGAAATCCCCGGGTTTCTGGCCATTGGCGTCATAGCAATCATCATTTTCATGCGCGAGCAGGTGCTGGGCGTGGTTTCACTGATCGCGCTCGGCCTTGCTGTCGCCGTCACCTCCTATTTTCCGTCGTTTGAGGGGCTTTTGATCACCACAATGATCAGTTCGATCGGATTTCATTATTACGAGACGGTCAATCAATCGCTGCAATTACAATGGCTTGATCGTAAGCGCGCGCCGCAAATACTGGGTTGGATCGTGGCCATCGGATCAGCGGCTTCGCTCCTGGCCTATGGTCTGATCGTCGTCGGCTGGAAATATTTCGGCCTGACTTACGAACTGGCTTATCTGCTTGGCGGAGGGGTGACCGTTCTTCTGGCGATCTATGCCTTTTTTGCCTATCCCCAGTTTGAAGCCCCAACACCGCAGCTAAAGAAAATGGTCCTGCGGCGGCGCTACTGGCTTTACTATGCGATGCAGTTCATGGCCGGGGCACGGCGACAGATTTTCCTTGTTTTTGCAGCCTTCATGATGGTCGAACGCTTTGGTTTTGAGGTTCATGACCTGACCGCGCTTTTCCTGATCAATTACGTGGCCAACATCGTTTTTGCCCCGGTCATGGGGCGGGTCGTGACCCGGTTTGGTGAACGCAACGCATTGGCGTTTGAATATATCGGATTGATATTCGTGTTCCTGGCCTATGGCGGGATCTACTTCTTTGGCTGGGGGGCAGCACTGGCTGCCGCGCTCTATGTGATCGACCACTTGTTTTTTGCGTTGGCTTTCGCGCAGAAAACCTATTTTCAGAAGATTGCCGACCCGCAGGATATCGCCCCAACGGCGGCGGTTGCCTTTACCATTAACCACATTGCGGCCGTGTTTCTGCCCGCACTTCTGGGCTATCTGTGGATTACCTCGCCGGGCATGGTGTTTGGCCTTGCCGCTCTGATGGCATTTACATCGCTCTTGCTGGTCTTGTTGATCCCACGCCACCCAAGCGAAGGAAATGAAACCGTTTTTGCCCGGTTGGGGCCCAAAATTCTGGCTAAGTGAGCTATGGCTGAGATAGGCGGCAGATTCCTTCAGGGCTCAACAATGAGCCATGTCGTCCGCATGACCGTGGCCGGTTCCGTTGGCGTTACATTCATGTTTCTGGTCGATGCGGCAAACCTTTTCTGGGTTTCACTTCTGGGCGTTGAACGGCTGGTGGCTGCCCTTGGCTTTGCCTGGACGGTGCAGTTCTTTTCCGTTTCTTTCGGTATCGGGCTGATGATTGCGGTCACGGCGGTCGTGTCGCGCCAGATCGGGCAGGGCAATCGTGACGAGGCGCGGCGACAATCCACGGTTTGCGCGATCACGGCTTTTGTCATCCAGCTTGTCGTTGCAGGCTTCATCTTGTATTTCCGCGATGATATCCTGAGCTTTGCCGGAGCCGTGGGGGAAACAAAGGCCGCCGCCGCGCGCTATCTGCTGATCTCCGTTCCCTCGCTGCCGATCATGGCAATCGGCATGGTCGGTTCAGCCGTTCTCAGGGCCGAAGGCGATGCCTGGCGGGCGATGATGGTGACCTTTTCCTCGGGCCTTGTGTCCATGGTGATTGATCCTTTGCTGATCTTTGGCCTAGGCCTTGGTCTTGATGGTGCGGCCATGGCAGTTGTCACCGCGCGCGTTCTGTCCGCTGTCTTGTCGATCTGGTTCGTGACCGGCGTGCATGATCTCGCGGGTCGCATATCACTGGCTGATTTCCAGCGCCTGCTGCGCCCGTTTCTTCTGGTGGCAATCCCGGCCACACTGACCCAGCTTTCCACACCGTTTGGCAACTATATCCTGACCACTGTCATCGCCGGTTTCGGCGACAGTGCGGTTGCCGGCTGGGCGATGGTGGCGCGCCTGACTGTTCTGGCATTCGGGGGCCTTTTTGCGCTTTCCGGTGCGATTGGCGGGATATTCGGGCAAAACTACGGGGCAGGGCGGTTTGACCGGGTCAGGCGCACCTATCGTGATGCGCTGATTTTTTGCATTACCTACACCCTCATTGCCTGGGCTCTGCTGGCTTTGGCTACCGATTTTGTCATTGCCGCGTTCGGATTAATCGGCGCTGCCGCATCCATGATCGTGGCCTTTACCATGATTGCTGCCGCTGGCTGGATATTCACCGGTGCCCTCTTTGTTGCCAATGCCGCGTTCAATTCGCTGGGGCGGGCCACGTGGTCAACCTTGTTCAACTGGTCACGCGATGGCATATTCCTGTGGCCTCTGGCGAGCGCGATGAGCACGGTTTTCGCCGCACCCGGCGCGATCTATGGTCATGCAATGTCAGGCGTTATTGCCGGAACGGCCGCTGCCGTCACCGGTTGGATATACGTTGCCCGCCTTGAACGGATCGGCCCTGATCAGGCCAAAAAGCCAACGACATAATCTTGATGCCAACCGGCTTGCAGGAAAGCGGAATTGGCCCTTATATTTGCCCGGTATTCCAGTGGAGCCCATGATGACTCTTTTCAGCCGAAACAATCCCGATCCGTCCGCTGCCAACCCGGACATCCATTTCGTCAATGGCCGGTCTATGGCCGGCAACTGGCCGGAAAACACCGAAAGCGTGCTTTTTGGCATGGGCTGTTTCTGGGGGGCTGAGCGCTTGTTCTGGGAACTGCCCGGTGTCTGGGTCACATCGGTCGGTTATTCCGGTGGTACGACGCCCGATCCCACCTATGAGCAAACCTGCACCGGGCAGACGGGCCACGCCGAAGTTGTGATGGTGGCCCATGATCCGGCCCGGATCAGTTTTGAAAGCTTGCTGAGAACCTTCTGGGAAAACCACGATCCGACGCAAGGCATGCGGCAGGGCAACGACATCGGCTCGCAATACCGGTCTGCCATCTTCACGCGGACACAAGCGCAAAAGACGGCTGCCGAGGCATCGCGGCAGGACTATGAGACCAGCCTGCTGAACTCCGGCTATGGCGAAATCACCACCGAGATTGCAGACGCCGGTCAATATTACCTAGCGGAGGATTACCACCAGCAGTACCTCGCCAAGAACCCGGCAGGATATTGTGGCATCGGTGGCACCGGCGTGAGCTGCCCGATCGGTCTTCAGGCTTGACCTGAAGGGCACGCGCGCGTATCCGCCGGTTTCCGGCAATCACTTCTTTTGGATACATAAAACTGTGCCCACCTATACCGCACTGACAACTCTGAAGGGACGCACGCAAGCCCAGGCGCTGGGCGAGGCGATGGAGCGTCTTTCCCCTGAACCAACCGGTGTCGGTGTTCTGGAGATCGAGGATGGCCGTGGCGTATGGGAAGTCGGCGGCTATTTCACCGAGCCACCGGATGAGGCGGGTCTGGCACTGCTTGCATCCGTTTTTCAGGCCAATCCTTTCATCGTGTCCGAATTGCCGGATATCGACTGGGTGGCCGAAGTTCGGCGCGAGCTGGCACCGGTGACTGCCGGGCGGTTCTTTCTTTATGGCAGTCACGATGCCGACAAGGTGCCGGCTGACAGCATTCCGTTAGCAATTGATGCAGCAATGGCGTTTGGTACCGGGCATCATGGCACGACGCAGGGCTGTCTGCTGGCGCTTGAATGGCTTGTCGGTAGCGGGTTTGAAGCAAGCAAAGTTGCCGATATCGGCTGTGGTACAGCGGTGCTGGCAATGGCAGCTGCGAAAATCTGGCCCGGGGCTTTGGTGATTGCAGGTGACAATGACCAGATTGCGGTGGATACGGCCAATGCCAATGTCGCGTTTAATGGCCTGACAGGGCGGATGGATTGCGTGACCGCTACCGGGTTTGCCCATCAGGCGATCCGGTCACCTGCACCGTTTAATCTGGTCTTTGCCAATATTCTCAAAGCCCCGTTGATCGCGCTGGCACCTGACATGGCGCAACATGTGGAAATAGGCGGATATGTCATCCTATCGGGCCTGTTGAATGAGCAGGCAGACGAGGTGCTGGCGGCCTATCACGCCGAGGGGTTTGATATAGTTCACCGGATTGACCTTGGCGAATGGAGCACGCTGGTTCAGCAAAAAGCCCGGCGTTAATTGCCCGGTCACGAATTTCAGGCTATCGTGCCCAAAACAAATAACCGGTTTGGGAGGGCAGCCCGTGACCGACGCGAATATAGAAGAGTTTCGCAAGAGACTGATAAAGCTTGAGAAAAAGCAAAAACGCAGGCGATTTCTGGGCCGTTTGACACCGGGAAAATCCGGTGGTCCGCGGGTGCCGTGGTCGGCTTTTCTGACGGTTGCTCTGATCTTTTTTCTGCTCAAGGCATTCATTGTTCTCAGTATTGGCGAAAGCCAGTACCGCGATCAGTTGGCCTCGTATGACGATCCGGCGCTTGGGCAGAGGGTTGGAATATTCATCATGAACCCTGATCCGATTACCCTGAAAATTCACGATCTGGCAAAGCCGGTTATCGAAGGGCGCTAATCTGCCCAGGGGTCGTCACCGATCAATGAAGAAGGGCTGCATCCCTGGTGGACACAGCCCCTTAATGTTGCTCTGATTGTCGCGTTTTTCGCCGCGAAGTCAAGCGTCAGATGCGCTCGATATCACCGCGGGACATGCCGATATCGGACAGTTCGCGGTCGCTGAGTTTGCTCAGCGCGGTGCGGGTCGAACGCTTCTGATTCCATTCAACCAGCGAGAGGCGCATATTGTCCAAAGCGGACGTCATGCGGAATGTTGTAACGGCCCCGAAAGGTGCCGGGCGTGTGGTTTCAAAAGTAGCCATCTTGCACTTCCTTCATGTTTGAGTTTGGCCGGTCATTCGCCGGTTTGTGATTTCGCATTTAGGCTTGAAATCACGATCGTACAATTGGCGTTTTTGCATGTCTGAAATGCAGTTTTTGCATAGGATCGCCGCGTGGTTCAAATACGACAAAACCCCGGAATAAAACGAATAAAACCGACCTTTTTCAAAGGTGCCCCCGGAAAAAATCCTTCAAAATAACACTTGATAAATGCGTGCCAATCCTTGTCGGCGTGGTATTGCGACGTCGATGAACAGAAAGCTGGCCAATGTTCTCGTTTCGTGCTAGCCATTTTGACAATGAAAAACAAAGAGCAGGGGCAGGATGCGAATCTTAGGAATCGATCCGGGATTGCGGCAGATGGGCTGGGGGATTGTTGATAATCTCGGCACCAAGGTGGTCCATATCGAAAATGGCGTGTGCAAGTCCACCGACAGCGATTTGGCCGAGCGGCTGCAAAGCCTTCATGTCCAACTGACCGAGATTCTGGCCCGTCTGAACCCCGATGCGGCGGCGGTTGAAAAGACCTTTGTCAACAGCAACGGTGCGGCAACCCTGAAACTGGGGCAGGCGCGCGCCATCGCGCTGCTTGTCCCGGCGCAATGCGGGCTGAAAGTTGCTGAATACGCGCCCAATACGGTCAAGAAAGTTGTTGTCGGCGTTGGGCATGCGCAAAAAGAACAGGTCGCCCATATGGTGAAAACTCAGTTGCCAAGTGCGGTGATTACCTCGGCTGATGCAGCCGACGCGCTGGCGATTGCCCTATGTCATGCGCATCATGTGCGATTTGCCGGACGGCTGGATGCGGCCATTGCGCGGGCCGGGGGGCAGGCATGATTGGCAAGATCACCGGGCGACTGGATTTTCGCGGCGAGGATCACGCGCTGATCGATGTGCAAGGCGTGGGCTATATCGTTTATTGCGCACAACCAACACTGGCACTGATGCCGGCCCCCGGGGGGGCGGTTGCGCTTTATACCGATCTTCTGGTGCGCGAGGATAACCTGCAGCTTTTTGGCTTTGTCACTCTGGCCGAACGGGAATGGCACCGCCTGCTGACCTCGGTTCAGGGGGTTGGGGCCAAGGCGGCCCTGTCGATTGCCGGGACGTTGGGGGTGGATGGCGTTTCGCGGGCGATTTCTCTGGGGGATGTGGCGGCAATTAAATCGGCGCAAGGTGTCGGTCCGAAACTGGCGCAAAGGGTGATTGTGGAGTTGAAGGACAAGGCCCCTGCTGTCATGTCGCTGGGCGCGGCAGGGGCGCGTCAGGCTGAAGTTGATGACAGCGTGGTGATAGAGCCGGTTCAGAATGTACCTTCACCAGCAGCGCAGCCTCCGGGCCCCTCGGGCAATGCGGCAGCAGCACGGGCAGATGCGCTTTCGGCACTGGTCAATCTTGGCTATGGCCATGGTGAGGCGGCCGGAGCCATTGCTGAGGCGATGGGCGAATCCCCTGATGCAGAAGCAGCAGAGCTGATCCGCCTCTGTCTGCGCCATCTGGCCCCGAAAGGCTAAGCCATGGAACAGCCCGATCCCACCCTCAGACCGGAGCTTCATCAGGGCGAGGCTGATCGGGCGTTAAGGCCCCAACATCTTGACGAATTTGTCGGCCAGCACGAAGCCCGCGCCAATCTTGCCGTCTTTATCGAAAGCGCGCGCAAACGTGGCTCGGCGATGGACCACACCCTGTTCTATGGCCCGCCAGGCTTGGGCAAAACCACGCTGGCGCAGATCATTGCGCGTGAACTGGGGGTCAATTTCCGCATGACCTCAGGGCCGGTCCTGGCGCGTGCCGGGGATCTTGCGGCGATCCTGACCAATCTGGATGCGCGCGATGTTCTGTTCATTGACGAGATTCACCGTCTCAATCCGGCGGTGGAAGAGGTGCTTTACCCCGCACTTGAGGATTTTGAACTTGATCTGGTGATCGGCGAAGGCCCGGCGGCGCGCACGGTCAGGATCGACCTCAACCCTTTCACACTGGTCGGGGCGACCACGCGGTTGGGGCTTCTGACGACCCCCTTGCGGGACCGGTTCGGCATTCCCACACGGCTTGAGTTTTATTCCGAAGACGAGCTTTTGCAGATCGTCACCCGCAACGCCTCGCTGATGGGTGCCTCTGCCGACGAGGCTGGTGCGCGTGAGATTGCACGCCGCGCCCGCGGCACACCGCGTGTTGCGGGTCGCCTTTTGCGCCGTGTCGTTGATTTCGCCGTTGTCGAAGGTGACGGGGCGATCACAAAAACCGTTGCCGACCGCGCCTTGACCCGGCTTGGGGTCGATCATATCGGCCTTGATTCCGCTGACCGGCGCTATCTCAGGCTGCTGGCGGAAAACTATGCAGGCGGTCCGGTCGGGGTGGAAACCATTTCCGCCGCCTTGTCCGAAGCGCGCGATGCTGTAGAAGAGGTGATCGAACCCTATCTGCTGCAACAGGGCCTGATCCAGCGCACCCCACGCGGGCGCATGCTGGCGGCGCGCGCGTGGCGGCATCTGGGGCTGGAGGCCCCCAAGACGTCCAACCAGTCCGACCTCTTTGGAGATAGCAATTGAGCGACAAACCCCTTGATGCAACAGCAGTGCAGGCACTTTTCACTGCTCAGGACGGCACTTATCGGTTTTCCCGCTGGGGGCGGGCGATTGCGCCCGTGGTCTTTGGTGTTGACGATGATACCCTCACCCATCTGAAAGATGCGATGGAAGCGGTCGTTGGTATTGCCAATATGAAACTGGTGGAAACCGATCCGGAGTTTGGTGCCAACCTGATGCTGTTTTTCTGTCAGGACTGGGACGAGCTTGATTTTGTTCCCAACCTTGACAAGCTGTTGCCGGATTTTGACATCCTTAAAACCTCACTCAAACGCTCTGGCGCCAACCAGTACCGCACGTTCAATTTCGATGATAATGGCGCCATTCAATTATGCGTGACCCTGCTGCGCTATGACGAGCATATGGCCGAAACCTCGATCCAGACACTGGGCACGGGGCAGATAACCCAGTCGATCCTGCTCTGGGGGGATGAGGCCTTTGCCGAGGACAGCCCGCTGGCCATCATCCCGCAAAACGGCATGTGCATCGTCAAGCCAAACTTTGCCGCCGTGATCCGGGCCGCTTACGATCCGGGGCTTCCACCATCGGCAACCGATCCATCGCACGCGATGCGGCTGGCAGCGCGCGCCGGATTGCTGCTGGAAGAGCTCGATGATGCCCCATCGGTTTGACTGCCGCGTCTATTATGAAGACGCCGATCTGGCGGGGATCGTCTATTACGCCAACTACCTGAAATATATCGAACGCGCCCGCACCGAACTTGTGCGCTCACTGGGGATTGATCAGACCCGGATGAAGGCTGATCAGGGGCTGGTTTTTGCCGTGAGGCGCATCGAGGCAGATTACCTTTTGGCGGCGAAATATGACGATATCCTCACTGTTGAAACCCGGCTTTTGGACGCCACGGGTGCTCGCATGACGCTGGCTCAGGATATAAAGCGCGATAGCACAGGCGTGTTTTCGGCCATTGTCACGCTGGTTTGCTTGCTGGAATCCGGCAAACCGGCGCGCATTCCAGCGGATATTCGCCGAAAACTGCAGGAATTTCAGGGCTAAGCGGCTTCAAATCAACGGCAATAGTGGTATTGGGGCCTGATGATGGTAATGTTGCTTGCAATGCGACCGGACCGTCAAAAAGAACGGGTATTGGCGAAATATGAGCGGGGCTGATGGAAACCGAAACACTCTCGGCCGTACAGGCGATTGACTATTCAATGCTGGCGCTTTTCTGGCGCGCTTCCTTTATCGTAAAGCTGGTGCTGATTGCGCTGGTCGCCTCTTCCTTCTGGACCTGGGCGATTATCATTCAG
Source organism: uncultured Rhodobacter sp. (assembly GCA_964567685.1). GTDB lineage: Bacteria > Pseudomonadota > Alphaproteobacteria > Rhodobacterales > Rhodobacteraceae > UBA5972. The sequence continues at coordinate 13,647 of CAZMNO010000030.1, read as the reverse complement.
AAATTCATCAATTTCCGAATTGCGCGCCGTGAAGCGGGCATGTTTGACCGCGCTTTCTGGTCCGGCGAACCGCTTGATGAGCTTTTTGACAAGATCGGCGAGAAACCTCGCGGGGCATCGGAAAAAATTTTTTGTGCAGGCATGTCGGAATGGCACCGCTCGCATCGCTCTGATGGTGCGTTGATTGCCGGCGCACAGGCGCGGATCGACCGGTCGATGGACGTGGCGATTGCGCGGGAAAACGAACGGCTGGGGCAGGGGCTGACTTTTCTGGCCACCGTTGGCTCGACCGCGCCCTTTGTCGGGCTCTTTGGCACCGTCTGGGGGATCAAGAACGCTTTTCAGGAGATCGCGGCCCAGCAAAGCACCAATCTGGCAGTGGTGGCACCGGGCATTGCCGAGGCACTGGTGGCAACGGCGCTAGGCCTTGCCGCAGCGATTCCGGCCGTGATTTTCTATAACAAGCTTTCCGCCGATGCGGACCGGATCGGTGCCGGGCTTGACAGTTTTGCCGATGAATTTGCGACAATCCTGTCGCGGCAGCTGGATATTTAGGCGATGGTGGCAAGTGTTTCAGATACCGGCCCCCGCACCAAGCGACGCGCGCGGCGCAAGCGCGCAAAACCTATGGCCGAGATCAATGTAACACCCTTTGTCGATGTGATGCTCGTTCTCTTGATCATCTTCATGGTGGCGGCACCGCTTTTGACCGTCGGCGTGCCGATTGAACTGCCAAAAACAGCCGCAACGCCTTTGCCAAGTGAAGATGAGGAACCGCTGACCCTTGCGATTGCCGCGGACGGTCGCCTTGTGCTGCAAACCACGGAAATTGACCGCACTGAACTGATCCCCCGCCTCAGAGCGATTTCTGCAGAGCGGAACAACGACAAGATCTTTTTACGCGCCGACGGTGCTGTTCGCTATGAGGCGGTGATGCAGGTCATGGGGGCGCTGAATGCCGGAGGATTTCGCAATATCGGCCTCGTAACGGATGCCGGAGGCCCGTTGCTTGACGGGCAGGGAAACTAGGCGTGGGCTGTGGAAACGGGCACCTACATATCGGGATTGGGGCATGTCGCAGTGCTTGGCTGGGCCATGATCGGAGGGGTTTTGACTGAGCAACCACAGGAATCTGAGTTTCTGGTTACCGATGTCTCGGTGATTTCCGAGGCGGCTTTTGCTGCCCTGGTTTCTGACGCCCCAGTGCCGGAAACCAGTGTCACCCTGCCTGAACTCCCGGAAAACGCCTTGAATGCGCCCGATGCCCCGGCAGCTGATGATCAGCCGCGTCTGACCAGCCTGGCCGAACCCGATGATCCACAGGATCCCGGCGACCGGCCTGATCTTAGCAATGTCACTGAACCCGCAGGTGCGGACGCGCTGGTTGAGACACCTGATCTGACCGCACCCGAAACCACCGACAGCCCGGGTGTGACGCTGATCACACCAACCGATCCGATCAGCAATCGTGACAGTGCAGGGCTGAAACAACCCGACCAGCTAGCGATGCTCGAAACCGAACAGCCGCCTGCACCGCGTGTCGACACGACACCGGCCCCGGAACCCGATACCGAGGCAGAAACAGCCAACGAAACCGAACATGCCACAACGCCTGATCCGAATGCGACGATACCGGCTGAAGAAACCGTCGAGCAGGCCCCGGATCAGGCATCGACCGAAATCATCACCGAAGCCAATGAAAGCGAAAGCCTCAGCGCGCCGGTCAGAAGCAGCCGCCCCAAGGGCCGTCCTGCCGGTCTTGCCAAAGAGGCCAACACCTCAAGCCAAATTGCCCGCGCGCTGGCCGAAGCGCAGGCCGAGGCGGCTGCATCAGCCACCCGGGTTGATCCCAGCCCGACCGAACCGTCAGGCCCTCCGCTGAGCGAGCGTGAAAAAGATGGTTTGCGGCTGGCAGTGCAGAAATGCTGGAACGTTGGCTCACTTTCCAGCGACGCGTTGCGGGTGACGGTGACCGTTGGTGTTGCATTGGACAATGCAGGCAAGATCCTGTCCGGATCGATCCATCTGATCAGTTCGACCGATGGCTCAAATGCCGCCGCAAAGCAGGCCTACGAGGCGGCGCGTCGCGCCATCATCCGCTGTGGCGCAAAAGGATTTGATCTGCCGCAAGAGAAATACGACCATTGGCGCGAGATCGAAATGACATTCAACCCCGAAAAAATGAGGATCAGATGAGACCTCTTTCCACGTTATTCTTAATGGCCACCTTGGCGCTGGCTGCCATCTCGCCCATGGCCGGAAACGCCCAGAGCACCGGGCCATTGAGGATCGAGATCACCGAAGGCGTGATCGAACCGATGCCTTTTGCCGCCCCGGCCTTCGTGGCGGAAAATCTGGCCGCCAAGCAACTGGCCGAGGATCTGGCGGTGGTCGTCATTGCCGATCTCGTCGGCTCCGGCATATTCCGCGAAATCCCCCGCAGTGCCCATATCTCCGGCATCACCAATTTTGACGCGCCTGTGCAGTTTTCCGACTGGAAAGCCGTCAATGCGCAGGCGTTGATCACCGGTTCTGTGTCGGTGCGTGCCAGTGGCAAAATCGCGGTAAAATTCCGCCTGTTTGACGTCTTCGCCCAGGACGCGCTGGGCGAAGGCCTGCAGTTTGTCGGCACCAAGAAAGACTGGCGGCGCATGGCGCATAAAGTATCAGACGCAGTCTATTCCCGTTTGACAGGTGAGAAGGGGTATTTTGACAGCCGTATCGTCTTTGTTGCCGAAAGCGGGCCGAAAGACGCCCGCCGCAAGCGCCTGGCGCTGATGGATTATGACGGGGCCAATGTTCAGAACCTGACCGATGACCGCGCCATCGTTCTGGCGCCGCGGTTTTCACCCGACAATTCCAAGGTGCTTTACACGTCTTATGAAACCGGCATGCCGCGGGTCTTTCTGCTCGATCTCAGGTCCATGCGACGGAAATCCATCGACGAATTGCCGGGCATGACCTTCGCCCCCCGCTTTTCGCCTGACGGCAAAACCGCCCTCGTGTCACTCTCGGATCGGGGCAATACCGATATTTACAGCGTCTCGCTGGCCAATGGGCGACGCACGAGGCTGACCACATCACCCTCTATCGAAACCGCCCCCAGCTATTCGCCCGACGGCAGACAGATCGTGTTTGAAAGCGACCGTGCTGGCACGCAGCAGCTTTACATCATGTCTGCCAGCGGCGGCGAGGCGCGGCGGATCAGTTTTGGCGCTGGCCGCTACGGCACCCCTGTCTGGTCGCCACGTGGTGACCTCATCGCTTTTACCAAGATGAACAAGGGCCGCTTTCATATCGGTGTGATGCGGCTTGATGGCAGCGAGGAGCGGCTGCTGACAGCGTCGTTTCTGGATGAGGGGCCAACATGGTCACCGAACGGGCGGGTTTTGATGTTCTTTCGTGAAACCCGCGGGGCAAACGGTGCGCCTTCGCTCTTTTCGGTCGATATTTCGGGGCGCAATCTGAAGAAGATCAGCACACCGGGCTTTGGCTCTGACCCATCATGGTCGGGACTTCTGAAGTAAGGAAAAGCACTGATACACAAATCAGCGTACAAATGGTATAGAAACCAAAAAACAGGCAGAAACAGGCCACAAAAAGGAATGTTCAAATGAAACTCAATTTGGCCGCACTTATCGCAGCAGGATTTCTGGGGCTTGCCGGATGTTCAGATATCATCCCGGACAGCGGAGCTGACGGAACCGGCGTAACCGACGATTTCAAGCATGACTCACCCGAATTTTTTGTCGCTTCAGTGGGTGACCGGGTCTTGTTCGCTGTCGACCAAAGCACGCTCAGCATTGAAGCGATGTCAATTCTCGATGCACAAGCCGGCTGGCTGATGAATAACGGCGAGTTTGTCGCCCTGATCGAAGGCCACGCCGATGAACAGGGAACGCGCGAATATAACCTCGCACTTGGCGCAAGGCGTGCAAGTGCGGTTCAGGCCTATCTCGTCAGCAAAGGCGTTGCCGACAGCCGGATATCGACCGTGACCTACGGCAAGGAACGGCCGCTGGAAATTTGTTCGACCGAAGCCTGCTGGTCCAAGAATCGCCGTGCGGTTACCGTCGTATCAGCAGGCAGTAGCTGAACAGGATCGATTAAATGAAGCTATGGCACGGGTTATTCAGTCTTTTATTGATGGTCGCACTGGCAGGCCCGGCCCCGGCCCAGTCGCGCGATGAATCGCTGGCGGATATCCGTCAGGAACTGAGCTTTCTCTATGTTGAAATGCAAAGGCTGAAACAGGAGTTGTCAACGACCGGCAGCGCTGAAGGCGTTTCAAGCCAGGGCACCCTTTTGCAACGGCTGGACGCGCTGGAGGGTGAACTCAGGCGAATTACCGGCAAGGTTGAGGAACTGGAATTCCGCGTTGAGAAAATCGTTGCCGACGGCACCAACCGCATTGGAGATCTGGAATTTCGTCTGGTCGAACTGGAAGGTGGCGATGTGTCGACATTAGGCGAAACCTCGACGCTTGGCGGTGAGATAACCAACCCCGTGACAATTCCTGTGACCCCGCCTGACGATGGCAACACCGAACTGGCGGTCAGCGAACAGGTTGATTTTGAAGCTGCCATGACGGCCTATGATAACGCGGATTACCGCCGTTCCGCCGATCTTTTTGCTAATTTCACAACGGCTTACCCCGGCGGTCCGCTGACCGGCGAGGCGCATTTCTGGCGCGGTGAAGCGTTGGCTGAACTTGGCGAATGGAGCTCGGCGGCGCGCAGCTATCTGCAAAGCTTCAGCTCGGCCCCAAACAGCACATTCGCCCCCAAAGCGCTTTTGCGTCTGGGGGTCAGTCTGGCCAATATCGGTCAGGTCGAAGAGGCTTGTCAGACCCTGAATGAGGTCAACCTGCGCTACCCGACAAGCGATGCCGCCAGCGAGGCTTTGGCAGAAATGGCCGGTCTGGCCTGCAGCGGCTGATGCCCGTGGGCACCGCGCGCTTTGCTGATGCACTGACAGAATGCCTGCCGGGTGGGGCGCCCGGCAAGCTGGGCGTCGCGATTTCGGGCGGCGGTGATTCAACGGCGCTTCTGATCCTTGCGGCAGACTGGGCCAGTACTGAGACCACCACTATCGAAGCAATCACCATCGACCACGGATTGCGCCCCGAGGCCGGCGTGGAGGCAAAACAGGTAGCGGCGCTATGTCGGTCGCTCAGTATCCGGCACGAGATCGCTGAATGGGAAGGATTTGACGGTCAGGGCAACCTTCAGGATGCCGCCCGCCGGGCAAGGCAAGACCTGATTGCCGCCTGGGCACAAAAGCGTGGCATTTCAACTGTTCTGCTGGGGCACACCCAGGATGATCAGGCAGAAACCGTTCTGATGCGACTGACACGTGGCTCCGGCGTTGACGGGTTGTCGGCAATGGCCCCCAACAGATGCGATGGTGATATTTGTTGGGCGCGCCCTCTTCTTGCCTTTCGTCGCAACGAACTTCGCGCCTTTCTGAAAGCACGCAATGTCAGGTGGTCCGACGACCCCAGCAATGAAGACGACCGGTTTGACCGGATCAGAATCCGCAAAGCGCTTGTAGCGCTGGATGCACTTGGCCTGACGGCGGAGGGTTTGGCCAGTACAGCCGCGCGAATGCAACACGCCCGCGCAGCGCTGGAGCAGCAAACGCTGGAGCACGCCCGGCGGCTGGTGACCATCAACGCGGCGGGCGAGGTGGAGATCGCGGCAGAAGGTTTTGCCAAAGCACCAGAGGAAATCCGCATGCGCCTGTTGGCCCATTCGCTGGGATGGATCGCCTCGGCTGATTATCGCCCGCGTTTGAAGTCACTCTTGTCGCTGCTTGACGGCATCGCCAGCCGGGACCGGTCCACGCTGGCCGGCTGCCTCGTCTCGGCGGCGCAAAAAGGCGTGATCAGGATTGGGCGCGAGGCCAATGCCGTCAGCGCCCACAGCGTGCCCGCGACAGAGGTTTGGGATGGCCGATGGATTGCCGAAACAGCCGGGGAACGTGCGGGATTTCACATCGCCGCACTCGGCGAATCCGGCCTGAAGGCCTGCCCGGACTGGCGGCAATCCGGGCTTTCGCGGGTCACGCTTTTGGCATCCCCTGCGATCTGGCAAGAGAACAGACTCACCTCAGCTCCGCTCGCAGGTTGGCCCGAAGGTTGGAATTTGCGTCTGCAAAAAGGCGCTGATCATTATTTTACCTCGATTTTATCGCATTGAATCCTTTTTGCTTATGCCTATGTTATGCTCAACTCTGACGCGCCTTTGTTCGTCAGCCCTGAACTAAGGAGCAGGTGTTTTGGGAAACACACGCAATATCGTCTTTTGGGTCGTCCTGTTTTTGCTGGTCGTCGCCCTTTTCAATATGTTCAATTCCAGCCAGACGTCGCTGAACAGCCGCGAAGAGAGTTTCTCGACCTTCATGGAACGGGTGGAGCGGGGCGAAGTGCAAAGCGTCATGCTGGATGGTGAAAAGATCTACGTCAAAGGGAGCGATGGTGGCGAATACTATACCATCCAACCCGAAGGCGCAGGCATCACCGATGAACTGCTGGATGCACATGTGGTCATCAAGGCAAAGCCGCAGGAACAAAGCGGGCTGCTGTCGGTCATCGGTGTCTGGTTGCCCTTCCTTCTTCTGATCGGTGTGTGGATCTTCTTCATGAACCGTATGCAGGGCGGTGGTCGCGGCGGGGCGATGGGCTTTGGCAAGTCCAAGGCCAAACTGCTGACCGAAAAAGCCGCCCGTGTCACATTTGATGATGTGGCCGGGATCGATGAAGCCAAGGAAGAACTGGAGGAGATTGTCGAGTTTCTGCGTGACCCGCAGAAATTCACCCGCCTTGGCGGCATGATCCCCAAAGGCGCGTTGCTGATCGGCCCGCCGGGCACTGGTAAAACCCTGCTGGCGCGTGCAATCGCGGGCGAAGCCGGGGTGCCGTTTTTCACCATATCGGGTTCCGATTTCGTTGAAATGTTCGTCGGTGTCGGTGCATCCCGCGTGCGCGACATGTTCGAGCAGGCGAAAAAGAGCGCGCCCTGTATCGTCTTTATCGACGAGATCGACGCGGTTGGCCGCCATCGTGGGGCCGGTTATGGCGGCGGCAACGATGAACGCGAACAGACGCTGAACCAGTTGCTGGTTGAAATGGACGGGTTTGAGGCCAATGAAGGCGTAATCCTGATTGCCGCCACCAACCGCCCGGATGTGCTTGACCCGGCGCTGTTGCGCCCGGGCCGCTTTGACCGCCAGATCCAGGTGCCCAATCCCGATATCAAAGGCCGCGAGAAAATTCTGGGCGTACACGCGCGCAAAACACCGCTGGCGCCTGATGTCGATCTTCGGATCATTGCCCGCGGAACACCCGGCTTCTCCGGTGCCGATCTGGCAAATCTGGTTAACGAGGCCGCACTGATGGCGGCACGCACCGGCAAGCGCTTCGTCACCATGGAGGATTTTGAAAACGCCAAAGACAAGGTGATGATGGGCACCGAGCGGCGCTCGATGGTGATGACGGAAGACGAGAAAAAGCTCACCGCTTACCACGAGGCCGGTCACGCCATTGTCGGTCTCAACGTGCCGCAGCACGACCCGATCCACAAAGCCACCATCATCCCGCGCGGTCGCGCCCTTGGGCTGGTTCTGTCCTTGCCGGAACGTGACCAGCTTTCCGTGACCAAAACCAAATACGAAAGCAAAATCGCCATGGCGATGGGAGGCAAAGTAGCCGAAGAGCTGATTTTCGGGCCGGACAACGTCACCTCCGGGGCGTCATCGGATATCCAGCAGGTAACCCGCATTGCCCGCGCCATGGTCACACAATTCGGCATGTCGGATGAATTGGGCAATATCGAATATGTTGCCGATCAAAGTGCTTATTACGGACCTTCAGGCTCGCAATTCGTTGCCGGACCAGAGGCGCGTAAAGTGATTGATGCCGAAGTGCGGCGAATCGTCGATACAGGCTATGAGACAGCTAAGACCATCCTGACTGAAAAGGCCGACGATCTGGCAAGGCTGGCTGAGGGTCTGCTGGAATACGAAACCCTGACCGGCAACGAGATTACTAAGGTCATCGCCGGTGAACCTCTGAACCGGGGTGGCGATGAGGATGACACGCCAACAGGTGGCAATTCAGCCTCGGTGACGGCGATTCCGAAAACCACCAAACCCAAGCCGCCGAAAGACAGCGGGCTTGAGCCAGAACCATCTGCCTGAGCCTGAGCGCGGCTTTCAAAGCCCAGCTTGTCTTCGTTTCAGAAATACTCATAACCCGCATCGGCACCCCAGCCCTTGCGGGTTATTTCATTTTCCGGCAGCTTTGCCCCTGAACGCAGTGTTCCGGAGATCATGATGCCAGCCCTTATGCCAACCGACTATTATGGAAAAGTCACCTGGCTCGGTTGCTGTGCAACCGACAGCAATGTCAGGCTCGCTTCCGATCCGGCCCAGTCCCTTGAGGTGGGATTTTCAGGCTCGGGTGGTGAATTTCACTCTGGTCTGACCCGCTCTTCCTGCGTGCGGGTCAAAGACCAATATCCGGTGGGGACGGAGATTCGCAACACACGTCAGTTTTCCATCCTTTCGGCTGAAGAACTGGCTCTTATGGCTGCAGAAATGAAACTTGAGGAATTTGATCCGGGCTGGGCCGGAGCTTCGATGGTCATTAGCGGAATTCCGGACTTCACCCTGATCCCGCCGTCATCAAGGTTGCAGTTTCAGGATGGCACGACTTTGACCGTTGATATGGAAAACCGGCCCTGCGTACTGCCGGGTGCTGAGATCAACAAAGACCGTCCGGGTAAGGGAAAGCTCTTCAAACCAGCTGCCATACGGCGCCGCGGCGTGACCGCCTGGGTCGAGCGCGAAGGGAGGATTTCGCTGGGTGACACGCTGCGCCTGCACGTTCCCGACCAGCCCCCCTGGCCACATTATAACGGTAGATACTCACAATCCTGATCTTGTTGATTGCAATAGATTTCAGCGAATTTCTTTCCGATACATGCCAGAAGTTTCCTATACGAAACATCCGTTTTGCCGAAGCCGATTCTCAGCGCAAAATGGTCGGATTATGTTTGCATGAATTTGAGAATCACCGCTATACCACAATCTAACCAGAATTCCGCCTAGATCAGTAAAAGGAACCAATTATGGCCTATAAGACGGATATCGAGATCGCCAGAGAGGCCAAAAAAAGGCCAATTCAGGAAATTGGTGCAAAATTGGGCATACCAAGTGAGCACCTCCTGCCATTCGGACATGACAAGGCCAAAGTCTCTGATGAGTTCATCAAGGCGCAACGCTCAAACGACGACGGCAAGCTGATTCTGGTGACCGCGATCAACCCGACCCCGGCTGGTGAAGGTAAAACCACGACGACCGTTGGTCTGGCCGACGGGATGAACCGTATTGGCAAGAATACTGCGATCTGCATCCGTGAAGCCTCGCTCGGACCGTGTTTTGGCATGAAGGGTGGGGCCGCTGGTGGCGGTTACGCCCAGGTCGTTCCGATGGAGGAGATGAACCTTCACTTCACCGGCGATTTCCATGCGATCACATCAGCTCATAACCTGTTGACGGCAATGATCGACAACCACGTCTATTGGGGTAACGAGTTGGAGATCGACGAGCGTCGCATCGCCTGGCGCCGTGTGATGGACATGAACGACCGCGCCTTGCGTGATACCGTGATCAGCCTTGGCGGCGTTTCCAACGGTTTTGCCCGCCAGACCGGATTTGACATTACCGTTGCGTCGGAAGTCATGGCAATCCTGTGTCTTTCAACCGATCTTGACGATCTGAAAAAGCGCCTTGGCGACATCATCGTGGCCTATACCCGCGAGCGCAAACCGATCTATTGCCGCGACATCAAGGCCGACGGCGCTATGACCGTTCTGTTGCAGCAGGCCATGCAGCCAAATCTCGTGCAGACACTGGAAAACAACCCCGCCTTTGTGCATGGCGGCCCGTTTGCCAATATCGCTCATGGCTGTAATTCGGTCGTGGCCACAACGACGGCACTGAAACTGGCCGATTATGTGGTCACCGAAGCCGGCTTTGGTGCCGATCTGGGTGCCGAGAAATTCATGAACATCAAATGCCGCAAAGCCGGCCTTGCTCCATCCGTGATCGTACTGGTTGCTACGGTACGTGCGATGAAGATGAATGGCGGCGTTGCAAAGGCTGATCTTGGCCCGGAAAATGTCGGGGCTGTTCAGGACGGGTGCCCAAACCTTGGCCGCCACATCGCCAACCTCAAGCAATTCGGCGTGCCAGTCGTCGTGGCAATCAACCATTTCGTCACCGATACCGATGCTGAAGTACAGGCAATCCGTGAGTACGTGGAAACCCACGGTTCTGAGGCGATCTTGTGCCAGCACTGGGAAAAGGGTTCCGAAGGCACGGTCGATCTGGCGACCCGGGTTGCCGAGATTGCAGACGCAGATATGGCGAACTTTGCGCCGATCTATCCTGACGATATGAGCCTCTTTGAAAAAGTCGAAACCATCGCCAAGCGGATTTACCATGCCGATGAGGTGCTGGCCGACAAGAAGATCCGCGACCAGCTACGACAGTGGGAAGATGCCGGGTACGGCCATCTTCCGGTCTGCATGGCGAAAACCCAGTACTCGTTCTCGACTGACCCAAGCCTGCGCGGTGCCCCCACCGGCCATTCGGTCCCGGTTCGTGAAGTGCGCCTTTCTGCCGGCGCCGGTTTCATCGTTGTCATCTGCGGCGAGATCATGACCATGCCAGGCCTGCCGCGCAAACCTGCGGCCGAGGCGATCATGCTGAACGAAGCAGGTGAGATCGAAGGGCTGTTCTGATCCGATGGCAGGTGCACGCGCTGCCGTCATCGATGGCAAAAGCATAGCTGCAAAACTGAAATCCGAGGTCGCCGAAGAGGCGGCCTCGCTTGCTGAACTGGGCTGGCAACCGCATCTTGTTTCGGTGTCTGTTGGCGATGTTGCAGCGGCAGAGATTTATGTCCGCAACCAAAGCCGCATTGCCGCCGCCGCCGGTGTGACGTTTGAGGCGCGCAACTACCCCGAAGAAACCTCGCTTGAACAGCTCATCGGCATTCTTCACGGTCTCAATGCCGACCCGCGGGTCAATGGCATCATCATCCAGCGCCCGCTGCCCAAACATATCCCGGTGAAAGCGCTGCAAAAGGCCGTGCATCCGTTAAAGGATGTGGAAGGGATGCACCCCGCTTCAATCGGTAATATCGTCTATAACGATCTCGCACTTGGTCCCTGTACGGCGGTTGCTGCGGTTGAGATTCTGAAAACCCTGCCTTTGAAGCTTGAAGGGCTGGACGTGACCGTGATCGGGCATAGCGAGATTGTCGGCAAACCGATTGCCTTTCTGCTGATGGGGCTGGGGGCGACGGTGACGGTGTGCCATCACATGACGCGCTCCGTTGCCATGCATTCACGTGGGGCCGATGCGGTTTTCGTTGCTGTCGGCAAGCCCGGTCTGGTTACCGGGGAGATGATCAAACCGGGGGCTGCGCTGATTGACATCGGCATCAACCTTATCGAAACCCCCGATGGCCCGCGCACCGTGGGAGATGCTGATTTTGACAGCTGTGCCGAAGTGGCAGGCTGGATCACACCAGTGCCGGGCGGGGTCGGACCGGTGACGGTGGCAACACTTATGAACAACGCGGTCGGGGCCACCCGAATGCAGATGGAACATTACCGTCAGAGCCTCGCGGCGACTGATATCTGACGGATTTTTTAAGGAGAGAACCATGAGTGCCAAAATCATTGACGGTAAGGAATTCGCAGCCAGCGTTCGGGCAAAAGTCGCCGAGCATGTTGCCCGCCTGAAAGCCGATCACAATGTCACGCCCGGTCTCGCTGTGGTCTTGGTGGGTGAAGATCCCGCGTCCGAGGTTTACGTCCGTAACAAGGGCAAATCGACCGTTGAAGTTGGCATGAATTCGTTTGAGCACAAGCTTGATGCAGACACGCCCGAGGCTGATCTGCTGGCCTTGATTGACCAGCTCAACAATGACCCTTCAGTTCACGGCATTCTCTGCCAGTTGCCGCTGCCCGGCCATCTGAACGAAGATCTGGTGATCAATTCCATCGCGCCGGAAAAAGACGTAGACGGGTTTCACATTTCCAATGTCGGCCTTCTGGGCACTGGGCAGAAATCCATGGTGCCCTGCACCCCGCTGGGCTGCCTGATGATGCTGCGCGACCATCACGGTTCGCTTTCCGGTCTCAACGCGGTTGTCGTTGGTCGCTCCAACATCGTTGGCAAGCCTATGGCAAATCTTCTGCTGAAAGACAGCTGCACCGTGACCATCGCCCATTCGCGCACCAAAAACCTGCCCGATGTCTGCCGCGCCGCCGATATCGTCGTTGCCGCTGTCGGTCGGCCGGAAATGCTGACCGGCGAGTTTATCGGTGAAGGCGCAACCGTGATCGACGTCGGTATCAACCGCATCCCGCACCCGGAAAAAGAAGGCAAAACCAAACTTGTGGGGGATGTCCACTTCGCCAGCGCCGTTGAAAAAGCCGGTGCCATTACCCCGGTTCCCGGTGGTGTCGGCCCAATGACCATTGCCTGCCTTTTGGCCAATACGGTGACGGCCTGTTCACGCGCCAACGGGTTGGAAGAACCCGAGGGGCTGACCGCCTGAATCTGTCGGGAAATATCCCTCAAACCCATGATTTACATTTAGCAGTTGAGCTGGATTGAGCTGCCTCAACCTGTCACATTGCCGTGAACAGGAATACCAGTATTTTGCCGCCCACAAAGTTGAATGGTATCAAATTCCAGCAGGGGTACCTTGATGGCAGTAAGTGGTGTGGAAAGAAGTTGGGTCTGATATGATGAAAGCCGAAAAATCGTTCCCATGCGCAATGTATTGAGTGAACTCAAAAGTTGCCTTCTAAGCCCTGTCCGCTGGTTGGTTTTGATAGCCGCAGTTGCGATCTGCTCGCTGTCCAATCCTTTCAATGCCAACATGATTATCGGGCCGGTTCTAGCTGTCGTCTTCTGGGCGGTCATCCTGGGTGTTTCAATTGTGCTTGCCGACACCATACGTTTGACAATTGGGGCGCTTGATCTGGGGGTTAAGCGACCAATTGAAGCCCTGATTGAAGGCGGTCTCTTTGCCGGCATCTATGCAACTTTGCTATATTTCACCAACAACTACATCTACCGAGAGGCACCAAAGGAGGCACTGGTTCCTTTCTGGCTGCTCTTCATGCTGCCATTTTCTATCTACCTGCTGGTGGCCGCAATCAAGTATTACGTCGTGCAATCACCCGAAGCGGAGGAGGAAACTGCTCCGTTCTTGAACCGCCTTCAGCCCGATCTGGGGCAGTCAATCATCCGTGTATCGAGCCAGAACCACTATGTTGAAGTCACCACCGACGCAGGAAGTGACATGATTCTCATGCGTTTTTCGGATGCGATCGACGAATTGCAGGGGTTTGACGGGATCAGGGTGCATCGCTCGCACTGGGTCAGCCGCGATGCGGTCAAAAGCACAGAAAAATCCAATGGCAAGCTTGTACTCAAGCTGAAGGACGGATCAACCGTTCCCGTCAGCCGCTCTTATCGCGAAGCGGCCCAAGGGGCCGGGCTGATCTAGGGTCTGTTGAGATTCAGGATTCCTATTTGTGCTGATTTCTGATTCAACCT
>CAZMNO010000029.1:0-41413 GCA_964567685.1 uncultured Rhodobacter sp. | reverse complement strand
CATCCACCAGCGTCATCTGGACATTGAATGCCAGCTTGTAGCCCGGGATCCAGTCCTCACTCAGCCCCTTCAGCACGGCACTGATGTTCTGGTGCTTGAATTCGTGCGATCCCTTGGATCGATCGTTCAACAGCGACAGAAGCCCGCGCCGGTGCTCGGCCTTGTTGTAGGGCCGACCAGAGACGTCGTCGGCCGGCATCGCGAGGTAATCTGCGACGATCAGGTCCTTCTCTTGATCTGTCCAAGGCCCATTCGGCATTGCGCCAGGCTAAGGGTCAAAAGACCGTTTGCCATCAAAGGCTTCGCGCAGCCCTACTAATTAATGCGCAACAGAACGCCGCCTTCGAGTGTCTCTGTTTGCACCGAGAGCAGATGAACCCGCTTCAACTGCGACGCAATTCGATTTCATCAAATCACTGAAAAGGCGTCACTTTTTGAATCCGTCTCGATTTGGGTGAAGGGCGGATGGAAAGAGACGCAGAACATTCAGAGACCGATTTCGGCCAGATCGCCAGTCTCCAAAACTCGGATTGCTCCGCTAAACCCCTTTGAAACAAAAAGAAAAAAGGCCCCGTCAGGGACCTTGTCTCGGGTTTGCAATGTGCAAGTGGCGGAGGGGATGGGTCTGGCCGCGAACCCTCTCCACCCCTTAAGCCATTGTAATCATTGAATCAACCGTGAGTTCGAGAGTCATTCGGTTCGAGTGGGTCTGGAAGCGAACCAAACCTTCAGAACCCGCGCGTTCAAGAACCTGCCAAGCAAATTTCATAGTGCGTATTGCGTCCGCCACCCTCACCGCGTTTAAGCAGCCCAAGATCAACCAGGGCAGCGATATCACGCCCAGCTGTGTCCTGGGAGCAATCCGCAATCTTCGCCCACTTTGATGACGTCAGCTTTCCCTCGAAGCCATCGAGAAGTCGGTTCAGCATTTTGATCTGCCGCTCATTCAACGCAAACTGAGAGGCCCGATCCCAGAAGCGAGCCTTGGCGAGAACATTCGCCACTGTCGTTTCGGCTTCCAGGATTGCATGGCGTAGCGAAGCCAGAAACCACAGGATCCACGAGGTGATGTCCAGGTCGCCTTTCTGAGTTTTCTCAAGCAAATCGTAATATGCTTTCCGCTCTTTCTGGATCTGAGCCGACATTGAGTAATAACGGTATGGAGTGCCCTCGGATCGCGCTAAAGCTAGATCTGCAATGGCACGCGCAATACGCCCATTTCCGTCCTCGAACGGGTGGATCGTCACAAACCAGAAATGTGCGACTGCCGCCTTGATGACTGGGTCCGTCTCGCTGGGCGCATTCAGCCAATCTAGAAAACGTGCCATTTCCCCAGGGACCCTATCGGCAGGCGGCGCGCTGAAGTGGATGCGCTCCCGACCATAGGCACCAGAAATAACCTGCATCGGCCCGCTTGCATCATCACGCCAGTCCCCGACACTAATTTTGCTAAGGCCACTACGGCCCGTTGGAAACAACGCCCCATGCCAGGCAAACAAACGGTCTGCCGTCACAGGCTCTTGGTACTTGCCCGTAGCGTCCAGCATGACGTCAACAATGCCCTCGACGTTGCGGTCGACAGGAGGCAGCGCCCCGATGTCGATGCCAAGGCGACGCGCGATAGAAGAGCGAACTTGTCGTGTATCCAGATTTTCGCCTTCGATTTCGCTCGTCTTGACAACATCTTGGGTGAGAGTCTGGAGCATCGCCTCTTCTCGTAGGTCAAAGCCCACGGCTTCCATCTTCCCTAGCAACTTGCCTTGCTCATGCCGAGCAGCAGCCAGGGGCACAGCAAGAGACCCTTCGTCCCAGGTCAGGCTAGGCCAGCTTGTTTGCTCCCAGATGTACATGGTATTCTCCGCACATAATGCGGCGATAAAGCCATGCAATCTACGCAAAAGCAAGCAAAATCACCGTGAAAAATGCGGAGAATAAAGCTGCCATTCTCCGCACGAGGTACGAAATAGTCCAGAAATTTGAGCTACCGGCCCATCGCTTGACAGTTCGGCAAGAGATTGACGAACATTGACGGGCGTCGCGCGCTCGCAAGCCATCAAGGTGAGCGGCCGTGCTTGCAAAGAGTGAGCGAAATGGATGAAATGGTGACCATCCCCAAAGACGAATACCTCCGCCTAAAGGCGATCGAGGAGGATATGGCTGATCTGAATAGTGCAGCCGACGTCTTGGCCCGGATCAAAGCTGGAACCGAGGAGCTGATCCCCTCTGCTGTTGTCGACCGTTTGCTGGCCGGTGATGCGCCGCTGACCGTCTGGCGCGAGTACCGCGGGCTGTCTCAAGCAGAATTGGCGCGCCAGTCAGGCGTGAACCGTATCCAGATCATCGACATCGAAGCGGGTCGCAAAACCGGGTCCGCCGCCACCCTAAAGAAACTGGCCACTGCACTGCAGGTAGACATGGACGACCTTTTCGAGGCCCAAGACCAGTGACGCGCCAAGCAAGCGGACATCCAGGCCACGATCTCTGGAAGATAAGCTGGAAGCGCTCAAGCTGGAACGCCGAGCGGCTATTGAAACTGAGGCACATCGGCTGCATGTCGAATATCGTCTTCAAGTTCAATCAATTGATACCAAGCGATAACTTCGCGTTTCGCCCAGAGCTGGTTTCATGTAGAGACGTGGTAATCCTTCTATTGTTGAGACCGCGCCTTTGAAAATTTCCGTCATTACTGCTGTTTACAATTCAGAAGCGACCGTCGGCGAGGCAATCGCCAGCGTCGCCGCACAAACATATCCTGACGTCGAGCATTTGGTCGTCGAGGGAAAATCAAAGGATGGCTCGCTGACTGCCATTGAGCGTGCTGGCCATGATCGGATGCGGCTGATTAGCGAGCCAGACGACGGGATCTACGACGCCCTGAACAAGGGCGTTCGGAACGTCACTGGTGACGTGGTCGGCTTCATCCACAGCGATGACTTTCTCGCCCATGACGGGGTGCTGGCACGAATTGCAGCTGCGTTCTCAGATCCTGCGGTAGAGGCGGTGTTCAGCGATCTGGTCTATGTTTCCCAAGCTGACACGTCGCGGGTTACGCCAAAGGATATGGCCCCTGTCAACGCGATCGGAACAGGCTGAATGTTGCTGGCAGGCTTCCACCATCATGTCGCCAACAATGCGCGCCACTCGGCAAGAGCGGCGTCACGGTTTTGTTTGAAGATGGAGCGGGTTTTCAGGTGGCGATCAAGGTTGAAGTGGTTATGCATGGATAGATGAATGGGGATCAAGTGTTGTTTCAGTGACGGACTGAGGCAGGGTTTCCCAGCCATCGACCTTTCGCATGATGATCTGGCCCGAGGCCATCAGATTTCAAAAGAGGCAGAAACAAAAGTAACAACCGTATAAAATCAATGGCTCACGGCCCGGAGAACTTTCTGCCAGACCCGTTGCCATGGCAAAGGGGGCGGTCAAAACCGAGTGGGCTAATATCACCGACCAAAGCTGACCTGACAGCCCTAACCTCGAAAGCCACGCCAACATGGCCAGCGCCATGATGATCAGCGGGATTGTCGGAGGAAGCAGTATCAGCGCCAGGTACGGGCCTTTGAAGCGGAAGTTGTAGCGGAAATCCGAATAAGCGGTGCAAAAGCCCAGGAATGTCGCAATGATTGAGGTTGAGGCCGAAACGATCAGCGAATTACGCGCTGCCTCCCAGACATCCGGATCGCTAAAGATATTGGCGTACCATTCGGTTGAAAACTCGCCCAGCGGGATTGTCGGGAAGCGCTGAGAGTTCAGCGAAAATACCAGGCTGAAGAAAATTGGCGCGAAAATGAAGAGAAAGATGAACCCAACATAGAGTCCCAGGGCCCAGTTCAGGGTGCGGGAATTGTTCATCGCGCACCCCCCTTGCGGTAGGCGAAGACAATCGCAGCGAAGGCGATCGAGAACAGCGTCAGCATCATGGTAATGGCGACGACAGCCGCGCGCGGCCACTGTTGACCGGATTTGGTGGTGTCCAGGATCAAGATCGGTAGCGTCGGTTCCTGCGAGCCACCCAGATAGAACGGCGCTACGAAATCTCCGAATGAGAGGATGAAACAGAACAGCGCCGCGATGATCAGGCCGGTTTTCGACAAAGGCACAATCACCCGCCAAATCGTTGCGAGTGGCTTACAGCCAAGATTCCAGGCAGCTTCGATCAGGTTTTTGTCGACGCTGGCCATCGTGACTGTTTGCAGGATTACCACCAACGGCAACGTCAGAGTCAGATAACCTACGACGGTTCCGAAATGGGTGTTCAGCATCGTGAAGGGGCCAAGTCCCACTAGCCCGAAAATGGCATTGAGGACACCGCTTTCGGAAAGGATCACAAACCAGGAGAACGTACGCACCAAATACGAGGTGAAGAAGGGAATTATCAGTAGGAAGATCGCCCACCGACGCACCGTATCCGAGGCTTTGAAGGCAAGCGCATAAGCCGCCGGAAACGCAATTAGCGACGCAATCACCGCTGTGAAAGAGGCGATGAAAAGCGTGTACCAATAGCTATCCCAAAAGAAGTTTCGTGAGAACATTTTCTGCCAGTTTACGAACTCGAACGCTTCGTACATGCGATAATTTTTGACGACGAAGAACGACATCGCCACCATGAAAAGAAGCGGACCGACGAAGAAAATGAACTGCCAAAAGATGATCGGCAATCGCCATGTCAGCGCATAAATGTCGAGCCGGCGTTTCACGGGCAGAATACCTTTTTGGGGTTTTCCGTTTATCGGGCAGCCGTCAAGGCTGCCCGATAAGGGGACACAGAGTTAGGCGTTTTTGTACTCGGACCAGAAGTCATTCCAGTCTTCGAGAGATTGCTGCTGCGGGATGTCGCGATAGTGAATTCGCCCATCGTTTATCAGCAGAATCGGGTCGTTGGTCATGCCATCTTTCTGACCAGTCCGCGCGGCTTCTTTCGGGTCGACCTCGTTTAACAACGCGCGCCCGCCCTTGGTGATGCAGAAACCCGGGTAAGCCAGCATCTGAGCGGATTTCACCTGCCCTTCGGGCGACAGCATGTACTGCATGAACTTTTTGCAGATGTCAGCTTTATCGCTGCCAATGCCGATCGAGTAGCTTTCGGTCCACTGAATGCCCCCTTCTTTCGGGATAACGGACGCTACAGGTGCCCCATCGCGCTCAAGCACGCCGGTAATCCAGTCACCGATGCCGCACATCGCCAACATCTCGCCGTTCTTCAAGCCGTTGAAAGTTCCGCCGTAGTCGAAGAACCCGCCAACTTGCGGGCGCAGGCTCATCGTGGTGTCCTGCACCCCTGACCAAGCCGCATCGTCAATATCCCACAAGCCAGCACCATTTCCGTTCTTCAAGCTCATCATGCCCAGGGTTGGAAGGTGCCAGTCAAAATGGCCGACCTTGCCGGCGATTTCAAGCTTCCAGAATGCGTCATAACTGGCCGCTTCCTCTGCACTGACCGCAGTGGTGTTGTAGGACACACCAAGATGTCCGCCACGGACCATCATTGAGTACAGCTTTCCGTCCGCCCAATGGCCGGGAAAGTTTGTAAAGTCCTCATGCAGCATGTCATCCATCGGATAGTCGCCTGCATGCAGCTCTTCGATGTAACCCAGAGCATTCAACTGCTGGACGAATTCGGCGTCCGAGAGGATCAGATCGTAGGTTCCGGGTGGAGATTGCGCGATCAGCGCCAGCATGTTGTCGCCGCCAGCGTAGTATTTCGGAACGAACTTAACATTGTTGGCCTCTTCAAACGCGCCGACAATATCAGGTTCGCCGTGGCCATACCAAGCCAGCATGTTGATCTCTGTTGTCTGCGCCCAAGCGCGGCTTACGAATGGCATCGACAAGGCAACCCCAGCCGAACCTCGCAGAAAAGCACGACGCGTCGGACGGCCCGTTAGTTTATTGGTGATTTTGGCACTCATTTCCATTTCTCCCTGGATGTCAAAAATTTCATAATACCTGGCCCCTCTGGACACATTTTGCAGGATTCTCCCGATTGTTACCGGGATGCTACGGGGGTACTGATTGAAATGGAAATTCATCGTCGATATGATTCCATTAATAAACTTAATGAGCATTTGAGGCGTTCTTGACCGACTGATCCTCAAGCACGCCAGCCAGTTGATCAATAATCGAATATCCTGCGGCCCCCAACTGTGCCTGTCGCGCGAACAGTCCAATATGAAGCGGCGGCAGGTTTGGCAGACCATCTTGCGAGGAGAATTCCCTCATGCCCTCTTGAACAGTTGGCCCTGTCAGGCAGGAAAGTCCCAACCCATCGCGCACTGCGCGTTGGAGTCCACCGATTCCGGGGCTGGCAAAAGCAATGCGCCAGCGCATATCCGAAAGCTTCAATGCAGTCGTCATGCGTTCTCGGTAGACACACCCGTAAGGGTGGACTACCAGAGGTAGTTCTGAATGGGTCTTGGGTTCAAAGTCGGTTGCTCCAACCCAAAACGGTTGCTCGAGCCAATGGCGGAACAGAAATTGCTGATCGTCGCCATCAAACAATGCGACTACGACATCCATCTCGTTCTTTCGAATATCCGCCAAAAGGTGTTTTGATAGATCGCAGCGGATTTCAATTTTCTGGTCAGGGAACGCGTCGATTGCTTTGGTAACGCTGCCTTGCAACAGGTCCGTAGCGAAATCAACCGGCAACCCGAGGCGAAGCTTGCTGCCCTTCTTGGGACGATCGAATTGGGCGACGGCAAGATCATTGATCCGCAAGATCTGTCGCGCGTGAGCAGCCAGTTCCTCGCCCCGCTCGGTGAGGGAAATATCCTTGCCCTCGCGCTTTAACAATGCGTGCCCCATCAATTGCTCGAGTCGCTGGACCTGCAAGCTGATGGCAGGCTGCGTACGCCCGAGCGTGCCTGCTGCAAGGGTAAAGCTCTCGACCTCGATTACCGTGACAAACGTCCGCAATAGGTCCGTTGGCAGATTAACGTTGCGCATGGATCACCATTAAATTCCAAAATCTTCCCTCGGGCAAGCATTTGCAATCTTGATGCCAGAGGTCAATTAAACAAAAGGCTGACGGATTCTCCGCTGGCGACACGCGTGATCGCCTGGCGGACATCGGCGCTATCGAGAAAATGCGGATGGTGTTAGAGGCTTCAACCGTTTCTGTGGCACAAATCGAGTCAGTGATAACCAGCGAGCTACGGTCGGAGCGATCAATGCGTTCAACGGCATTACCGGATATAATCCCGTGTTTGATGTTGGCTGATACGTCACCGGCGCTATTCGCAAGCAAAGCGGTTGCGGTGTTGCACAGAGCACCCCCCTGAATCGATGATATCATCAATCAAGAAAGCAGGACTTTCCGGACACATCACCAATGATGTTCGTGACCTTGGACAACCCTGGCTTGTCACGACGTTTGTCAACAATAGACAAGGGTCTTCCCAGCCGTTTTGCCAATTCGCGCACCCGCACCACCCAGCCAACGAGTTTCATCGTTCAAAATCCTTCTGAATAAGAACATAATCCAGGCTAGGTGCGAGGCTTTTAAAACGGGAAGGCCATCTCGGGTTTATAGGTCTTGAAACTTTCAAGGTATTGGGCGTTGGCCTGCCGCTGCCATTCAGTGCCTTGCTGGATCGCTGTCACTACCTTGTACTTTTCGCGGTACTTGTCGGTGTTTTCATTTTCTTCCATGACAATCGCAACCATGCCCGCAACCTCGCCCTGTTGCTGTTCAACCAGTTGCACCGCGCCATGCATTGTCCCGCCGGTCTCAACCCACTGATCTACCAGTAAGACGCGGGTACCCGGCGCAAACGCTGGTAAACGCATTTCCAGGGATTGGGTCTGACCCGAATAGTTGGTCATTGCCGCACTGTCGGTATCGACGCAAAGCTTTCCCGGCTTTCGGATGGGCAGGAAGCCCTTTCCGATTCGTGCCGCAATACCGGCACCGAGAACAAATCCCATTGCGTCCAGACCGGCGACAATGTCGATGTCATCCACATCGAGTTCGGCCACCAAATCATCCAGCAGATCATGGTATGCCTGTCCGTTTATGTAGATGGACGTGGGGTCAAGCCACGCAAATTTGTCACCCTTGGTGTTTGGGGCCATAATGGAAAAATACCACCGATCGTCTCTTGGGCCATTATCCTGGGACATGTCTTTTCCTCCCTAATGTAATGTCATTTTTGGGTTGCGCCCATCATGTCTTGCAGACGCGACGGATCGATATTGTAGAAATCACCATCATAGTTGATGCCGGTGGCTACCATGAACAGATCGACGTCTGCCTTATAGTCACCTGCATTTTCAGGTGTGATACCCGAGGCCAGGCCAAGTGCCGTCTCACCACAATGATCGCGGAAAACCCTGACCTTGCCAGCGTCTGCAGCATGGCCGGTTGCAACGCCAGAAGTGACCACGACGTCCATATGTGCGCAAGCTATCTTGGCCGAAAGAGCATAGTCTTTGGGGTCGACTTCACGCTGCTTTTTGAACGCAGTTCCGCCGATGTAGAGCCCTGTCCAACCGCTCTCTGTCCGGATCTTTGAAATTTCTTCGGCTTCGACCTGATCGGTCGGGGAACGGCACTCGTCTATCCGCGCGTCATCGGCCCAATATCCATCGACCTGAACGCCTTCATTCTGAAGCTCGCCCAAGATTGGAAACGCGTACTTTCCGGTGACTGCCAGGAAATTCACACCCAGCCAGATTTTTGGAAACCGTGCTCGGATCGCGCGGACGATTGGTACCAGCCGTTCCTTTTCAAAATCGTGGTTGATCAGAAAAACACCGGGGCAATCGTAGTCAATGGCGGTTTGAATGTTTCGCGCGGCTTGCTCTTCGTCCAGTACGTGAATGACTGGCACAATGATCGGCCCGACATTCCCGAAGGTCTTATGAAACGTTGCCCGATCCACAGCGGCGTCTCCCAACTCTTTGCTTGCACACGACACTAATTTCGAATGAAAAATTAGGAAAATTTATTGTCGTTATATTTCCATCAATTTCGGAAATAGCTTGGTCGGGGACAAGGCAACCCAGTCGAACTGGCTGGAGACTTTGTGGCTACATCATAGCTTTTCCCGTAGAGCGTCGTAAGGCATTGTCAGCGGAACTTGATTGTCGCGCTTGAGACTGGTTCGAATTAGTCTGCCAGCACCACAATGACACTGCACCTGGTGTTGAAGCGAGTCCTTTGAAAACAAATCGCTTTTCAGTTTTGGTTCAGTCGCGGCATTGGGGTTGCAGGTTCCATTTCACAAGAGCTTTTACAATCCCGCTCGATCTGATCCCACGCCACAGCCCGTGCCTGATTGGACTTTAGGCACGCTTTGAGGCAGCTTTCGGTTTCTTCCGGGCCGGGCAAGGCATCAATCAGCGCCCGGAAAGCCTCAGAGCCAATCAGGTTTTCGTTCGCTTTGGCTAAATCGAAGGGTCTAAATCCATCGTGATCCGTTGCAGACCCGTTTGCGCCTGCATATAAGAGGAGTTCAACATTTTCCGGCTTTCCGAACATAGCTGCGTTATGCAGAGGCGTTCTTCCGCGATTATCTTGTGCCTCCAGATCTGCGGCGGCTCCCAACAAAGCTCCAATGTTCTTCGGCGACCCGAACCCTGCTGCAAAATGAAGTGGCGTTAGACCATCGTTATCTTCGGCGTTCACGTCGGAATTCACGCGCAGAAGGGCTTCGATATTTGACTCGGAACCGATATAGGCAGCCCAGTGGAGTGGAGTAATTCCATGTTCATTTCTTGCACGAACATCCGCGCCGTCCGAGGTGAGTGTTTTGATGTGACCGGGCGTCCCAAAGGCGGCAGCACTGTGAAGCGGTGTAAAGCCATGTTCGTCCCGTGCCATTACATCTGCTCCGAAAATCAACAACATTCTGATGTTATCATCGCTTTTTGCACTAGCAGCGAAATGCAGTGGCGTTCTTTGGCTCTCTCCGGGCACCAGAACATCAGCGCCGGCATGAATAATAGCCGCAAGACTTTCAGCACGCCCATACTTTGCCGCCCAATGCAAAGCGGTGTTACCGTGCCTGTCCCGGGTATCCACTTTTGCTCCGGTGTCAATCAGAAGCTGCACACTGTCGCTTGATCCATAAGCCGCCAGCCAAAAAAGAGATGTCCACCCGTCTTTTTGTATTTCAACATCGGAACCAGCCGAAACTAGGGTTCGAATAATATCCAGTTCGTTGGCTCGAAATTCCGCCGCCCAAAGGAGTGGGGATCTTCCGTTGTTGGTCAACGAATTGACATCAGCACCTGCGGCAATAAGTGCTTTGATTGTTTCAGTATTTCCAAAAGCAGCCGCGAAATGCAGTGGTGTCCAGCCATCCTCCTGGCGAACATCGACCTTGGCTGAATTGATAACCGCAATGATTTCGGACTGCCCTGTCTCTTTCCACCACTTCTCGGCGCACAGAATTCCACATTCTTGCGCCTGGGCAAACACTGCACCGGAATAAAGAAAAATGCCGGTCAGAATGGATTTCATTGAAATTTCCTTTGCGAGCATTGTTTTAGATACCAGATTTATAGGCGGGTTTCGCAACGAAATGAAGATTGGATCTGTCGCGGGTCTATTCCGCTCGTCGCAGACGCTGGGCCGTTCCCCGCAAGCGCGGGGGGTGGTAAGATGAGCGAACGGCAAGTAGCCCAGCTCGTCGAGGATCAGGAAGTCCGGGAGGGAGATGAGGGCGGCTTCCTGCGTCGCCTTCGCCCAACGCGCCGCATACCGGCGCACCGCATCAAAGCTGCCATCGCATCTCAGCTATTCTTTGCGAGGATGATTAGATCATCACGCGACATCCCCACCTCATATCCAAGCAGTAGCGCTTGTCGTGCCTGCTCAGACCTGGGTATTCGGAAATCGTGCCCGTTAGAGGATTGCGGTCAGGAGGTGGTCGGCCAGCAGCGCTGCAAACAGACACATCAGATATTGCACCGAGTATTTGAACGTTTTCATGGCTTGCGCGTCGTCTCCACCGCACAACAAACGATATGCATGCCATACGAAGCCCGCGCCCAGAAACATGGCGGGTACGAGGTAGACAAGCCCGGCCGTTCCGATCAGGTAGGGGAAAGCCGAAACAACAAACAGGACAGTGGTATAGGCCAATATCTGGCGTTTGGTGACGGATACACCGTGGGTGACCGGCAGCATTGGGACACCGGCACGGGCATAATCTTCGCGCCGCCTGATCGCCAGCGCCCAGAAATGCGGAGGCGTCCAGAAGAAGATGATGGCGAAAAGCAGAATCGCTTCTGGTCCGATGCTGCCCGTTATTGCGACCCACCCCAGCAGCGGGGGTGCAGCGCCAGCGGCGCCGCCCCAGACAATGTTGTAAGGTGTCGCGTGCTTGAGATAGACGGTGTAGATCAACGCATATCCGATCAGGGACAAGGCGGTCAGCAGAGTTGTCAGCAGGTTGGTTTCGACAAGCAGCAGCCCCAATCCGGCAGCGCCCAGCAAGAGTGCAAAACCCAATGCCCGGGAGGGCAGGATTTCACCTTGTGGGAGCGGTCGATTGAAAGTACGTGCCATTTTTTCATCAATGCGCCGATCCACCCAGTGATTGATCGCCGCCCCGGAAGCCGCTGCAAGACTGATACCCAGCAAGGCCGAAAAGAGAAGGCGCGGGTCTGGAAATCCGCTTGAGGCAAGCAGCATGCCGACAAGGGCGGTAAAGGCGATCAGCAGAACCACTTTGGGTTTGCAAAGGGCGAGATAGCCCCGCCAGCTGATCTGGGTGACGAATACATCCGAAGACTGACTGGTTCGGTCTGCTGGCACGGTTACTCTCCAGATAAAAATCTTTTGGGAATTTCGGCAGTTGCGAAGGCGCGGTCAGGCGCCTTCGCTTGTTTTGAACGCGGTCTTGCCGGGCTATTCCGCCGGCGCCGCAACTGCCCCTTCAATGTCGTCTGACTTTGACAGGTTGATCAGGAAGATCAGCAAGGACAAACCCAGACAGACACCAAAGAACAGGATCAGGTAGCCGTAAATCATCCAGCCCTCCTGATCCCAGGCTGCAAACCGGCGCGGCATGCCGGCAGCACCAGCTGCAAGGAAGGAATAGTTGACGCCGAGTGCACCAATGGTGAACAGCGCGACAAATACCTTGCTGCGTGCACTATCCAGCATCCGCCCGGTGATGACTGGATAATGATGCATCAGCACTCCCATCCACATCATCGCCACCGCAATCAGCACAGCCATCGTGTGCCCGGCCTGCCACATGGTGCCATGCAGCTGGAACGACCAGGCCACGTTCGAGGTGATAATCGCGCTGACGCCATCAAGGATATAGAGGGTGAAACCCATCAGGATGGCCATGACGCCGGCATCAGGCCGCAGCCCGTGTTTCCAGATGGTTGCACAGATGGTGAAGATGGTGATGGCCGCACCTACACCGGTCCCCCAGCTCATGATGTTACCGTGATAGGACAATGCCGAAGGCAGTGCCGGGAACATCGTGTAGAAATGGTGGAAGAACGATGTGACCGAGGTCAGCAGCAGGATCCACAGCGCCAGTTTCGCCAGATTTTCGTTGTAGAGCGATCGGGTACCATCCGCCAGATAGAGCGGCAGTGTCGCGTAAACCGCAGCGACGATCATGATCGCCATGGCTTCCATCAGATTGTGCGCAAAGATGTAGAACACGAACTGAAACACCATTGGGTCTGCCGCCCAGGCGATCCAGGCAAAGGGCAGGATGCCGTAAAGGAACAGCAGAACCGCGCTGGCGACGATCAAAAGCGGTGCGCCCATGATCAGGAGAACGAAGGCCGACATTGCCATCCCCAGCATACCCGGATCCTGCAATGTGCGCCGCGACAGAACCAGTTCTTCGCGCTCTTTGCTGAAGAACAGCATGATGATGGTCTGAACTGGAAACAGCACGATCACGTTGATCAGGATCAGCGCAATACCGGTGAAACCAATAACGACGGATGTCATGCTCCACTGGCCGGTTTCGACTCCGACTACAGGTAGCGGGTACATCACCGCATAACTGATTTGCAGGCCCATAAGGATGGCGATCGTGAACAGGATGCCACCGATATTCATGAACCAGAACGCGAGCGCCGGAACTATACCGGTCACGGGTTTGCCAAGGCAGCCGGCCATCCGGTGCAAGCCGACACCCGCCATCAGTTGAAACACAAATGGGAACGCCATCGCGGCGCCATGAGCGGTGATCGCGGTATAGAACAGGCTCGCGTCCAGGCCGAGCATTTGCGTCAGCGGCAGGGATATTCCCAGCAGCACTGCGGCAGCCATCCAGATGAACGAGGCCATGATCATTGCTGCGGGCCAGGCGTTGATATCTTCAAGACCATTTGCGGTATCGACTTTGAACATCTTGCCGAAAACCGGAACGCTTGAGACGATTGAAGTTGCTAAAGACATAGTTTTTTCCCCTTGCGCTTAGCTGTCGGCTGCGACGACGACGATTTCGTCACTCATTTCGTGATGCGCTAAACCGCAATACTCAAGGCAACGGACTTTGTAGGTTCCGGCGTCCTTGAACGTGTAAATCAGCGAAGATGTTGGAACGCCGGGAACCAGCATCATGGTGAACAGAACCCGCCCGTCCGGATGGTAGACAGCAAAGCCATGCACGGTATCCAGGCTCGTGGCGTTAAAGCGAACCGGAACTCCTGTGACGAATTCCTGTGCTGACATATCATAGCTCCAGGATTGTGCCGCAACTTCCACGTCAATGACATCAACACCGGAACTTGCAGCCTTAGCGGTTGAGATCGCAGGAATAAACTTGATGCTTGCAAGGTTGACGACCAGGAACAGGGCTATACACACCGTTAGCCAGCTTCCCTTGAGCCTGTTTATTTTTGCGTCATCCACGTCAGATGCCGAATGTCTGGTGAACACGACGTAGAGAAAGACCGCCAGAAATGGCAGCTGGAACAAGAGCAAGATTGTGAATGCTCCCCATCCCGATTGATAAATGAAGTCTAACATTAGGTCCCTCTATTGTTGGATTGTTTTGGTCGGGTTGTCCGGTTGATCTGTTTGTTGGTTCTTGTAACCGGCCCGCTTGTGGTTTCTTTGTGAAGCGTTTCTTTCGGGTTCCCTCCCTCTGACGTTGCTGAAGTGGTTCTAGGCGCTGAGGTCATAAAGGTTCTGGCTGAGATTGAGCACGGCCCCTTTGGCCTTGGCATGCAGGTACTCCCCGACTTGCGCGGTGCCAAAATCCTTAATTTTCCTGAAATAAGGACACGATGCCCATGGAACAGACGACACCGGCGCGTCCAACGATCACGGGGGCCGCGACACTTGAGATGCCGATGTCAATCTCTTCATCGCATATCGCGTAGCCACGGTTTTTGGTCATTGCCAGTTCATATTCAAGCGCGTCGCGCTCGGTTATTGTCCGGTCGGTAAAAGCCGTCAGATCATCAGCAAGGATCCGGTCTATTTTTTCCTTGGACAAAAACGCCAATATGGCCCGGGAGGCGGAGCAGGCATGTGCCGGACGAACATTGTTGCCGGGATGCACGTACCCTTCTTTGATGTTGCGTGGTGCAACGGCGTGGACAACCTCCACCGAGGATCCGTTCAGTCTGCCGAGGAAGGCTGTCGCGCCCCAGGTGTTTGCGGTGCAGGCAAGCGCCTCTTCAAAGCCTGCAATGATCTGGTCATCGCTTGCGCCGACGATCATGGATCTGAGAAACGCACTGCTTAACCCAACAGACGACCTGTCTGTTGAGCGTTCCAGAACGTCTTCTTTTTCCAGGGTTTTGATGAGTCTGTAGACCGTCGCGCGGGGAACGCCCATCTCGATCGCGATCTCGGTTGCCGTCACCGGTGTTTCGGCACGGGCAACAATGCGGATGGTCTGTAAAATTCTATGGACAGACATTTTATCACTACCCGAATTATCTTCTTATTTTTTGATAATAGGTCTAACATATGATTCCAGGCAAGCATTTTGACAGA
The DNA here is from genome assembly GCA_964567685.1 of uncultured Rhodobacter sp. GTDB lineage: Bacteria > Pseudomonadota > Alphaproteobacteria > Rhodobacterales > Rhodobacteraceae > UBA5972. The sequence goes on along the minus strand of CAZMNO010000029.1, from coordinate 26,478 downwards.
AACGCGGGATCATGGGCTGCAAACTCTGTGGGCTACAACTTCCGAATCCTGCTTTTGACGGGGGCGGATATCAGTTTTGCTGCCCCGGATGCCGGGAGGTTTTTCACCGTTTCGGCGAAGAAATCCTCGCAAACAGAGCGGCTTACCAATCTGATCAGGATGAAACCCAACCGCAGGGTGCCGAGGCTTATCTCAGGATCGAAGGCATGCATTGCGCGTCCTGTGAAATATTGATCGAACATCTGGCGGATCGCGTAAAAGGGGTCGTTGCGGTTTCGGCAAGCTATGCCACATCAACGGCGAAGGTTGTTTACGATCCGGAAGCAATAACCGAGGCCGAGCTGCCGGATTTGCTAAGTCAAGCGGGATACCGGTTAAGCGCGCGCTCGGAAAGCAAACCTCAACCGGACTCTAACATTGCGCTGTTTCGGGTCATCGTTGCCTCATCGCTCGCCTCGGTCGTGATGATGCTTTACCTCGCGTTTTATTATCCGACCCATCTGGGCATCGTTGACTATTCCGAACTGGAACCGGTTGCCTGGCTTGCCTTCAAGGCGGTTCCAACGGCGATCTTCTTGCTGACAACGATCATGGTTGTCTATGTCGGCTTGCCGATCTTCCGCGGTGCCTTGGTCGGGCTCAGGGTTGGTGTTCTCAACATGGACAATCTTCTTGCCATCGCCATCCTGGCGGCCTGGGGCTATAGCACCGACCAGTATCTCAGCGGCTCCACCGATCTTTATTTCGATGTTGCCGCCGCAATTCTGACAGTGGTGACTCTGGGCCGGTATTTTGAGCGCGGGGCTAGGGCCGGGGCGACACAAGCGCTGGAAGGGTTGATGGATGTCTGGTCGCCAACCGTTCGCATCAAGCGTGAAGGTGAAATTCACGAGATTGGGCTGGAAGGAATAAGACCACGCGATATCCTGATTGTCGGGGTTGGCGAAGCTGTTCCCATCGACGGGGTGATCAGCAAGGGCGACGCGGCGATTGATGAAAGCCTGATGACTGGTGAGCCATTCCCGATCCGGCTTGGAGAGGGCGACCGCGTCAAGGGCGGCACCATAATTGTCGAAGGGCAGATCGAAATCACCGCAGGCGAAGTGATTGAAAGCCAGGTCAGCATCCTGACGCAGATCCTGTGGCAGGTGCAAAGCTCGACCGCTGGCATTCGCGGATTTGCGGATATGGTTGCCCGCATCTTTGTGCCGGCGGTTCTGGTTCTGGCAGCGGCGATTTCGATGTGGAGCTATACCAGTGGCGCCCCACTGCGCGAGGCGATGTTGATCGGTCTGGCAACGCTGATCGTTTCCTGCCCCTGCACCTTTGGACTGGCGATGCCGCTGGCAAGGGCCGCCGGGTTGAGTACGGCGCTGAACCGGGGCATCATCATGACCAGCCCGGACGTGTTTGAAAAACCCCAGCGTTTTGACATGGTTGCCTTTGACAAGACCGGTACGCTTTCCTCCGGCGACATGATCATCAGCGATCTTATCGGCCCGCCGGAAACGGCGAAACTTGCCGCAGCCGCAGAACGTCTGTCAGCGCACCCGATTGCCGAAGCTATCGCCCGGCTCGATCAAAGCCTGACAGCAACCGACGAGGATGTTCAGCCCGGGCGCGGTGTCATCGCAACCGTAGACGGCAAGCGCGTAGCGGTTGGTGGCACCCTACTTTTTGCCACCCTTGGCTGGGACATTCCGCAGGTTCTGCAAGACAAGGCTGCGGCCAATCAGGATTGCATTGCCTCTTATGTTGGCTGGGAGGGCGAGGTGCACGGCGTCGTACTGACAACGGATCAGAACCGCCCGGAATGGCGCAATGTGGTCGGGAATATCCGCGGTGACAGCCAGGTGATACTGATGACCGGTGCTGAGAATGCCAGTGAATATCAAGGTGACTTCGACGAAATCCACGCGGGCATTCCCCCCGAGTCCAAGGCCCGCGTCATCCGGCATCTCAAATCAAAGGGCACGGTTGCGATGATCGGCGACGGCAGCAACGATGCCCCGGCCCTGGCCGAAGCAGACCTTGGCATTGCTTTCGGCACCCCGACAGCGCTGGCCGCAGAGGCGGCTGATATGGTGATCCCCGGTGAAGATCTAGGCAAGATTTTTGACGCTTTGGCGGTGATCAGTACCACCCGCAAACGGATGCGCCAGAACCTTGGTTGGGCCTTGCTTTATAACGCCACCGCGATCCCGCTGGCGCTGACCGGCCTGCTCAACCCCCTGTTTGCGGCACTGGCCATGTCGACCAGCAGCCTGTTGGTGGTCTGGAATTCCGCCCGCAATATCCCTCTGGCGCATTTTGATGACGCGCCCACAACAAGGAACTGGACCCGCAGCCGCGAACGCACGAGGATGAAACTGGCAAGACGCTAGCGGGACTCGCGATGGATTTTACCTTTCTGACAGCATTCACCATTGGCCTGCTTGGCCTGACCCATTGCCTGGGTATGTGCGGCGGCATCGTCGGGGCACTGGATGCGGGTATTGGACCTGCCGCAAAGGCACCCCGGTCGAGAATGGCCTTCCATCTGGCTTATAACACGGGCCGGATTGCCAGCTATTGCATCGCCGGGACCTTGGCCGGGTTTCTGGGGTCGCTCGCCGCAACCGCCAGTTATGGCAACGCCGTGCCGGTTGGCCGCCTGATCGCCGGTGTGATGATGATCGCACTAGGTCTGTATCTGGCAGGCTGGTGGCAGATCATCACCATTGTTGAGACATTCGGCCAACGGCTTTGGCGCAGGATCGAACCGATCGGTCGCCAGTTCTTCCCGGTTGAAACCCCGGTACAGGCCCTTGGCCTTGGCCTTGTCTGGGGCTGGCTTCCCTGCGGGCTGGTCTATTCGGCACTGGTACTGGCAATGGCATCCGCCTCACCCGCTCAGGGTGCCTGGATCATGTTCGGTTTTGGTCTCGGAACGCTGCCAGCACTCCTGTCCTTCGGCGTTTTCGCAACCGCGCTGACCAAATGGGTGCGCCAGCCACTGATCAGGCAGTTGGCCGGTCTGATCATCATTTTGTTCGGGATCTATACCTGCGTCACTGCCTTTGAAATGAACCATGAAGGGCAACATGCTCTGAATGGTTTCCCGGTTGACGACGTGCAGGGCAATCCTGGTGGTCAGTTGGAAATGGGTATATCAACCATTGGCTAGAGAATGACAGCGATTTGGCCGTTCATCTGAAATTTCGAAATCGAAACCACCGTCAGTTCAGAATATGACAAGCCCCTGGTGCGGGTTGGTCCCGGTCAGAGATGTAGGCTTTCCGCATATAACCTGTAGATGCGTGCAAAGATGATGTCTTCATTTGCCAATAGTTGCAAATGCTCTCCCAAGACCTGGGTATCGAAGGGTACGTCTGTTGCCCTGAATCTCTCGGAACCCCATATCCAAGCAACCACTTGACAGCAGATAACCTACACCGCCGCTTGGAGCTTGCGCAGCGAAAGGTCGCTTCGTCCCGCATCTCGGTTGTTGTTGCAAGCTGCAGCGAATGACTGGTTTGGGATGTGTTGACCGCTGTCCCAGCGAGGTCGCCGCCCGCCCAGTGGACTGCCCAACCTTTTCGACCATTCGCGGCGGATCGAGGCTGCCTCATTCCGGTGCTGCGGGTCTTGTGGTTCGCCGTTTTGAAGCGATATCTCAATGCTAGGAACGCAGGTCCATCATCATAACTTAAACCTGCCCTTTGATGAATGGACTGAAGTCTTTGGGTCTGAACAATTGACCGGTGCATTGCCGGATCATTTGACCCACATCTCCAAATCCTAGAGTTGAACGGCGAAAGCTACCGGCTGAAACACAGCTGCAAGGCCCGGCAAGAATCAAGAAACACCGCGATCAAAAAAAAAAATTTGCCAGTCCGCCAACAAGCGCTGTGGCGCGCGTTGACTAAAGGGGGAGCACCTGTGTCAAAGCGCCATGAAACCTTAAACACAGTGACTACTTTTTACTCTGCAATTGCAAGATGTTAGACAGTGGTCCGATCCGCCCCGTTCCAGCCGCCGACGCGACCGCAGACGCTGTTCGTGGCAAAAAAGTGCTTGCAGGTCGGGGGAGTCGCATGTGACCTTGGTGACTTGCCGCGCGCCATCTAGGGCGTGCCGGTACAATCAAAAAGGGAATAATAAAGGGAATAACAATGAAGCAGTCATCTCTAAGCCGTCTTGCAGCTATGCATTTTGCAAAGTTGTCCAGCGCGTTCGTTCTTCTCGCGTCTGTTGCCACGGCACAAGACCTGCCAAATCCAGTTCAGCCGTCCGACTTTCCCACAGTCAGCGCCGACTCTGTAAACCTGGGGCGTAATCTGTTTTTTGACCCCATTCTGTCAGGCAACCGCAATATCTCATGCGCCACCTGCCACCATCCGTCTATGGGCACATCGGATGACATGTCGCTGTCCATGGGCGAAGGCGGTGAAGGACTGGGCCAGGAACGCCGCATCGTTACCACCAACGCCCCCAAACACCGCATTCCACGCAATGCCCCGGCGCTGTTTAACATCGGTGCCAGTGAATTCACCGTCATGTTCCATGATGGCCGGGTTCAGCTGGACCCGGATGCCCCCGGTGGTGTGCGCATGCCCGCAGGCAACGAATTGGAACGCCCGCTGCCGTCGGCCCTGGCCGGTCAGACCATTCTGCCGGTCCTGTCGGGTGATGAAATGGCCGGGCAACCGGGCGAAAACGACATTGCCGACCTGACCGACGCCGGCAAGATTTCCGGCCCCGACGGCGCCTGGGCCGCATTGGCGGCGCGTGTCGAAAGCATCCCCGAGTACCGCGATAGTTTCATCGGGCTGAATGGCGACCAGCCGCTGCATATCACCGATATCGCCAAGGTGCTGGCCGATTTCATCACCTTTGAGTTCCGCGCCACCAACAGCCCGTTTGACCAGTATCTGAACGGCAAAGACGTGCTGACCGAGGCGCAGAAACGCGGCATGGAACTGTTTTACAGCAAGGCGGAATGTGCCACCTGCCATTCCGGCGCCTTCATGACCGACCATCAGTTCCACGCGCTGGGCCTGCCGCAATTTGGCCCTGGCAAAAACGTGCCCGGCACCCCCTATGCCGATCACGGGCGCGGCGCGGTCAGCGGTGACATGGCCGATACTTACCGGTTCCGCACCCCGTCTTTGCGCAATATTTCATTGACCGCCCCCTATGGCCACAACGGCGCCTATACCACGTTGCAAGCCATGGTGCGCCATCACCTTGATCCGATCCGCAGTCTGGTGAATTATGATGTTACCGAGGCGCGCCTGCACGAGGGCGACCTGGGTGAAAACGCATTCGCCGCCATGAACGACACCGTAGAATTGCTCAACATCGCCAAGGCGATTGAAATCGTCCCGGTCCAGCTGAGCGGGGACGAGTTGAGTGACCTGATGGCGTTTCTTGGCGCCCTGACGGATCCCGGTTCGCAGAATGGTCGTCTTGGGGTGCCCAATGCGGTTCCCTCGGGTCTGGCGATGGATGTCACCGCCACCGACTGACGACACACCAAGGATCGCAGCGTCTTCTGGTTCGAGGTTGTATCAGACAACCTCGAACCAGTTTCAGATGTCGCAGGTTGCCCCGTTCTTTAGGCCGCCAGAAAGTCGTTGCACGCGGCATTCGCGGCTGATCGAGGCTGCTTCATTCCGGCGCTGCGGGGCTTGTGGTTCGCCGTTTTGATATGACTGTAAATTGATCGGTGGGTTGTGGCGAAGAACTGCAAGCTTGTATGGCTGCAAAATTTCTGTAGCGCCCGCCCATCACAAATGGCGATTTCAGTCTCAGTGGTAGCCTTGTCACAATCAAAGCTCGCGGCAGTTGTAGGCACGATATTCAAGTAGAGCAAGCTTGAAGCCAAAACCAGTGAACGCAATACTGTCTTAAATATCTCCCGGGATTTGGCGCTCATGGTCGATACCTGTCACCCGGCCTCAGGCTCGGCATTCAAGTTCCGCTGACTATGCCTCCGAAAGCTTTGAAATGTCTGTAAATTTGTTCGGCGCCAGCTGGGCACAAGCGTTCAGCGACCAGGGGTGCATTTACCGGATGCCGTGGTTCGCATTTTCTATTCGCACGCGATGGTCTGAAATCCTGCCAATTAACGCCGCAACAAGTGGGTGGTCTAACTATTGCCTGCCTCACCGAAACTCTCGGCCGCTTTCGAAGCAACATCGAAGTCCGCACGTAGTTCGGGTGGGATTGGCAGACCGGCAACCACTGCACGAGCCTTGCGGATATAGGCCAACCTCTGTTCGTGCGTCCAGTCCGGCGGTGAGGTGACCAAACTCAGCATATTGCTCATCTGATCGGCTGCCTTGATCATTGCCGCCCCTGCTGATTTGTGTGGGGCAGAGGCAATCTGTGCCTTGCGCTGCTCCTCTTTCGATAGGCTTGGATCATCGGTGACCTCTTCGACAAGAGCCGCGACCATCTTTCCAAAGAGCCTGGAGATTTCGACTAGCGTGGTCTCCGTGTCTTCGACGGTATCATGCAGCCAGGCTGCAGCAATTGCAGCATCGGAACCGCCAAAACGAGCCACGGTTTCCGCAACTTCCTTACAGTGCACAACATAGGGGAGCGGGTTGGGGCCCATGCGGTATTGGCCCTCGTGGCGTTTTGTTGCCAACTCTTGTGGCGTAATGTCTGGTACTGTTTTCATAATGTGCCCCTTTTGGCAATCAAGCACTGTCAACTGCAGAAAAACTAAAGTCTCATTCGGCAGTATTAGATTTACGTAGTACGTAATACAAGTTATTTGTGTTACGATACATGAACACGCGTTACAATGATCTGATAGCCGGAGAGACCAATGGAAGACAAACCGATTTCAGTCAGACTGGGGCCAAGGCGTATGAACGCACTTGAGCGTTATCTGGCAGTTCATTCCGACGAAACCCGCAATGGCGTCATTGCTGGTGCCGTTGAGGCCTATCTGCAAGAAACCGGATTTTGGAACGAGGCGTCGCCTTTGGGACGTCACATGGGGCGCCCAAAGGACCAACACCGCCCAACTTTGTCAGAAAGGGTCGCGCGGCTGGAGGGATTGATCGAACAGCTTCAGGCAGAAATATAAATTGAACCGTTGCCCGTGCTTCCTCAGAAATTGATTACTTATATGTAGTAGTTCCAACCTGATCTGACAGTTACCGTTTTTCAGGCGGCATTTGTCGGGTCAAATTCAGTTCACGAACTTTTCCTTCCAAATTTCCCTGCCCTCAATCATGGTCTGAAACGGCGTTCTGCCGCAACGCATTTTGCCCAGACAAGTTCGTTTGGTGTTGTAGAAGTCGATCCATTGATCCAGATCGGCCTGCAGAGCTTCGACGGTTTGATAGAATCTTTTTTAAGGAATGTGATCTGGTAAAACTCTTGCAGATTCGTCTTGTGGAACCGCTCGCAAAGACCGTTCGTCTGGGGCGATTTTGCCTTGGTTTCGTCTGACAACACCCCTTAAGTGTCCACTGTCAATGCTGGACATTTAGACAAACCCGCGCACTTGCGTCCGTGCCGGCCCGCCAAACACTCATGATTGAGGAGTGTTCGCCATGTGGTTGAAATTATAGTACAAAAGTACAAAAAGGAGCGTGAATTTTTTTGATTTTTGCGCAATCTGATGGACAAGTTTGATTGAGCTTCAAAGACCGCCACACTATTCTTAACCCCGAGATAGGAGGGTGGTTAAATGAAACTGAAATTAAAGCTCGTAGCTTCAACCTCGACCTTGGTGGCGCTTTTGGCGGCATGTTCCAGTCAAGAAACAGTGATTGGAATGGACCCCATTTTCAACAAACATGGCGGCGGTGGCGGCGGGTGCGTAGACGGTTATGTTTATGCCAGCGATAACCGCTGTTATCCGAGTGAGTACTATCCAGATTACACGCCCGGTGAAGGAGACGGATACGATAGCCCCAGCGTCTACAGTAATGACTGATACGATTGGGCAAATGCGGACCTGATTTCAATTCGAACCAGGGTCTGTTGAGATTCAGGGTCTCCCAATTACTCTGATTTCTGATTCAGCCTTCCAAAAGAGGAGGTCTGAATGGACAGGAACAGATTTGCTATCACCGATCACCAATGGGAGCGGATGGAACCGCATCGCGTGGGCCGCAAGAGCGACCCCGGACGCACGGGGAGTCCTGTAGCCTGCGTATGTCGCCCAGCGCGATGTCACGGCGCTTGCGGGCTTCTCGCCCACGGCCGAGAGCGCCGCATCCGGAACGGGTTTTAGTTTGCCCCGTGCCGCCCCGCGCTGCTTCGAAGGGTCCGTCATCGCCGCGCGCTTCTTGTCCGAGGCGGCGGCATCGATCGAGCCATCGGCGAACAGCACCAGCCGTCCGGCCGCCTTGGCCTTCTGGATCGCGCCCCGCGACAGGCCCGCGTGGGCGGCGTATTTTCGTTCGCTCAGACCTTGCATAGACGCCGTCGGCCCTCTGGCTTGGTGGTCGCTCGTTTGTCCGTGCGAACCCGGATCGCTTCAAAAATCCGTTGCAGCGCGAAGCTGCGGATAATCGACACAGCCGAAAACACTGCGCCCATCATAAGGTTCTGTGCCAAGGTCGTATGCAGGTCAAAGACCGGAAACACCAGCATCTGTGCAACCACCGCCACGCCATAACCGACGACAACATTGGCGATGGCTTCGATGAAGGACATGGAACGCGATTGTTTCATGCGGACACGCGGCCCTTCTTAACTTCATCAAAGGACCTCCCACCACCATCCAGCACCGCGGGCTGACCCGTGAAGAGTTGCCAGCGTTCGACAGCCACATCGACGTAAGCCGGGTTCAACTCGATCCCGAGGCAAACCCGTCCAGTGGTTTCCGCAGCGATCAGCGTCGTGCCAGAGCCCATGAATGGTTCATAAATAGCCTGACCGGGGTTGGAATTGTTCAGGATCGGACGGCGCATGCACTCCACAGGCTTCTGCGTCCCATGCACGGTGTCCGCATCCTGGTCCTTGTTTGCAATCTGCCAGAGTGTTGTCTGCTTGCGATCCCCGGCCCAATGGCCCTTGCCGGTCTTTTTCACAGCATACCAGCAAGGTTCATGCTGCCAGTGATAATTCCCACGGCTCAGCACCAGCCGGTCCTTCGCCCAAATGATCTGCGAGCGGACACTGAACCCCGCCGCCTCTAAGCTTTCGGCCACGGTGGTCGCGTGCAGCGCGCCATGCCAGACGTAAGCCACATCGCCCGGGAACAAATCCCAGGCCTCCCGCCAGTCGGCGCGATCATCATTCAGAACCTTGCCGGTGCGCTTTGTGGCCGAAGCCCCGGTCTTGTTGCGCCAGCCGGGATCATATTCGACGCCGTATGGCGGATCCGTAACCATCAGCAGCGGTTTCACCGCACCAAGCACCCGCTCGACATCCGTGGCCACCGTGGCATCGCCGCAAAGCAGGCGGTGATTTCCCAGAACCCAGAGGTCCCCCGGTCGGCTGACCGGATCCTCGGGCGGTCCGGGAATGTCATCCTCGCCTTCCGTTTCGGGTTCCGCGTCCAGGCCGGACAGCAGGGCATCAAGCTCCCCGTCATCAAACCCGATCAGCGACAAGTCGAAATCCTCCGACGCCAGCAATTGCAGTTCCTCGGACAGAATGGCTTCGTTCCAATCGCCGAGTTCCGTCAGTTTATTATCAGCAATGCGATAAGCGCGGCGTTGCTCGTCGCTGAGATGCCCCAGCACGATGACCGGCGCTTCACTCAGACCCAGCTGCTCGGCAGCCAGCACCCGGCCATGGCCCGCGATCAGCTCGCCATCATCAGCGACAAGGCAGGGCACGGTCCAGCCAAACTCGGCCATGCTGGCGGCAATCTTTGCCACTTGGTCCGCGCCGTGCATCTTGGCATTTTTGGCATAGGGTTTCAGGCGTTCGAGCGGCCATTGCTCGATCGCGTCGGGGGCGAAGCTGAGGGTCATATCGGTTTTCTGTGATTTCTGGTTAGCACCGGTGGATTCCGGTGGGTGGACTCCGGTGCCGGATTCCAACTGGATTTTCTAAACCCCGAGGGGTCCAATCGGAAGCCACCTGTGATCGGCGACTAACGCTTTGTTTTATTGATCGTTTTCATGGGTGGTAGAGCAACTGGACTCCGGGTGGCTTCCCAAAAAATAAGCCCTGTCGCTAGCAAACCTGCGCGCCTAGCCCCCCCGTATACGTTTGGGGCCAGGAAGGACCCGCGAATTCAGTGGGTTAGCGCGCTGGATGCCAGCTGGACCCCTGGTTGGACACCGGGAGCCAGCGGAGTATCCACCAACAAAAACGGGGAGAGCCGTCTTCCAACGCACTCTCCCCATTATGCCCTACGGATAGCACGGAACTGTTGCATGTGTCGAACACAAAAGTGTTGCAACACATTGGAGTCATTCAGACATTCAGTCGCGACGCAATTTTGGTCAGGGCAAGCTTGTGCTTGCGCCATGCCGTTGTGCGGTCAACGCCAAGCTCGCCGCTGATCTGCTTCCAAGGCGCACGGGCCGCCCGAGACCAGATCAGCTTGCGCTCAGCCTCTTCAATCCAAAGTACCCAATCGAAGGTCTGCTCAAGACGGGTGATCGACGCCGCCGAAGGCCAGACGCGCATAGGCTGCGGTTCCATGGCGGCGATCTCACGGCTGGTCCGCGCGATATCAGGCCAGGCGTTGAAGTACCCCTTTGCCTTGACCGGTGGCAGCTTGCGAAGCGTGCGAAACGCTTCTTCAAAATGATCGGCGACATCGTCGGCGGTCCAGGTCTTTTTCTCACCCATGGTGCACCTCCCCAGCGGGGCGTGGCCCATAGAGTTTTGTGCCTAATTGCTCGACCAGTTCACGCTCGGGCCAAGTCAGGCGTTGATCGTCAACGCTGACAGCCAGCACGCCTTGTTCGTGCCAACCGTCCCGTTTGACCCGATCGGGATCGCGGCGATGTCCGCCATAGCCTTTGGGGGTGAACCTCATGCCACACCTCCCCGCGTCTCGATGGCCCAGTGCAGGATGGCTATAGCGTCCGCCTCATTGTCATCAGCGGGGCTGAACCCTCGGGCGCGCGTAGCATCGATCATCGCTTGTTTGTTAGCGTTGCCCTTGCCAGTGGCGTGACGCTTGATGGTGCCCACCGGCACACCCTCATAGGGAATGCCCCTCAGCTCGCCCCAGCTTGTCAGTGATGCCATAAGGCCCCCATAGACGTGGGCCGCGTCAGTACCTGCGTGGCGGCGCACTTCCTCGAACCAGATCGTCGCAATCGGTCCAGACAGCCGATCAAGTTCCGTCAGCCAGTTGGTGAACCGCAGATAGCGCATACCACCGCCATCGTAGCGGCCGGGTTTGAACGACGCTGTCCCGCTGGTGATCAGGCCATCAAAGTCACGGATGGCCCAGCCTGTGGTGGTGCCGAGGTCGAGCGCAAGGATACTGCGCGAGGTTTGTGTGAGTTGGGTCATGCAGACCTCCTCTTCGATTTGATGAGCAAGGCGAGAGGGCTGGCCGGTGAAGGCTACGGTCTCGCCAGGCCCCGAAGGGTGGTCTGGTCAGGTCAGGCGCAGGGCGACGGGGCCGCCCGGCAGATCTTTCAAAACATTCAGGGAGGGCTCTTGAAAGATTTCCGCCCCTAAGTCGTTGTCCTATATGTATAATATATAATCTTTCAATTATTCAATATTTCAATAGGTACCTCTCTCTTAATATTTATACGCGCGCGTACGCGTACAGGGATAAGGGGTCCTCTTGAAAGATTGAAAGATTTGAAGGATTTCGTTTTTCCGTTTTAATTCATGGTGTTATCCCCAATTCATACTTCAAAATCAGCTTCAGTGGTTTTGAAGGATCTCCCATCTCCCGCCAAACCGCGCTAACCTGTAGACCATGGCCTGTTTGGTTGATGAGCCGCGCATGCCCGTCGTGACATCCCCGCTTTCGATCAAGGTCAGCAGGATCTCATCACGGTCACGCGACTTGAGCCATTGTGAGGCGCGCGTGATTTCAGATTTGGCGATGCCTTTCGCACCTGCCGCCCGGATAATCTCCTTCAACCGCTTCAAATGCGCTTCTGTCTCGGTGTCAGCGACATGGCGTTCCACAGCCTCCATGGTTTGCCGCGCATAATGGCGCACAAAATCAATGGCCCAGTCTGCAGCCGAGAGGTCGATTTCAGGATTGGCCGGATCGCGCCCAACCGCGACGATCAGCGCCAGTTTCAATGCGTTCTCCCCAATACGGGCCAGGATTGCGGTAAAAGCCGTCCCGGCGGCGGCGCGCAACTCCTCCGTCAATTCAGCACTCAGCGCTTTGAAGCGCGCCCGAGCCACCTCAGTCATAGGCACGATTATCGGGTTCACAGCAGTGTTTTGATCCGCCGTCTTGCCCGCAAGATTGCCCTTCTGATGCCCGCCTCCGGCTGCCACGCTTTGCAGCCCCTGGATCAACGCCGGATCGGCCTGGCGCATGCCCACGGCGATGTTCTCGTCCGGATAATCCTCATCACTGGGCAGGATCAGGAAGCGCGCCAGCGAGCCGTCGACGACGTTTGCGCCCTGCAATGCGCCCCAAAAGTGCAAAGGCGTCGTGGTGCCATACACACTCAGGCAGGGTTGATTGATATCCCGCCGCTCGTTTGAGCCATCACGGTTGGCATACTCCGCACCAAGAAAAATCCCGCCCGCGGCCGTGTAAAGCTCGGTCATGTTGTCCAAGATTTCAGTGATATGGCGCGGACTGCGCCGCCGGTCGGCCGCCGCTGCCAGAAACATCCCGAACTCATCAATCTGGAACAGGATTGCGGGCTGGCGATGTAGCGCCGTGAGCAGACCCGCCCCGGAGGCGATCTTGTTGCCGCCAAGATGATGCGCCAGCCCCGCCTCAAAAAAGACCTCGTTGATGATCTCGCGGGCGTGGTTCTTGCCTGATCCGCTATCAGCAATGCCTACGACATAAAGGTTTGAGCGCAAGTTGCTTTCGGTCCGATACTGCCGCCCCATGAGCGCACCGATCGCGCAGAGGCTGGCGCCGAGCGACAACAATGGCTGAGGACGCCGGGCTGTAGACAGCATGTAGCCCGTCAGATCGCCTACCAATCCATCCGGCATGACCAACGTGAATGACGAGGCGGTCGGTGGTTCCTCATCAACCTCGGAATGCTCTCCCAGCTTGGATAAAAGATCCGCCGCCGGATGCTGTTCATTACAGGCGGTTGATCCATCAAATCGCAGCGATGCATCAGGTTGCCAACCGCGCTCCATGGCGAGGTGATAGATCGTGCCGGCACCTATGCGATCGGGTTTGAAGCTGGCCCAGGCCTTCGCGGTGGCCGCAGGCACATCCTTGGCGGCTTGGGTAGACCAACCGGCAAAGAGATCGCCCCCGGCGTCACCAAGCGCGCCCTTCAGCGCCATGCCAATCCGCACCCAGCTGTCATAATCCAACTCAGCATTGGGCAGCCATTTGAGCGCTGCCTCAATGGCCGGCAATGTTCCCATCTGGCTATGGGCCTGAAGGTGCTCCGTGCCTGGTGATCCTGTCGCAAAGCCACGTTGACGCAAATGTTCGGGTAGCCAAACGCCCCAAGGTGATGAACTGGGAACGACAGATGCCAATTTTAGAACTGTTTCGGCTGACGCCGGTGCTGCAAGAGCGGCGGCTATGCCGAACGCACTAAACAATCTGGTTAGTCTTCTTGTAGTCATGGTTTTCTCCTCCACATGTTGTCTGTCTTAGGTTCAGAGTCCGAGCATTGACCTTGCTTCTTGTGGACTCGCGATCCCACGGCCGGCATTTGTCGCGCACTTAGCTAGCGCGGAGATCAACTGGCCATTGGATTGGGTTTTGCTCCCATCGGGCAAATAAAATGTGTCTTCAACTCCGGTACGCAGCATACCGCCCAATTCAGCCGCTTTCTGATGAGTCTCCCAAATCTCAGAGCGGCCAATGAGTGTGGCTTGCCAGTATGCATCTTTGACCAAGTAGTCTTGCAAGAACTCTAATAGCACTGGGCTCACAGGCATGCCTGATGCTACACCCATGACCAAGTTGTATTGCACGCGGTCCGTCATGCCGTTCTTGAGATACATTTCAACTGACCGTACGATTCCGGTGTCGAAACACTCAAACTCCGGAACTGTATTTGCTTCGGCCATCACGTCTATGAAGTCTTGTACCTTTGCCGGAGTGTTATCAAACAGCATCGGTGGCCAGGCCCAGTCACCGTTCGAGCGGATCTTGAGATAATTGAGACTTCCGGCGTTACATGCTGCGATCTCTGGTTTTAGTGCCTTCACACAGTCTAGCGCGCCTCGGTAGTCAGGGCCTACGGTTCCGGTTGTGGCGTTAATGATAATATCGGGACATGCGGAACGAATAGCATCTACAATTTCGCATGCTACGCTCGGTTCCCAGCTAGGCAAATGCCCCTTGTCAGGCTCTTGTTGGCGAAAGTGAATGTGAATTATGGAGGCGCCTGCGTCCATCGCCTCACGTGCACTTTCGGCGCATTCTGCAGGTGTAACTGGGACGGGGTGTTGCTTGGGATTTGTCAGCACGCCGTTGAGCGCACAGGTTATGATGGCTTTGTCCATATTATTCCCTCAGGCTAAAGCTTGTTTCTGTGAATTTCTGCAAAGGCGCGACCTAGCCAAGCGACGTTCGGTCTCGATCGCGGTCAGTGGGATGGCTATTTCGGCTAGGCGGCGCTTTTCGTCGGAGCTGTGCGGCGCCGAATATGACCAAGCCCATGCTAGTCCTAGCAATGCTTGGCCGCAAAGTGCCAACACATCCCCAGCAGCATGGAGCTGTTGTTCCTGCGGCGCGAGTTTCAGTTGCGACACGGCCGTATCGAAAGCGACGCGGCATTTCGTGATTTGGGCTTCAAGATGCTTTGGCAGAAGTGCGGCAGAGCTAGACATCTCCCGGCTTAGAAGTGAGGCGGCATACCCGTCTTTGGCTGGCAATTTGCGTGAGACAAGGTCGATTGCTTGAATGCCGTTTGTACCCTCATAGATTGAAGCAACGCGCGTATCGCGGATGATTTGGCTCATGCCCCATTCTTCAATGTACCCATGCCCACCAAAGACCTGCAAAGCGTCTGAGGTTAGTCTAATAGCTTCATCTGTAAGATGTGCTTTGAGGATAGGTGTCAGGAGAGGCACCAAAGCTTGTGCTTCAACGTCACCAGCCCGAGCGCGATCTATCAGGCTTGCACACCATAGATTGAGTAGTCGACCAGCGCTGCTCAAGTCTTTGACTACATCGTACAAGACTTCGCTTTCAGTCAGAAAGTCACGAGCTTCCTTCATTGTGCCACCTCCAGCAAAACAAGAACATCGCCAGAGCTGACTTGATGCCCTAGCTCCGCCATTACTTCGCTAACAGTACCGTCGGCTTCTGCGAGTAGATGGTGCTGCATTTTCATGGCTTCCAGTACAGCAATCGATTGACCTTGCTTAACCTCTTGACCGGGTTTCACATCGATTGACACGATCAAGCCAGGCATTGGCGCAATAATTTGGCTGCCGTCTGATGTGCCGCTTGCAGCACTCCAAGTGTGGTGCCGATAAATATGCAGGTCCTTTGTGCCAGAGGTGAAGAAGAGCCCTTCCAAGTCTGTTGCATATGCCACGCGCTGGCCATTTCCATCGCACTCCAGCTGCGCATATCCATTGCCCTGCGCTTTGAATTGGACTGTATGAGACCAATCAGCGCCGTTGATTTCCCAACCGTTTTCTTTCATGCGGGCACGCACTGTTTCGATGCGGTCTCCTATAGCAACGTCCAAAATGCTTCCGGTCGAGCTATCCGAAGCAAAGCCCAGAAGTGCTGTGTTGACTGTTTGCTGGTCCACCCGCATTTCGTTTTCCAGCAGCAAAGTTGTTCCAATAGCTATGTCATGATTGGAAACAGTGCTGCTCTGCACACCTTCGGGCCAATGCGTTTCGATAAAGGCTGTCGTTGCTTCGCCCTTTGCGAATTCTGGTTCACAAAGCACATCTACAAGAAAGGCGCGGTTTGTAGTGACGCCTAAACACGCAGTTTGCTCCAAAGCAGCGATCAGACGTGCACGCGCGGTGTCACGATCTGGCCCATGTGCAATGACTTTGGCCAACATCGGATCGTAGAAAGGGGAGATTTCTTGACCGCTGACGATCCCTGCATCGGTGCGCATTCCTTCCCCATCTGCGGGTGACCAAAGCGCCAATTTACCAATCTGCGGTAGGAAGTCGTTTGCGGGATCCTCGGCGTAGAGTCGTGCTTCAATCGCGTGGCCGGATATCGTGATATCTTTCTGAGTCACTGGCAAGCTCCGGCCTTGCGCTACGTCCAGCTGGAGTGTGACTAGATCAAGTCCAGTTATCATTTCAGTTACCGGATGCTCGACTTGCAGCCGGGTGTTCATTTCCAAGAAATAGAACTCGCCGGAGTCGTCATACAAGAATTCAACTGTCCCGGCGCCAACGTAATCCACTGCTTGAGCTGCAGCTACTGCAGCGGCTCCCATGGCGGCCCGAGTTTCGGGACTAAGTACAGGGCAAGGGGCTTCTTCGATGACCTTCTGGTGCCGACGTTGCACGGAGCAATCACGTTCAGCCAAGTGAATGCAGTTGCCGTGACTGTCTGCCATGATCTGTATTTCTACGTGGCGCGGAGCTTGGATCGCTTTTTCGATAATCAGCCGGTCTGAACCAAACCCACTGAGAGCCTCGGATCTTGCTCGTTTAATGGCATCTGGCAGGTCATCTGCATCATGAACCAGTCGCATACCGCGACCGCCGCCGCCCGCTGAGGCTTTGATCATTACCGGCAGTTCAATCTTCTTGGCTTCAGCTAGCAATGTAGCATCTGATTGGTCATCGCCTTGGTAGCCAGGCACGCATGGTACACCTGCCGCAATCATTGCACGTTTGGATCCGGCTTTGTCACCCATGACCTCGATTGCGCCCACAGGTGGTCCCACGAAGACGAGTCCTGCGTCTGCGATAGCGCGGGCGAAGTCTGCGTTCTCGGACAAGAATCCATAGCCAGGATGAATTGCTCCCGCTCCAGTCGCCTTTGCGGCCTCCAAAACAGCATCGCTTCTAAGATAGCTTTCGCTCACTGGGCCTGGCCCGATACAGACTGCATCATCTGCCAAAGTCACGTGCGGTGCGCCTTTGTCTGCGTCCGAATACACCGCAACAGTTTTAAGCCCGGCGGCGCGTGCTGAGTGAATAACGCGGCAGGCAATTTCACCACGGTTGGCGATCAGTATTGTATCAAACCGCATCAGCACGGCTCCTTTGTCCAGCGAGCGGGCCGTTTTTCAGCAAAGCTTGCCAAGCCTTCTTGCCCGTTTTCAGAGTTAATGGCGGCAACAAATGCGTCTCCTGCCAAAGTGATTTGTGCGGGTCGATCCAGTCCCTTCAATTCGCGCAAAAGGCTCTTGGTTTGACCTAAGGCTTGCGGAGAAGTCTTCCGCAATTTCGAACGGATTTCTGTCACAGCAGTTGCTAAATCATCGACGTCAAAGACATCGTCTATAAGACCTGCCTTCAGGGCCCCGTGACCATCGAGCCAATCGCCAAGAAGCATGAGACTGCGTGCTTGTGCCGGGCCTATTCGCTCTAGTACGAAGGGCGCGATCTGTGCTGCTACCAGACCGATCCGCACTTCGGAGAGCGATAGTCGAGCATCTGGAGTAGCAATGGCGCGATCGCATGCGCAAGCAAGCCCTAGACCACCTGCTACTGCAGCCCCTTCTATGATGCACAGGGTGAACTGGGGCAGTGCACGAAAAGCATCAAGAAGATGCGCCAAGGTTGCGCTCATCTCAGCAAGTTCCGTATCTGACGTCGTCGAACCCAGTGATTTGAAGGCCTTAAGGTCTCCACCTGCGCAAAACATGCCGCCTTGACCACGCAGTGCGACTCCGCGGATATGATCTGCTTCTGCTAGATAGTGTGTCAGCGACATCAGTTCAGCGCAGCGTTCTGCAGTGAGTGTATTCCGCTGTTCTGGTTGGTTAAACCATACTGTTAACCAGCCTCCATCCAGCTCAAGATCGAGGTGTTCGAATTGGGGAGCTTCTTTTGTAGCGCTGCGCATAGTCTACATCCGTCCTACGCCGAAGCTATTTGGCCGCAATACCCGCCGACCAGCTTCCAAACAGGTTTGCAAACAGATCGCTAACACATTGCGACTATCGCGTGGATCAATCACTCCGTAGTCGAGCATGCGGCCTGACGTGTAAAAGGCGGTTGATTGTTTATCGAAATGGTGAGTAATCGCGGCGGTCTGCTTGGCGAGCTTGGATTCGTCAGGGGTGACGCCTTTTCGCGAAGCCGACGCACGAGCGACCATTTCCATCGTACCTGCTGCTTGTGCGCCGCCCATAACGCCGGAGTGTGATGTCGGCCAAGAGAAAATAAAATCGGGCTCGAATGCGATTCCGCACATTCCGTAGTTACCTGCTCCGTAGCTGGCACCAACATAAAGCGTAATCTTAGGCACGCGAGTATTTGAGACGGCTTGGATCATTTTTGACCCGTGTTTGATCATCCCGGCCTGCTCATAGTCAGTACCGACCATATACCCTGTGATATTGTTGAGAAACACAAGTGGGGTCCCAGCCTGGTCGCAAGCCTGAATGAAATGAGCAGCCTTGCTTGCGCCGTCCGGATCAATTGGACCGTTGTTTGCAAGAATTCCGACCGCGATACCATGGATGCGCGCTTTCAGGCAGACCATCGCTGAGCCGAAGTCTGGTTTAAAAGGCTGAAAGCTCGATCCGTCTACAAGTCGGGCGACCAGTTCATGGGCGTCATAGGGTGTCTTGGAGTCCATTGGAACGAGGCCTGCAACCTCGTCGGTATCGTATAGCGGCTCATCGAAGGCTTTGGTTTCAACTACGGGTGCGTCACGGTCCCAATCCAAGTCAGCCATAACTTGTCGTGCCATATGGATGGCGTGCACATCGTCTTCTGCAAGGTACTCGACTAGTCCAGAAGTCTTTGCATGCATTTCCGAGCCACCGAGGTCTCGATCATTGGCATCTTCGCCGGTTGCGGCTTTGACCAGCGCCGCTCCAGCCAATGCAGCCATGCCATTTTGTTTTACCCCAATGACATAGTCACTGAGGCCGGGCATATAGGCACCACCTGCCGTGGAGGGGCCATGTAGGATCGCTATTGTAGGGATTCCTGCTGCTGAAAGCCGGGCCAGGTTTCGGAATACGGAACCACCGAATGCCCAGTCCTCGACTTGATAGTCCATCAGGTTCATGCCGGCACTTTCCACAAGGTGGATGAAGGGCAATTTCTGACGCAACGCGATTTCTTGCATGGCGCGCAGGGCCTGAAACGCCAGGGGGCCAATGGCACCTGCGTTTATGCCGCTGTCATCCACTACCACCATTGACCGAACGCCGCCGACGTATCCGATGCCGGAAATAAATGTACTCCCAGCGATCGACTTTTCGGGATCCGTTTCTCCAACCATGTAACCGGAAAGATTGTGCGTTCTAAGCCAGGGCTGGCCGGGGTCCAAAAGGCGCGCCAGTCTTTCGCGAGGGGTGATCTGCCCACGTTGCTCAAAGCGCGGGCGGCGCTCCTCGGAGAGCTTTGCGGACCGTTCTTCCAGCGCGCGGAGAGCTTCCACTTGAGCCAGCATCTTTTCCCGATTCTCTTGGAATGTCGCAGTCGCGGGCATGACGGCACTTTTAAAGGACAAGGTTTCTACCTCTCAAACTTTAAGACCAAACGTTCTGTTTATTTAAACTGGGTTTTTCCAACGATAGCAACAAAAATCCTTGTAAAAAAAAGAACTATGCAAAAGAACTAACGTTCGTTATGTTCTCACGTAGGGAGATAAATTGATGCAAGTCGCAGATAAGAATCAGCGCAGAAGCCAAGAAGATCGCGTGAGAGAGACGCGCAACGAGGTCTTCGAGGCCATCGTATCCAGCCTTGATGAGCGCGGTTATTCGGCCACGACATTCACCACGATTCAGGAGCACTCAGGTCTGTCTCGTGGGGCATTGACCTATCACTTCGCTTCCAAGCAAGACATGATGGTGTTTGCGTGCAAGCGTCTGCTTGATGCTGCGATCAGACCAACCAACGCAACAGGGCGGCAGAGGGCGCAGGCGTCGGGCAGCATTGTAGATTTCCTAATGTTCTATTGGCGGCAGGTCGTGAACACCCGAGAGGGGCGGGCCTTTATTGAGATACTTGTCGCGACACGAGCGGACGCCGAGCTAGACGCTGTGATCGGACCGATGCTTCTCGAATGGGACAAGGACATTGCCCGTGCTTCGCTGGGTCGGTTTGAAGTCGTTAACGGCTCGAGTGAAGACATCCAGCTTTTGTGGAGCATGACGCGCGCATTCTTGCGGGGCTTGGTGGTGCATGCGCAGTTTGTAGAGACGCCGGGCGAGCTTGAAAAAATGGTCCGTAGATTTGCACAGGTCTTGTCCGAAGACCTAAAACTAAAGGGAGTTGAAAGATGACATTGGCGGGAAAAACGGTTTTCATCACCGGCGGAAGTCGCGGCATCGGTCGCGCCATAGCTCTGCGCGCTGCGCGCGATGGGGCCAATATTGTGATTGCGGCCAAGTCGGACACTCCGCATCCCAAATTGCCGGGAACGATTCACACCGTCGCGGAAGAAATCGTCAATTCGGGCGGCCAAGCATTGCCTCTGAAGCTGGATGTTCGGGATGATGCGGCGATCAAAGCCGCACTAGAGCGCACCGCAGAGCATTTCGGCGGCATCGATGCTGTTATTAATAATGCTGGTGCGATCCAGCTTCAGCCAATGTCGAGTATTGAGCTCAAGCGGTTTGACCTAATGCATCAAATCAATACGCGAGCTACTTTGGCCGTGAGTCAGGCGGCGCTTCCGTGGTTGCGTGAAAGCGAGGGCACCGGTCACATCCTTAGTCTGTCACCGCCACTGAACCTGAAGCCCAAATGGATGGCTCCTCATATTCCATACACTGTTACGAAATACGGCATGACGCTTTTGTCTCTGGGTATGGCAGAAGAATTGCGAGATGACGGGGTTGCGGTGAATACCCTGTGGCCCCGTACTACCATCGCGACCGCAGCCGTAGAGTTCGAGGTCGGTTCAGAGCTTATGGATAAGTCTCGCACGCCAGAGATCATGGCAGATGCCGCGCATGCTATCCTGACTTCTAACAATCTAACCGGGCAAACTCTTCTGGACGAAGAGATACTTCGCGACCGAGGGGTAACGGACTTCTCAGGATATGCGCATGTACCAGGCACGCAGGACGTGCACTTAGACATCTACGTCGATGAATAAACCAATGGGAGGAAAAAATGGCTTATTTCAAAGATACAGAAGAACTCTATCACTATCTGGGTGGCATTTTTCGGCAAGCTGAAAACGATCCGGAGGTTGGGCCAAATCTTCGCGCTTCGGGCATTACTCTGCGTCTAGAGTATCACGGGCCGTCTGCAATTCTTACTGTCGAAATGCTTCCAGATGGCATTAAGGTCCACGAAGGTGAGACCGACATCAAACCCGATGTTCGTATGCAGATGTCTGCTGACGATGCCAATAAGTATTGGCGCGGTGAATACAACGTTGCCGTGAATCTCGCGCGTGGCAAAGTAAAAGCCAAAGGGCCAGTCACCAAAATTCTAAAACTGATCCCGGCAACCAAGCCATTGTTCCCGAAATATAAGGCCCAAATGGCCGAAAAAGACGCAGAGATGTCGGCATGAAAGACAATCAGTCAGACAATTTGCATTTGCCGCTCTACATTGGCGGGCGTTGGGTCGACACAGAGGAGCGAGATGAAATTCGCTCCCCTACTGACGGACACTTAGTAGGTACTGCGGCTCATGGCGGCACTGCTGAAATGGAGCAGGCCATTGCAGCGGCAAAGGCTGCGCATGATGAAGGTGACTGGCGCCGAATGGACCCAGATGAACGTGCCGATATCATGCAAGCTATTTCGGACAAAATGAATGATCAGCTTGACGAGCTCTGTGATCTGCATGTTCGCGAGAACGGCGTAACGATGCGTGCGGCGATTGCATTCCATGTTGGATATGCGATTTCGCATCTGCGTTACTTTGCGGATTGTGCACGAACCTATGAGTTTGAAAAGTCAGGTCCGATTTTGGAGTTTCCAACATTGGCAGCGGGCTTTGTCCGAAAAGAACCTGTTGGTGTATGCGGGGCGATTGTTCCGTGGAATTTCCCACTTCTGCTTGCGATCTGGAAAATTGGACCGGCCCTAGCCGCCGGGAACACGATTGTGGTGAAGGCTGACGAAAAGACGCCTTTGATCCTGTTGAAGTTTGCTGAAATCGCGCATGACTGCGGTCTGCCTGCAGGTGTTTTGAACGTTGTGACAGGCATCGGTGAAGAAGTAGGGGCGCTGCTTGCGGGACATCCGGACGTGCGCAAAATTGCATTCACTGGTTCGACCGAAGTGGGCAAACTTGTCCAAAAAGCGGCAACAGATAACCTTAAGAAGGTTACTTTGGAACTTGGTGGCAAGGGCCCGAACATTGTTCTGGAAGATGCCGATCTGCGTGAAGCTGTTGATGGGACCCTGTTCGCATTCCTAGTCTATGGCGGGCAAGCCTGCGAGAGTGGGACTCGTTTGCTTCTGCACGACAAAATTTACGATCGCTTCATGAGCGCATTGATCGCCCGTGCCAAAACGGTTCGACTGGGCGATCCGATGGATTTTGATACTGATATGGGGCCGATGATCTCTGCCGAGCAAAAGGCGCGGATCATGTCCTATATCGAGAAGGGTAAGTCCGAAGGCGCGACTCTGGCCCTTGGTGGTGATGAGCCGCAGGTCATTGACGGAGGCCATTGGGTGAGCCCGACGATCTTCACCGATGTAACCAATGACATGACTATTGCTCGGGAAGAGATCTTTGGCCCTGTGTTGTCAGTAATTCGCATTCATTCCGACGAAGAGGCGATCAGCATCGCCAACGATACCGAATACGGTTTGTCGGCAGGTGTTTGGACGAATGACACAGAGCGCGGTATCGAAATCGCCCGCAAGATCGAAAGCGGGACTGTTTGGGTCAATGACTGGCATATGGTTAACCATCTTTATCCGTTTGGTGGTTTTAAGCAGTCGGGACAAGGTCGCGAGCTGGGACCAAACGCTTTGGATGAATACACCGAAGCAAAGTTCATTCATGCCGACATGACCCGAAACCTTGATTCACACATCTTTGACGTTGTGGTTTCGACCCCTTGGGAGGATGAAGACGATGCCTAAAGCAGCTGTATTGCATAATCCAGGAGAAGCGCTGGTCATAGAAGAAATGACCTTGGGCGAACTTCAGCCAAACGAACTACGCATTCGGGTTCGTGGTGTCGGTATTTGTCATACCGATTTGAGTGCACAGGATGGCGTGGTTCCGTTGCCGACGCCTGTTGTTCTTGGTCACGAGGGCGCAGGTGAAGTGTTGGAGGTTGGCAGCGAAGTTACTGGGATCGTACCCGGCGACCATGTTGTGATTAGTTTCGATACCTGTGGGGAGTGTCAGTCTTGTGAAGAGGGCCGACCCGCCTATTGCGAGGTATTTGCGGCGCTAAACTATTTCGGAACCCGCATAGATGGCTCTACCACAATGTGTGGATGCAATGGCGGTGAATTGCATGGGAATTGGTTCGGCCAATCTACTTTTGCGTCAGAAGCAATCGTAAGCATGCGAAATGCGGTCAAGGTCGATAAAGACTTGCCTATTGAGATC
Organism: uncultured Rhodobacter sp.; assembly: GCA_964567685.1. GTDB lineage: Bacteria > Pseudomonadota > Alphaproteobacteria > Rhodobacterales > Rhodobacteraceae > UBA5972. Next base: position 2,760 of record CAZMNO010000029.1, on the reverse strand, counting down.
CTTGGGCCGCTTGGTTGCGGTTTTCAGACCGGCGCGGGGACAGTGCTGAACGTTCTCAAACCGAAGGCTGGACAGTCCATTGTGATTTTCGGCATGGGTAGCGTTGGGCTTGCTGCATTGATGGCCGCCAAGAGTGCTGGGTGCTCAACTATCATTGCCGTCGACATGAATGAAGCGCGCTTAGAACTATCAAAGTCACTGGGTGCGACTCACGTGTTCAATCCAAGTGGTACGGATGATTTGGTCTGGGACGTCATGGAAGTTGTTAGCCCCGGTGCGGATTTTAGTATCGATTGTGTCGGACATGGAGACGTAGTCAGGAACGCGCTCGAAGTTCTAAGGACGCCTGGAACGTGTGCAACCGTTGGGCTTGCTGGTCTAGAGAATGAAATTACCGTCGATCAGGGGCACTTGCTACTTGGACGTAATCTAATGGGTGTAATTGAAGGGGATGCGGATCCTCATACGTTTATCCCAGAACTGCTTGAAATGTGGAAATCAGGGGAATTTCCATTCGATACGCTGATTGAAACGTTCAGTTTTGATCAAATTCAAGAAGCAATAGCCGCCGTTCGCGAAGGTCGTGTAATCAAACCGGTCGTACTGATCGACTGACCGGACTGGTGGGGTAAAGGGAGGAAAACATGATTAACTTTTCGATTATTCTGGAAGACACCGCACGGCGTCGCCCAGACCATCCGGCGTTCAAGTTTATGGACAAGTCGTTCACCTATGCGCAAACAAACGCCGCCGCGAACCAGGTTGCGAACGGTTTGGTCGCAGCGGGGATTAAGCCAGGTGATAAAATTGCGGTGAGTTGTTTGAGCTTGCCGTATTTCCCTATGATTGTGTTTGGGATTCTAAAGGCTGGGGCAGTTCTTGTTCCACTCAATGTACTCCTGAAGCCAAAGGAAATCGCGTATCATCTGAAAGATTGCGACGCGAAGGCCTTTTTCTGCTTTGAAGGTAATGACATTCTCCCCATGGGCGACTGGGGGCATGAAGCGTTTCAGGACGCGCCGAGTTGTGAACACTTCATTATGATAACTGCCGACCCTGCTGCTTCTGCACCAATTGAAGGTGCTAAGACTCTCGGTGGCCTTATGGGTGGACAAGCGGCGACTTTTGAGCCGGTCCAAACGGCAGCCGATGACACCGCCATCATCATTTACACCTCGGGCACGACCGGACAGCCAAAGGGTGCGGAGCTTACCAACGCCAACGTCATGATGAACACTGTTCTGCTGAATGATCTTATGCAGTACACTGACGAAGACGTGTCTATTCTAGTTCTGCCTCTTTTCCATGTGTTTGGTTTGATTGTGCAGATGGCCTCCGGTATATACCACGGCGTCACTCATGTCTTGGTGCCTAAGTTTGAGCCTGGGCCGGTTCTAGACTTATTGGACCGTGAAGACGTCACCGTTTTTTGTGGCGTTCCAACGATGTATTGGGCCCTGCTACATACTGAATCCGACGCGGATCTGTCGAATATTACAAAGCACCTACGGTGCTGTATTTCGGCCGGCCAATCCATTCCGGGAGCAACGCTAGAGGCCTTTGAGAAAAAGTTCTCGACTAAGATCATCGAAGGTTACGGTATGTCAGAGACGTCGCCGGGTATTACGTTTAACCGGTTGGATATGCCTCGTAAGGTTGGTTCTGTAGGGACGCCATTTTGGGGTGTCGAAGTTGATGTCGTTGACGCGGAAGGGAACAGTGTACCCGTTGGCGAGCGCGGCGAAATCATTTGCCGAGGTCACAATGTGATGAAGGGGTACTACGGCGCGCCAGACAAAACCGCCGAGGCAATCAAGAACGGCTGGATGCACACTGGTGACGTCGGCAAGTTTGACGAAGACGGGTATCTTTATATTGTCGACCGGATCAAAGAAATGATCAACCGGGGTGGTGAAAACATCTACCCTACTGAGGTCGAAGCGATGCTTACCGAGCATGAGGCGATCAGCCTCGTCGCGGTAATTGGTACGCCCGACGAACGCATGGGCGAAGAAATCAAGGCATGTGTGGTGCTGAATGAAGGTTTCAGTGTCACAGAAAGTGACATTATAGCCTGGGCCAAAAATAGGATGGCGGCTCAAAAGTATCCGCGACATGTCGAGATCATGGATGCTCTCCCGATGACCGCAACGGGTAAGATTTTGAAGAAGGAGCTCAAATAGAGTGTCAGCATAGTTGCAGCCTTGCGGTTGCAGCTATGCAGAACTTGATTTCTTGGAAACAAACAAAGGAGGCGCTGTCGCTCTTGGATTTAGTGCTCTAGTAGTACGAGAGAGCAGCGCCCCCTCTAGCTTTTCGTCAAAAGAAGAGTGTTGCGCTAAAAATGGACGCTACTTGGTCCTGCAAAATGAAGCCATGTCCTTGCGACAGGAAATCGGCGAACTCATCATGTTCGAGAGCGGCATGATCGAGATGAATCTGATAGCCGTGCCGATATCAGCGGAAGATGTCTTGTTGGAATTTGATGTGCCAGTCGTCGCCGGTAAATGTCATCTCGGTTCTGGCGCTTTTGATGTCCATCGGCATCATCATGGACGACAGTATCGTCATCGCTGAAAACATCGACAAATGGCGCGACACTCTTTCGCCAAAAGAAGCGGCCGTCAAAGGCACCAGCGAAGTCATGGTGGGTGTTGTGTCTTCCTTCCTGACCACGGCCGCTGTCTTTGGCCCATTGATGTTTCTATCTTTCGAATTTTGAGAACGCTGTTTTTGCGATGACCACCGTGCTGGATGCCG
>CAZMNO010000028.1:0-42136 GCA_964567685.1 uncultured Rhodobacter sp. | reverse complement strand
TTGAAATAGATGTTGTTGAATGCGCGCACGACCGGGGGGGACAGCAGGAATTTGGGAGCGTCACGCGGGATCGATTTGGCCCGCTTCAAAGGAACCGGATTGGCGTTTTCGCGGTATTCACCCTCTTCCAGAATACCGCGTCCAAGGTTTTCGCCTTTGGCAGCGGCATCAATCCAGCCAACACTGTACGTAGCGGTGGACTGATCCAGCATCGCCAGAAATTCCCCCAGACTGTCCGCCCGGCTTTCACGCACATCCATGACGGTGGCGCCACCTTGCTTCATGCGGATCTTGGCTGACAGGATGATCCCGGTCTGGCCCAGCCCGCCGATGGTCGCGCGAAAGAGCTCAGGATGTGATTTCAGGGTTATCTTGCCTGACCTGCCGTTGGCCCCCAAAAGCACCATTTCCTCGACATGCTGGCCGAAACTGCCGGCAACATGGTGGCTTTTGCCGTGGATATCATTACCTATCGCGCCGCCTATTGTGACAAACCCGGTGCCTGGCATCACCGGCAGGGCCCAGCCCCTTGGAGCAAAGAGACGGGCGATATCGCCTATGGTGACACCGGCTTCAACCTCCAGAAGGCCGGTTGCGGCATCAAAGCCGATCAGCCGGTCAAGTCGCGACATATTGATTGCCGGACCGGCGGAATTCAGTGGGGCGTCACCGTAGCTCCTGAGTTGCCCGATGGCGGGTCCGGCCTCGTCTTTCAGCAAAGCCTTGAGGGCCGATAGTTTTTCCGGTCGCGCCATTGCCCCGTTGCTGCGTAATACCCGGCCCCAGCCGCTATATTCATCCGTTTTCCAGCGCATGATCCGTCCTTGCTGCAATACCCTCGGCCAGCGGGAAGATAACCGCGCCAAGTCCGATGGCAAACCATAGTGTTGTCATTCTGATGATTGCGGTGGCCGGAATGGAAACTTCAAGCGGCACCCCTTCAAGTGACAAAAGCGCGATCATCGCCGCCTCGGCCCCGCCAACACCACCGGGCATTCCTGTCGCGCCGCCCGTCATCATTGAAAAGAGAAAAATCGAGACTGCCGTAAATAGCGGCACATCGGCACCCATCCAGCCCAACAACAAATAAAACGCATATCCTTCGGCAAACCAGCCGACGCACCCCAGAAGAAGTGCAGGGATGACGATCAGCGGCGCAGAAAACGGTTTGAGCGCCCGTGCGGCTCGGCGCAAGCGCACAAACCAGCGCGGTTTGCGCCGGATAATGCGATAGCTGAAATCGACAAAAGCCGCGAACAATGTCGGGCGCGTTGCTACCAGTGCGACGATAACGGCCAGCAGGGCCACTGGCGCACCGCCTGCTATTCCACTGGCGCTGGCGGCCAGTGTGATCGCCAGCAAAAACCCGGTTGAGGCCAGATCGCCGGCACGGTCAACCAGAATGAGCGGGGCCAGCCTCTCGATCCGTGCCCCGGTTTCACGCACGATCCAGCGCATCCGCACCAACTCGCCAACGCGTGCCGGTGTCAGGGTCAGGGCAAAGCCGCCAATGTAGTGGCGCAATGCCTGCATCAAGTGCGACCCAAGGCCCAGTGCGCGGGTATAAAGCAACCACCTGAGCGCCCTCAGGCCGTAATTGACCAGCGACAGGGCGAGCAACAGCAGAATTTCCACGAAAGTCAGCTTTGTGAGCTGATGCCAGATATCCTCGCCACTTGCCGCCCAAAGCGCAAAACCGGCGCAAATCAGGAACAGAACGAAGACGATCAACGACATGCGTATTTGGGAATTCCCCACCATCCGCATGTGCTAATGGATGATGATGGCAGAATAAAGGCCAGAACAGGGACAATCCGCTTGATTATGGTCGATTGGAGAGCGGGGGGAAACGACTTTCCGGAGTAAAGGGGTCTGGGTGTGAAACCGGATAGGGATTCCTGTCTTCCCAGGATCACGGAATGTGCCTAACTACCTCGTCTACAAATGCAGCCGGAGCTTGGACATCAAGATACGATGAAGACCAATCTCTCATTGAAAGAGTCATTGAACATCCCTTCGCCTCCGGCAAGGATGATTCAATAGTATGGGAAGTTAATGTGTCGACGCTCCGCATATATATCGGTTGGGATTCCCGCGAGGAAATCGCTTATGACGTAGCAAAGGCGTCTTTGCTGGCCAATGCCACATGTCCGGTTGAAGTCATCCCTCTCAAACAAAAGGAATTGCGCGCGCAAGGGCTCTATACCCGAGCTACAGACCCCTTGGCTTCGACAGAATTCACCTATACCAGATTCCTGGTGCCTTATCTGAATGGTTATGCCGGCTGGGCATTGTTCTGTGACTGTGATTTCCTGTTTTTCGGAGACGTGGCAGACCTATTGGCCTTCAACGACCCGGAGATGGCGCTTTACTCTGTCAAACACGACTACAAGCCAACGGAGCGCATCAAGATGGATGGTGTCGCTCAGTCTGTTTATCCACGGAAAAACTGGTCGTCTTTCATGTGGTTGAATTGTGCGCACCCATCGACCCGCAGGTTAACTCCGGATGCGGTCAACCAGGAACTCTCCTCCTTTCTGCATCAAATGAAATGGGCGGAAGACGGGGAAATCGTGGACTTACCGGTTTCCTGGAACTGGCTGGAGGGGTGGTACGATCCGCCAGAGGATTCAAAACCTGATGCCGTTCACTACACCCGCGGCGGGCCATGGTTTGAGAATTATCAGGACGTGGAATATGCGGATGACTGGCAGGCATATGCAAGGAAGACTGTCAGCCCCTGAAAACTACATCTGATCCAATATTGCCCGGGCGATGCGACGGTATGCAGGATCGTTTTTTCTCTCGTCCACGTGACAACTCAAAAACTGCTGGTGATCATAACCCGACTGCCCGGCGAGGAATGCCTGGATTTGAGATTGTAGCTCTGTCCGGTTCGTCGAAAGATCGTATGCGCCAAAAGGTTCGGCGAATTCACGCAGATCATCGTTGGGAACTGACATCAGGAAAGGTTGCACGCCGATATTCATGGCCTGAAGAATGACTGTGGAGGGGCGTGAAACCAAGATACGAGCGCGGCTCATAAGCACCTCGATGGGCTCAGCAGATATCGGTAAATCCGTTAAGTTCTCGGTCATCGCGGGATGCACGCTTATGATAGGGTCCAAGCCGATATTCCGCACCGCATTCAGCGCATTTTTCAGCCAGTTGCGATCCGCATCCAGATTGGATTCTTTCCAGGTAAACTTGTAGTTGATAACAGCAATCTTGCTATCAGGAGAAGCGGGTGCATGAACACGCATGTCTTCGATTACCGGCGAGCCTACGATGGTGGATCGGTCCCTGAAGTGCTGATTGCTTGATTTTCCCCAAACCAACACATGATCAATGTTGGGGAATACACGTTTGGAAAACCGACTGCCTTCCATCAATGCAATACGGGGAGCTCCGAGCGTCTGAGCTTTCGCCAATGCTTTCTTTAAAGCGACCGGAGATTGGTCGAGTTGCACAATGACCTTGTCCCGGCTTTTTAGACGCTGTTTAAGTTCAGCAACAGGTATCCACTGCAACCCATATTCATTCAAAGCTTTTCTGGCGAAACGCGCGTGAACGAAACCTCTGGGGATACAGAACTCGACGCGAACTGGAAGTTGAGCCAAGTACGCGGCGGTGCGGTGAGTAAGTTTCACGTGATTGCGGTTGTGAACCACGAAATAGATTGTCGGGCGGTCTGCTTTCTTTTTAAGGAGATTGAGCAAAAACTGCGGGCGGGCGGCAAGTGTCAGCCAGCCTGCAACCCGATCTGATTTGAATAACGTGCGCATCGGTCAAAAGGGAAACCAAACCCCGGAAACCTAGTCAAGAGGTGGGACTGGCCGGGATTTGCCGTTTTCGTCCAGCGCCACAAAAGTGAAGACGCCTTCCGTCACCTTCAGCCGCCTCTGTGTCTTTTGCCGCAAGACCCAGGCATCAAGCTTGATGGCCATCGAAGTGCGGCCAACCCGCTCGACCTTGGTGTAAACGCATAGAATATCGCCGACATGCACCGGTTTCAGAAAACTCATCGCATTGACGCCCACTGTAGCAACGCGCGATTTGGCATGTTCAACCGCAGCAATGCCTGCCGCAATATCCATCTGGCTGAGCACCCAGCCGCCAAAGATATCGCCCGCCACATTGGTGTCGGCGGGCATGGCGACCGTGCGGATGGTCAGTTCACCTTCCGGTTCTTCCTCGGTCATTCGACCAGTGTGGCTTCGGTCGCGGCCCGGATATCGTCCATGGTAACGCCTTCGGCCATCTCGACAACCTTGAGGCCGCCCTCAACCACGTCATAGACACCAAGCTCGCTGATGATGCGGTCAACCACGCCTGCGCCCGTGAGGGGCAGGGTGCATTCCTTCAAAAGCTTGCTGTTGCCCTTCTTGTCGACCTGACTCATCAGAACCACAACCCGGCCAACACCGGCAACGAGATCCATGGCACCGCCCATGCCTTTGACCAACTTGCCCGGCACCATCCAGTTCGCCAGATCACCGTTTTCCGCCACTTCCATCGCACCAAGAATCGCCATCGCGATTTTCCCACCACGGATCATGGCAAAGCTGTCGGCTGATGAAAAATACGAGGTGCGGTTCAGTTCGGTAATGGTCTGCTTGCCGGCATTGATCAGATCGGGATCAATCGTGTCTTCGGTTGGAAACGGCCCCATACCGAGCATACCGTTTTCCGATTGCAGCGTCACATCGACACCCTCGGGAATATAGTTGGACACCAGCGTTGGAATGCCGATGCCAAGGTTCACATACCAGCCGTCTTCAAGTTCCTGCGCTGCCCGCGCAGCCATTTGGTTTCTGTCCCATGCCATTGTCGAGACCCTTCCTTAAGCTGCACGCACGGTGCGTTGTTCGATACGTTTTTCGTGCTCGCCCTGAATGAGGCGATGCACAAAGATGCCGGGAGTGTGGATCAGATCCGGGTCAAGTGATCCCGTGGGCACGATCTCTTCCACCTCGGCGACGCAAATGCGTCCGCAGGTGGCGGCATTGGGGTTAAAGTTGCGCGCGGTCTTGCGGTAAATCAGGTTGCCGCTTTCGTCAGCCTTCCAGGCCTTGACAATGGCCAGGTCGGCCACGATGCCGCGCTCCATGATATAGGTCTCACCTTCGAACTCTTTGTGTTCCTTGCCCTCGGCAATCACAGTGCCGACGCCGGTTTTGGTATAAAATCCGGGGATACCGGCACCACCGGCACGCATCCGTTCGGCCAGAGTGCCCTGCGGGTTGAACTCAAGCTCAAGCTCGCCGGACAGATACTGGCGCATAAACTCGTCGTTTTCGCCGACATAGGACGAGATCATTTTTTTGACCTGACGGGTTTGCAGAAGAATTCCAAGACCAAAATCGTCGACCCCGGCATTGTTCGAGGCCACCGTCAGGTCGCGTGTGCCAGCGTCACGAATGGCGGAAATCAGAAGCTCGGGAATGCCACAGAGGCCAAAACCACCGGCGGCAATAAACATGCCGTCTTTAAGAACGCCATTCAGCGCCTCGGCTGCAGTGTTATAGACTTTTTGCATGAATTTCTCCAGGAAACGCAGATTTTCCCGGCCTATGTGCCGGGATGCGTTAGTGGTGTCAATGGCAGGTCAGAGGAGTTCAGGAAAATATCAGGCTGGGCGCTGATCAGGTAGGATTGATCCCGAAATAGGCGGCGTATTCGTCAAGGATTTCACCGTGAACATCCTGCATTCGCCGATTTGGTTGCCGGGTCTTGATGGCAACGCCCAGGGGATCGCCCGCATCGATATCACTGCCTGCCATCGTGGCAATGACCGCGTGTCCGCAAAATGGAACATATGCCTCGGAATAGCCGCCTTCATGCACCATCACCAGACGGTTATCACAAATGTCATTGGCCAGCGTCATCATGCGTTTGGTCATCAAACCAAACCCTTCAGCAGAGCACAGCATATGTGCCAGCGGATCTAAGCCAGAGGCATCAAAACCACAAGCAACGATGATAATATCGGGGTCATAAGCACGGATTGCCGGAACCACCAACTGATCAATCGCCCTGAGATAAGTCGCATCACCACAACCGGGCGGCAGCGGGATGTTCATGTTGAACCCTTCCCCAGCGCCCTTGCCCCTGTCTTCCAGATCGCCGGTATCAAGCGGATAATTATGCTCCTGATGGATCGAGATCGTCAGCACATCGTCGCGATCATAAAAGATCGCTTCGGTGCCGTTGCCGTGATGAACATCCCAGTCAAGCACCGCAACGCGTTTGGCCAGCCCTTCGGCAAATGCCGCCTCGATGGCCACAGCGATATTTGCCAGCAGGCAAAATCCGTTCGGCCAGTCGGGCAGGCAATGGTGCCCCGGGGGCCGCGACAGGGCATAGGCGTTTTTGTGTTTGCCATTCAGCACATCGCGCACAGCTTTCTTGGCCAGACCGGCTGAAAGAGCAGCTATTTCATATCCGTCTTTGGTAAAAGGTGTTCGCAGGCCAATCTCTCCACCACCTGCATCAGATAAGGTTTTGAATTTCTCCAGAAACTCCATCGGATGGATGCGGGCAAGGTCCTGAGTGGTTGCCGGAGGGGCGCTCTGACACTCCAGTTCGTCCAAAAGCCCGGTTACATCCATCAGGTTCTTCAACCGCCGTTTGGTTTCAGGATTTTCCGGTAAAGCACCTGCTGCAAGTGGCTGCACATTGCCACCAAGCTGCATGGTGAAGGCATAATCGCCACCGGCATGCCAGAAGCATTTTTCGTCCCAGAAAAAGCCAGTACTCATCTTTGTCAGTCTCTCTACATTCTGCAGGGCAACATTGCCGGACGTTACAGTAAAAGAAAAGCACAGGATATTGTCAGCGCAATTGTCGCGCTGTCAGCCCTGATCCTCTTCTGCCAGACCTTCCGGATCGAGCGCTTTTCGCATCACAAATACCTGGTTCACACCTATGGTGGCGGTATCGACCACTTCCCAGCCTTTGGTGAAATAAACCGCCGGATCGCGGGCCAGTAGATAGGCGCGGGTGTCACCCCCTGAGGCCATATAGGTTTCGGCGTGGTTCAGCAATCCGGCCGCAATACCGCTGTCGCGATGGGCCTGATCAACAATCAGATTGGATATCCAGGGGCTCAGATGGGCGTGGCTTTCAACGCCTTCATGTTCCAGCATCCAGACCATGCCAACTGGTGTATCTTCTTTGAATGCAACGAAAACCTCGTCAACCGGGTCTTCCTCGATCCTTTGAAATTCTGCGATCCAGTCGTTTGGTGAATAGCCCGAGCTCGCCCGCCATTCCTGATCGCACCAGGAAATGCAGGCTTCAAACGCCGTTGGCGCCTGACTGAGAGGGTATATGGTCAGCATTTATTGGTCTGGTAGCGAGTTCAGGTTGCAGATCGCGGAAAATAATCACACTCACAGGATGTGTGTCAAGGAGTACCGGCAGGAATGCAACAAGTGTTGCATGGATGCCAGTTTCGAGGGTGGCAATGTCGCCAAAATCAACCAAAGCGGAGTTCCGGCATCTGGCTGACGGGCGTCAGTTTACGGTCAGGGTCACACCCAAAGCAGCACGCGCGCATGTCTGGGCCAGTGAGAATGGGCAGGCTGACCTCAAGGTTTCGGTGACAGTTGTTCCCGAAGGTGGAAAAGCAAATACTGCGGTCGTGGCTTTGCTGGCGCAGGCGCTGGGTGTGCCGAAATCAAGGCTGACGCTGCTGCGTGGGGCCGTATCGCGTGACAAGGTTTTTCAGGTGACCTGAAAGGCAACTGACGAAAGATCAGTCTTCCTGACGAAACTGGTAACTGCCTTCCGGCAGATCAAGCGCTGCCTGCAGATCGCGCAACTGTGCCAATGACAGGGTGATTTTCTGAACGCTGTCAGTACGTTCTTCATACTGTTCAATCGTCACGCAGGTGGCGAAAGCCGCAATGGTCACGTCTTCGTTGAGGGGCGCTTTGCCATCATCGATCAGGGTAACGACCGTGGCGTCAAATTCGTGCTCGATGGTAAACATGGTTCAAGCCTATCCAAGCGGCCAGGGCTCTGCAACGGTGGAAATCAACCGGACAATCGGTCGGACTGCCACCAAACCCGATGCTGGGATTTTCCGGAATTTTACGATATCATGCGACGGAAAGGGTGGCGCTACACGTATAAAGACCATCCAAGCCCGGAGCAGGTAGATGAATTTATCTTTTCAAACCATGGCCGCAATCCGATTTGGGTTTGGCCTGTCACCAAAAAACGAGCCCCCGGCAACGGCTGAGGACATGTTCGCGCGGCTCAATGATGCCGATGAAATCGCGCAGAAATACCCGATCAAAGCCCTTGCTGTGCGTCAGAACGAGGCCTTTGAATATGGGAAACTGCGCAAAGCCCGTAAAAACGGCGAAGACGGGGCGGATGAGGCCCTGAAAAAGGCCATGCGCGCCGGAGTTGCCGAGCGCTGGCGGGAGATGCGCATCACGATGGTGCGCCCGTTGGTCAGCCCGGATGGATTTCGCGAGCGTCTGGTTCGTTTCTGGGCCGACCATTTTGCAATTCACGCCAAAGGCAAGGGGCTGAGGTTTCTGACTGCGGCCTATATTGATGAAGCAATCAGACCAAATATCGCAGGGAAATTCAGCGACTTGTTGCGGGCTGCCGCCATTCACCCGGTGATGATGATCTTCCTTGATCAACCCTTGTCAATCGGTCCGAACTCACCGGCCGGCATCACCAGAAACCGCGGTTTGAACGAAAATCTGGCGCGCGAGATTCTGGAATTGCATAGCTTGGGAGTTGGCGGTGGCTATCAGCAGGTCGATGTGCGCCAGTTTGCGGAGTTGCTGACAGGGCTTGATTACAATTTCCGCCATGGTTTTCGCTTTCTGCCGCGCCGGGCTGAACCCGGTAAAGAGACCGTTCTAGGTCAGTCCTATAGCGGGCGCAGTGCCCGGCTCAGCGATATTCACGAAATCCTTGACGATTTGGCAGTGCATCCCGACACGGCACGCCATATCGCTGAGAAACTGGTGGTGCATTTCATCTCCGATACGCCTGATGAAGCGCTTGTCGATCACGTCGCGGCGGCGTTCACGGATAGCGACGGTGATCTGATGGCGGTCTATGAGGCGTTGCTGAGCCACCCACGGGCTTGGACGGATTTTGGACAGAAAGCCAAAAAACCCTTTGAATTCATGGTGTCAGCGATGCGGGCCATGGCGGTTGATCCTGACAGGATCGAAACGCTCGACCGTCGGAAAACCCGGCTGTTTCTGGCGGCGCCCCTGCAGATTATGGGGCAGCCCTATCAGCAGCCCGGAGGGCCTGATGGCTGGCCGGAGCCAATTGAAGACTGGATAACGCCACAGGGATTGGCGGCGCGAGTGCAATGGGCGCTGATCGCGGCCAATACGCTGGGCAGTGACCTCAATCCCCGCGAATTTGCGCAGACGGCGCTGGCAGATGCAGCAAGCCCGCACCTTCTACAGGTGGCCGGATATGCCGAAAGCCGCCGCGAAGGCATGGCGCTGGTACTGGCCTCTCCCGAGTTTAACAGACGGTAAGGAATTGAAATGAAACATACTTTTAACAAATCCCGCCGCCGTTTTCTGACACGTTCTCTGGCGCTTGGTTGTACGGCTGCCGCCAGCCCGTTGATCACACCCGTCACTTTTGCAAGTGCCCCATGGGATGCCCGCCTTGTGGTGATCATCCTGCGCGGGGGGATGGATGGTCTTGATGTCGTGCGCCCGGTTGGTGACGAGGATTACGCGTTTCACCGCCCCGGTCTCATTGAAAAAACTCAGGCACAGCCGCTTGATGGTTTCTTTGCTCTCAACGATCATCTGGCAAATCTCATGCCGCTCTGGCAAAAGGGCGAGTTGGCTTTTGCCCACGCGGTTTCAACGCCATATCGCGACAAGCGCAGCCATTTTGACGGGCAGGACATGCTTGAATCCGGCACCGGTATGGATGTCGAGATCGGGGCCATCCGTGATGGTTGGCTCAACCGGATGCTCGGCCATGTGCCTGGCGTGACAGCGGAAACCGCTTTTGCCGTCGGGCGCGAGGACATGATCATCCTCAATGGTGAAACACCGGTTTCAAGCTGGTCACCTGATGCGCGGCTGGATTTGTCACTGCAGGGTAAACGGTTGCTCGAGCTTCTTTACCACGACGATCCGATCTTTCAGGAAGCCGGCAATGTCGCCGTCGATCTGGTCGAGATGCTGGATATGGGCCGGGACAGCGCCATGGCCGAAGAGGGCGAGGATATGTCGCGTGAAATGCTTCAGACCATGATGGCAGCAGGAAATGCCACGCGGGCCAAATCACTGGCAAAGTTTGCCGGCGAAAGGCTGAATGACGAAACAAGGATCGCCGCTTTTTCCATTGGCGGCTGGGATACGCACCGTTCACAGGTCGGTGGTCTGAAACGGGCGCTGGGCGAGCTTGGCGACGCCGTTCTGACCCTGCGCGACACCCTTGGCGGCAACTGGCAGAAAACTGCGGTAATCGCGATGACCGAGTTTGGCCGGACGGCACGGGAAAATGGTTCCAACGGAACCGATCACGGTACAGGCGGTGCAATGCTGATGGCCGGTGGCGCCATAAACGGCGGTAAAGTCTATGGTCAATGGCCCGGCCTTGGCGAAAGCCAACTCTACCAGAACCGCGATCTGATGCCGACCTCCGATGTGCGTGCCTATGCGGCCCATGCCATGCGGGGGCTGTTCGGGCTGGACAGGTCCGTGCTTGAAAACACCGTATTCCCCGGTCTGGACATGGGAGAGGACATGGGTATCTTGCTGTAAACGACAGCAAACGCAGGGTAATAGCGTGATTGAACAGAATAACGGGGGTGAACTCCTGACCGGATGGACCGTTCCACCGCGCCCTGGCGACGGTATGCCCGAAGGGCGTTACGTTCGGTTGGAACTTCTCAGCGCGGACCGGCATGCGGCCGATCTGTACCGGGCGAATTCCAAAGATGAAGACGGGCTGATATGGAAATACCTGCCCTATGGCCCGTTTTCCTCGGTCTCGGGATATCACCACTGGGTGCGCGAGGTTGAAGCGGCGGATGACCCGCAGTTTTATGCGTTGATCGACCAGAAGACCGGCCATGCGGGTGGCGTCATGAGCCTGATGCGGATCAAACCGGATGCCGGATCCATCGAGGTCGGGCATATCAACATCGCTCCCGAACTTCAGCGCACGCCGGCGGTGACCGAAGCGATCTTTCTCTTGATGAAATGGGCCTTTGAAAGCGGCTATCGTCGTTTTGAATGGAAATGCGATGCGGCAAATATGCGCTCGCGCCGTTCGGCTGAACGGTTTGGCTTGTCATATGAAGGTATTTTCCGACAGCACGTGATTTCTAAGGGTCGTAACCGCGATACCGCCTGGTTTGCCGCGATTGACAAGGAATGGCCGGCGCTGAAAGAGGCCTATTCGCTATGGCTCTCGCCGTCGAACTTCGATGCGGACGGGCAGCAGATCGAAGCGCTGGCAGATCTTACACGACTGGTGCGCGTTTCCGAAGATCCGGGGCTGGTTGACAGGACGGGGTGAAGCCCCGACATAGGGACGACAGGTTGTTAATGGAGACCCCGTTCATGCCCGATGCCCGCCCCGAAGTGATGGATTTCCTGTTGAGCAGGCGTTCTCGTCCGGCCAAAACCTTGAAAGCCCCGGTTCCTGACCGCGGTGCCCTGCACCCGATGCTGACGGCGGCAGCACGATCACCCGATCACGGCAAGCTCGAGCCCTGGCGTTTCATCATACTGGAAAAACCAGCGCTTGACCGGCTCGCCGGGCTGGTGAGTGTACGTGGCGCAGAACTGGCGCTGGATCCAGACAAGCTGGAAAAAACGCGGCACCAGTTTGCAGACGCCGATCTGGTGGTTGCCGTTGTTGCCGCACCTGTTACTTCCGCAAAGGTGCCCGAAGTCGAGCAGATACTAAGTGCAGGGGCTGTCTGTCTGGCGCTGCTGAACGCGGCACTGGCCAGTGGTTGGGGGGCCAACTGGCTGACCGGGTGGATGGCCACGGATCCGGTTTTCCTTGATCAGGGGCTGGGCCTCGAGGGGCGCGAGTTCATCGCCGGTTTCATCCATATCGGCACGGAATCCTTCACGCCACCTGAACGACCAAGACCTGAACTTGAAGCAAAGATAACCTGGGTAAGTAATTGATATTTTCAGATTTTCTGAAAGCACTCGGTCAAATTGACGACCGCAGGTTTCGCGCTGTCCTGCTGCGCTCGCTCGGCCTGACGCTTCTGTTGCTGGCGGGATTTGTCTATGGCACATCGTGGCTTTTGTCTTGGCTTCTTCCGGATCAACTGAGCTTGCCGTGGATAGGCGAAATAACCTTTCTTGACGAGCTTGGATCTGGTCTGGGTCTTGGTGCCGGTCTGATCCTGTCGGTGTTTCTGATGATCCCCGTGGCTTCGGTTTTCATCGGGTTTTTTCTGGAAGAGATTGCCGCCGCGGTTGAGGCCAAGCATTTTCCAACGCTTCCAGACGCACCGAGGGTTCCGCTCGTTGAAACCCTGATCGATAGTCTTCGTTTTCTTGCGGTTGTGGTGATCGTCAACCTGCTGGCGCTAATTCTCTACCTGCTTTTCGCCCCCTTGGCACCGCTGATTTTCTGGGCGGTTAACGGGCTGTTGCTGGGGCGGGAGTATTTTCAGCTCGTGGCCTTGCGCCGGCTTGGTTTGAAAGAGGCTAATGCACTCAGACGAAAGAATTTTCTGGGCATCTGGTTTGCCGGCACACTAATGGCGATTCCCCTAACGATACCGGTACTAGGCCTGGTTGTTCCAATCCTTGGAGTTGCGACCTTTACCCATCAGTATCACCGATTGAATTTGCGTTAGCTACATCCTGTTAAAGAATTCAATATCTTCAATAGTGATCACTTTGAATATGATTATACCGGCAATTGGTATCCAGACTGCGGTGGCAAGTAGCGTCACCCAGAGGAACTTCTTTTTCAGCTTGGGATCATCCGGGGCCGAAGCCGGGGTTCCCGGAGTGACATCTCCGGTCTCGTCCTGGCTCTGAATGCGCAAAGGCAGGATGATAAAGAGGCACATGAACCAGATAACGAAGTACAAAACGATGGCTGAAACTGGGTTCATGGTCTTCAGACCTGTTCAAGTTCGACCAGCGTTCCGGTGAAATCCTTCGGGTGCAAAAACAGCACCGGTTTGCCATGCGCACCGATTTTTGGCTCACCCGTGCCCAGCACCCGTGCGCCACTGGCCTGCAGGTTGTCGCGTGCAGCAAGAATGTCGTCCACCTCATAGCAGATATGGTGAATGCCGCCTGACGGGTTTTTGTCAAGAAAACCCTGAATGGGAGAGTTCTCGCCCAATGGATAAAGCAGCTCGATCTTTGTGTTGGGGAGTTCGATGAACACCACCGTTACACCATGATCGGGTTCATCCTGCGGTGGGTTTACCTTGGCCCCGAGCGTGTCGCGATACTGGCTGGCGGCTGCCTCAAGATCAGGAACTGCAATTGCGACATGGTTGAGGCGGCCGATCATGGGAAAGCTCCGTTGAGTGAGTGCTGACATCTGATAGGCGATCACCGCCCTGAAGCGCAATGGGGCAATTGCCAGAGCGCGGCGTTAAGGCATCGTTAGTGTTGTTGCGCCCTAATTGGGCAAGCGACTCAACCAAGCCAGACGGGGGCGTCATGGATACTGCACTTCAAACCGAATTTCCCGCAATCAGTCAGGGCACAGCTCGTCGGCCCCTTTTGGGGCTGACAATCCTATTGGTAGAGGACAGCCGCTATTGCTCGGAAGCCGTGCGCCTGTTGTGCCTCCGAAGCGGGGCGCGGCTCAGGCGTGCCGACAGCAAGGCGGCGGCTTACCGGCATTTGGCCACCTATCGCCCGTCACTGGTTCTGACTGATATCGGCCTGCCAGACGGATCAGGTCTTGATATCGTGCGCGATCTCGTGGCCCACCGCCCGAACGCACCCGTCGTTCTGGCCACAAGTGGTGAAGACAGTTCGCTCTGCCGCACTGCCGCGCTGAAAGCCGGGGCCGACGGGTTTTTGCAAAACCCCTGAAAAACATCGCCAGTTTTCAAAAAGCGATACTGGATTGCTTTCCCGGGCGTGGTCCTGATCTGTCCAAGAAGGTTGTCCCCATCCGGGCTGAGGTTGAGCCTGATATTTTGGCAGCGGGTGAAGATATCAGGGCTGCGCTTGACCACCTGGGTACGGCTCTGAAATCCTGTGATCAGGAAAGGCTGATCTATTGTGCACAGTTCCTTGACAGTGTTGCCGAAGCAAGCCGCGATGTGCACCTGCGTTCAACGGCTGCGAAACTGCGGAAGTTGCAATTGGATCGTCCAGCAGGAAAAACGCAAGCTTCGGAAATAAAACAGGAATTATCCGAATTGTTGAAGGGGTGCGCAAAGCTCTGAACAGGTGTTGATAAGTGGGTGAAATTTTTGCTGGCGGGCGGCAAAAAACGCGGGCAATCTCTGGCCCATGAGCTACTTACAGAATCCCTATCGTGGCAGGGGGCTCCCTGCCGACATATTGCTGGCCGAAGGCGAAGTGCGCGATGACCCGCGCCCGGTTCTTGCCTTGCTGGCGCATTGCCCCGTCGCTGAAACGACACCGCTGAAGGATGTGTCAGAGCTGGCCAAGCGGCTAGGCATCGCGCGTCTGGCAGTAAAGGACGAGCGTAGTCGCATGGGCCTTGGCAGTTTCAAGGCACTTGGGGCTGCTTATGCCATCGCGCGCGCAGCCCATGACCAGCTTGGTGATGCAGTTTTTGACAAAGCAAATACCTCCAATGCCCTTAAGGGCGTTGTCTTTACCGCGGCCACGGCAGGCAATCACGGGCTATCCGTGGCCGCTGGCGCCCAGGCTTTTGGTGCGCGTGCGGTGATTTTTATCGCAGAAACCGTGCCGGAAGAATTTGCAGACCGGTTGAAATCCCATGGCGCAGAAGTGGTGCGGGCGGGCAAGGAGTATCAGGCAAGCCTTGATGCCGCGATGCAGGCCGCCGATGAAAACGGCTGGATTTTACTGTCTGATACCAGCTGGCCCGGATACACGGCTCTGCCACTTGACGTAATGGAGGGCTATCTGGTGATGGCCGCCGAGGCCGCTGATCAGGCTGAGGCGGAAGGGTGGAAACCAAGCCACGTATTCCTGCAGGCCGGAGTCGGTGGGCTGGCAGCAGCGGTATCCGCGCATCTGCGAATGCGTTGGGGGGATGATTTTCAGATCATCGTTGTCGAACCGGATGCCGCCCCGGCACTGCAGGCCAGCATTGAGGTGGGACGACCCGTGATGACCTCAGGCCCGGTTTCGAATATGGGTCGGCTTGATTGCAAGGAACCTTCGCATCTGGCGCTGAAATGTCTGGCACGCGACGCGGACTGTTTTCAGACAGTATCGGACGATTGGGTCGAGACAGCGATTGCGGATCTGGTGGCCGAGGATCTGGCGACCTCACCTTCCGGTGGTGCCGGATTTGCTGGACTGAAAGCGGCGCTGAAGGACGGTGTGGGCGAACTTGACGATACAAGCCGCGTCTTGCTGTTTCTGTCAGAAGGCCCCACCGATGGCTGATTTTCCAAGGTCTGAATTTGAGGCCCGGCTGGAACGGGCACAGGCTTTGATGGCGGCAGATAACCTTGATTTTCTTTTCCTGACCACCGAGGCGGAGTTTCGCTATTTTTCAGGCTTCCGCTCACTTTTCTGGCAAAGCCCGGCGCGACCCTGGTTTTTGCTGATCCCGGCGGAGGGCGAGCCGATCGCGGTGATCCCGTCGATTGGCGAAGACCTGATGCGCCAGAACTGGATCAGCGATATCCGCTGCTGGGATTCGCCCAATCCCGATGATGAGGGGATCAGCCTTCTGACGGCTGCGCTGGGTGGCGCTGCACGCATTGGTCTGCCCATGGGGCAGGAAGCGTCGCTGAGGATGCCACTTGCGGATTTCGAGCGCCTGAAACGCGCTTTGAACGCCGAGTTTTGCAATGCGACCCCCCTTGTTCAGGCATTGCGCATGGTGAAATCTCCGGCAGAAATCTCTGTTATTTCAGAAATTTGTGGCATCGCTTCAAATGCGTTTTCCCGAGCTGACGAGCTGTTCAGCGCAGGCCAGCCCGTCAGTCAGGCGTTTCGCGATTTCAGGGTTGCACTGCTTCAGGCCGGGGCTGATGATGTGCCCTATCTTGTCGGCGGGGCCGGGCAGGGTGGATATGGCGATGTGATCTCACCACCTACGGATGCACCCCTTCGTGAAGGGGACGTGCTGATGCTTGATACCGGCTCGACTCGCAACGGATATTTCTGTGACTTTGACCGGAATTTTGCCATCGGGAATGCGGATGAGCACGCGCGCGCTGCCCATCGCGCGCTTTGGGCGGCAACCGAAGCCGGATTGAAAGCATCGCACCCGGGAACATCCTGCAGCGCATTGTTTGCCGCGATGGCGGCCGAATTGCCGGGCGACGGGTCCTCGGTCGGGCGTTTCGGGCATGGGCTTGGGATGCAGCTTACAGAATGGCCGTCGATTGCCGCGGGCGATCATACGGTTCTGAAGCCAGGGATGGTAATGACGTTGGAACCCTCCATGCAGATCGGGCCGGAAAAGATGATGGTGCATGAAGAAAATATCCTGATCACCGAGGATGCGCCGGTCCTGCTCACCCGCCGCGCCGATCCTGAATTGCCGGTGATCTGAGACTGAAGGGGAAAGAGATGGCGCTTCACTGCGATTTTGACGACGGGTATTCAGCCGGCGGCGCACTTGGCCTGATCGTGCTGAAGACCGACGAGACGCTGGAGGTGGAAACCCGCGGAGTTTTCGCCAAAGCAGGGGTTCCCTGTTACCACGCGCGCATCCCAAATCAGGCACTGGTGACGAATGAAGCCCTGGCGGAAATGAAAGAGGATTTGCCGCATACCGCATCGCTGTTGCCACCCGGTGTGCCATTTGGGTCAATCGGATACGCTTGTACGTCGGGCGCCACGGTGATCGGTCAGGACAATGTCGCCAAAGCCATCAACCAGCACCATCCGGGTACCCCGGTAACCGATCCGATTACCGCTGTAATGGCCGGGCTCAAGGCAGTAGGGGCTGCAAGTGTTGGCGTTCTGACGCCCTATCTGCCTGAAGTTACTGCAGAAATGCAGGCCCTGCTGGTGCAGAACGGCTTCAATATCGCGCGTCTCGGCTCTTTTGAGCAGATCGAGGATCGGCTGATTGCCCGGATCAGCGAAGACTCCACACTGGCAGCGATTGAAGAGATCGGTTCCGATCCTGCTTGCGAAGCGGTTTTTGCCAGTTGCACCAACCTGCGCACGTTTGAAATTCTGGATGAGGCTGAGCGTCGGATCGGCAAGCCGGTGATTTCAAGCAATCAGGCACTGGCGTGGCATCTGCTGACACTGGCGGGGATAGAAACCGCCGGAATGGGGCCGGGGCGGTTGTTTGAGATGGGGTAGAGGCGGCGCTCCCAGTCGAGGTCTGAGCCTGTGCTGCGGTCCTAGGAAGAGTATTTTTGAAAATAATGATGCCAGGCGGAGCAAGACTTCCTCAGGTCTTGGCCTTCTTTTTCGCAACAGGTTTTTTCTTTTTCCCCTTGGTGGCAGCTTTGGCAGCAATCAATTCAACTGCCTGCTCAAGGGTAACCGTGGTTGGTTCAACCTCTTTTGGCAATGTCGCGTTGATTTTAGCCCATTTCACGTAAGGGCCATAGCGGCCGTCCATGACGTTGACGGGACCGCCTTCATCAGGATGCTCCCCAAGCTCTTTCAGCGGTTTGGCAGCCGCGCCGCGCCCGCCACGGGCAGCTTTCTGCGCCAAAAGCTCGACCGCGCGATTCATGCCAATTGTCAGAACTTCGCCCGGATCCTTGATATTGGCGTAAATCTTGGCGGCTTTTCCGGCCTCATCGGTTTTGGTGTGCATGACATAGGGGCCGAAACGGCCAATGCTGGCCTCAACCGGCCCGCCCTCGGGATGTTCACCGATGAAGCGGGGCAGCGATAAGAGGTCAAGTGCCTTCTCCAAGGTGATATCGGCCAGATCCATGCCCTTGGGAATGGAGGAGCGCTTGGGTTTGGGGTTTTCCTCGCTCGCAGTGCCAAGCTGAACATAAGGCCCGAACCGGCCGGAACGCAGTGAAACTGGTAAACCGGCCTCATCATGGCCCAGCAATTTGCCATCAGGCCCGGCAATATCACCCTCTTCCGCTTCCCCGGCCAGCGGGCGGGTGTAGCGGCATTCAGGATAATTCGAGCAGCCGATAAAGGCTCCGCCCGAGCGAGCGGTGCGCATCGAAAGCCGCCCGGTTCCGCAGTTTTTGCATAAGCGCGGGTCTGACCCGTCCTCGTTCGCAGGGAACAGATGTGGTTCAAGAAATTCGTTTATCTTTTCAAGAACTTCGGTGATGCGAAGGTCGGCGGTTTCGGCAATAGCGGCGGAAAAGTCGCGCCAAAACCGGTTCAGAACCGCTTTGTAATCTTCGCGGCCGCCGGAAATGTCATCAAGCTCTTCCTCCAGCGTTGCGGTGAAATTGTAGCCGACATATTTGCGAAAGAAGTTCTCCAGAAATGCGGTTACCAGCCGCCCTTTATCCTCGGGGATCAGGCGGTTTTTCTCTTTTCTGACGTAATCACGATCCTGAATCGTGGTCACCACCGAAGCATAGGTCGAGGGGCGTCCGATCCCCAGTTCTTCCATGCGCTTGACTAGTGTCGCTTCGGTATAACGCGGTGGCGGCTGGGTGAAATGCTGCTCGGGCGCGACAGAGTTTTTGCCAATGGCCTCGCCCTCGGCAATTTGCGGCAGGCGCCTGTCGTCATCGCCGTTTTCGCTGTCGTCGCGCCCCTCTTCATAGACTTTCATGAAACCGTCAAACAGAACGACCTGCCCGTTTGCACGCAAGGTGACCTCGCCATCGGCAGAAGAAATATCAACACTGGTACGCTCCAGGCGTGCCGCTTCCATCTGGCTGGCGATGGTGCGTTTCCAGATCAGGTCGTAAAGCTTGCGCTGGTCCGCTTCCAGCTGCGCCAGTTGTGCGGCATCGCGCGACATATCGGTCGGGCGAATACACTCATGCGCTTCCTGGGCATTCTTGGCCTTGTTTTTGTAAATGCGCGGATTGGCCGGGACATAGCTATCGCCATAACGCTCCTTCACCGTATCCCGCGTGGCGGCAACAGCCTCGGGTGCCGTATCGATGCCGTCGGTTCGCATATAGGTGATGTAACCCGCCTCATAGAGGCGCTGGGCGGTCGACATCGTTTGCCGTGCGCCAAAACCGAATTTGCGGCTGGCCTCCTGTTGCAGGGTCGATGTCATGAACGGGGCCGAAGGGTTGCGGTTGGCGGGTTTGGCCTCGACGCGCGAAACCGTCAGATCGCGGGAATTAACCGCAGCAACGGCCAGTTCGGCGGCCTCTGCAGTTGCAATATCGAACTTGTCGAGCTTTTTGCCGCCGAGAACCGTCAGGCGGCCCTCAAATTCCTTGCCGCGTGGCGTGGTCAGCACCGCTTTGACCGACCAGTATTCACGTGCCTTGAACGCCTCGATTTCCATCTCGCGCTCAACGATCAGCCGCAGGCAGACCGACTGCACGCGCCCTGCCGATTTGGCCCCGGGCAGTTTGCGCCACAGCACCGGCGACAGGTTGAACCCGACAAGGTAGTCAAGCGCGCGGCGCGCTAGATAGGCCTCAACCAGTTCCATATCGACCTGGCGCGGGTTGGCCATTGCCTCGGTGACGGCAGATTTTGTGATAGCGTTGAAAACAACGCGCTCAACCGGCGTATCCTTTTTGATCGCCCGGCGTTTGCGCAGGGCCTCTTCAAGGTGCCACGAAATCGCCTCGCCCTCGCGGTCGGGGTCGGTTGCGAGAATGAGGGAATTGTCGTCTTTCAGTGCCTCGGCAATGGCGCGGACGTGTTTTTGCGATTGCGACGCCACCTCCCATTTCATCTCAAACCCGTTCTCGGGGTCGACTGAACCGTCTTTGGGCGGCAAGTCGCGGACATGGCCGTAAGACGCCAGAACCGTGTAATCGTCGCCAAGGTATTTATTGATGGTTCTGGCCTTGGCGGGCGACTCGACGACGACAACGGGCATGAAGAATCCTGTGACTGAATTGGCACTGTATACTGGGCGCGGAACATGTTCTAGCAGGCAGGGGCTTGTCAATGGGGTTGTTTCACACCTCGTGATTGACGGGCGAAAACAAGCCGGGTTTGATACAGAAGTATCAAAGTTCCGGGCTGGTTGGATGAAAAAACTGTTACTTCTTCTTCTTTCGTTGCCAGCCCTGGTATGGGCCGGAGATTATGAAACCCCGGAAAGAGGCAGCGCACTCAGGCGCAGTCTGGTGGATGCGATCCGTCCCCATGCAGAATGGAACCTGGGCCAACCCATTGAATTCGTGGTTAATGATCTGCGCGCGGGTGGTAAGGTGGCCTATGCCTCTCTTTCCCCGCAGCGACCGGGCGGGGGTGCGATCAACCTTTATGAGACGCCGATGATGAAACGCGGCGAGCTTGATCCTGAGTTTTATGACGGGGTCCGGATGCACGTCCTCTATCAGAAATCCGGCGAAACATGGGTGGCAGTTCACTGGTCTATCGGGGCGACGGATGTCTGGTTTGCGGCACCTGAGTTGTGTGAGGTCTTTCAGCGTGTGACGCCAGAGTTTTGCAACTTCTGAGAGGCGGCTTCCTTTGACAGAAGCACCCAAAGAAGCGCTTTGCCCGGCAGTTCACGCAACCGGTTATCAGAATCAAATGCCCAGCATTGCCGCCATCGCTAGCTTTGTTTCACTGCTGAACCAACCTTGTTCAGGATCGGAGTTCTGGAGACCCTCGCTTATCCGTGTCAGCGCCGGATTTCTTATCTGGCTTTTGATGCTGGCATAGGTTTTTGCCGGCAGGTTTGCGTATTGAGAGGCAACAGACAGCGCGCGGGATTGCACGTCATCAATCCCGGTGATTTCGTCAATAATCCCGCATGCCAGCGCTGTTTCCGCATCATAGGGTTGCCCCGAAAGCATCAGGCGGCGCAGATCGGGTGCATTCAGACTATCGCGGGCAATCTCCAGCGGGCCGATGGGGAAGGTGGCGCCCACGCGTATCTCGGCAAGTCCGAAGGACCCTCTTTGATCGGATATCCTGTAATCTGATGTCAGCACGAAAAACAGGCCACCCGCCAGGGCCGGGCCTTCGATGGCAGCGATCACCGGTTTTGGGAAGGCATAGAGTTTGGCAAACGCGACATTCAAGCCATTGACGATGGCCTGTTCATCTTGCAGATCAAATTTCTGCGCTTCCTTCAGGTCGACCCCCGCTGAAAACACCTTTAACGGGCTGGTCAAGATAACCGCGTTAACCCCGCTATCGTCTGCGATCAGGTCAAGCATGCCTGCGATTTCCAGCAGATAGTCGGCGGAAAGCGCATTGACCGGTGCCCTGTCCAGAACAATACGGCAAATATGACTTCCTGCATCTTCAAGTCTGATCCGTTCACTCATTGACCTGCTCCGATAACACCATTTCTGCGGATCATTTGTGATACAGGACAGCCCGAGGATCAAGCATACCAGCTTGCGCTGGCTGATCTTGCCCCGATCTGCCGTCACACAACCAGCGTCAGCATGCCACCGGATTGACGCGCCAGTTTGCCATCCAGTTCAAGATTAACCAATTGTGTGGCCACCGCCTGCGCTGGCAGGTTCAGATCACGGATCAGCTGGTCTTCTGACGTTGGCGAGGGGCCGAGCAGTGTCAGGATACGGCGTGACAGTTCCAGAGCTTCGGGAATGGTCGCCATGGGCTGTTCCTGCGGCTGTTGCGATTCTTGGGCAACGGCTTGCACGGCAGGTCCGTTGAGCGCATTGGTGACATCAAGACTGCCGCGCACCAGTGTGGCCCCGTCACGGATCAGCATGTTGCAGCCCGAGGCGCGGGCATCAAGTGGGTGGCCGGGCACCGCCATGACCTCGCGCCCTTGATCAAGCGCTTCGCGTGCGGTGATCAGACTGCCCGACTTGGCCGCACCTTCAACCACCACAACAGCCTGTGAAAGCCCCGATATCAGGCGGTTGCGCCGTGGGAAATGCCTGGCTTGCGGGGAAAGACCGATCGGTTGTTCAGACAATAGAAGACCACGTTCGGCGATCTTTTCGGCCAGCCCGAGATTTTCCAGAGGATAAATCCGATCAACCCCACCGGCCATAACCGCAAGGGTTCCGCTGTCCAGTGCCGCCAGATGCGCCGCGGTGTCGATGCCACGTGCAAGCCCTGAGACGATGGTATAACCGGCCGCCCCGATATCGCGAGCCAGCAGGCGCGTCATGCGGGTTCCAAGGCTCGAGGCATTGCGCGCGCCGACAATTGCAACCGCCCGTTCAGCGGGTTTCACTGTGCCTTTCAACCACAGAACCGGTGGCGGATCGGCGATGAGTGCCAGCAAGGCAGGATAATCTGCTTCACCCAGGCAAACCAGCCTTGCACTGTTTCGGCACCCTTCTGCAAATTCCTTTTCTGCAGCGTCAAAAGGGGAGGGCGCATAGTTTGTGACACCTGCCTTGCGGGCGATCTCCGGCAGGGCGTCCAGCGCTTCGGCCACATAGCCATATTCCTTCAGGAGCCGCAAAAACGTACTCGGCCCGACGCGGCGCGAACGGATCAGCTGCAACCAGCGGATTTTTTCAGCTTCGGTTTCAGGCAGAGCTAGTTTCGGGTGCAGCAGAGGCAGCGAATCGGTCATCAAGGGCTCCGTGGCAGCGGATTGCCCTCAAGTGTCAGCCGACAAGGTTAACTTTGTCTGAAGACAAAAGGGCTCAGCTCTCGCCGTCCTTCTTCTTTTTGCGGCGTTCCAACTGGGCTACACGGGCCGAAACCAACTCTGAGCCAAAGAAGTTGAGTGCCACCGCCACCACACCGATCCCCAGCGCAATCAGGACCGTGGTGCCAAGCTTGCCAATCACCGTGGCCGGGACCAGCTGGCCATACCCAACCGTTGAAATAGTAATGACGGTAAAGAAATAGGCGTCAATCCAGCTCCACCCCTCGACGAAATGAAAGAAGACGGTGCCAGAGCCAACAATCAGCCCGGCAAGCCCCAGCAACACCCTATAGTGCAATTGCATCAGGTCGCACTCCCGCCGACGGTCAATCCGCCGATCAGCAAGGTTGGCTGGCCCACGCCGACAGGTACCCACTGGCCTGCCTTGCCACAATTTCCCATCCCCGGATCAAGAGCCATGTCATTACCGATGGCGCGGATTTGCCTGAGTGCCGTCGCACCATCGCCGATAAGGGTCGCGCCCTTGACCGGAGCTCCGCGTTTACCGTCTTTGATCAGGTAAGCCTCGGTGCAGGCGAAAACGAATTTGCCGTTGGTGATATCGACCTGCCCGCCACCAAAGCCGACACCATGGATACCATCCTTGATATCTGCCAGCATGGCCTCGGGTTCCGTATCACCGCCGAGCATATAAGTGTTCGTCATCCGCGGCATCGGCGCATGGCCATAGCTTTCGCGCCGCCCGTTGCCGGTGGGCGCAACCCCCATCAGGCGGGCGTTCTGCCGGTCCTGCATATAGCCGACAAGCACGCCATCCTCGATCAGGGTGGTTTTGCTGGACTGTGTTCCCTCGTCGTCAAAACTGATTGATCCGCGCCGGTCGGGAATGGTTCCGTCGTCCAGAACCGTTACGCCCCTGGCCGCCACTACCTGACCCATCAGTCCGGCAAAAGCCGAGGTCTTCTTGCGGTTGAAATCCCCCTCCAACCCGTGGCCAATGGCCTCGTGGAGCAAAATTCCCGGCCATCCCGGCCCAAGGGCGACATCCATGACACCAGCCGGTGCCGGGATCGCTTCCAGATTGACAATCGCCACCCGCATCGCCTCGTCGGCTTTTGCTTTCCAGTTGGCGGGTTCAATAACATCAGCCAGCAGCGCGCGTCCGCCACCGCCCGCACTGCCGCTTTCGCGCCGCCCGTTCGCTTCAACAATGACCGATACATTCAGCCGGGTCATCGGGCGGATGTCGCTGACAATTCCGCCTTCCGGACGCAGGATGATCACTTCCTGCAGACTGGCGGCAATCGTTGCCGATACCTGAACAACGCGCTGGTCGGCAGATCGCACATAGGCATCTATTTCACGCAATAGATCGATCTTAACGTGAAACTCCGCCCCTTCAATCGGATCAGCATCGGTATAAAGCCGCCGGTTCGTTGCTTTGGGTGCTGGCGCCAATGCACCCCCTCCCTGACCCACAGCAAGTCGTGCCGTTGCAGCGGCGCGTTTGAGCGCTTTCAGCGAGATATCACTGGCATGCGCATAACCAGTGGTTTCTCCTCTGACTGCGCGCAAACCAAAACCTTCTGACGCGTCATAGGAGGCAGTTTTCAGACGTCCGTCATCAAAGACCAGCGCTTCGGCGCGACGGCGCTCCAGGAACAATTCGCCGTCATCAGCCCCTGAAAGAGCAGATCGAAGAACGTCAAGCGCCTGATCCTGATCGAGTGCATCCTCAAAAGGGCGAAAACTGGAATGAAGATCGTTCATAGTTGCTTTTCTCACTTCTGACGCATCTTTTTAGGGCGTTTATCGCCAAAAGCGGCTGAATGCCGCAAACGAGAAACTTGTTCTTTGAGCCCATTTATGGTTTTTCGGCCGGAATAAACAACTGGGGATTCTCTGTCTGCTGAGATAGGGACTTGCCACAAAATCAGCAAGACTGCTGAAAAAAACGGGAAGAAGACATATGCGCATTGCGAAAACACTTGGCGGACTCTGTGCGGCAGCAACCGGCTGGGCCGGGTTGAGTGCGGCCTGGGCTCAGGAGTCTCTGAGCGGACTTGAGGTGGTTGGAAAGCCTGCACAAGACGGTATGGGCTTTCAGCCCGCAGCGACCGAACTTGCCCGCGATATTCAGTGGCTCGACAATATGATCATGGTGATCATCACAGTGATTTCGCTGTTCGTTCTGGCGTTGTTGATCTGGGTTGTCATCCGTTACAACCGCCGGGCCAATGCAACCGCTGCGACCTTCACCCATAATTCAGCAGTAGAAATTGCCTGGACTTTGGGCCCGATCCTGATTTTGATATTCATCGGCGCGTTTTCCTTGCCCATTCTGTTCAAACAGATGGAAATTCCCGAAGCTGACGTGACCATCAAAGTCACCGGCAACCAGTGGTATTGGACTTATGAATATCCTGATAGCGGATTTGAGTTTGACAGCTTCATGTTGCAACGCGACGAGCTGGAGGAAAACGGCTATGCGGCTGATGAATACCTTCTTGCAACTGATACAGCCGTGGTTGTTCCCGTAGGCAAGAATGTCGTACTGCAGATCACCGGATCAGACGTTATTCACGCATGGACGATCCCGGCATTCGGCGTAAAACTGGATGCTGTTCCCGGCCGCCTCGCCGAGACATGGTTCAACGTCGATACCGGCAAAGAGGGCGTCTATTTCGGCCAGTGCTCAGAGCTTTGCGGCAAGGATCACTCCTATATGCCGATCACCGTGAAAGTGGTATCCGAAGAAGCTTACGCCAAATGGCTGGAAGGCGCGATCGAAGAATATGCCGGTAAGCCAAAAGCGATCTCGGTCGCTTCGAACTGATCTTTGAATATGATACGTGCCCCCTTTGGGTGGGGCACGTTCTGATGTGGAAGATCCGATGACCGATGTGACTATAATGAAAGATATCCGTGAGGCCGAGTTTGGCGACTATGTCGCCCTCTTGAAGCCGCGCGTGATGTCGCTTGTGGTCTTTACCGCGGCGACTGGCCTGTTTGTGGCCCCGGTTGCCGTGCATCCGGTGCTTGCTTTTGCCTCGATCCTGTTTATCGCGATTGGTGCGGGTGCCTCGGGTGCGCTGAATATGTGGTGGGACGCGGATATCGACGAGGTCATGAAGCGCACCCGGGGCCGACCGGTTCCAGCGGGACGTGTCACGGCCGACGATGCCAAGTTGCTTGGCCTGTGGCTGTCCGTCATCGCGGTGGTGATGCTGGGACTGACAGCGAATTTTCTGGCCGCCGGTCTGCTGGCCTTCACGATTTTCTTTTACGCTGTTGTTTATTCAATGTGGCTGAAACGCTCGACCCCGCAAAACATCGTGATCGGTGGCGCGGCGGGTGCATTTCCGCCCATGATCGGCTGGGCCGTTGCGACAGGGGGCGTTTCGATTGAAAGCGTTCTTATGTTCGCGCTCATTTTCATATGGACGCCGCCACATTTCTGGGCGCTGGCGCTGTTCATGGACGAGGATTATTCCAAGGCCGGGGTGCCGATGCTGCCGGTCACCCATGGCAAGCGTGAAACCCGCAAGCAGATCCTTTTCTACACATTGCTCTTGGCCCCGGTCGGACCGCTTTTGGCCTTCACCCAGATCGGCGGGCCAGTGTTTTTGACCCTGTCGCTGGTTCTGAATGCACTGTTCGTAATCGGTGCCGTGCGTCTTTACAGGCGCAGCGACGCTGTTGCAGAGGCGGATAAATTCACAGCCGAGCGTAAATTCTTCCGCCTGTCACTGACCTATCTGTTTTTGCATTTCGTCGGTCTTCTGAGCGAGGCCGGTCTGCGCTGGGCCTCGCTTGACCTGGCCACATGGCCGCAATGGGTGTGACGATGGCGATCAGCAAACAGCATGAATTGCATCAAAGGCGCGGACGGCGCAATCTTTGGCTGGGTCTGGTGCTGGGCAGTTTTGTCATACTGGTTTTTGCCATCACGCTGGTCAAACTGTCTAGCGGGCAGATGATCGAAGGCTTTGACCATTCAATTCGTCCGACATTGGTGGAGGGCTCGGAATGAGTGCAGCCAGCCGCAATAACCGGATGGCCTTCCGGCTGGTGGGCGTTGTCGTTTTCATGGGGCTGATGTCACTGGCGGCGGTGCCGTTTTATAACTGGTTCTGCCGGGTGACCGGCTATGGCGGGGAAACCAATGTGGCGGCCGAAGCCAATGACCGGGTGCTGGATCAGACCATCAAAATCCGATTTGACGCCTCGCTTGAGCGCGGAATGCCGTGGGAATTCAAACCAGTCAAACGCGAAATGACGTTGAAAATCGGCGAAACCGGTCTGGCGTTTTATGAGGCGTATAATCCAACCGACCGCCCGGTTGCCGGAACCGCGAGTTTTAATGTCTCGCCGTTTTCTACTGGTTACTACTTTACCAAGATCGACTGTTTCTGCTTTGAACTGCAGGTGCTGCAACCCGGCGAGCGTGTGATGATGCCCGTCAGTTTCTTTGTCGATCCGGAAATCACCGACGATGACGAGGCAAAATATGTACCCGTCATCACGCTTTCATACACGTTCCACGAAACCGAATTGCCGCAGGACGAGGTTAGCCTTTCCCAAACGCAAACGAATCCGCTAAATTGAGCCGAAAATAAGGGAAGAAAATAAAATGGCGCATGAAAAGAACCACGATTATCACATTCTTAATCCCAGTCCCTGGCCGGTCATGGGCGCGCTTGGTGGTGCAGTCATGCTTGGGGGCTCGGTTCTCTATATGCATGACATGGGCCCCTGGGTCGCACTGCTCGGGCTCATTCTGGTGCTTTACGTCATGTATTCCTGGTGGAAGGACGTTGTTGTCGAAGCCACGCAGGGCGATCACACACCGGTTGTGATGATCGGGCTCAGATACGGCATGCTGATGTTCATTATCTCTGAGGTGATGTTCTTTCTGGCCTGGTTCTGGAATTTCTTCAAACACGCGCTTTACCCGATGGGGGAAAACTCGCCCGCTGTTGACGGTCTGTGGCCGCCTGCAGGTATCGAAACCTTTGATCCCTGGCATTTGCCGCTGATCAACACCCTGATCCTGCTGTGTTCAGGGGCTGCTGCAACCTGGGCGCACCACGCGATTGCTCATGACAACAACCGCAAAGCGCTGGTCAACGGTTTGATTCTGGCCATTATTCTGGGTGTTCTGTTCACGATCTTCCAGGCCTATGAATACAGCCACGCGGCCTTCAGTTTCACCGATGGCATCTATCCATCGACATTCTTCATGGCGACCGGCTTCCACGGCTTCCATGTGATCGTCGGTACGATCTTCCTGGCGGTTTGCCTGGTGCGGGCACTCAATGGTCATTTCACGCCAGAGCACCACATCGGCTTTGAAGCGGCTGCCTGGTACTGGCACTTTGTTGATGTGGTCTGGCTGTTCCTGTTTGCTGCGGTCTACATCTGGGGCGGCTGAACGGTTTCTTGCCTTCGGCGAGTATATTTTCAAAAAGAAGAAGGGGCGCGGTTTTGTCCGCGCCCTTTGGCTTTTGGAGGCCTGAGTGAACAGTAAAATGATCGGGCCGGTTCTGATCGGTGCAATTGGCGCGGCGATACTGCTGGGTCTGAGTGTCTGGCAGATGCAGAGGCTGGTCTGGAAACAGGGCATTCTGGCTTCAATTGAGGCGCGTATCCAGCTTGAACCTGTCAGTCTGCCTGAGGGGCCGGATGAGCTTTGGAATGAA
Source organism: uncultured Rhodobacter sp. (assembly GCA_964567685.1). Taxonomy (GTDB): domain Bacteria; phylum Pseudomonadota; class Alphaproteobacteria; order Rhodobacterales; family Rhodobacteraceae; genus UBA5972. The sequence goes on along the minus strand of CAZMNO010000028.1, from coordinate 13,640 downwards.
TATCAGGCTGTATTCGTTGACGGCCGGATTCTTCCAGGGGAAGTTCATGTGCTGGTCAGCCATCGCGATTTTGGCCCGGCATACCGCGTTATCGCTCCGCTTCGGACCGGTGAAAGGGTGATTCTGCTGGATCGGGGTTTGATTCCGATCACGCAAAAAGATGTCGAGCGGCCTCTGTCCATGGCAAGGTTTAACGGCAACCTTTTATGGCCGGATGAAAGCGGATCGATGTTTGATCCTGAACCTGATCTGGAAAAGAATATCTGGTTTGCCCGTGATTTGCATTTGCTGGCAGATACGCTGAATACAGAACCGATCCTGCTGGTTCTGCGGTCAAGCACCGAGGAAACGCCGGGCGCGCATGCCCTGCCGGTTGATATTGCCGGTATCCCAAACAACCACCTGAACTACGCAATTACATGGTTTTTGTTCGCTGTTTGCTGGTTGGGGATGACAGGGTTCTGGCTTTGGCGTATCAGGCGGAAACGCGACTAGAAAAACGAAAAGCTGCCAATGAAATACATCTCGACCCGTGGACAGGCACCTGCCTTGTCATTTGAAGAGGCGATGCTGACCGGGCTGGCTCGGGACGGCGGGCTTTATGTGCCGGAAAGCTGGCCAAGCCTCAGTCCGGAAGAGATCGCGGGATTTGCCGGCCTCAGGTATGAAGAGGTGGCCTTTCGCGTGATGAAACCCTTTATCGGGGATACGTTCACCGACGAGGAGTTCCATGAGATCATCAACCGCGCCTATGCCGGTTTCGGTCACGAGGCTCGCTGCCCGCTGGTGCAGATTGGCGAAAATGATTTCCTGCTTGAGCTGTTCCACGGCCCGACACTGGCATTCAAGGATGTTGCCATGCAGCTCATTGGCCAGATGTTCGATCTGGCCCTGAAGCGGCGTGGTGAGCGGGTAACTATTATCGGGGCCACCAGTGGCGATACAGGTTCTGCGGCGATCGAGGCATTTCGCGGGCTGGATGCGGTGGACGTTTTCATCATGTATCCCGATGGTTTGATTTCCGAGGTGCAGCGCCGCCAGATGACCACACCGAGCGAGGCGAATGTGCATGCGCTGGCGGTGAAAGGCGATTTTGATGATTGCCAGGCGCGCTTGAAAGATATGTTCAATGATTTTGAGTTTCGTGACGGTGTAAAACTGGCGGGCGTGAATTCGATCAACTGGGCGCGGATACTGGCGCAGGTGGTTTACTACTTCACCTCGGCGGTTTCGCTGGGCGCGCCGCATCGCAAGGTCAGTTTTACCGTTCCCTCTGGCAATTTCGGCGATATCTTTGCTGCTTATGTGGCGCGCCGCATGGGCCTACCTGTTGACCGGCTGATTATCGCCACGAACCAGAACAACATCCTGCATCGAACGCTGCAGACCGGGACCTATGCCAAGGAAGGCGTCAAACCGTCGATCAGCCCATCGATGGATATTCAGGTGTCCTCGAATTTCGAACGGGCGCTGTTTGATGTCTATGACCGCGAAGGCTCTGCTGTGGCACAGTTGATGGATGAACTGGCCAAAGGTTCCTTCACCCTGTCGCAGGGCGCGCTTGAGCGGCTCAGGCTTGAATTTGACAGCGGCGATTGCAGTGAAGAGGAAACTTCGGCAGCAATAGCCACGCTTAACCGGATGACCAGCGAGCTGGTGTGCCCGCACACTGCCGTGGGCGTAAAGGTGGCTGCAGATAAGCGGATCAACCCATCGGTGCCGATGGTCACGCTGGCAACTGCACATCCGGCCAAATTTCCCGATGCAGTGGAAGCCGCAAGCGGCATCCGCCCAAGCCTGCCGCCGCGACTGGCGGATGTATTCGAACGACCGGAAAGGCTGACGCGTATCGCCAATGATGTGGGGGCGATCGAAGCCTTCATGCTGGAGAATATTGCCAAATGAGCGTCGAGTTTCACACTTTGCCCAACGGCTTTCGTGTCGTGACCGAGCACATGCCGGGGTTGAAATCAGCCTCGCTTGGCATCTGGGTCAATGCCGGCGGGCGGCACGAGCGCCCCGAACAGAACGGCATTGCGCATTTTCTGGAGCATATGGCGTTCAAGGGCACGAAGAAGCGCACAGCCCTTGAGATTGCCGAGGCGATTGAGGATGTCGGGGGCTATGTCAACGCCTATACCAGCCGTGAAATGACTGCTTATTATGCCCGTGTGCTGGAAGATGATGTGCCACTGGCGCTGGATGTGATTGCCGATATTCTTTTGAACCCGACATTTGATGCCAAGGAAATAGAGGTTGAGCGCGGGGTGATCCTGCAGGAAATCGGCCAGACCTATGACACGCCGGACGACATTGTATTTGACTGGTTGCAGGAGGTATCGTATCCGGGCCAACCGCTTGGGCGTTCGATTTTGGGGCCTGCTGAGCGGGTGCAATCGTTTGACCGGGAGGATCTGGCTGGATTTGTCAAAGAATATTACGGCCCGGATCAGATGATCCTGGCGGCCGCCGGGGCAATTGATCACGAGGCGATTCTGGCAGAGGCCGAGAGGTTGTTCGGCTCATTTGAAGCGCGTCCGGTGCGCAAAGCCGAGGCGGGGGTTTTTCAGGGCGGCGAGCTCAAACAGATCAAGGAACTGGAACAGGCCCACTTTACACTGGCTCTTGAGGCTCCTGGTTATCTGGATGACGCGATCTACACCTCGCAAATCTATTCAATGGCACTGGGCGGTGGCATGTCTTCGCGCCTGTTTCAAGAAGCGCGCGAGAAACGCGGGCTTTGCTATTCGGTGTTTGCCCAAGCAGGGGCGTTTTCCGATACCGGTATGATGACCATTTATTCCGGCACCAGCGGCAGCGATATCGCCGGTATGGCCGAGCTCTCTATCGACGAATTGCGCCGCTCGGCAGATGATATGTCTGAAGCTGAAGTAACCCGCGCACGAACCCAGCTCAAGGCGGGGTTGCTGATGGGGCTGGAAAGCCCGGCGTCACGCTGCGAGCGGCTGGCGCGCATGGTGTCAATCTGGAATCGGGTGCCGAGCCTTGAGGAAACCGTGGCGCGGATTGAGGATGTGTCAGTCGCCAAGGTAACGGAATTCGCACAAGGCCTGTGTACCAGCGGCGTTGCCTCGATGGCGCTCTATGGGCCTGTAGTAGAGGCGCCGTCTATTGATGATCTGACGCGCCGACTGGTCGCATGATTTTTGGGCGGCGCAAACATGTGGCGATTGAAACGGATCGCCTGACCCTGCGCCTGCCAAAAAACGCTGACCAGTCAGCCTGGTCAGGATTGCGCCGTCAGAGTGCGGAGTTCCTCAAACCTTGGGAACCCGTCTGGTCACGCGATCATCTGACCAAGAAAGCGTTTTCAACCCGGGTCTATTCCGCGGCACGCGCTGTTGATGCCGGCACCGGACTACCCCTTTTCCTGATCCGGCGCGCAGATCAGGAGCTTTTGGGGGCGATCACGCTTGACAATATCCTGCGCGGCCCGTCGCAATGTGGAACACTTGGTTACTGGATCGGCGCCCCGTTCGCTCGCCAGGGCTATATGTGCGAGGCAGTGGAGGCTGTGGTGCATCACGCCTTTCGTGACCTTGACCTCAGCCGCGTTCAGGCCGGGTGCCTGCCAGAAAACAAGGCCTCGCGCGCGGTTCTGGAAAAGACCGGGTTCAAATATGAGGGCGTGGCACAAAGCTATCTGCAGATATCGGGGCGCTGGCGTACGCATGTGCTCTATGCCAATCTGCGCCATGATCGGCGTGGCAAGACCGATGCGGGTTAACTGACACCCCGCCAAGCGCAGGTACTGAGAAAGGCAATTGCGATGGGGCTGCAACCGGTCGGCGAGGTCGTGACACAAGACCTGAAAGCGGTCCTTGATGCGCGCTGCTTCAAACCGCTTGAGCAGCGCTATCTGGAAGAGCCTAGGGGTTTGTTTCACGCAAGCGAAGGCCTGTTGGTAACGCCCGGCACGACTGATGAGGTTTCGTCAATTGTCACGATTTGCGCCCGGCACCGGGTTGGTATCGTGCCTTATGGAGGCGGTACGGGTCTCGTCGGCGGGCAGGTGCTTGCAGATGGCCCGGCGCCGGTTATTCTTTCACTGGAACGGATGAACCGGATCAGGGATGTCAGCCCGGGTGACAGGGTTATTGTGGCCGAGGCTGGGGCTGTGCTGGCGGCATTGCAGGAGGCTGCCGCAGCGGTCGACCGGTTGTTTCCGCTATCACTGGCGGCAGAAGGAACTTGCCAGATCGGCGGCAATCTGGCGACCAATGCCGGAGGGATCGGCGTGCTGCGCTACGGAAATGCCCGCGATCTGTGCCTGGGACTTGAGGCGGTTCTGCCGGATGGGACGATCTGGAACGGGCTCAAACGCCTGCGCAAGGACAATACCGGTTATGATCTGAAAAACCTGCTGATCGGCTCGGAAGGCAGCCTTGGCATTATCACGGCGGCGAGCCTGAGGATGTTTCCGCGACCGGACCGCCGGGTTTCGGCCTTCCTGCAAGTTCGCGATGCCGAAGCAGCGGTTGCACTTCTTGCCCTGCTGGAAGGGCAATTGGCTGACTGTATTTCGGCCTTTGAACTTATTCACCGGCAAGGGCTTGCCTTTTTGGCTGAGAAACTGCCGCAGATAAGGCAGCCATTTTCGCAACCTTCTGAATGGTTGGTCCTTGCGGATTTCGGCTGGTTCGGCAATCGGGAACTGTTGTCGGAGCTGGAAAATCTCCTGAGTGCGGGTGTCACTGCAGGACTGATCACGGACGCGATTATTTCGCAGAATGAAGCCCAAAGGCAGGAATTCTGGTCACTGCGCGAAGCTATCCCCGAAGCCAATCGCCTGATCGGTGCGATTTCTTCGCATGACATTTCAGTGCCGATCAGTCAGCTTGGTTGTTTGATTAGCGAGGCTGCGACGGCAATCGGCACCTTGGGTGACTTCAGGATCAACTGTTTTGGCCATGTTGGGGATGGCAATCTGCACTACAATATTTACCCGCCTCACGGGTGCAGCCGGGAAGAGTATTCCGGGATGCGAGCCCCGATCAAAGACGCGATCTATGGCATCGTTGACAGGTTGGGCGGATCAATATCGGCCGAGCATGGCATCGGCCGCCTGAAGCGTGCGGAGCTTGAGAAATACGGTGCTCCGGCGAAACTGGCAGCAATGCGCGCGATCAAGGCTGCGCTCGATCCCCAGGGGATCATGAACCCGGGGGTCGTTTTGCGGGGCTGAGATGGCTGTGTGACCAGCGCGGTTGTCCCTTCTCTCGCGGGAAGCGACGAGCGATTTGCGGGGCACATTTGCGATTGTGTTGCGCTAGAGGGCGGGCGATCGAAGGTCACTCAGCCACTGAAGTTTTTCGCATGTACCTGGTTCGGTCTAATCTTGTCACCTCTAACCCACTGAAAACACATAATGAACTAGTAAAATAGTTGACTGGCAGACTAGTAGGTTAGTCTGCTGGTCTGCTGGTCTGCTGGTCTGCTGGTCTGCTGATTCAACAGCAGAACACGATCATCTCTGACAGATTGGGTCGCGCGAATCCAAAATGACCCGCACTGCCAATTCGCTTCGGTGATTGCCACACAAATACGCTGAGGGTGGGCGCGGTCGAACCGGATTGAAAATCACAGGATAAGTGATTGCACCTGGGTCAGGTACCGTTCCTCAACTTTGGATGATGTCGGCAGGGCTCAAAGGGATTGCGCCCCGTCATTGCTCAGAACGGGGCGCAAAACAACAGACTGGAGGTCTGAAAGTGCAAGCAATCAGGCCCCGCGAACGGGACATTTCAAAGCATAGCGCGGAAAACTTTCGAAATGGTTATCGCTGCTCTCACATTCAGGCTTCGCACCAGACTGCAAGTTCATTCCCCGATGGATCACAGAACTGAAACCGCCGCCCACCGGGAAAACTGAAGACAGGTCTCGTGATCTGCCCGCCCGCTTTCACTATCGTCTGACTGAGCGCCTCAAGGTCATTGCCATAAAGACCCACCAGCGCTCCGCCTCGGCCCGGTGATCCGCTGGTCTCGAACCCGCCCTTCATGCGCCCGTCGTTGAATTCGCAGTATTCGGGTCCGTAATCGGTGAAGCTCCAGCCAAAAACATCGCCATAAAAGGCTTTTGCACCTGCGATGTCCGTTACCGAAAACTCAATATAGTTGATTCGCTTGTCCTGAAGTTCCATTTGCCCGCCGCATTGATGCTTTGATTCAAAACCCGAGCATAGCGATTTTATCTCGCAGCGAAATGGCAGAACCGAAGCAGCGTTATAGCCAGCCGAAATTGCCCGACAGTCGCTGCGCGTCCTTCATTGGCAATCCGGTATTTTCTGTGTACTAGTGCCGCGAAAATTCACGCAACCTCTCAAATCGGCACCTATTCATGACACGCACGCGCTTTGCACCATCGCCAACGGGTTACCTTCATGTCGGCAATCTGCGCACGGCGCTGTTCAACTACCTGATTGCGAAGAAGGCAGGCGGAGAGTTCATTCTGCGGCTCGATGACACCGATCCCGAGCGGTCAAGGCCTGAATTCGCTGATGCGATCAAGGAAGATCTTGAATGGCTGGGGCTGCATTGGGACCGGGTTGAAACACAGTCGGCAAGGCTGGACAGATATAAGGTTGCGGCGGATCAGCTGCGCGAGGCCGAGCGGTTCTACGAGTGTTTTGAAACCCCGACCGAGCTTGATCTCAAGCGCAAGAAACAGCTCAATATGGGTAAACCGCCGGTCTATGATCGCTCGGCGCTGAAACTGTCAGAACCTGAGCGCGCAGTGCTCAAGGCTGACCGCCCCGGTCATTGGCGTTTTTTGCTTGATCACGCGCGAATCAATTGGTCGGACGGTATCCTTGGCGATATCTCGATTGACGCGGCCAGCGTTTCCGATCCGGTTCTGATCCGGGGTGACGGGCAAGTGCTTTACACGCTGGCGTCCGTGGTCGATGACACTGAAATGGGGATCACCCATGTCGTGCGCGGCTCTGATCATGTCACAAATACCGCCACCCAGATCCAGATTATCGAAGCTCTCGGGGGAAATCTTCCGAGTTTTGCCCATCACTCGCTGCTTACAGGTCCGCAAGGCGAGGCACTTTCCAAGCGGTTGGGCACTCTGGCGCTGAGGGATTTGCGTGCAGCCGGCATCGAACCGATGGCGCTGTTATCCCTCTTGGCGCGGCTTGGCTCTTCCGATCCGGTGGAATTGCGTGGCTCGCTGGATGAAATCGTAAAAGGGTTCGATCTTGCCCATTTCGGCACCGCGCCCACCAAGTTCGATGTCGAAGACCTGAAACCGCTGACCGCGAAATATGTCAGTGGTCTGTCGGTGGAAGAGATGGCTCCTTCCCTTGCTGCGGCGGGCGTGCCGGACGGTCAGGCACCGGCTTTTTGGCAGGCCGTGCGGGAAAACGTGAACATCCGGACGGATGTCGCCGATTGGTGGGCGCTCTGCCGGGATGGTGCCGAGCCACTGATTGATGACGAAGACCAGGAATTTATCAAGACGGCCATCGGCCTTCTGCCCGAGGGACCGCTGGATCAGAACAGCTGGTCCGACTGGACGAGTGCGGTAAAGGCGGAAACCGGGCGCAAGGGCAAGGCCCTGTTCATGCCGTTGCGCAAGGCACTGACGGGCATGGCGCATGGGCCTGACATGTCGGCATTGCTGCCGCTGTTGCAGGTGATCAGGGCGCGAGGTTGAGTCTTCTCAGCGACTGAATCGCGTCACTTTGAGCGCATCCAACGCGTTATCAACCAGCATTCTTTCGCGCCTGCTGGGCGTCACGGCCCTGAGATAGACGGGATCCTTGCGGTCATCCAGCACCGGGGCATCCCAGCCATCGGTCGTGTCAAAGAAATGCGCCGCCCCTTCCTGGCCAAAAACACCCAGATAACCGGTGACCACCGTGTCGATATAGCTGAGCAGAATTGGATGCCGCGTCGAGGGCGGGGCGTCCTCGCCATCGCGGGTTTTGTAGATCTGCACGGTGATATTCTCGGGATGATCATGCCGGATATGGTGATCCATCACATCAAGCCTGTCATAAGCATGCTCGCGCTGATCCAACGCCTGCCAGTTACCACCGGGCACCGCCGCGATCAGCCCGTCAATCGCATGGTTCGGGGCGCTGATCACCGTCAGATAGGCAACCTCGCGCAAGTTGGAATGCCGCCAGCGCCGACGCCAGCCGCTTATCCGCGCGGGTCGCGTATCGGCAAAATCATGCGTCGCACGATTTACCAACGACCCGTAGCCAAAAAAATAGGGGTCGCGCATCGGTATGGTTTTCTTGTTCATCCCGGATGTTCTTAAAAAAAACCTCGTCCGGCGACAAGCCGGTTGCAAAGCGAATTTCGGTATACTACAGTGCACAATATCAGAATCGGGAGAATCTGGCCTCTCCCAGTGCCGAAGGAGCAACCGCCCCGGAAACTCTCAGGCAACCGGACCGATCTGATAAACACACTCTGGAGAGATCCCGGACCTGATCCGGGGCGCCGAAGGGATAGCGATCTCAGGCAAAAGAACAGAGGGGGCATCGTGGTGTGGCTGATAAGCCGTGCCTGAAACGATGCCGGATGCTTTCTGAAAACGGAACACCGGCCCGAAACGGGAGGTGACGAAATGTCGGATATGCAGCGAACCCCGCTTTACGATCTGCATTTGGAACTGGGTGCCAAAATGGTGCCATTTGCCGGATATGAAATGCCGGTGCAATACCCGCTGGGCGTGATGAAGGAACATCTTCACTGCCGCGCTGAGGCCGGTTTGTTTGACGTCAGCCATATGGGGCAGGTCATCCTTAAGGCAAAGACAGGTGATACGTCCGACGCCGCACGGGCGTTGGAAAACCTCGTGCCGGTCGATGTGCTTGGTTTGGGCGAAAACCGCCAGCGATATGCATTTTTTACCAATGAAAGCGGTGGCATTCTTGATGATCTGATGATCGCCAACCGTGGGGATCACCTGTTTTTGGTCGTCAATGCAGCCTGCAAGGACGCTGATTTTGCACATATGCAGGCAGGCCTTGGCGGTGGCTTTTCGCTTGAAATGCTAAGTGATCGTGCGCTTTTGGCGTTGCAGGGGCCGAAAGCCGAGGCTGCACTGGCCCGGCTCGTCCCGGCAGTTGCGGATATGCGTTTTATGGATGTCGCCATTCTGGACATGGAGGGTACCGAAATCTGGGTCTCACGCTCCGGCTATACCGGCGAGGACGGGTACGAAGTTTCCGTTCCCAACAGCAAGGCCGAGGGATTTGCCCGCGCCCTGCTGGCAATGGATGAGGTTGAACCCATCGGGCTTGGCGCACGGGACTCGCTCAGGCTTGAGGCGGGGCTTTGCCTTTATGGCAATGATATTGACGAGACGACGTCGCCGGTTGAAGCCGCCCTGACCTGGGGTATCCAGAAGGTACGCCGCGCTGGTGGTGACCGCGCCGGTGGCTTCCCGGGGGCTGAGCGTATCCTTGGCGAATTTGAAAATGGTGCTGTGCGCAAACGTGTTGGCATCAGGCCAGAAGGGCGCGCACCCATGCGTGAGGGCACGCCGTTATTTGCTGATGAAACCAGTGACACGCCGATCGGGTCAATAACCTCTGGTGGTTTTGGCCCGACCATTCAGGGCCCGATGTCGATGGGATATGTCACAACCGCCCAAAGCAAAACCGGAACCACGGTTTTTGCGGAGTTGCGCGGCAAGCGCGTGCCTGCCACTATCTCGGCAATGCCGTTCACACCCGCCAACTTCAAACGCTGAAAATCCCAACAGGAGGAACCCCAATGAAATTCACCGAAGATCACGAATGGCTGCTGCCCGAAGGCGACCTGGTTGTTGTCGGAATTACCGAACATGCGGCAACCCAGCTGGGCGATCTGGTATTCATCGAATTGCCGGAAGCCGGCACCGCGGTTGCCAAGGATGACGACATTGTTGTTATCGAAAGCGTAAAGGCGGCCAGCGACATCATGGCGCCGCTTGATGGGGAAATCGTTGAAGTAAACGAGGCACTTGTTGATAACCCAACGCTGGTCAACGAAGACGCGATGGGCGCTGCATGGTTCTTCAAGATGAAGCTCGACAATCCATCCGACATGGATGATCTCTTAGATGAAGATGCTTATAAAGCATTGATAGATTAATAAAAAACACAAATCCCGGTGTGCCAGAAGGCTTTGCAAGAAAGCTCTTCTCAACACCGGGCTGAGGTGCCCTTTCGCCCGGGGCCTAAGCGATGGAGAGTGACCGATGACCTTCAAGCCAACCGACTACCTGCCTTATGATTTCGCCAATCGCCGCCATATTGGCCCGTCTCCTGAGGAGATGGACGAAATGTTTGAAGAGCTGGGCGTAGAAAGCCTTGATGCACTGATTGATCAGACCGTCCCCGAGAGTATCCGCCAGAAGGCCCCGCTGGAATGGGAACGGGCGGAAAGCGAACGGCAGGTGCTGTTTCACATGCGCAAGGTTGCCAAGAAAAACGCCCGCACAGTGGCGTTGATCGGGCAGGGGTATTACGGCACCGTCACCCCCCCGGCAATTCAGCGCAATATTCTGGAAAACCCGGCCTGGTACACCGCCTATACGCCTTACCAGCCGGAAATCTCGCAAGGCCGTCTTGAAGCCCTGCTGAATTTCCAGACGATGATTTCCGATCTCACCGGGCTTGAGGTTGCCAATGCTTCACTGCTGGATGAATCCACCGCCTGTGCAGAAGCCATGTCAATGGCGCAGCGCGTGGCGAAATCCAAGGCAACTGCGTTCTTTGTTGATCGCAAATGCCACCCACAAAACATCGCCGTGATGAAAACCCGTGCAGCGCCTGTTGGGATCGAGATCATCGTCGGTGATCCTGAAGCCGATCTGGAGCCGGAAAAGGTTTTTGGGGCGATTTTCCAGTACCCGGGCACCATGGGGTTCCTGAAGGATTTCTCGGATCAAATTGCAGCTTTGCATGAGCATAAGGCCATCGGCGTTGTTTCGGCTGACCCGCTGGCCCTGACGATCCTCAAGGAACCCGGTGCCATGGGGGCGGATATTGCCGTCGGCTCGACCCAGCGATTTGGCGTTCCGCAGGGATACGGCGGTCCGCATGCGGCCTATATGGCGACACGCGATGCCTACAAGCGCCAGATGCCGGGGCGGATTGTCGGGGTGTCGATCGACGCCAAAGGCAACCGCGCCTATCGTCTGGCGCTGGCGACGCGTGAGCAACATATCAGGCGTGAAAAGGCGACCAGTAATGTTTGTACCGCGCAAGCCCTGTTGGCAGTTATGGCGTCTTTCTATGGGGTGATGCACGGGCCAAAAGGGTTGAAAGCCATTGCCCAGAGGATCCACCGCAAAACCGTGCGCCTGGCCCGCGGGCTTGAATCTATCGGTCTGGTTATCGAACAGGAATTTTTCTTTGATACCATCACAGTAGATGTGGGACCGCTACAAAACGCCATCATGCAGCGCGCCCTTGACGAAGGAATAAACCTGCGCCGTGTCGGAACCACGCGTATCGGCATTTCGCTGGATGAACGCACACGACCCGAAGTGATAGAGTCGGTTTGGCGTGCCTTTGGAATTGAGCGGCATGACGATGACTTAGCGCCTGAATACCGCATTCCTGATCACCTGCTCAGAACCTCGGAATATCTGACCCATCCGGTATTTCAAATGAACCGCGCCGAAAGTGAAATGACCCGTTACATGCGGCGGCTGGCGGATCGTGATCTGGCGCTTGATCGGGCCATGATTCCGCTTGGATCCTGTACGATGAAGCTGAATGCCAGTGCGGAAATGATCCCGCTGAGCTGGGCCAGTTTCTCTCAAATTCACCCCTTTGTGCCAGCCCAACAGGCCGAAGGCTACCGCGAAATGATCGACGATCTTTCTGCCAAACTGTGCCAGATCACCGGTTATGATCAGATTTCGATGCAGTCAAACTCAGGGGCACAAGGTGAATATGCCGGTCTTCTGACCATCGCCGCTTATCACCGGGCAAATGGTGAGGGGCATCGCGATATCTGCCTGATTCCAACATCAGCGCATGGCACCAACCCAGCCTCGGCACAAATGGCTGGGATGAAGGTGATCCCGGTCAAATCGGCAGAAAACGGCGATATCGACCTTGAGGAGTTTCGTGCAAAGGCTGAGGAGCATTCAGACAATCTAGCAGCCTGCATGATCACCTACCCTTCGACCCACGGCGTGTTTGAGGAAGGGGTGAAAGAAGTCTGTGACATCACCCATCAGCATGGCGGGCAGGTCTATCTGGATGGTGCCAACCTCAACGCGATGGTCGGGCTGGCAAAACCTGGCGAAATCGGTTCGGATGTCAGCCATCTGAACCTGCACAAAACCTTTGCCATTCCGCATGGCGGTGGTGGCCCCGGCATGGGGCCGATCGGCGTCAAAGCGCATCTCGCCCCGTACCTGCCCGGCGATCCCAACGGTGATGGGGAAGGTGAGGGTGCGGTTTCAGCGGCAAATTACGGCTCTGCCGGAATTTTGCCGGTTTCCTGGGCCTATTGCCTGATGCTGGGTGGGCCGGGCATGACGCAGGCAACCAAGGTTGCCATTCTTAACGCCAATTATATCGCCACCCGTCTCGAAGGGGCCTATGACATCCTTTACAAAGGACCCGGCGGTCGTGTGGCGCATGAGTGTATTCTTGATACGCGCCCATTGAAAGACAATGCCGGCGTCACAGTCGACGACATCGCCAAACGCCTTGTTGATTGCGGATTTCACGCACCGACCATGAGTTTTCCGGTGCCTGGCACCCTGATGATCGAACCGACGGAAAGCGAGACAAAGGCCGAGCTTGACCGCTTTTGTGACGCCATGCTGGCGATCCGCGAAGAGGCGCGCGACATTGAGGAGGGGCGGATTGATCCGGAAAACAACCCTCTCAAAAACGCCCCGCATACGGTCGAGGATCTGGTCAGCGAATGGGATCGCCCCTATTCGCGCGAACAGGCCTGTTTCCCGCCTGGTGCATTCCGGGTTGATAAATACTGGCCGCCGGTCAATCGTGTCGACAATGCCTGGGGGGATCGCAATCTAACCTGCATCTGCCCGCCGATGGAGGCGTATCAGGACGCGGCTGAATAGGGGGTTTCAGCGGATTTTGATGAAATACCGCATCAGTGCATAAATCGCGATCCCACCCCAAAGAACCTCGATCATGATCGCCCCTGCATTGGGGCGATAGTAAAGCGACAACAGGATCAGCATTGATCCGATGAAATTTAAAAGGTGATAGGTCGGTCTCACTGGATCGACCTTGCCGTTTGAAACGGCAAGATAGGCACCGGCAATCATCAGCGATCCGAAGACGCCAAGCCAATCGATAAAGGTCATTTCGGTGAACATTCCGCTGCTCCTTTTGTCCGGCTGAGAATGAGGTTGTCACAGGCCCAGCGCAAGGAAAATGCACCCCTGCTTTTATCCCTCGTTCTGGCAGGATTTGACACGCGGTCAGATCAGGGGGCATGTTGTGACTTCATGCAATGGAGGTTTCCATGTTAAGAACAGCGCTTATTCTCGTATCAGTCGCGTTTCTGATTTCGGCCTGCCAGTAATCTAAAGAAAAAACAATCCAAGCGGGTGAAATCACCGTAAGCGTTTAGTGAACCCGCTCTGACGCAAGCGCGCGGGTTTGGTTAAGT
>CAZMNO010000027.1:0-42429 GCA_964567685.1 uncultured Rhodobacter sp. | reverse complement strand
TTCCGCGTCATAACCCATGAGAGGTTTCGGGTTTTGGCGTAGGTGCGGTATAACAAGGAAATTCCATTAATCTGCCGGATTTATCAATGATGCTGCCCACCGTGTAACGAGGGGGAACAGGCATGGCGAACGCGAACCTGTTACTGATTAGAACATCTGTTTTATTACCGGTGCCGTTTCTGGCGCTGGGGCCTGTGCTTGGGGGCAGCTGGGCATTGGTGGCGTTGATATATCTCAGCATCTTTGCGTTTCTTGCGGATGAAGCCCTGATTGCCAATACCGATGTCGGCTACAATCACAGCAAATTTGATACCCACCTGGCAGATGTCGTGCCGGTCTTGCTTGGCATCACTCATTTTATGCTTCTGCCTCAGGCGATCCTGGCGATTTCCACCGGCGGTTTTGGGATAGGTGAGAAGCTGTTGATTTTTCTGTCTTTTGCCCTGTTCTTTGGCACTATCTCTACCGCCAATGCGCATGAACTTATCCATCGGCCCGACCACCTCCGCCATTCCCTTGGCAGATGGGTTTTCATCTCACTGCTCTTTGGCCATCATACCAGCGCACATCTGGCGATTCACCACCGGCATGTGGCCACACCGCTTGATCCGAACTCGGCCCCTTTGAATCAGGGTTTTTACAGGTTCTTCAATCAAGCCTGGATAGGTTCATTTCGCTCGGGACTGGCCATTGAAAACGTCCGTTTGAACAAGCTGGCGCATCCGGGCATTCATCCGTCAAACCCCTATGTGGCCTATTTCGCAGGTGCGTTTGTCTTTCTAGCACTGGCTTATGTGTTGGCCGGCAAGGCTGGCGTTGCGACCTATATAGCTTTTGCCACTCTCGCGCAGATACAGCTTCTGCTCAGTGATTATGTCCAGCACTACGGCCTCAGGCGGGAAATCCAGCCTGACGGCAAATATGAACCGGTCACGATCCAACACTCCTGGAACGCCCCGCATGTCTTTTCGACCGCGCTTATGCTGAATGCTCCGCGACATTCCGACCACCACGCGCATCCATCCATCCGCTATTCTGAGCTCAGAACCCGCGCCACTGAGGGGGCGCCGGTTCTGCCCTATTCGCTGCCCGTCATGTCATGCATTGCGCTTTATCCCCGTGCATGGCGAAAACTGATGAATCCCAAGGTGGCGGATTGGGAGCGGCGGCAAATCGGGGCTCATCGCAAAAGTGATCCAACAATCTCAGATAATCCTGTATAGTCGGGTTTGACGATCAACCTAACATCCGGATAATTGGCCATGTTCCGCCTGATCTTAGCACTTTGCCTGTTACCGACAGCTTTGCTGGCCGAGGAAGTGTTATCGCCTGAAGATTTTGAATCCTACGCAAATGGCAAAACCCTCTATTTTGCACAACAGGGCCAGCCTTACGGGGTTGAGCAATACCTGCCAGGGCAACAGTCGATCTGGCAATATGCCGATGGCACCTGCACCAAGGGTGTCTGGTTTGCCCGCAAACAGATGATCTGTTTCATCTATGAAGGCGACGGCGAGGAACAATGCTGGCATTTCCTGCAAAAGGGCGAGCGGTTTGCTGCACGCGCCGATGGGCGTGAACCAGATGCCGATCTAGAGGTGATCTGGAAAGACGAACGCCCGATCTCGTGCAAAGGGCCGGGAGTCGGGGTTTAGAAAAGTGAGCCCTGACCTTCAGGTGCGGTTTTTGGTTTTTGTTTGAGGCTTTTGGATGGGGTGCCGGACGGTGTGGTCTGCATCCGACCATCCTGCAATTCAATCTCCAGCGATTTGGCCGATTTCGCAGCTTTGAGCCGGGTCACGATACCGCCATCTTCATCTCTGACAACGGCATAGCCCCGCGCCAGCGTCTCTGCATATCCAAGCGTCTGGTGCAGCCGCGCCAGCCCGTCAAACCGAGTGCGGCGTCGATCAACACCGGCGGTGAATGACTGCCTAAGATTTCCGGCAAGGCGCTGGAAATACTGATCTTTCTGCCTGAGAGATTGCGTCAGAACAATCGGGCGCAACGCGGCTGCGGCTTTGACCAAGCGGGCCGATTTGATTTGTGTCGACGCCATAAGAGCCGATGGCAATCGCTGGCTTAAGAAATCCAGCCGCTGCGCCTGTGCTGCCACCAGATCAGCCGGCCTTGGCAAGGCGCGCGCCAGATCGCGCAAGCGCTGTCCCCGCGCCTGAAGCCCGGTGGAAGCCGCGCGAATGCGCCTTTCATCAAGTTTTGCCAGATGCGCCATCAAGTCCGCGCGAACCGGTACAGCCAGTTCGGCAGCGGCAGTTGGTGTTGGTGCACGCTGATCAGAGACAAAATCAATCAGCGTTGTATCGGTTTCATGCCCGACCGCTGAAATCAATGGGATCGCACTTGCCGCAGCGGCGCGCACCACGACCTCTTCATTGAAGCCCCACAAATCCTCAATCGAGCCACCCCCGCGAGCCACGATCAGTACATCGGGCCGAGGCATTGCCCCGCCCTCGCTCAGCTGGTTGAACCCTTCAATGGCACGGCTCACTTCAGGCGCGCATTTCTCGCCCTGCACAGTAACCGGCCAGATCAGAACCTTGCGCGGAAACCGATCACGCAACCGGTGCAAGATATCGCGGATGACCGCCCCGGACGGGGACGTGATAACGCCAATGACCTCAGGCAAATAGGGCAATGGCTGCTTTCGCGCCGGGTCAAACAGACCCTCCGCCGCCAGCGCTTTCTTTCGTTTTTCCAGCATCGCCATCAGGGCACCAACACCTGCTGGCGCAATGTCCTCGATCACCATCTGATAGCGTGACTGGCCGGGAAACGTGGTTAACCGCCCGGTGGCAACAACTTCCATCCCCTCTTCGGGCTGAGTGCGCAACCGGCTGGCCACCCCTTTCCAGATGACACCCGCAAGAACCGCGCGATCATCCTTGAGATCAAGATAGATATGCCCCGAACCGGGGCGTGAAACCCGCCCGATCTCACCCTTCACCCGCACATTGGCAAACTCGCCCTCGATCAGGCGTTTGACCACGCCGGAAAGTTCGGACACCGAAAATTCAGGGGCGTTCTGGCCCGGCTCTGGTGCGTCTATCAGGTCGGACATTCTGCCTCGCTTGCGTCTTCTTCACCGCCACCTTAGAACGCCCCGAAGGCAAGGCCAAGCGGGGGCGCGCATGAATATTCTGATCCTTGGAAGCGGCGGGCGCGAACACAGCCTCGCCTGGGCAATCAAGCAAAATCCGAAATGTGACCGGCTGATCTGCGCCCCGGGCAATGCCGGTATGGACGAGATCGCCGATTGCGCCTCAATTGATATCAACAACGGCACCGCTGTTTCGGAATTCTGTGCTGAAAACGCCATTGATTTCATTGTGGTCGGCCCTGAAGCGCCACTTGCACTTGGCGTCGCCGATCAGCTGCGCGCCGCGGGTTTCAAAACATTTGGTCCCTCACTGGAAGCTGCAAAGCTTGAAAGCTCCAAATCCTTTACGAAAGCCATCTGCGATGCCTCAGGTGCCCCCACCGCAGGCTATGCCCGTTTCACTGATGCTGAAAATGCTGTGACTTATGTGAAGGAACAAGGTGCGCCGATTGTGATCAAGGCAGACGGGCTTGCCGCGGGCAAAGGCGTCGTTGTGGCCATGACGGAAATAGAAGCGCTTGATGCGATCACCGACATGTTTGACGGTGCATTCGGTGATGCCGGGGCTGAAGTGGTGATCGAGGAGTTCATGGAGGGCGAGGAAGCCTCGCTATTCGTCCTTTGCAAAGGGGAATCCTGCCTTGCCGTTGGCTCGGCACAAGATCACAAACGCGCCTATGAAGGTGATCAGGGGCCCAATACCGGCGGCATGGGCGCCTATTCCCCTGCCCCCGTTCTGACACCAGAGATCGAGGCCGACGTGATGGCCGAAATCATCCGCCCGACACTGGCAGAGATGGCGCGGCGCGGCACGCCTTATGAAGGCGTGCTTTATGCCGGTCTGATGATCAAGGACGGCAAGGCGCGGCTGGTGGAATATAACGTGCGATTTGGCGATCCTGAATGTCAGGTTCTGATGATGCGGCTCGGCGCGCAGGTCCTCGACCTGTTGCTCGCCTGTGCCGAAGACCGCCTGAACGAAACCCGCGCCAGCTGGGCCGATGATCATGCAATGACGGTGGTCATGGCGGCAAGCGGCTATCCCGGCACCTACGAAAAAGGCAGTGCAATTCACGGGCTGGACGCGCTGCCGTCTTCAAGCAAGCAGGAGGTGTTTCATGCCGGAACCGCTCTGCGCGACGGGCAGTTGGTGGCAACCGGCGGGCGGGTTCTGAATGTCACCGCACGCGGTCAAAACCTTAAGGAGGCGCATGATCTTGCCTATCAGATGGTCAGCGCGATTGACTGGCCGCAAGGGTTTTACCGCAAAGACATCGGCTGGCGCGCCCTCTGAGCGGCTTCTTTTTGGCAAAAATACTCCCGCGCGGAGCGCGTTAAATCTTGCAGTCCAGTGCTTTCTTAACGCTGGCCTGACCTTCAAAATACCCGAGCGCCCGCGTCGTCAGCTTCCCGTCTGTCAGCCGGGTCGACATGACGCGCTGCCAATTTGCATCGGCTGTAATGATTTCCGGCCCGTCTCCGCAATCGCGAATGCCACCGGTGATGAAATCTTCACCGATCCGGTGATTGGTCAGACCTCTGAGGCTGGTCACAAAGCTGAGACCGGTTTCTTCAAACCGCCAAATCTTCAGCTCTTTGGACAGGTGCGGTTTTTCCACATAGGCGATTTCAGGAATGCCGTCGCCATCAAGATCGGCCGAGCCGACTGGGGCCAACCAGCGATGCGAACGACCGATAAAGGGTGTTGCGTGGGCAAGCCCGGCGGCGGTGTAGATCGCCAGCCGCGCCCCGAGCGCAAGGTCGCTTTCGACCACCATCACCCAGGTCTGCTCAAACTCGCCCAGAATGATGCGTGGCTCCAAATCCTCAAAAACCCGGTTTTCCGGCAGTCTGATGGTGATTGTATTCACCTGCCGGATCTCGCAGCCCGCGCATTGATCCACCGTCAGAACCAACGCGCCCCATTCCACCGCATCCCCCAGGACACCGTGATCATAGCGCCGGGTCGGCTCTGCGTAGCGGGCTTTCAGAATAACATTGGGCGGAGTAGCTTTAGCAGGTGTCGCCATTATCAGCGCCAGCAACATGAGCGCCCCAAGACGCATCAGATCTGCTTTTCCGGCATCCGCACGATCAGCCCTTCAAGCGCATCAGTAACCTTGACCTGACAGGTCAGGCGGGATTTCACCAGATCGGGCTCCCAGGCGAAATCGAGCATATCCTCTTCCATCGCGTCCTTTTCCGGAAGTTTACTGACCCAGTTTTCATCAACATAGACATGACAGGTCGAACATGCGCAGGCACCGCCGCAATCCGCTTCGATGCCCGGTATATTATTGTCACGAGCCCCTTCCATCACGGTCAGCCCATTGGCCACCTCAACCTGATGTTCCGTGCCGTTATGTTCGATATATGTGATCTTCGCCATTTACGCCCTCTTAGCCCGATTGGGTATTCCGGATTTGTCTACTAGAGCTAAATGCACGGGGCCAGCATGATTTTAAAGAGGGGCGTAAAACTCTTGTCATCTTTGGCGAATGTTCTTATTTTGTTCTTATGTCTTATGCCCCGCCCCGCCCCCCGGACTGGCCGCGCCCACCGCAGGCGCTGCCGCATAACCGGCTGGATGAACCACCCGAAGGGGCGCTGGTCTGTGTCGCCGGGCTGGTTCTGGTACGCCAGCGCCCCGGCACGGCAAAAGGTGTGATCTTTCTGACGCTTGAGGATGAAACCGGTATCTCCAACATCGTGATCTGGGAGAAGACCTATCAGAAATACCGCCGCGCGGTAATCGCCGCGCGTCTGCTGCGCGTCACCGGGCATATTCAGCGCGAGGGTATGGTTGTGCATGTCGTTGCCCGCCATGTCGAAGATATCTCGCCGATGCTGGATGAGCTGCTCGCACCGGCAAATGACGGGGTCGGGTGAATTTTTCTTTTGTTGGCGCTGGTTTCCCGCTAGAATCACAAAAAAAGACGGGACGGGCAGTATGAAGATCCCAGTATTTCTAAGCGTCGTCGGCGCCATTGGCGTCTTGTCTGGCTGTATGGAAATCCAGATCACCGGCATTCGAGACATGTCGGCCAGTGATATTGAGCCAATCCAGCCACCGGATGCTGAGCCCGGGGCCTGCTATGGCAAAGAGATTTCCCCGGCTGTTGTTGAAACCGTCACACGCCAGATCAAAACGCGCGATGCGAGTTATGCAGATGACGGCACCCTGCTGACGCCGGCCTCCTATCGCACGGAGACGTTCCAGAAAATCGTCACCGAACGGGCAGATATCTGGTTCAAGGTGCCCTGCCAGGAAGACAAGGTTGACGCCTATGTCGCCTCGCTTCAGCGCGCGCTCAGTGTTCGGGGGTATTATCGCGGCAAGATCACCGGCGAGCTGGACTTGCGCACCCGCAAGGCCATTCGCAGGTATCAGAAACCACGCGGGCTTGACAGCAACAAGCTATCGCTGGACTCCGCGCGCAGCCTTGGACTTGCGGCTGTTGAGCGCCCCAAGGATGATTCATCCGGCTGAACCAGCAACGCGCCTGTACGATGCACTGCCGCCAAGGGCTACCGTGATGATATGCGGCCAGAGCAAGCCATAAAACGCGGCCCAGAGCAGCTCGTCTCCGGGCAGGCCGGTCATTGGCAGGGGATGCGCGAGATAGCTGGAATGTGCAGACCAGAATGATGCCAGATCGTGATCAAACCACGACCAAAGCAGGGTCTGGGCCCAGTAAACCGACGAAAACAGAAACGCCCCCGCCAGCCCTGACACCGGGTTCAGTTGCCGCCGGAATGCCAGCCACAGGGTCAGCACAACAAATCCGACAAAGCTTGCCTGCATCACAGGTAACGGGCCCATAAGCCCATCCCAAAGCAGCAGGAATGCCAGGAAACCTGGCAAAATCACGGGGCTCACCCGGCTCCAATTGGCGGATAAACTGATTGAGGCTTCAGAAGCGACCAGCATTCGGGAAAAGAAGGGCCAGACAAGAAAGGCCAACAAAGCCCCATTGCCGAAAGAAAACATCATCCCCTCAACGCTGAAATGCGGGCCGATCACGTGATCGGGCTGCCAGTAATCCGGGGCAAACCAGAAATCAGCCAGCCCGGTTGGTGCCGCGAATAGGGCACTCCACAAAACAAAGCTGCGTCGCCTGCCGTTGGTGTTGAGGATCACCACCAGCCCGGTCACAGCCAGAACCAGAGAAAATGTCAGGTACGAATACATGTGATCACAGTCGTCTTGTTCTTTAGGTCCAATCCTGACGACGCAATGAGAAAAAACAATTGATCGCGGATTTTTCTGCGCCAACCGTTGCATAGAGACCGACATTAATTCCGGAAATTCAACCAGAAGCGCAACTGGCGGGAACTTAACAACAAAAAGGCGCCCCTGCTTGGAGCGCCCAAAATTGTGCATCAAGGGATTGACCAGTCTTCAACCGCCAAGCGACAGGGCAACGAAGCGGGGTTCACCGTTGCGCCTGACCAGCAAAAGGATGGATTTGCGACCAGCCTCGCGAGCCTGTTCAAGACGCTTGTCCAGATCCGTAAGGGTACTCACCCTCTGCTGCCCGGCTTCGGTTATGATATCCCCTGCCCTCAGACCCTTGTCATAGGCCTGACTGGATTCACTCACGCCCATCACCACGACACCATCAATGTCATCACCCAGACCAAGCTGCTGGCGTAAATCCACATTGAGATTTTGCAGTTTCAATCCCAGAAACTCTTTCTCTTTCGGCTCTTCAGGTGATGCAGTTGCCGGCACGATCTGCTCGCTTTCGGCATCTTCGCGACGCGCCAGAACAACCTTCAGAGTGACGGTTTTTCCTTCACGGAAGACCACAACACGAACGGCCTTGCCAACTTCGGTTTCGCCGACCATGCGGACCAGTTCACGAGTGTCCGGCACATGTTTGCCATCAAACGTAATGATCACATCGCCCTGCCGAATTCCCGCTGTCTTTGCCGGACCATCAGGAACATCTGTCACCATTGCACCAGCGGCATCGTCAAGGTTCAGAGCGTCGGCCACATCGGATGTCACATCCTGAATGCGCACACCCAGCCAACCACGCCGGGTTTCACCAAACTCCTGAAGCTGGTCGACAACACGCGACACCACGGCCGAGGACATGGAAAAACCAATGCCGATCGAACCACCGCCATTGGGTGACAGGATTGCCGTGTTCACGCCAATCACTTCGCCGTCCATGTTAAAAAGCGGACCGCCGGAATTGCCACGGTTGATTGCGGCATCGGTCTGAATGAAATCGTCATAGGTGCCACGCAGGGCACGGTTGCGGGCCGAGATGATCCCTGCAGACACCGAAAAGCCCTGCCCCAGCGGATTGCCAACTGCCATCACCCAATCGCCGACGCGGGCAATATCGCTGTCGCCAAAGCGCACATAAGGCAACGGCTCACTGCTTTCGACCTTCAGGAGCGCGATATCGGTCTTGGGATCAGTACCGATCACGCGCGCTTCCAGCTCGCCACCATTGAAAAGCTCGATGATCACCTCGTCGGCCTCGGCGATCACGTGGTTATTGGTCACGATGTAGCCGTCTTCCGAAATCAGGAAGCCTGATCCAAGCGCCGAAGCGCGTCGCGGTGCACCTTGCCCCTGACGGTTCATGAAATCACGGAACAGATCCTCAAAAGGTGATCCTTCGGGAACCGTTGGGCGCGGACCGGCGCTGGAGGTTACGGTCGTGGTGGTGGTGATATTGACCACTGCAGGTGAAACTTTATCAACAAGGTCGGCAAAACTTTCAGGTGCTGCACGGGCATGTGCTGCCATCGTCTGGGCCATGAGCATTGCCAGCCCAAAAAGCAGCGCCAATAACCCATGTTTTGCCTGCGCCGAGTGAATTGGCAGCGCCAAGGCTCTGTTTTTCATTCTTGATTCCTCCGTTTGCCTGAACAGGCTGTTACCGCGGGCAGCCGTTTGGTGGTAAAATTGTAGGTTTTCTTCAGGAATTCAACCGAATCCCCGTCTCTTTATGTCAAATGCGCGTGAAACCGCTTGTAGGCTTAGGGCCAATGTTGCGCGCAAAACCTTTATGATAAATTGCGCATGCGCACGCTTCACGCCAATACATAGCGCGCCAGCCATACCAGAAACACGCCCAGCGCCACCGCCACAAGGCCGAGATTACGCCGCGTTTGCACATCAAGCCGACGCAGGGCTTCAAGGATATCCTCAAAGCGCAGAGGGGCCAGTGCAAGCACCAGCCCCTCAATCACGGCGACAAGACCGAGGCCCGTCAGAAGATCGGCGATCACTCAACCGTATCCGTTTTCAGATAGTCGAAAAACTCGCTGTTCGGGTTGATGACAAGGGTTGAATTGTCGCCCTTGAGCGCTTTTTCATACGCGGTGAGCGAGCGGTAAAAAGAAAAGAACTCGGGATCCTTGCCAAATGCAGCGGCGAAGATCGCGTTCCTTTTGGCATCCGCCTCACCACGGATGATTTCCGAGTTTTTCTGGGCTTCCGACACCAGCTCGACCACAGTCCGGTCGGCCTGCGCTTTCACCTTTTGCGCGGCCTCGTTACCACGTGCGATCTCATCAGCAGCTTCGCGTTCGCGTTCGGCGCGCATCCTGGCAAAAGTTGCTTCAAGGTTCTGCGTCGGCAGATCGGCGCGTTTGATCCTGACATCGACCACCTCGACACCCAGAGCCTCGGCTTCCCTGATTGCCGCATCGCGAATGCGGTTCATCAACGCCACCCGGTCGGCAGACAAGACGGTATTGGACGTAACAGAGCCCAAAACTTCACGGGTTGCAGCGTTAAGGATACGGTCAAGCCGGCTTTCAGCGGTGCGTTCACCTCCGGTACCAACGGCCTGACGGAACTTGACCACATCAGATATGCGCCAGCGGGCGAAGGCATCGACCACCAGTCGCCGGTCATCCAGCGGGGTGACCTCAAGCGGTTGTGTGTCAAGCGACAGGATACGGTCCTCGTATTTTACCACTTCCTGAATGAACGGGATTTTGAAAGCCAGTCCCGGCTCTTCCTTCACTGCCTTGACCTGACCAAATTGCAGCACCAGCGCCTTTTCGCGCTCGTCAACAATAAACACCGACGAAGAGATAAGGAAGAGAATCACAACGACGATCGGTAAGAGATATGTTGTCCGTTTCATCAGTTTGACCCTCCCTTCCTAAGTTCATTCAGCGGAAGATAGGGAACCACGCCCTGCCCCCCCGCGCCGGTTTCATCGATTATTACCTTGTCAACAGAGCCAAGCACCCGCTCCATCGTTTCCAGGTAAAGACGTTTGCGCGTCACCTCAGGTGCCTTCACGTATTCCTCGTAGACCGCAAGGAAACGGCTTGCTTCACCCTCGGCTTCGTTGATCACCTGAGCGCGATAGCCTTCTGCCTGTTGCAGCAATTGCGCCGCTTCACCGCGCGCCCCGGCGACAACCCTGTTGGAATAGGCGTCCGCCTGTTTTTCCAGCGTGTCACGGGTTTGTTCCGCTGCCTGCACCTCACGGAAAGCATCGATTACCTCGCGTGGCGGGTCGGCGCGTTCAAAGTTGATGCGGACGATGTTCATGCCTGAGCGGTAGCTATCCAGCGTGTCCTGAATGAGGCCCTGCAATTCAGCGGTAATTACACCGCGATCCCGATTGAGGATCGGCGCCAGTTCCGAGCGCGCAATGATCTCGCGCATGGCTGATTCAGCAACCGCGTTAATGGTTTCCTCGGGATCGGCGAGATTGAACAGGAACATGGCCGGGTCGGTGATGTTCCAGACCACCTGGAAATCGATATCGACGATGTTCTCATCCCCGGTCAGCATCAGGCCCTGATCGGAGCGAGAATTGAGCCCTACCCCGATATCCTCGGTGCGTTCGCGCGTCACGGCAACGATTTCCTTGGTGATCACCGGCCAGGGCGCAAAGTTGAGGCCCGGATTACCGGTGGAGGAATATTCGCCAAAAAACAGCTCGACGGACTTTTCTTCCGGTTTCACCGTATAGAACGAAGCAAAGGCCCAAAGGCCAATCGCTGCCAGCAGAACGATGCCGATGGTGCCGCGACCAAATCCCGGCAGCTCTCCGCCGCCACTGCCACGGCCACCTGAGCCACCGCGCCCGCCCATCAGGACGCGCAGTTGTTCCTGGCCTTTCTTGACGATCTCATCGATTTCGGGAATTTGCGGCCCGTCACCACCGGGGCCGCGTCCGCCGCCCTGGTCGCCGCCGCCGCGATTTCCGCCCTTGTTGCCGCCGCCGCCCCAAGGGCCGCCACTGTTGTTGCCAGCCATTTGACTAAATGTCCTTCCTCGATTTTTGCTCTTTGCGAATCTTACCGGATAACTGGTGGTAAAATGGCAAAAGTTCAACCCACACGGGCCGGTTCCTTCATTGTAACAAGCTCTTCCGCTGCTGAAGGATGCAGGGCCATGGTACGATCAAAATCCTCTTTCGTCGCGCCCATTTTTATCGCAATCCCGACCATCTGGATCATTTCAGCAGCCGCTTGGCCGACGATATGCACCCCAAGTACCCGGCGCGTTGCCTGGCTGACGATCATCTTGATCAGCATGCGCTCGCTGCGCCCGGCCAGAATATGCATCATCGGGCGAAAGGCTGTGCGATAAACTTCGATCACCTCCGCCTCGCGCGCCTCTTCTTCGCTAAGACCGACAGTGCCGATCTCGGGCTGTGTAAAGACCGCTGTCGGAATGTTCTCGTGATCGGCTTTAGTCGGGTTTGACTTGAACACGGTTTCAACGAACGCAGCACCTTCGCGAATGGCCACAGGCGTTAGATTGACGCGGTTGGTCACGTCACCGACGGCATAGATCGACGGCTCAGTGGTTTGCGAATAGGGGTCAACCACGATCTCACCTTTGCGCCCCAGCTCGATCTTGGTGATTTCCAACCCGAGATTGGCCGTGGCCGGCACCCGCCCGGTTGCGTAAAGCACCTGATCGACGATGGATTCCGACCCGTTCGTGCATTTAACCAGCAAACCGTCATCGGTTTTTTCAATCGATGTAACGTCAGTGCCTAGATGCAGATCAATGCCGCGATTGATCATTTCATCGGCCACATGACCGCGAACCTCACCGTCAAAGCCCCGCAGGATTTGCGCACTGCGGTAAAACTGGGTGACCTCAGCTCCCATCCCGTTAAGGATACCGGCAAATTCACAGGCAATATAGCCGCCGCCGACAACCAGTACGCGGCGCGGCAGATCGCTTAGGTGAAATATTTCGTTTGAGGTGATGGCAAGCTCGGAACCCGGAAATTCAGGCACGAAGGGCGTGCCGCCCACGGCGACAAGAATATGCCTGGCGGTGAAGCTTTCGCCGGTTGAGAGGTTGATGCGATGCCTATCCGCAATGGTGGCGCGGGCATCAAAAAGCTCGACACCGGCTTTGCCAAGATTGCTGCGGTAAATGCCTTCAAGCCTGTTTATTTCAGCATCCTTGGCAGCGATCAATTTTGACCAGTCAAAGCTGGTGTCACCAACGCTCCAGCCAAAACCACGCGCATCTTCAAAGGCATCGGCAAAACCGGCGGCATAGACCATCAGCTTTTTCGGCACACAGCCGCGGATCACGCAAGTGCCACCCATGCGGTATTCTTCGGCTAGCCCGACCTTGTGTCCCTCAGTCGCGGTCAGCCGCGCTGCCCGCACACCACCGGAGCCACCACCGATGACGAATAAGTCATAATCGAATTTCATGATTAGTCCGCTACATCCACAAACAGGTTGTCGCGCTCGATCACATCGATGCGTTCATGTTCAACCGTGCCCGCATTGATATCGCGCACTTCAACATTGCCATCGCCGTAACCGATCACGACCGTGTCACAGATATCAATGAACAGTCCGTTTTCAACCACGCCCGGAATTTGATTGAGGATCAGCGACAATTTCCGGGGCTTGGCAATGCGGCGCAGATGGAAATCAAGGATGTAATGCCCCTCGTCGGTGACAAAGGGACGGTCGCGATTCATGCGCAGCGTGCCGGTGCGGCCCATCACGTCGACGTTCATCAACGCCTCTTCAATCAGCGCCTTGGTGGTTTCCCAGCCGAAACTGACGACCTCGACCGGCAGCGGGAACGAGCCAAGCGTTTCGACCTCTTTGGATATATCGGTGATGACGACCATTTGATCCGAGGCTGTGGCGACGATCTTTTCCTGCAGCAATGCGCCACCGCCACCTTTGATCAGGTTGAGATTGGCGTCAAACTCGTCAGCGCCGTCGATCGTCAAATCCAGCCATTTGACCTCATCAAGCGTTGCGATGGGAATGCCAACCTCGGTTGCCAGATCGGCGGTGCGGTCAGATGTGGGCACGCCGATCACCTTGAGCCCCTCATCGCGCACCATTTCGCCGAGAATGCGCACCATCCACGCGGCAGTTGACCCCGTGCCCAGCCCCAGCCGCATGCCGCTTTCGACATAATCAAGCGCGCGCTTGGCAGAAACGAATTTTGCGGTATCAATCGGAGACAGATCAGAAACCATTGCACGATTCCCCCTTGGCCTGCTTTTTTGGTGTTATAGGCTTTATCCGGTAAAGCTGCGAGCAGGAAATGCAGCCGGTGCAGAACGGAAAGACGGAAATCGGTGATTTCTGTTCGTGAATGTCGGATTTAGTGTATCTCAGAGGTATCGTTTCCAATAGGAAACTCCAAAAAAATCCGGGAAGACCAGAATGTTTCTCAGCATTTTTGATATTTTCAAGATCGGTGTCGGTCCCTCCAGCTCGCACACGATGGGGCCGATGGTGGCGGCCGCGCAGTTTCTTGAGGCGCTGCGGACCAGTGATTTTACCGCCTATGGGTTAAGCTGTTCGCTGCATGGTTCGCTTGCTTTCACCGGCAAGGGCCATGCGACCGATCGCGCGGTGATCCTGGGGCTGGCCGGGTTCATCCCCGAAACATTTGACAATGATGCAGCCGAGGCAGCGCTGGCGGAAATCAGCAACAGCCACCGGATCAGAGTTGAAGGTCTTCCCGAGCTTGCCTTCAATCCTGCAAAGGATCTGGTCTTTGATTTTGAACGTATCCTGCCTGCTCACGCAAACGGCATGATCCTGAATGCGCTGGATCAGCAAGGCGATGTCATCCTGCAGGAAACATATTACTCCATCGGAGGCGGGTTCGTGCTGACCGAAGGCGAGATGCGCGAACAGACAGGCATCCGCACCCCGCAGAACGTGCCTTATCCATTTGAGACTGCCGAAGAAATGATCGAGATGGGCACGGCCAGCGGCAAGTCGATTTCGCAAATGAAATGGGACAATGAACTGTCGGCGCAATCGCATCCGGAATTGTCGCAGGGCATAGCCCAGGTCTGGCAGGTGATGGACAAGTGCATCGAAGCCGGATTGGCCCAGGATGGCATCTTGCCCGGCGGGCTGAATGTGCGGCGGCGGGCGAAAGGGATTTATCACCAATTGCTGGCCGAGCGCGGGCAGAACCTGACCGCACCACACACGGTCAATGACTGGATTTCGGTCTACGCAATGGCGGTTAATGAAGTGAACGCTGCAGGTGGCCAGGTGGTAACCGCCCCAACCAATGGCGCAGCCGGAGTTATTCCTGCAACGATCCGCTATTATCTTGATCATGTGCCGATGGCGCAGCCCAGCAAGGTTGCGGACTTTCTGCTCGCCTCGGCAGCCGTGGGCGGGCTGATCAAGCAAAACGCCTCGATCTCAGGGGCCGAGGTCGGGTGTCAGGGCGAGGTTGGTTCGGCTTCGGCAATGGCGGCGGCTGGCTTGTGCGAGGTTCTGGGCGGCACGGTCAAACAGGTGGAAAACGCCGCCGAGATTGCATTGGAGCATCATCTCGGCATGACCTGCGATCCGATCAAGGGTCTGGTGCAGGCCCCTTGCATCGAGCGTAACGGGTTGGGCGCGATCAAGGCTGTTTCCGCTGCTTCACTGGCGTTGCGCGGGGATGGTGATCATCTGGTGTCTTTGGATGCCTGCGTGGAAACCATGCGCCAGACCGGGCTGGATATGAATGCCAAGTATAAGGAAACTTCTATCGGCGGGCTGGCAGTCAATGTGGCGAATTGTTGAATTAGGGATTGGTAAGTGCCGCAAGCGCAGCCTTCAGACACCCGACCGGCAGTATGACAAGCATGTGGGGTGCATCAAAGCTCAGTTCAACGCTTCGCCCGGTGCTGCGGTTAGACGTGCTGATCCGGCCAAAAGGTGAAAACTCCAATCCTGAAATCGACCATTCAAGCCCCTCGCTGTTGCCCCTCACCGGGGCCAACGGAAACAGCGAAACCCGGGTTCCGACAGGCAGTTTGAGGCTGATGTTGCGCGGGCATATAAAGATGACATCCTTATTGCTGACCAGCAGCACCGGAAGATCGGAAAACCGGCTCAGCGTATTGAGCGATGACAGGCTGTGATCAAGCCGCGAGCCGATGACCCCCAGGGCGATCACGAAAGGTGCGCTCAGCGAGTAAAGACATTTCTCGAAATCCGTTGTATCCTGCTCGGCGATCTTGTGAATGCGGTCTTTGGGAATGGCATTGAAAATACCGGAATCAGCACTGTCCAGATCCCCGATGACAGCATCAGGCATCAGTCCCGCCCTGAGCGCTGATCTTGCCCCGCTGTCAGCCGCGACCAGACAAGGTGCAAGAGCAATTGCCTGCCTGATTTGCCGAGGCTTTATCTTTGCGCCACCGATAATCGTGATTCCGGTGGCTGATTGAACAATCTTTTCTGACATCGCCTATTGATGCGGAAACCGTGAACAAAGATCAATTTTTTGGTGACGATTTGGCAGTAAAAGTGGTGAAATAGTTTGGTTGGCGCCGCAAACCCGTGGTAATTTGTCCCAAGGTCGGGGGGGAAAGTGACAAGTAAATGGTAACCTCGAGCAAAGTCCTGACCGTTACATACGGGACGTTTTCCTGTACGCTCGAAGGGTTTGATGACCCGTTCACAACTCTTCAGATGGTCGCGGAATATTTCCGCAAACTGGCAGCCGAAGACCGCTATTTTGGCGGCGTTCCAACGGTTCCGGATACTGATACCCTCAAACGCATTGCCGAAGAGAACAATCCCAAAGGCGTCGCCGCCGAAATCGGGGAAAACGGTATTATTCTGAGGCAGGCAGGGGAAGACACAGCATCCGAGGATGATGTGGCCAGCGAAGAGGATGCACAACCGGCAGCTGAAGCTGATGAAATCGTTGCCGAAGTCGACTATCGCGAAGAACCTGTGGAAGAAGACCCGGTCGCTGAAGACGACGAAGCGACAGCATCACCTGTAACCTTCTTCCGCTCGCGCCGCAGCCATGAAGCAGACGACGACGAATTAGATATAGCAGATGATTCTGGTGACCTGACCAGCATTTTCGAAGCACCCGAACAAGCCCCGGCAAAAAGCGTTGAAGAAACGCTTGCGGCGATCCGCCAGAATGTTGAACGGGCAGAAACCGAAATTGCAGCCGCCGGAATGGCCGCAGGAACCGCAGAGGAAGAGGTTCTTGTTGACGCGCCCGAAGAAGACGAGGCGGAACCAACCGAAGCACAGATTGAGCCTTTGGTTCTGACGGTTGAAGAACAAACAGATGACGTCGAGCAGGAGGATACCGACTCTCCGGTTGATGCGGAATTTACTGAGGATGCGCCGGTTGCGGAAACTCTTGCCGATCTTGAGGAAGATGCGGATGACGAGAGAGACGTTGAGCTGGACGCTGTTGCCGTGGCAATGGCTGATGCTGAGCTGGAAGCAGAGCCAGATTTAGAGCCGGCTACGGAAGAGGATGTTGAAGCCGAAACCGAATTTGAGCCGGTCGCCGAAGCCGAATTTGAGCCGGCAGCAGAAGTCGAAACGGAAGCGGAGGTTGAAGTTGAGGCTGATGCGGACGCCGAATTTGAAGAGATCGCAGAACCGGAAGCCGAGGTTGAGGAACCCGTCACCCGCGTTTCTTCGCTGACCGATGAACAGGAAGCCGAGCTTGCCCGCGACCTTGAAGAAGCGCTTGAGGCCGTAGATGCAGATGACGAGGTTGACACGCAGGCTGACAAGCGGCGCAAAGAGCGCCGCGCCCGTGCCAAAGCTCTGCGCAAACCCGACGATCTTGCCCGCGAGGAAGCAGCACTTGACCGCCTTCTTGAAACCACCAAATCCAAGATGGACAAACCCGAACAGGCCCGTCGCCTTAACGCGCTTGATCAGTTGAAAGCAGCCGTTGCAGCAACCGAAGCCGATCAGCAGGTGCGCGACCTTTCGCCAGTAAGTTCTGCGGACACAAGTGAAACCGCCGATCTGGCAGCCTATCGCGAAGATCTGCGGCGGGCGCAAAGCAAAGCACGCCTGGGCGGGTTGCAAAGCGGTGCCAAAGCGCGGCCCGAGCAGCCACCGCTGATTCTGGTTTCAGAGCAGCGCATTGATGAACCGCCCGCGTCAGGTTTTGAAACAGAGGAACCCATTGAACCGCAGCGCGAAGTCGCCGCGACCGATGGCAATCTGGCGCTCAAGCCCGAACCTGTCGCCGAAGAGACCCATATTGATGAAGGCAATGGGGAAATTCAGGGCATTCCCGCAGACGCGTTCTCGGAATCTTCGAGCTTTGGCGATTTCGCCGAGCGCATCGGTGCCTTTGAATTGCAGGACCTGCTTGAAGCCGCGGCCGCCTATACCTCGATCGTCGAGGGACAGGCACGGTTCTCACGTGCTCAGGTGATGTCAAAAATCGCCAAGCTTGATGCCGAGGCAGCCTTTTCCAAAGAAGCCGGTCTCAGTTCATTTGGCCGGCTGTTGCGCGAAGGCAAGATCCTGCGGGTGCAGGATGGCCAGTTCGCCATATCCAAGGCCTCGCGTTTTTCAATCGCGTCGCGTTACGAAACATAACCAGTTCCCTCCTCAGAGGGTGCGGGGGGATTACCTTGAGAGGTAATCCCCCCGTATTCTGTCTGGCATCCGCACAATTATTTATCCGGCTCCTCCTGCCCAACACCGCGAAAAATGTACTTCAGCGGGAAAATCCAGGCAATCCCAAGAACCAGATAGATCAGTATTTCCAAGAGAAATGGCGCGCGCTCAAACAGGTTCACGATATTGACGGCAACAATGATATAAACCGGCAACCCGACCAGCAGGATCAAAACCGACAGGCGTCGCCGTGCTTTGTAAGACAGCGCCATCAGTCGGCAAACGGGTCGGTGACCAGAATCGTGTCGTCGCGTTCAGGCGAGGTTGACAGCATCGCCACCGGACATCCGATCAGTTCTTCTACGCGGCGCACATATTTGATCGCCTCGGCCGGCAGATCGGCCCAGCTACGCGCGCCTTCGGTGCTTTCGCTCCAGCCTGGCATGGTTTCATAGACCGGAGTGCATCGCGCCTGCTGATCTGCGGCTATCGGCAGATGATCCAGCCGCTTGCCATCAAGATCGTAAGCGACGCAGATTTTCAGTTCCTCAAACCCGTCAAGTACATCGAGCTTGGTCAGCGCGATGCCGTTTACACCAGATGTTGCACAGGTCTGGCGCACCAGAACCGCATCAAACCAGCCACAACGGCGCTTGCGCCCCGTGGTGGTGCCAAACTCATGCCCGCGCTCGCCCAGCCGCTGGCCGTCATCGTCAAACAGCTCGCTTGGAAAGGGCCCCTCGCCGACGCGCGTTGTGTAGGCCTTGACGATGCCCAGAACGAAATCAATCGCACCCGGCCCGATCCCGGTGCCAGTGGCCGCCTGCCCTGCAATGACGTTGGAGGAGGTAACAAAGGGATAGGTGCCAAAGTCGATATCCAGAAGTGCGCCTTGTGCGCCTTCAAACAGGATGCGCTTGCCGGCTTTACTTTTTTCATTCAGCACTTTCCAAACCGGCCCGGCGTATTTCAGAATTTCCGGCGCGATTTCGCGCAACTCTGCCAGCAAAGCATCGCGGTCAATCGGCTGGAGCCCCAGCCCGGAACGCAGCGCATTGTGATGGATCAGCGCCCGGTCGACCCTGAGTTCAAGCGTCGCATCATCAGCAAGATCGGCCACCCGGATCACCCGGCGACCAACCTTGTCTTCATAACAGGGGCCGATGCCACGCCCGGTCGTGCCGATGCGGGCGACCGAATTCTGACCCTCGCGCGCTCGGTCAAGCTCGCCGTGAAAGGGCAGGATCAGGGGCGTGTTCTCGGCTATCACAAGCGTGTCCGGCGTGATCTCCACCCCCTGTGCGCGGATCGTTTTGATCTCTTTCAGCAAGTTCCATGGGTCCAGCACCACACCATTGCCAATGACGCTCAACTTCCCGCCGCGAACCACGCCTGAGGGTAGCGCGTGCAGTTTATAAACCTCGCCGTCGATCACCAGCGTGTGCCCAGCATTGTGCCCACCCTGAAACCGCGCAATCACATCGGCGCGTTCGCTCAGCCAGTCGACGATCTTGCCTTTGCCTTCGTCGCCCCATTGGGCGCCGACAACCACTACGTTGGCCATGTCAGCCGACCTTTCCTCTGATGCTGAAAATCCGAAGTCCCTATAGCGAGCGGAGCCTCTGGTTGAAACCTCAAAAACGTCGCGGGGCTGGACAGGGCTTGGCGGTTCTGACAGAAAAACGTCAATTATCCTCGCTGACGAGACCCTGAGATGACCGGATTTCTGATACGCTGGGCCATTGCATTTGCCCTGTTGACCCCGAGTTACAACCCGACCGACTGGAATTACCTGACCTGGGCAACGGAGAATTTCAGCGTCGAAACCCCTCTGGCAGTGTTCGGCGGGCTGATCCTGATGGCAGGATATATCATCTATCTACGTGCAACTTTGCGCTCAATCGGCCTTATCGGCATGGGGCTGGTCGGGGCAATTGTTGCGGCTGCCGTCTGGGTGCTGATTGATCGCGGCATCGTCATTCTGAACAGTGAAACCCTGAAAATCTGGATGACCCTGATCGGCCTTTCATTCGTATTGGGAATCGGCCTTTCCTGGAGCCACATCAGACGCGCAATTTCTGGCCAGTCCGATATGGATGATGTCGGCGACTAAGCGCTTGAAGAGCGGCGCGCGAGCGCCTAAATAACCCCATCGACAAGCTGACGACGCTTTAGTAGACAGCCCCGGCACGAAACCACCGACCCTCAAGGGACGCATTCATGGAAAACATCATTCTGGTCATCCATCTGATCCTGGCCCTGTGCCTGATTGGTGTTGTTCTGTTGCAGCGCAGCGAAGGCGGCGGCCTTGGCATTGGTGGCGGCGGAGGTGGAGGCGTGATGTCGGGCCGTTCGGCAGCCTCGGCGCTGGCCAAGCTGACCTGGTTGTTTGCCATTGCGTTCATCGTCACTTCAATCACGCTGACCGTGCTTGCCGCGCGTAATGCCGCCGGGGATTCGGTGATCGAACGTCTTGGGACGGAAGCACCTGCAACAACCGAAGAGCAGGAACCATCCTCTCTGGGCACGGACTTGTTGCCGCCAACTTCAGAAGATGCACCAGCTGCACCACCCAAGGCTGAAGAATAATTCAGCCAACACAATTGCTTGTTGGCAACGTGGTCTTTTCTACAGGATATTGCGGCATCGACCTTGCCAAGGGCTGGCGAATCTAATAAGAATTAAATCCCGTGATACATGGGCTAACCTCACGGGTTTAGGCCCGTAAATGGTTGAATTCACGGGGGTTTCCGCGACTGATGGCTCGATTTATCTTCATCACCGGAGGTGTGGTTTCCTCGCTCGGCAAAGGGCTTGCCTCGGCGGCACTTGGGGCTTTGCTGCAATCGCGCGGCTATTCCGTGCGCCTGCGCAAGCTTGACCCCTACCTCAATGTCGATCCCGGAACGATGTCGCCGTTTGAGCATGGCGAGGTCTTCGTCACCGATGACGGGGCTGAAACCGATCTCGATCTGGGCCACTACGAACGATTCACAGGAGTTGCTGCGCGCAAGACCGACAGCGTTTCCTCGGGCCGGATTTATTCCACCGTTCTGGAAAAGGAACGTCGCGGCGATTACCTTGGCAAGACCATTCAGGTGATCCCGCATGTCACCAATGAAATCAAAGACTGGATCGCCATTGGCGAGGACGAGGTCGATTTCATGCTGTGTGAAATCGGCGGCACCGTCGGTGATATCGAGGGTTTGCCGTTCTTTGAAGCCATCCGTCAGTTTGCCCAGGACAAACCGCGCGGGGATTGCATTTTCATGCATCTGACGCTTTTGCCCTTTGTTCGCGCATCTGGAGAGCTGAAAACCAAACCTACACAGCACTCGGTCAAAGAGCTGCGATCGATCGGGCTGGCGCCAGATATCCTTCTGTGCCGTTCTGAATATGCGATTCCAGCAAAAGAAAGGGCCAAACTGGCGCTTTTCTGCAATGTGCGTGAGGATTCGGTGATCGAGGCGCGCGATCTGAAATCGATCTACGAAGCACCGCTGGCCTATCACGAGGTCGGGCTCGACAAGGCGGTTCTCAAGGCTTTCGGTATATCGCCGGCACCAAAGCCAAAACTGGAGAAATGGCAGGATGTAGCGGACCGAGTTTATAACCCTGATGGCGTTGTGCGTGTCGCAATTGTCGGCAAATACACCCAGCTTGAGGATGCTTATAAATCCATCGCCGAAGCACTGACCCATGGCGGCATGCACAACCGGGTGAAGGTCAAAGCAGAATGGATCGACAGCGAGATTTTTGAACGCGAAGACCCTGCACCGCTTTTGGAAAAATTCGATGCAATCCTGGTTCCCGGCGGCTTTGGCGAGCGCGGCACCGAGGGCAAGATAAAGGCAGCGGAGTTCGCCCGCACCCGCAAAATCCCCTATTTCGGCATCTGTCTGGGCATGCAGATGGCGGTGATCGAAGCGGCGCGAAATCTGGCCGAAGTCGGCGATGCCGGCAGCGAGGAATTTGACCATGAAGCCGGCGGCAAGCGTTTTACGCCAGTGGTTTATCACCTCAAGGAATGGGTCGAAGGCAACCGCACGATCCAGCGCGAAACCACCGATGACAAGGGTGGCACGATGCGCCTGGGGGCCTATAACGCGACACTCTGCGCCGATAGTCAGGTTGCCAAAATTTACGGTGGCAAAGCCATTTCCGAACGCCACCGCCACCGCTATGAGGTCGACCTAAGCTATCGTGAACCGCTGGAGGCCAAGGGCGTCAAATTCTCAGGCATGTCGCCCGATGGTCGCCTGCCCGAGATCGTCGAACTGCCGGATCATCCATGGTATATCGGTGTTCAATTTCACCCCGAACTGAAATCCAAACCGTTTGAACCACATCCGCTGTTTGCCGATTTCATTCGCGCCGCGGTCGAACAGTCGCGACTGGTATAAAGGAGCAGAATTATGGCCAAAGGTTACTGGGTTGCGAATGTCGAGGTGCACAATCTTGACGAATACATGAAATATGTCGCCGCCAACGCGGAAGCATTTGCCAAATATGGCGGAAGATTCCTGGTACGTGCAGGCCAGCTCACTGTTCCCGAAGGCACCGTTGGCAGCCGCATCGTCGTTCTGGAGTTCAAGGATTATGATACCGCACTTGCCTGTTACAATTCGCCGGAATACCAGAGCGCCATGGCCCTGAGACTGCCCCATGCTAAGGCCAATCTGGCCATTGTCGAAGGCTGGGATGGCTAAGGGTCATTCATTGAACGG
The DNA here is from genome assembly GCA_964567685.1 of uncultured Rhodobacter sp. Classification (GTDB taxonomy): domain Bacteria; phylum Pseudomonadota; class Alphaproteobacteria; order Rhodobacterales; family Rhodobacteraceae; genus UBA5972. Next base: position 19,728 of record CAZMNO010000027.1, on the reverse strand, counting down.
CTTGCAGTTTCTGCGCGCTGGCATATCTTGATACGATGCTGAGCCTTCTGAAACGCCTCACCCTGCCTGATCCAGAACCGCTTGAAGAAAGCGATGCAAGGCTTGCGCTTTCTGCATTGCTGGTCCGGCTGGCGCGGTCGGACAATCGCTATGACATGGTCGAAGCTGCCACCATTACACGCCTCTTGATGGAGCGCTTTGCGTTGGACCATCAGGCCGCCGAAGAGCTGCGCTCCGAGGCCGAGGCGCTGGAAGAAGAAGCCCCCGATACCGTGCGCTTTACCCGCGCCATCAAGGCAGCGGTGCCCTATGAGGACCGCGCTGGAGTTATCGAAGCGCTGTGGGAAGTGGCCCTTTCAGATGGCGTGCGCGACCACGAAGAAGACGGGCTGATGCGCCTTGTCGTCAATCTTTTGGGCATCAACGACCGCGACAGCGCGCTTGCCCGCCATAGGGTTGAGGCCCGGTTGATATGATTGCCAGTCTGGCCATGTATGACCGGCTGCAAACGCGTGCTGCATCCGAGAGATTCTGGGCCGAAATTCGTGAGAATCTGCGAAACGCCGATATTGATGCGCCCCAGGAACTGGAATGGAAAGCCCCGTTTTGGGAGGTTTGGCAATCACCCGATCTGATTTTCAGCCAGACCTGCGGGCGCCCTTATCGGTTGCATCTTCACGACAAGACCACCGTGATCGGCACACCGGATTACGGGCTCAGGGATTGTGATCCCGGATATTACCGCAGCGCCTTTGTTGTGCGCACGCGTGATCATCGAACCGATTTGAAGGAATTTGAAACCGCCCGGTTTGCCTATAACGAGCAGATGTCGCAATCAGGCTGGGCAGCAGCACAATGCACAGTTGGAAAACTCGGGTTCCACTTTGAAAATATCTGGCAATCAGGCGGTCACGTGAAGTCTGCGCAGGCGGTGGCAGAAGGTCTGGCCGATATCGCAGCAATAGACGGATTGACTTGGGATCTGATCAAACGCTACGAGCCCTTTTCGCTTGATCTGCGTGTCGCAGCCTGGTCGGAACAAACCCCCGGATTGCCCTATATCACCGGGCCGTCCCAGCCTAGGGCAGCGCTCTTTGACGCGGTTCAAAACGCCATCAGCGCCTTGTCACTGGCCGACCGAATGGCGCTGAGGATCAAAGGTCTCGTTGACATTCCCGCCAGTGATTACCTGGCCATACCGGACCCCTAGAACCCTTCTCTTTTTGAAAAATATCCCCGCCGGAGGCTCCTGCATTGTGCCAGGCGTGACCAGTGTTTTCACAGTATCTTAAGCCTGATCTGACCGGCGCTAAAACGGCTTTTGCCGCTGATCAATTGGATTCCCACGCCTATCGGATCAGGCCAAATGAAAGATTATTTCCCCAGCAGCGCCCATAATCCGCCACATTCAGACCCTATGAAATGCGGGTGTTCCCGGTTTCACACCCCGGGGAGTACATCAATTGTTAACGGCAACCCAGGAGTTCATTATGAAACCTGTCATTCATGCCTCGCTCGCTCTTGCTCTCTCATTAGGCACCTTCAGTTTCGCTCAGGCATCGACAATCGTCTTTGCGTCGGTCGCCGACTTCGCTCCCTATAATTATCTGGATGACGAGGGTGAATTGCAGGGCTTTGAGGAAGAACTTGCCGAAGAGATCTGTTCGCGCGCCGGGCTGACATGCGAATGGGCGCTTGCCCCCTGGGACGACATGATCAGCGAATTGCTAGCTGACGAGTTTGATGTGATCATGACCGGCATGCAAATTACCGAAGATCGCGAGGTCTATATCGATTTCAGTGAAGAGTATTTCCCCGCCGATCCCAGCGCGTTTCTCGCCCTGTCCGGCGGTTCCTACCCGTCATCCATTGCTGTGGTCGGGGCTCTCAGCGACACTTTGCAGGCTGACTACATCTCTGACGAGGGCTGGGCACTGGCAACCTATTCCGATACGGCGGAAGCGCTGCAAGCACTTTTGTCCAACGAAATCAGCGCCTTTGTCGCCGATCAGGCCTCGCTTGAGGAAATTTTCGCGGCCAATTCGGGAGTTTACACTCTGGTCGCGTCCGATGTTGTTATCGGCGGCGGGATCGGGCTTGGCGTACGGGAATCCTCATCTTCACTTCTGACGTCTCTCAATTCGGCACTTGCCTCGCTCAAGGCTGACGGAACCCTTGATACCCTCATTGGCACCTGGTTTGACGGGCGTGATCCGAATTATCGGCAGGCAGAATAACCCCTTAACACCCGGTTGACCTTCGCCCAATCCGCGACGATAGTCCCGCCCGGAACGGCGGGGCGAGATTTGACCTGCCCGATAGCAAAGACAGATCATGACCGACAAGAGCGCGGAGTGGCTAACCGCCCATCCCGAGATAAAATCTCTCAGACTGGCAGCAGCCGACCTGAATGGTGTGGCCCGTGGCAAGCGCATCCCCTCAGGCCACGCGAAAAAGGCGTTTGGCGGGGATTTGCGCATGCCACTTTCCGCGTTGAATGTGGATATCTGGGGCGAAGATATCGCCGACAGCCCCCTGGTTTTTGAAACCGGCGATGGCGATGGATCGCTGAGGGCCACCGAGCGGGGATTGGTGCCAATGCGCTGGTTCAAAACACCCTCTGCCCTCTTGCCGCTTTGGATGTTCACTGACGAAGGCGAGCCCTTTGACGGTGACCCGCGCCACGCGTTGGGGAATGTCGTCAACCGGTTTTCTGCCCTTGGCCTGACTCCGGTTGTGGCAACCGAGATGGAGTTTTATCTGCTTGATGGCACATCCGAAATCCCGAAGCCGCCAGTCTCGCCTCTGACCGGGCAGGTTCTGGCCTCAAACGATGTATTATCCTTAAGCGGGCTCGATGCGTTTGATGATTTCTTTACCGAGCTTTATGATGCCTGCGCTGAAATGGACATTCCTGCGGATGCGGCGATTTCGGAGGGTGGGCCGGGCCAGTTTGAGATCAACCTTTTGCACTCTGCCGACGCCCTGAAAGCCGCGGATGACGCCTGGCTCTTCAAAATCGCGGTCCGGGGCATTGCCCGTAAACATGGGCTGGCCGCGAGTTTCATGGCCAAACCCTATTTCGACCAGCCCGGCAATGGACTGCACACGCATTTTTCCTTGTTGGACGAAGAAGGGGCCAATGTTTTTGACGATGGCAGCGAACAGGGCTCTGAAACTCTCAGATATGCGGTAGGTGGGTTGTTACAGGCGATGCGCGCCTCAACCTTGATCTTTGCGCCACACTTCAATTCCTATCGCCGCATGGCTCCCAACAGCCACGCGCCGACCTCGGTCGCTTGGGGGTATGAAAACCGCACGGCAGCTATTCGCATTCCCGGTGGCAGCCCGAAAGCACGACGTATCGAACACCGGGTCGCTGGTGGTGATACCAACCCCTATCTGATGCTGGCCGTGGTGCTGGGGGCGGCTCTTGTCGGTATAGAAAGCAAGATCGAACCCAGCGCTCCGATCGCAGGAAACTCCTATGATGCCGGGGCACCAGAGCTCCCCTCAAGCTGGAGCAAAGCGGTTGATCTCTTTCAGAAAGACCCGATAATTTCGAGGATTTTCACGCCCGGTCTCATTCGCAATCTGGTTTTGTGCAAAAAACAGGAGATCGGGGTCTTTGCTGATAAACCAGATGAGTTAGAGCACATCACCTATCTGGAAACCGTCTAGGCCGGGGTTGTCGAGTGCTACCAGGCTCTGCTAGCACTGGCGGACAACCTTCAAAACAGGTGAATAATGAACATCGGCATTTTGCAGACCGGCCTCTCGCCAGACTGTCTGCTGGCTTGCATAAGCGGACGCGTGCCGCGTTTCTGCGCTGACGGAATCAACCCCGTGTCAGGTGCAACGAGGATAGTAGAATGACGAATTCGCGTGATTGGGTGAAAAAACTCCCGCAGGCCGCACAGGATTACCTGAACGGCCAGCGGGTGGAAGAGGTTGAGTGCATCGTCTCCGACATGCCGGGAATATCCCGTGGCAAAGCAATGCCCGAGGCCAAATTTGCCGGTTCAAACGGGATGTTCCTGCCGGATTCCATTTTCTATCAGACCATTACCGGGGGCTGGGCCGATTTCGGTTCGGAAAACCGCTATACCGATCCTGACATGGTGCTGACCCCGGATTTTGCCACTGCGACAGCAGCACCCTGGGCAGCAGATCGAACCATTCAGATCATCCACAATATCGACGACCAGTTCGGCAAGCCTGTTCCGTTTGCACCGCGCAACGTGCTGAAAAAAGTGGTCGGGCTGTTTGCTGAGAACGGCTGGAGACCGGTGGTTGCGCCGGAGCTTGAGTTTTATCTGGTGGCCCCCAACACCGATCCGGCAAAACCCGTTGAACCGCCAATTGGTCGTTCCGGGCGAAGGGTGGCTTCAAGCCAGGGCTATTCAATGAGTGCGGTTGATGAATATGGGCCCATCATCGACAACATCTATGATTTTGCCGAGGCACAGGGCTTTGAAATCGATACAATCATCCACGAAGGCGGGGCCGGTCAGATCGAGATCAACCTGCCGCATGGCGACCCTGTCAGGCTGGCCGATCAGGTGTTCTATTTCAAACGTCTGATCCGCGAAGCCGCCCTCAGGCATAATTGCTATGCCACTTTCATGGCCAAACCGATGCAGGATCAGCCGGGTTCGGCGATGCATATCCACCACTCCGTTCTTGATATCAAGACCGGCAAAAACATCTTTGCTGACAAGGAAGGCAAAGAATCCACCCTGTTCCGGCATTTTGTGGCCGGTCTGCAAAACTACCTCAGCTCGGCTATTGCGATGATTGCGCCTTACGTGAACTCCTATCGGCGTTACGTGCCGGATCACTCAGCACCGGTCAATCTGGAATGGGGGCGTGACAATCGCACGACCGGTCTCAGGGTGCCGATATCGCCACCTGAAGCGACGCGGATCGAAAACCGGCTCGCCGGGATGGATTGCAACCCTTATCTCGGCATCGCAGCCAGCCTTGCCTGTGGATATCTGGGGTTGGCGGAGGGCAAGGAACCGCGACCCGAAATCAAGGGCAACGCCTATACAACTGAGGATGCGCTGCCGCAAAGCCTGCGCGAGGCGCTGCTCCAGTTCGAGGATGCGACAGCTTTGGCAGAGGTGCTGAGCCCGGAGTTTCGCGATGTTTACGCGGCGGTCAAATGGGCGGAACAGGAAGAGTTTTTCCAGGTGATCAGCCCTTGGGAACGGGAACATCTGCTGGTGAATGTCTGACGGGATCAGGTTGCTGGGGAAGGCTTGCGGGCCTCATATCGCCGGCTCTTTGGAACACCCTTGGAACACACAGGTTCCTTGACGGGTTTCTGGATGTTCTGCTGTCCGGCCCGGACCGCGTTTTCTGGCAGCGAAGTTTTACGCCCGGCAATTATTATTCTGCAACCGAACTCCCGACAGTGCTAAATCTGCAAAGAGCAGCTCACCTGACTTGCCAGTAGATCGATCTGTTGGTCTGTCGGTTTATCGATCTGTTGGTCTGTTGGTCTGTCGGTATATCGGTCTGCCAATCTACCGGTCGATTAGTCTATCGACAAACCGGTTTATTAGTTCATCGTTCATTTACAGATGGTTACAAGGAGGTTCAGTCGGGAGATTTCAGATTTATTAATCTTTGGCGGCTTTGGACGCGGTTATGCCAGAGAACCACCTGACTTCTTCAGTCCCTCTCAAAATCCGCGTCTGTTTTCACAGATCTTTCCGTTTCTCCATCGGATCAATCGGCACGCCCTTGTCAAACCCCCAGATTTCCTCAAGCCGCCGGGCCACTTGCAAAAGGCGCGCTTCTCCGCGCGGCGGGCCGATCAACTGGATGCCGACGGGCATTCCGCGGGCAGTAAATCCACAGGGGATCGATATAGCTGGCAGGGTCACAACCACGGCCAGAAACGAGAATTTCAGCCAGTCGACGTAATCTCCCGTCGCTACACCCGCCACCATATCCGGGTACTCGATGCCAATATCAGTCGGCTCAAGCCCAACTACCGCACAGGCAAGCACATCCCAGCTTTCAAGAAACACCCGCATCTCCTGATATAGAACTGTGCGCTGCGCCATGGCTTTGAAAATATCTTCTGCTGACAGCCCAAGACCGTGGTCGATATTGGCTTTAAGGGTAGGTTTGAAATGTTGCTGAACCTCAGGCGGGGTCTTTGCCACCAATGCGCCATAGTGAATGCCGCGTAAGGTGAGATAGGTTTCCTCAAGCCCGCTGATATCAGGGCATGCCGCGTCAACCACCACCCCATTCCCTGCAAGCTTTTCAACAGCATTTTGCAGGATGGTGTCAATCTCCAGTTCAACCGGGGCAAATCCATTCAGCGTTGGGGCGAAAGCAACACGGATCTTTCCGGGGTTTTGCGACAGGGCTGACTGAAAGGATTGCTGTGGCGCCTCCAGAGATATCGGCAGTCGCGCATCAAACCCGGCCATGGCATCCAGAAAGAGCGCCGTATCTGCCACGTTACGTGCCATCGGCCCTGAAACCCCTTCGCGTGCAAAGGCAATGCCTGCTGGTCCGCCCCCCGCCCGACCCGGAGAGGGGCGTAACCCGACAATTCCGCAATAGGCCGCAGGCGTTCGGATTGACCCCGCAAGGTCAGAACCGTGTGATAGCCAAACCTCACCGGTTGCCAGAGATACCGCCGCCCCGCCCGAGGATCCGCCTGCGTTTTTTCTTGTATCCCAGGGGTTTAGAGTTGAACCAAACACCTCATTCGTGGTGTTGCCACCTGCTCCCATTTCCGGCGTATTGGTCTTTCCCACGATCACCCCGGCGCGCGCCTCCAGCCGCTCTACAAGTGGTTCACTTTCGTCGGGAACAAAATCAGCCAGCGCTCTGGTTGCAAAAGAGGCGCGTACACCGCTCACAAGGTTAAGGTCTTTGATGGCAATCGGCAGGCCGGCAAGAAAGCCCGGTTCGTCAGAGGCCTGCGGCAGTTCCTTTATCTGCTCCAAAGCCCGATCAGCGCAGGTGGTGACAATTGCGTTGACCTTGGGCTCGACCTCCTCGATCCGCGTTATCGCAGCCTCAAGCAATTCTCTGGGCGAAACCTGACGTTTCTTCAGAAGTGCAACCGCCTCGCAAGCTGTCAATCTGCAAGGATCAGGCCCACTGAAAGCCATGCTAATCCCCTTCCCTCCTGCCTCAGACGAATTGCTCCTGGATCAGCCGCTCTTCCAACCCGTGACCGGGATCAAACAGAATGCGATGCTGGATGCGGGGCTCCGTGCGAATTTCCACGGACACGACATTTTGTGCATCTCGGCTGTCGGCCACAGCAGCAACCGGGCGTTTGCCCGGTTCCAGCACATCAAAACGCACCGTTGCCGATTGCGGCAACAAAGCCCCGCGCCAGCGTCGCGGACGAAAAGCCGCAACCGGGGTCAGCGCCAGCACCTCGGCCCCGATCGGCAGGATCGGCCCGTGGGCTGAGTAATTATAGGCTGTAGACCCGGCGGGGGTCGACAGCATCGCCCCGTCGCAGACCAGCTCTTCCATGCGCACGCGCCCGTCAACGGAAACCTTCAGCCGCGCCGCCTGGGGGCCGCTTCGGTAAAGCGATACTTCGTTGATCGCCAGCGCATTCACCTCGTCGCCATTCTCACAAACCGCGTTCATGCGAAGTGGATTGAGATGCGCCTCCTCCGCCAAATCAAGGCGATCCAGCAATCCGTCTTCGGCGTATTCATTCATCAGAAATCCGATGGTACCCCTGTTCATGCCATAAACCGGTATATCCAGATCCTGTGAAGCGTGCAGGGTTGACAGCATGAACCCGTCACCACCCAGGGCAACGATGACATCGGCCTCCGATTCTGGCGCCTGCCCGTATTTCTGTTTCAAGCGCGCAACCGAATCCTGCGCAACAGCCGCATCACTGGCCAGAAAGCAGATTGTCCGATCTTTTGCCACTGCACCTGGTTCCTTTCCGGCAGGTATTTATCATTTGCTATCTTGCCTTTGACAGTGGCCGGCACAAGAACAATCTGCCGATCAGCCAGCAATTGAGGCTGTAGGCGGGCCGATATAATGCGCTTGTGCACGTTATCAAGAGCAATGGAATCAATGACTTCATATGGTGCCCTACGGCTTTATTCGTCCCGGTAACCTTGGATTAACCCTATTTGGTCAATCTGTCCTCCTACTGAATCGACTAGAATTGGGGGAACCGATGACCTTGAAAGCTCTGGTATTGGATGTTGATGGCACGCTGTCAGAAACCTCCGACGTCAAGCGTGCCGCTTTCAATCAGGCTTTTGCCGAGTTTGATCTGGATTGGGTTTGGACACGGGCGAGTTTCGCCCAAATCACCGCCAATGCCCTTCCTGGCTACGAGGTGGAGTTCTATACGCTGCTGCGACATCCGGAGCTTCATGAAGAGTTGGATGCCAAGGGAATGTTACGTGCAATTCCGGAAAGACAAAAGGAGATCTACCTTGATCTGCTGGATAGCGGGGCTGCGCCACTACGCCCGGGCGTTGCGCGCCTGATTGCCGAAATCGTTTCGTCGCCGGTAAAACTCGCGATCTGCTCAACTGGTGCGCGGGAAGAGTATGAAAGCCTGCTGTTCAACCGCTTTGGACCAGACATTCTGGGCAGGCTGGCCTGTTCGGTCGTTGCAGGTGATGGGCCGGGCTCTTCACCGGTCAGGGCGTATCGGCAGGTGATTGGGAAACTCATGCTCAATCCCCCTGATATCATGGTGATAGAGGATAGCGACAAAGGGGTTGCAGCCGCCGCCAGCCTTGGCATGTCTGTGATAGCAACCCCCAGTTTTTACACCAGAAATAATCAGTTTACCGGCGCTTTTCTGACGCTGAGTGATCTTGGTCATCCGGCGGCCCCGTTTCAGGTGCTAAAGGGGGATGCAACCGGGATAGGGCATGTTTCGCTGAGCGCGCTCAGAGCCTGGCACCAGAATCTGCCACAGAATGCGGCGAATGCGGCGAATGCGGCCTGATCCTGATGTCTTTTCCGGGCCTCAGGCCCCGACGGCCTTGCGCACCATATCCCAGTAGATCTGTGCCACGTTTTCCCGGCTCAGCCGCCCGCCATGGCGATACCAGGTGTTGACGCCCGTCAGCATCGCAATAAGCGCCAGCGTAGCCAGTTTGGTATCGGGCAGGTCGAAAACAGCCGCGGTTTTTCCACGCATGAGTATCCCCTCAAGCATATCCTCATAGGCTCGACGCAACCCCTCGATCTTTGTAAAATTATCCGCATCAAGGTTGCGCAACTCCATATAGGACACAAACACCGCATCCGGGCGCTCGAGATGATAAAAAATGTGAAATCTGGTGAAGCTCCTTAAGTGATCAAGAGGTGCCTCAGGCTGAGGTTCAGCGCTCCACGCTTTGAGCAAAGCTTCCATATGATCCTGCATAAGCTCAAACAGCAGGCTTTGTTTATCCGGCGTATAGAGATAAAGCGCACCCGCCTGCACACCGACCGCTTTGGCGATTTGGCGCATCGAAACTGCTGCATACCCATGCTGGGCAAACAGGCTTAATGCCGCCTGGCGGATCTTCGGGCCGGTTATTTCCGAATGCGAACCTGTCTTTCGTGCCATGCAATCCTCCTGCAATTACATAGTAACTGAACAAATGTTCATTTCCCAGTCTGTGGATAATTATTTTTTTCCAACACCTTGGCGACTCAGCCATGTGTGCATTAAGCTTCACTCAGGTCATCTGCCGACCTATAGTTGCCGGAACAGTTCTGCCGATGTCGAGGTATCGCCACATCGTTCTTTGTGTCATGGCTGCAGCGCTCATCGCGGCCTGCAGCTTTTCCGACCTGCCGGAAAACATCCAAACCCATTCCGCAGAAACCACAGAGGCGGAATGGCCCGAATTCCTGCCGGTTGAGATGATACTATCGGCAGACACTGCAAAACTGGACCAATCGCTTGCGGATATCCGCAACCTCAGGACCCGCGCTGCGCGCCTGCGCCAGCGTGCAAAACTGCTGCGTCTGCCTGTGGCCGAGGCTTATGATCGGCTGCAGATGTAAAACACAGCCAAACGGTAACGTCCCTGACATTGCACCGGCTGAGATTTCCGGCTAACAGACGCATCTGATCTGATTTCCCACGCGACGGAGCCCTGACCATGACCAAATCTTTGCGCCTTGGACTGGCTGGTCTTGGTACTGTCGGTGTCGGCGTCGTGCGCATCGTCGAGGCCCATAACGCCCTGCTGGCGTCGAGGGCCGGTCGTCCGATTGAAATCACCGCCGTTTCAGCGCGCTCGCGCGGCAAGGATCGCGGGGTCGATCTGTCGCCCTACGCCTGGGAAGATGACCCGGTGGCGCTGGCTGTTCGCGACGATGTCGATGTCTATGTTGAACTGATGGGCGGCGAGGATGGCCCGGCCAAAGCCTCGGTCGAGGCGGCAATTGCTGCCGGCAAACAGGTCGTGACCGCAAACAAGGCGATGCTGGCAATTCACGGTCAGGCCATGGCCGAAGCGGCCGAAACGGCCAAAGTGACGTTGAAATTCGAGGCCGCTGTGGCCGGTGGCATTCCAATCGTCAAGGCCCTCACCGAAGGTCTGGCAGGCAATAAGATTACCCGCGTGATGGGGGTGATGAACGGCACCTGCAATTATATCCTGACCCGGATGGAAAATGAGGGGCTCGGCTACAATGCCCTGTTCGAAGAGGCCTCAAAGCTCGGTTATCTTGAAGCGGATCCAAATCTGGATGTCGGGGGTATCGACGCCGGGCACAAGCTGGCCATCCTTTCCTCCATCGCATTTGGTGCGCGCATCAACTTTTCCGGTGTCGCGCTGGAGGGTATCCAGCGCATATCGATCACCGATATCGAACAGGCCCGCGACATGGGCTTTCGCATCAAACTCCTAGGCGTGGCACAACTAACCGGACGTGGGCTTGAACAGCGGATGCACCCCTGTCTTGTCCCGGCCAACAGCCCGCTCGGCCAACTTGAGGCCGCCACCAATATGGTGGTTGTCGAAGGCGATGCCGTTGGCCAGATTGTTTTGCGCGGGGCCGGAGCGGGCGAAGGGCCAACCGCCTCGGCTGTTATGAGCGACGTCATCGATATCGCCCGCGGGTTTCATCTTTCAACCTTCGGCCAGCCCGCAACAACTCTGGCCGAGATTCAGCCGGCACAAGCCTCCGCTCCGGCAGCCTTTTATGTGCGTCTGACACTTAAGGATGCTCCCGGTGTTCTGGCCAAAATCACCCGCGCACTGGCCGATGCGGGCGTCTCTATTGACCGGATGCGCCAATACAGCCACGAAGACACGGCAGCACCGGTTTTGATGGTCACCCATAAAACCACAAGGGCTGAACTGGATCATGCCCTGAGTGACATCAAAGCCACCGGTGTGACGCTGGAAGAACCTGTCGCCATTCGCATAGAAGACGTTTAGGTTCTTCTTTTTCCAAATATCCTCGCCGAAGGCATTGATTCTGAAAGGAAACAGGCGCGATGAGGTTCAATACGACACCTATCCGGCAAGGCGCCTGAGCGATGCGGGGCTATCTGGACGTCACAAATTCCGCAACCGGTCGTTGTTGGATCGGCCCGGATGCGGAAACTGAGCGTCAGGCGCTGGCACTGACACAGGCGACCAACCTGCCGCCCGCCCTCTGCCAGATTCTGGCGCGGCGTGGTGTCACACCGGCGGATGCGCAAGCTTTCCTGGCACCTTCCTTACGTGATCTGATGCCCGATCCGTCGTCACTAAAGGATATGGACAAGGCCGCCGAGCGGGTATTGTCAGCTGTCAGATCACAGGAAAAGATTGCCGTCTTTGCCGATTATGATGTCGACGGCGGCGCGTCTGCTGCCCTTTTGATCACCTGGCTGCGCCAGCTTGGCCTGAGCGCAACACTTTATGTGCCCGACCGAATCGACGAAGGCTACGGGCCGAACGAGGCTGCGATGACGGCCCTGGCCCGTGACCACAGCCTGATCATCTGCGTGGATTGCGGCACAGTTTCCCACGGCCCGATTGCTGCGGCAGCACCTGCCGATGTGATCGTCCTTGATCACCATCTGGGCGGCGAAACTCTGCCTCCTGCCCTTGCTGTGGTCAATCCCAACCGGCAGGATGAAACCAGCGCGCTTGGCTATCTCTGTGCAGCGGGTGTTGTTTATATGATGCTCGTGGCTGTGAATCGACTTATGCGCCGGACGGGGGAATCCCCTCCCGATCTGTTGATGCTTCTTGATCTCGTGGCTTTGGCAACAGTTGCCGATGTTGCGCCCCTGACCGGGCTCAACCGGGCGCTGGTGCGTCAGGGGTTAAAGGTGATGGCCGAGCGGCGGAGGCCGGGCCTGACCGCGCTCAGCGATATTGCCCGGCTCGACGCTGCTCCTAACACCTATCACCTCGGGTTTATGCTGGGGCCGCGCATCAATGCCGGCGGGCGTATCGGCAAGGCCGATCTTGGGGCGCGACTGCTGGCAACCGATGATGCCAGCGAGGCAGAGGCGCTGGCTGAGCGGCTTGACCAACTCAACAGCGACCGGCGGCAGATCGAAGAGCAGGTCCGTCTCAAAGCCATTGAACAGGCCGAAAGCCGGGGCCTGGACGCACCTCTTGTCTGGGCGGCAGGCGAAGGCTGGCATCCGGGGGTTGTCGGCATAGTTGCGTCGCGCCTGAAAGAATTGGCGAATCGCCCGGCGATTGTCATTGGGTTTGACGGCGAAGAAGGCAAAGGATCCGGTCGTTCCGTGACGGGCATCGATCTGGGCGCTGCTATTGCAAGACTGACTGCCGAAGGCTTGCTGACCAAAGGCGGCGGGCACAAGATGGCCGCTGGTCTCAGCCTTGAAAAATCCCAGCTTGAACCCGCAATGGAGCGACTTAGCTTACTGCTTGCCACGCAAGGAGCGGATCGCGCCGGACCCGCTGATCTTCGGCTTGACGGCATCCTGACCCCAACCGCCGCAACACCCGAACTGATCGAACAACTTGATCTTGCAGGGCCATTTGGTGCCGCCGCCCCGGCCCCACGCTTTGCGCTCCCATCGCTCCGCGTCGCCTTTGCAAAACGAGTCGGTGACAGCCACCTCAGCCTGACCTTTCAGGACACATCAGGTGCGCGCCTTGCAGCCATCGCTTTTCGTGCCTTCGAGGGCCCGCTCGGCCCCTTGCTGGAATATCATGACGGCGCAATCTTCCACATCGCAGGGCGGCTTGAGATTGATACGTGGGGTGGGCGCAGAAAGGTAAAACTGCGCTTAGAAGACGCCGCGCGCGTCGGCGGTTGAAATCGCAAAATTGCGAATAATCCCTCTTGCCAGAGCAAGCGGCAGATACTAAAAGGCGCTCCACGAACCGTGCGGTCCCTTCGTCTATCGGTTAGGACGCCAGGTTTTCAACCTGGAAAGAGGGGTTCGATTCCCCTAGGGACTGCCAATTTCGTGTATTTTCCTTTTATTTTTCAATAAATTGCTGGGATTAATACCACATTTGTCCCACGTTTTGCCCCACGAATGATTGGATAATAGTGGGCATAATTGGAAACTTCGAGCGACGTCGATAACATGGCGAGTCGCCGTTCAATGTGATGTCTAGTTGAAGCACCCACCCACATTCCTTGCATTTTCGCCGGTCAATATTATCCTTCAAGGATCGGTATAGAAAAGCCATTCCAAAAGTTGCTTCGGCGCTGCGGGGTGGTTTTTCATTTTAGATCGATCTTGTGAGAAAACTCATCAAGGTATGAGATTTTCCCCTTGGCGGCTTTGCGAAGAAGGTATGAGCAGGTCTTTCGCTCAGCACTCAGTATACCGCCGAATCTCTGATGATCGGCTAGGTAACGTACGAGACCGGCATAGTCACCGTCGCTGGTGATCAGATATGCGGTGTCAAATGCTTCGCGTAGGCATCTGTCAACGGCCCGAATGGCCAGATCGACATCCACATTGCCTTTGATACCCTCGCCCGCACAACTGACTTCTTTGAATACCAACCGAAACCCCGCCGCTTGCAGTGCATCATAAAGCGGTTGGTTTTCCGCGACGAAACCGACGAACCAATAGGCGTGTTTGTTATGATATTTGTTGCGAAGAAGACCGCGAAAGCGTCTGAAGCCCAACCGCCAAACAAGTCGCTTTATTCCCCGTACCAGATTTTGAGAGTCGATGAAGGCGCAATTTTCCATCGACATAGTATTTCACACATTAAAAAGTGCTCAACTTCAGATGCTTGGCATTGAAACTGCTATTTCCTAACGCGCCGTCGAAACGGGCCGATGTAGCTGACATACGAATTGCGCGTATTCCCACCCGCACTGCTTACACCACACCTGAAGCCGCAGCGTATCTGGGCCTCGCCGTTTCAACCTTGAATAAATGGCGTAGTTATGGCTCGGGACCGAAGTTTCTAAAGCTTGGCCGCTCGATGCGCTATCGCCGAAGTGAATTGGATCAGTTTGCTGAAACCCGGATGCTTGACTCGATATTTGGGAATTGAATTCCATTCTGCTTTAAGGTTGCACCCCTTCGCAACTCGCAAAGGTGTGCATCGTGTAACCACATCTGATCCGCCAAGACCAACCCCACGATTTCCCACTTGAGCGCTAACAAGGCAAAATCACGCGCCACCCAAACGATTCCACGTGACGTCCGAGAAACCTGCATCCAATCCGCCATGCGGCAGCGCGGCAATTTGAGAGAAATCTGCGGATTGAATGCGTCGAGTCCGGCCCTGAGCCGACCTCAAGCGCGTGATGTGATGCTTCACCGCGGCCCGGCATTGCAGCCGTTCGCTTCGGCAAAAAAAATTGGTGACCCGTCAATTCGTACAATGCGGGACAACCCGAACTTTTGGTCCTGCAGCGGACGCATGTGAAGAAATTCCGACTTGGAACAATGCAAAACTCGCATGACCGGTAATGCCAATCGCCCTAATAATTGACTTTCGCCCATCCACGCGAAATATTCGAAATCACTAACTGCAGGTTATCAGCGAAGACGGAAATGGCAATCTTGTTGGAACAGACGAACTGCAAGGCGTATACACGGGTTTAGTCCAACAAATGTCAGAACTTACCTTGATCAGCCAATTCCAAGGTAAGTTTTTTGAATGTCGCCGTCTTGCCTGAGTTTGTCAGCTGCGCCTTCTATAACCACCTCGCCAGTATCCAGAACATATCCATAGTGAGCCAAGGCAAGGGCGAGCCGCGCGTTTTGTTCGATAAGGACAATGGTGCGACCATTGCCGTTGATTTCCTTGATGATGCCGGCAATTTCCTGGCACATGATCGGAGACAGGCCCAGGGTCGGTTCGTCCATCAGAACCAACTTGGGATTGGACATAAGCGCGCGTCCCATCGCCAGCATCTGCTGTTCGCCTCCGGACATGGTTCCGGCATGTTGGCCAATTCGTTCCTTCAGTCGCGGAAAATGCGAAAAGACCAAGTCCAGGTTGTTTGCCATTTCCTTGCCCTCAGAGCGCAGATAGGCACCCATTTCGAGGTTTTCCATCACGGTCATCTGCGGAAAGACGCGACGGCCTTCGGGAACATGGGCTATGCCGATTCCGGTGATTTTCTCAGGCGGCATCCTAAGGATCGACTCACCCTCAAACAGAACGTCGCCTTCCTCGGGGTGCTCAAGGCCCGAGATCATCCGCAATGTTGTGCTCTTGCCGGCACCGTTCGAACCGATCAGGGTGACGATCTGCCCCTCTGGAACCGATAGAGAAACCGAACTTGTCGCCCTTACCTTACCGTAAAAAACTGAAGTATTCTTAAGTTCAAGTAACACTGTCGTCGGCCCCCAAATACGCCTCTATCACCTTTGGATTGGACAGGATTTCATCAGGCGAGCCTTCCGCCAGCTTCTGACCAAAATCCAGTACGGTGATTTTTTCACACAGGTTCATTACAGTTCGCATGTCGTGCTCGACCAAAAGGACGGTGACGCCCCATTTGTCGCGTATCTTCTGGATCATACCGACCATAACCGCCTTTTCGCCTGAATTCATGCCGGCAACCGGTTCATCCAGCATCAGAAGTTCCGGCTCGGTCGCCAGCGCCATGGCAACGCCAAGCTGTCGCTGCAGCCCATGCGACAGGTTGTCGGCCATCGTGTCGCGGTCGTCCGCCATACCAAGAAATTCGATGATTTCCTCGGCGCGCTCCACACTTTCTGCCTCAAAAGCATTGTCATAGCCAAAAATCGCGTTGAGCAGACTAGAGTTTGAATTCAGATGCTGGGCAATTGATACGTTTTCCAGCACCGTGAAGTCTGAGAACAGCGCCGCTCGCTGAAACGTGCGTACGGCGCCCAGCCGGGCGATCCTGTTGGTGGACATGCCCGATATTGTGTGCCCTTTGAAAGACACCTTACCTGACGTCGGGCGGTAAAACCCACTGACCAGATTGAAGAACGTGGTCTTGCCCGCGCCATTAGGGCCAATAACACCGCGTATTTCGCCTGGTTCGACCTCCATGCTTATATTGTCATTAGCGACCAACCCGCCGAATTTCTTTGTCAGGTTCTCGACCAAAAAAAACGACATTATCCGGCCTCCTGCTGCTTGCTTGTCTTGTTTAGCATCTCTCGAATTCGCGCAGGCAGGGTTTCTAGTCCGCCCGGCATAAGAACCAGGAACAAGATCAGGATCAACCCGAACAATGCTGGCCGCCACTCGGCGAGTGGTCGTGTAAGTTCAAAGACGACCGACATAGACAGAACCCCAATCAACGGGCCCCAGAAAGTTTTGACCCCGCCAACGACGCACCAGATGATCAGGTAAACCATTTCGACCATGCCAAAGTTATGCGGGTCGATAGAACCAATCTGGTAGGCGAGCAAGGAACCGGCCAATCCGGCAAAGAAGCCTGACACACAGAACACCATGATCCTTGATTTTGTAACGTCGATGCCGATGCTCTCGCTTAGATCCCGGTCAGTATAGATGGATTTCCACGCGTCCCCCAGACGGGACCGGTCGATCCGGAACAAGATCACAAGCGTTAGAATCGTGAAAATAAGCGTAAAATAGTAGAAATTCCGTGAATCCCAGAAGTCGATGAAGTACCACTCGCCGCCCTGGCCCATCTCTTGCTTGGGAATGCCATTGATGCCGCGAGCACCTCCGAACGGATAGTGAAACTTGAGCCAGACATGGCGCACGAACTCGCCCAATGCAAAAGACGCAATAAAGAATGCAAATCCCAGGGTGCGCGATAACGGCACTGCGAACAGCAGGCTCACGAATGTTGTGACAATACAGGCCAATGGCATGACGACATAGAAAGGTAATCCGGCCATCTTAGCCAGAATTCCGGTCGCGTAAGCACCAACGCCCATGAGAATATAGTGGCACAATGTCCAGTCCCCGGTGGTCGCCATAAGCCGGTAGCTTTGCGCCAGAATGACGTTGATCAGGAAGATCGCAAGCAATTCCAGCCGATAGGCCGACACAAGGTTCGGCGCAAAGATAAAGAAGACGATGACGACAAGAGAGCCGACAATCAGTTGCGTGGAGAAACTAGACTTTAACACGACCCATCAATCCCGTTGGTTTTAAGATTAAGACCAGAGCCATGAAGAACACTCCAACCATGGTTGCTGTTACTGAATCGTACATTGTCGTGACGATTGTGTGGATGAATCCCAAAATGAACGCAGCGATGACGGCACCTTCAATACTGGCCATTCCTCCCACGATCACAATGATAAAGGCTGTGACCGCGTAGGTATGCCCCATATAAGGTGTCACGGGTATGATCGGTGCCATCAAGGCACCGCCAACCCCGGCAAAACCGCCGGACAACAACATCGCAAGACTTGTCATTTTGTTAAGACCAATTCCCTGCAAAACCGCCGCTTCCGGATCCTGCGCACAGGCGCGCAGCGCTTTTCCGTGCTTGACCCGCGTTAAGAAATACCAAAGGCCACCGACCATGATGACGGTTGCGGGGAAAATTAACAGGCGCTGGTAAGAAATCGCCGCGCCAAGAATTTCTGTGCTGCCGGGATAGGGCGTCTGAACTGTCCGCATCAGGCCGACACCCCATTGCTGGCCGACAAGAACCTGCAGTATGAAACCAGCACCGGCAGTTGCCATGAAACCGGCCAGAACATTGCCTCGGGTCGGCCTGAAGATCAGTCGCTCAAATATCATTCCAAGCGCCGCGACTATCGGAAACGCCAGGATAACCGCTATGATAAAGGGAAGCCCGACCAGTGTGTACAGTGTAAACACAACATAAGAACCCGCCATGAATAACTCACCGTGGGAAAAGTTCGCCATTTGCATCACACCAAAGGCAATGGCCAAACCAACCGCAACCATTGCGTATACAGACCCCAGCACCAGGGCATTGGCAATTGTCTGGACTATCAAATCGACACTCATGGCGTCTTCACTTTCTGTGTTGAATTTGGATCAGCTGCCCCGTTGAAAGAGGCCAGGCAACGAAAGAGATGATGCCTGGCCCAAAAGTGCAACGTGACTTCAGCGTTGGTCGAACATCATGCCTTTGGAACGCACATGCGCGATGATTTGTTCCTTGCGCGGTTCAAACCATGCTGCAAAATCAGCAACCTGCTGTACGCGTTTTACACCAGCGCGATGTTCATTGATCGGCACAGGCGTTGAAACCATGTTATTGATGCCCCACATTTCAGCGCCGGTGAAGTGGCCGGTACCCAGGAGAGTATCAACAGATTCCGCATTTTGCAAAGCTGCGACGACCTTTTCAGCCTCAAAAGAACAAGCCATCTGTACGCCCTGTGCCCAGATTTCCAGCATGATAACGTGGTCCCAGTCGATGCCGGTGATACCGCGTTTCACATCATCCGGGCCACCCGGTCCGTAACGCTTCATCCACGCATCGAAGAAGTTCTGCTGAACGGAACCTGCGCCCCAATGTGGGTCATCAAAGAGCGGGAAGCTGTCCACCGCACCCTCGATAAACTCGGCCGGAACCTTCGTCAGGATCGATTCCGAGTCAAGATAGTTGGCCGAAATCTCGCCCTTGTAACCTTGCGAATAAAGCTGTTCCAGAATGCCGACGACAAAGTCGGGATAGGACAGATTGAGGCTGACCACATCAGGATTGGTGGCCAGAACAGCCGTTACAATCGGTGCAAAGTCGACGGTATCGAGCGAATAGTGCTCGTCATAGACCACTTCCCAACCATCGGCGAGCGCTGAGCCCACTTCCCAGGCCTGCGACGTCAGACCGATGCTGTCGTCCTGCGAAAGAACAGCCCAACGCTTCAGATCGGGGTTGCGCTGTTTGTGATACCACGGGCGCATCATGTCGATCCGAGGGGTCACGTCACCGCCTGCGATCAGGTAGGGTCGATCAGGCTTGATGTCGGTCGAGATCAGGCTCGCGTAGACGACTTTCTTCTGCGTGAGGAACGGATGCGTAGCGTCGGCCGGGTTGCCCCCGATGGCGCTGATGAATTTCACATCATGTTCAAGAACCAGTTGTTTTGCGCCTTGAAGCGCTTTCGAACCGGTCGCCTCGTCATCAAACGCGATCATGTTCAGATTGTAGCGGGTACCGCAGACATCCAGCCCGCCTTCGGCGTTCACGCGGTCAACGAACATCTGGTTGCCCGTCAAACCAGGCAACCCCCAGCCAGCGTCAGGTCCCGACAGCGCACCAAGAAATCCAATATTGACGGTTTCTTGAGCAGCGGCTCTGAAGTGGTCCCAGTTTTTCGGACAGTTCTGCAGCTTTTCTAAGGTGTATCAG
>CAZMNO010000026.1:0-42527 GCA_964567685.1 uncultured Rhodobacter sp. | reverse complement strand
TCCAATCAACATGGCCAGCTCCAACCGAAAGGCCAGCGCCGATGAAAACAGCAGCATTGTTTTCCTCAATCTTTGTGTGCCGATTTTGATTTGGTTTTCGTTCACGTCCTTCTCCTTGGCACCTTTCGCATCTACGCAGTACGATCAAGGGCAGCGTTTCATCATGTCGTCGACGTTTGTCGCCTTGATGTACTGGGCGGGGTTATCACCTTCCGCCAAAACCGCGAAGTGCTTCTCCCCGCATTTGATTTTTGCTCCTTCCTTGTGCCGAAGGTCATCCCACCAGTTGCTGCCTTTTGTTTCGACGATGAAGTAGAGCTTTTCCTGTCCGTCAGCTTCCACCAGTACGGCCCAGTCTGGATTATAAGTGCCTAGCGGTGTTGGCACCTTGAACCATCCAGGAAGCTTTGCGTAGACTTTTACGGATTCATTTGCTTCCAGGTCTTCAGCAAACCGTTTCTCCACACCGGCGGAGTCATAGACTACGTGCTGGTAGACAGATTTTTGCGTCTCCAGGGTGTTCTTGAGATAACCTGTCAGTTCTTCCTGCTCGAACAGTTCTTGTGCGTAGTAGTGGTCGTCTCCAACACGTTGATATCGAATGCCGTCCACCAGAGCGAGGCGTTTGGTTCTATTTATCCCTTCCGCTGCCAAGTCGATGAACTCCTGCGGGTTCTTCTTGAAGTCATTCAAACGGCGGCTTTCTGTGAGAATTCTCACCAAACTACGGCGGGTTAAATGCGTCTTATCCTGCAAGTCGGTTAGCAGGTCGGGCAACTCAATATCCGTCTCGTTAATTGAGGTGAACCCTGAGGTCGCCGTTTCACTTGCCTCAACACCACCTTTGCCAATGGCGATTTCAGCCAGTCGGAATTGAGCTCGTGTCTTGGTGATTGGAGGTCCGTTTAGAATTGCGTCTGCACAATTTTCAATGAGCTTCTCGTTGTCGAACTCAACGCGGTAGGTTGTCTTGTGCTTGATGCGATCCCAAAGCGATTTGAATCCGTCGCTTTCCAAAACGGCTTGTCGGGTGCGGATGGTGACGCGTTCATCCGCGTTTTTGATATCCAGTTTACCAGCGAGTTTCCGAAGGATTTCCTTGATCCCGGCCTCTTGCTCGGAAAACTCTTCTGGCAATTCGAGTGTGTTTTCCTTTAGTGCTGTGCGCAATGTGTCCTGCACCTTGCCACGATTATCGACAAATTCATTTTCCTTTAGGAAATCCCAGATTTTTTCAGAATCTTCGACGCCGAGGGGCTTCGTCGTGCCGTCTTCGGCGGTAACGGTCAGATTGGCAAACTGATGTTTTTCAACGATACCGAACCGAATACCGGTATCCTGCTCAATCTCCTTCTGCAGGTTTTCTGCAAATTGCTCATAGCTCTCGGTTGCGATGACTGTGAGGGTGTTGACGTCAAAGCCGCGTAGACGAAGCCCCTCTTGATTGACACAGAGACGAAGGCCTCGTCCGATTGTTTGCCGTCGTTCGCGCTCCGTCCCCATGTCTCTAAGAGCGCAGATCTGGAAGACATTCGGATTGTCCCAGCCTTCTTTCAGAGCGGAGTGGGAGAAGATAAACTTCAGGCGAGAATCAAAGCTGAGAAGCTTCTCCTTCTCTTTCATAATCAGGTTATAGGCACGCTCTGCGTTATCCCGATTTGTTTGGTTGTTCTCCGCTGTCTCCGTCCAGCCGCCTTTCTTGTCGATTGAAAAATAGCCGTTGTGAACCTCATCAGCATCGATATTGAGGTCGATCTTTTCAAACAGGGTTTGATAATCAGGCTGCTTCGCCAGTTTGCGATATTCCTCTTCAAACATCAGGGCGAATTTTCCCTTCACAGGATTGCCGTCTTCGTCGTATTGCCGATAATGTTCAACACTATCAATGAAGAAGAGGCTGAGGACTTTGACTTCCCGCTTCTGGGCAGCAAAGCGCATTTCCTTGTCAAAATGTTCTTTGATCGTGCGGCGGATCATCAGACGTTTCAGGTCGTCTGGATTGACGCCACCAATTTCCTCACCCGGTTGTAAGACGTATTCTCCACCTGGCATGCTGACTTCAATGGACTGATTGCCCTTGCCGCAGGTAATTGTTCCGATGCGAAAATTCTCATAGATTGCGCGGCCAGATTCTTGTTCCAGATCGTCCCCATCCTCGACAGTGACGACATTTCGGCGAATGTTGCCGCCTTGCTGGATATCCAACTCCACCTTCGCAGTTATCGAGCCCCGCACGTTCCTGGTCTCGATTAATTTGATGTAGGCTTTGTTGTTGCCTCCTTCGACCTCCAAAGCTGCTACTTCGATCTGTTTGACCAACTCACGCTCATACGGATTTCTGCATGGAAGGTCTGCGAGCAATATTCGGAAACGATGTCACGAAAAACATTCGTCGTACGACCGAGACAGCATGGCGGAGCAACCCATTCACGATTGGCGCCTACAGTCATGCCTTGCCAAACGGAGCGGCCGGGCGCGAAGTTCTGGCAGAACACCTGGACAACCGCGTATATTTTGCGGGTGAGGCAACGATGCCGAATGCCTATGCAACGGTTCACGGAGCCTACTTGAGCGGATTGAGAGCAGCCAGGGAGATATCGGAGTTCCACCTTTGAGCTACCCGGGGAGCCGCCGGTTTTAAAAAACGATTCCGGAAGAGGAGAATCATGTCAAAACTTGACCCGATCAAATCCAATGACCGCCGCGTCGTTAATATCCATGATGCCGCGTATATCCCGTTCCTGAGTGACGGTGTTAAAAACGGATCCGTGCTGCAACTAAACGATGCGAAACCGCTGGGCAGCGGGTTCCACATCTATCGAATGGCGCCGGGCGAAACGACCGTGGCGCATGAACACCTCAGCGATGAGGAGTTTCTGATGCTGGAAGGTGAACTCATTGATCACGACGGCACTCACTACAAACCCGGTGATATGGTCTGGCTTCGACAGGGGACCAAACACACATCCTATTCCCCGAACGGGTGCCTGATCGCCGTCTACCTTGATGGTGAGGGCATGATTGACGTT
Organism: uncultured Rhodobacter sp.; assembly: GCA_964567685.1. Classification (GTDB taxonomy): domain Bacteria; phylum Pseudomonadota; class Alphaproteobacteria; order Rhodobacterales; family Rhodobacteraceae; genus UBA5972. The sequence goes on along the minus strand of CAZMNO010000026.1, from coordinate 39,498 downwards.
TAGACAGTCTTGTTTCCTCGCCGCCTTCCTATTTCATCGTCGACTTATCTCAAGGACAGCCTTTAAACCGGTGGGCATCGGTTCAAATCTAACAGAACCCCCATGTTGGCGGGCAATTGTGGAAACGATTGTCAGGCCCAATCCCACACCCTCAATAAAACTTGCATTCTCGCCGCGCAGAAACGGGCCCGTCAGGGAATCCAGCGTATCCTCTGAGATACTGGTGCCTTCGTCCTCAACGATGATTGCAGCGGTTTCACTGTCTGCCTCAAGAGAAACCGTCGCCCGTCGTCCGTATTTCAGCGAATTGTCGATCAGGTTGGTGATCGCACGCTGCAACGAGATCGGTCGCGCAGTTACCAGAATTCGCCTTGCGTCTTCGTGGGCGAATGACAGGTTTCCACCGCCGCCGCCAAAAACCGAGCGGCCTTTTTCGATTTCAGTGACCTGAGCCTCTCTGAGAACAACCGGTTTTCCGATATCCTCGTAATCCGCGACGATCGATTCCACCAAAGACGTCAGGGAAATCGGGCGCGGTTCTTCCGAGTTCATTTCGGACCTTGTGTAGGTCAGAACGCTTTCGATCATGCCGGTCATCTGGTCGATATCGGCCTCCAACTTGGTCCGCAGCTCGTTGTCTTCAATCAGCGCGGTGCGCAGCCTTAATCTTGTCGCAGGCGTTCCCAGATCGTGGCTGACTCCGGACAGGACCATGGCGCGTTTTTCCAGCCTGTCCTGCTCAATCGACAAGTATTCATTCAGGGTTCTGATAATTTCGCGCAATTCATCGGGACCTGTTTCTTCAAATTCAACGGCCCCGCCGAACCGCCCGCGTTGCTTCAGGGTCCTGGCAAAACCGCTGAAGTGGGTTGCCGTTTCGGTTATCCGCGTCAGTAAAAGAATAAGCCCGATGATAAGAATAACCAGAGCGATCAGGCGCGTGTCGCGGGGCGCCGCGTCACATCCCCATATTTCAGCTCCGTCAATACGAACCCAGTTTCCCTGATCGAAACGGGCGAAAATCACAGGATCGCTGCAATAGCTTGCCATCAAGCGGGTGAGATCACCCATGCGGGTTGCCGGATGTCGAACAGACGCTGTGGCAAGTCTCGCGATGGGATATTGCAGGTCTTTTGAGACAATATGCAGCTGCAGTCTTTTGCCGGTCACCGTGCCGGTCTGATCGGTGATGATCGACATGGCGGTTATGCGCGAGGGCGTCGGTAAGCCGGGGAACTGAGGCAAAGTCCGCGCGTCAGGCGTGGTTTCTGCGTCAAGTTCCAGAACCTTGATGCTGATCCCCGGGGGAGGAGCAGAATCGTGGCGCAGAGTTTCGTAAAGAACCAGCCCGGTCGCATACGCTTTGCTGAGATGGGTTCGCCATGCCGCCTGCGAGGACATCCAAAGCCAGGTCGCAGCAATTCCGACTGCCATAGCGAAGATCGCCCAGAAAACGCCTTTGGAACGAAGGGTTTTGAGCAAACGGCGATCAGCCATCGCTGGTGCCGACATCGACCGAAAAAACATAGCCGACACCGCGTTCCGTGCGCAGAAAATCGGGTTCTTTCGGGTTTTTCTCGATCTTTGAACGCAGGCGCCCCACCAGAACGTCAATGGCGCGGCTTTCTGAAACCTCAAGCGCGCGGCCAGCCTCGCGCGTGACATCCAGTGCGTCGGCAATCTCTTCACGGGTCAGCGGAATATGCGGGTTGGCAAGCAATACTTTCAGAAGGCCGGTTTCACGTTTGGACAAGGCAACCTGAAACCCGTCCGGGGCCAGAACAATGTCTTTCTTACCGTCATAGCTCCAACCACCAAAGCTATAGACTGAGGTGTTGCGCCGGTAAGCAAGCGAGGCTGAGCGCCGCCCGCGCCTGATCACCGCCCGAACCCGGGCCAGCAACAGATCGGGATTGAACGGTTTGGCTATATAGTCGTCTGCCCCCACCTCGTATCCTGCCATGCGCTGATGATCGGCAGATAGTGCTGACACCAGTATGATCGGCACATCGCGTTCTTCGCGCAGATCGGCGCATATCTCTACGCCGCTTTCATCGCCAAGCATGACGTCGAGCAAAATCAGGTCGATACGCCCACTATCAAGATGGGTTTCAATCTCTGACCGACTGGAGCCCGTCATCACCATGAAACCGTTCTTGCGCAGGAACTCGGTCATCATCCGACACATCTCGGCGTCGTCATCGACAACCAGAAGACGGGGAATCGACATGCGTAGTTTCCTTTTGGATTTCGGTCCTTGGCGAAGTCTTTGTAACACTGTGCAACAAAATCAAGAGAATGGTAACACTGTGTAACAGCATCGCTGAAAATCAACTCGCGCGGCAGGAAAACAAGCCGCACAACCGTTGTGGCAGCAGCAGCAAATAGACGAGGCTACGGGCGAGCCGCAAACGGATGCGGTGGCATTTGGGAGGAAAGAAATGCATATGAAAACCGCTTTCGTGGCAGCAACTGCCGCATGTTTGATGACAACAACAGCCGCAATCGCCGGACCGGAAGCCGAGGTTCTTCACTGGTGGACATCCGGTGGCGAGGCCAAATCGGTCGCCGTTCTGCAAAAAGAATTCGCTGACAATGGCGGCACCTGGACCGACATGCCGGTTGCCGGTGGTGGAGGCGATGCCGCGATGACCGCGCTGCGTGCCCGTGTTCTGTCGGGCAATGCGCCGACAGCCGTGCAGCTGAAAGGCCCGGCCATTCAGGAATGGTATGAAGAGGGCGTACTGGCCGATATTTCCGCTGTGGCCGAGGCCGAGGGCTGGGCAGACGTTCTGCCGGCATCCATCGCGGGCCACATGAAATGCGAAGGTACATGGTGCGCTGCACCGGTGAACGTTCACCGCGTTGACTGGATCTGGGCCAATGCCGATGTTCTGGCCGCAAATGGCATCGCTCTGCCGACAACCTGGGACGAGTTCAACGCCGCAGCTGACAAGCTGATGGCGGCTGGCATCACGCCGCTCGCACATGGCGGTCAGGCCTGGCAGGACGCCACCGTGTTTGAAGCCGTAGCGCTTGGCATTCTGGGCGCAGACGGGTTCCACAAGGCATTTGTTGAGCTCGACAAAGACACGCTGACATCTGACGCAATGGTCGCGACTTTTGACCAGATGCGCAAAATGCGCGGCTATGTCGACGCGAACTTCCCGGGCCGCGACTGGAACCTGGCAACTGCTATGGTGATGAACGGCGAAGCTGCTTTCCAGATCATGGGCGACTGGGCCAAGGGTGAGTTCATGGCCGCGGGTAAGGTGCCGGGCAAAGATTTCCTCTGTATCTCCACGCCGGGTGAAGGTTTCCTTTACAACGTAGACAGCTTTGCGATGTTTGACGTGAATGGCGACGACAAAGCAGCCGGTCAGGCGCTATTGGCCAAGCTGATTGTCGGCAAGAACTTCCAGAAAGTGTTCAACCTAAACAAAGGCTCGATCCCCGCACGTACCGACGTTTCACTGGACGAGTTTGACAGCTGCGCACATCTGTCGGCTGACGATATGGCGGCAAGCAATGCGGGCGGTTCCCTGCTGCCGAGCTATGCCCACGGCATGGCCCTGCGTGGCGCACAATCCGGTGCCATCACCGATGTAGTGACAGCGCATTTCAACTCGGACATGTCTTCGGCTGAGGCCGTCAAGATGTTGGCCGAGGCTGTTGCCAACAGCATGTAATGCGACCTCCCTTCCCGGCGGCCAGTGCCGGGAAGGGAACCTTTCAGGGGGATACGACATGTCAGAATGGTTGGAACGCCACGTGCCCAAAATGGTTCTTGCACCATCCTTTGTGGCCATCCTGCTTTTCGTTTACGGCTTCATCGTCTGGACCGGGTGGATATCCCTGACAAAATCCCGGTTGTTGCCGAAATACGATATCGTCGGTGCCATCCAGTACGACCGCCTTCTCGACTCGCCCCGCTGGGATACAGCGATGAACAACCTGTTCATCTTTGGTGCGCTCTTCATCATAATTGCAATGGTTCTGGGTCTGGCGCTTGCCATCCTCTTGGATCAGAAAATCCGCACCGAAGGGTTGTTGCGCACCATATACCTTTACCCAATGGCGCTGTCGCTGATCGTAACCGGCACCGCATGGAAATGGATCCTGAACCCGGGCCTTGGCATCGAAGCCGTAGTGAAAGGCTGGGGGTTTGAAAGTTTTACCTTCGACTGGCTGGTGAACCCCGATTTCGCCATTTACACCGTGGTTATTGCCGGTGTCTGGCAGGCCTCGGGCTTTGTCATGGCGCTGTTCCTTGCCGGGCTGCGCTCGGTGGACGAGGAAATCATCAAGGCCGCACAGGTTGATGGCATCCCGACCACGCGCATTTATTCCGCCATCATCATCCCGTCTATGGCCCCGATCTTCCTGTCAGCCTTCATTGTGCTGGCCCATCTGGCAATCAAGAGCTTTGATCTGGTCATCGCCCTCACAGGTGGCGGCCCCGGCTACGCCACGGACCTGCCTGCGACCTATATGTATGCTATGGCATTTTCGCGCGGTGACATTGGTCAGGCGGCAAGCTCGGCCATGGTTATGATGATGGTCGTCTTCGCCATTGTCGTGCCTTACCTCTACTCTGAACTGAGGGCCAAAAATGACTGATTTCACCGCACCCGCTGCATACACAGCCCGACAGGATAGTCAGGTCGGGAAAATCGTCCTTCGCTGGTTGCTTTACGCGCTCTTATGCATGTTCGCGCTATACTACCTGATGCCGCTTTTCGTGATGGTCACGACCTCGCTCAAAAGCCTTGAGGAAATCCGCACAGGTTCCTTGATGGCCCTGCCGCGCGAGGTCAGGTTCGAAGCCTGGGCGACAGCCTGGTCCGGTGCCTGCACCGGTATCCAGTGCGAAGGCCTGCGCCCCTTTTTCATGAACTCGATCATGCTGGCTGTCCCGGCGGTTGCGTTGTCGACCCTGTTCGGCGCGCTCAACGGTTACGTGATTGCCCAGTGGCGCTTCAAAGGTGCCAACCTGATCTTTTCGCTGATGCTGTTTGGCTGTTTCATTCCATTTCAGGTCGTTCTGCTGCCTATGGCAGTTGTGCTCGGCAAGATGGGGCTGGCGGGTACCATTCCCGGGTTGATCTTCGTTCACGTGATCTATGGCCTTGGCTTTACCACGCTGTTCTTCCGCAACTACTATGTCACCATCCCCAATGAGCTGGTAAAGGCCGCCAAGGTTGACGGTGCCGGTTTCTTCCGCATCTTCTGGTCGATTTTCCTGCCGCTTAGCTTGCCGATCATCGTGGTCACGGTCATCTGGCAATTCACCCAGATCTGGAACGACTTCCTGTTTGGTGTCTCGTTCAGTCAGGCGGGCACGCAACCCGTCACCGTGGCACTCAACAACATTGTCAACTCCACCACCGGAGTTAAGGAATACAACGTCGACATGGCCGCTGCGATCATCGCCGCCCTGCCGACGCTGCTTGTCTACATCGTTGCCGGAAAATATTTCATCCGCGGCCTGACCGCCGGCTCTGTAAAGGGATAATTCAATGACACCGATCCTCGATATCAAGAACCTCTATAAAAGCTACGGAGCCGTGGAAATCCTGCAGGATATCAACGTCTCGATCGAACCCGGTGACTTTCTTGTACTGGTTGGCCCCTCTGGCTGCGGCAAGTCCACATTGCTTAATTGCATTGCAGGGCTCGAGCCGACTTCCGGCGGTGATCTGTTCATTGACGGGCGCAATATGACCAATGTCAGTCCCAAAGACCGCGACATCGCGATGGTGTTTCAGTCTTACGCGCTTTACCCCACCATGTCGGTGGCCAAGAACATCACTTTTGGTATGAAAGTGCGCGGCGTTGATCAGGCCACGCAAAAGGCCAAGCTGGCCGAGGTGGCCAAGCAGTTGCAGATCGAACCTCTGCTGAACCGCCGCCCCGGGCAGCTTTCCGGTGGCCAGCGTCAGCGCGTCGCTATGGGCCGCGCACTGGTGCGCGACCCGAAACTGTTCCTGTTTGATGAACCGCTTTCAAACCTTGATGCCAAATTGCGTGTCGAGATGCGGACCGAGATCAAGCGATTACACCACGATCTGGGCGCCTCGATGGTTTACGTGACCCATGACCAGATCGAAGCGATGACACTGGCCACAAAGATCGTGGTGATGAAAGGTGGCGTGATCCAGCAAATCGGCACCCCGGCCGAGATTTACAATCGCCCGCAAAACCTGTTCGTGGCTGATTTCATGGGCTCGCCCGCGATGAACCTGATCCCGGCAAAAGCAACGAAAAACGGGGCCGGAACAAAAATAGAAATAGCACGCGAAAACGGTATTCCACTGATTCTGACGGACACAACCGGCCCGGATTTGCCCGAGGACATTATCCTTGGTTTGCGGCCCGAAGACATAGCCGAGGCTGGCTATCGTTCTGGCGAGCACGTGCAGACAGCCGACTGCCTTGTTGATATTGTTGAACCAGCGGGCGCTGATACGTTCGTTGTTTCCCAACTGGGCGGCAAAGAAGTGACCGCAAGATTGCATGCTGAGACCAATGCAATGCCTGGTCAAGCGCTGGAATTCGCCTTTGATCTGGGCAAAGTGTCTTACTTTGAACCGTCAACCGGCCAGCGCGTGAACTGATCGGCGAAACGACCGGGCGGAGTAATTGAATGGCAATTCTGGTAGCAGACGTCGGTGGTACGAATGCCCGGTTAGCGTTGGTTGCGGATGGTGAGATTTCCGCATCAACATCGGAAAAATATTCCAACAAGGATTACGGCTCGTTCTATCAAATCGCGTCCGAATTCCTGACCCGGTATAATGTGGGCGAGGTTTCTGCCTGCTGCGTGGCTATGGCAGGGCCGGTTTTTGGCGGTCGAGGCAAGCTGACCAACCTTGACTGGGAAATCTCAGCCGCCGATCTGAAGGCAACAACACGGGCTCAAAAGGCGTTAGTGATGAACGATCTGACCGCACTGGGCTATGCTGTTGATCGACTGAGCCAGGACGATCTGACACCAGTCCTTTGCAGAGACGCAGGCGAGGGTCGAAACGGCCAATCTCTGATCATTGGCATCGGAACCGGTTTCAACGTCTGCCCGGTAAAATCCACACCTTCGGGCGCGACCATCTGCCTTGAGGCAGAGGGCGGCCATACCGGACTCTCCCCGGCTGTATTTGAATTGTTGCAGGCGGAAATCGGGAAACAGGCATCCACCATTGAAACCGCAGAGGACCTGTTTTCCGGCCGCGGTCTTGCACGGTTTCACCAGTTGCGAACCAATGGCAGCGCAGAGATATCCGGGGATCAGATTGTCAAAGCAAATGACCTGAAATCAGACGCCGAAGCCTCTCGCAGCCTGAGGGGTTTCTCTGGCATGTTAGGTGCACATTGCCGGGAATTGACGCTGCAATACCTGCCGCTTGATGGCATCTATTTCGCCGGTAGCGTGGCGCGCGGTGTGCTAGGTTCAGGCTTTGATTCCGCGTTCATCTCCGAGCTTGATCGGCACGACCGATTCAGGGACCTTCTCAACCGAATTCCGGTCTCGGTTATCAACGAAGATGCAGCAGCCTTAGTTGGTTGTGCTGTTGCTGCTCGGATGGTTTGATCGATAGATGCTCACAAGCGGGTAGAAAGTTGTCGTTCCTATCTCACTAACTGACTGGCCTCTCTGGCCAGTGTCTCGATCCTGTCCCATCTGCCGGCATTTACAAGATCTGATGGCGCAACCCAGCTGCCTCCGGCACAGATGACGTTTGGCAGGCTGAGGTATATTTCAGCGTTTTCAGGGCTGACGCCTCCTGTCGGGCAAAAGGTTATCTGTGGTAACGGAGCACCGATGGCTTTCAGTGCCGGAGCACCGCCAGAAGCTTCTGCCGGAAAGAACTTCAGCATGTCGTAGCCACGCGCCAGCAGGCGCATGGCTTCGGTTGCAGTGGCAGCGCCGGGCAGGAGAGGCAGGCCGGCCTCTTCGCAGGCCGCCAGCAATTCGTCTGTCGCGCCGGGGGAGACGCCGAACATTGCACCGGCGTCCCTGGCGGCTTTGACGTCCTTGGGTGTAATCAGAGTGCCAGCGCCAACCACGCCGCCTTTGACGGAGGCCATTTCGTGGATCGCCTCAAGCGCAGCCGGTGTTCTGAGCGTCACTTCCAGTGCAGGCAATCCGCCTGCCACCAGCGATTCGGCCAAAGGGCGGGCATGGGTTGCATCATTAACCACGAGCACCGGTACAATTGGGGCGAGGGTACAGATTTCACGTGTGCGCTGGCTTGCATCTTGCGGTGTCATGTCAGTCTCCAAAAACCGAGGCGCCGGTCTCAGCTGCTCCGACATTGCGCCGGAACAGCGCGAATAACTCGCGCCCAGTTCCGGTTTCGTTTTGTGCCAGATCGGCCGCGGCAGGGGGGCGGTCAAGCACCCCAGCGTCGATAACCTCTAGCCTTCCAGTCGTGGCATCCACGCGCAGCCGGTCACCGTCCAGCAGGCGCGCTATCGGCCCACCATCCAGCGCCTCCGGGCTGACATGAATGGCAGCGGGAACTGACCCCGATGCACCTGACATCCGCCCGTCGGTCACCAGCGCAACTTTATGACCGCGCCCTTGCAACAGCTTCAGAACCGGGGTCAGACTGTGAAGCTCCGGCATACCATTGGCTTTTGGTCCCTGAAAACGCACGACCACGATCACATCGCGGTTGAGTTCACCTGCCTTGAAAGCGGCTTTGACTGCTTCCTGGTTATCAAACACTGCGACTTCGGCCTCGATCACACGGTGTTCCTCGGCAACAGCGGAAACTTTCATCACGGCGGAACCCAGATTACCTGCAAGCCGTGCAAGTCCGCCGGTAGGCTGGAACGGGTCGGAAGCCGGGCGGAGAATTTTATTATTCAGGCTTTGATCGGTACCGTTTTCCCAGACCAGACCGCCACTTTTCAGCTTTGGTTCCAAAGTATAGTTTTGAAGCCCTTTGCCTGCGACCGTGCTTACATCTTCATGCAGCAGCCCCGCACCAAGCAATTCACCGATCAAGCAGCCAAGCCCCCCTGCTGCGTGAAAGGCGTTCACATCAGCCAGCCCGTTGGGATAGACCCGCGCCAACAGCGGGGTAACAGCGGAAATGTCGGAAAAATCCTGCCAGTCAAGCTGGATGCCACCAGCGCGCGCCATGGCAATCAGGTGGATCAGAAGGTTGGTCGAACCACCCGTTGCGTTAAGCCCGACGATTCCGTTGACGAACGCCTTTTCGTCAAGGATATCGCAGACAGGGGTGTAGCTGTCGCCAAGGGCGCTCAGCGAAAGCGCCCGGCGTGTGCCTTCCGCCGTCAGCGCATCGCGCAAGTCGGTGTCGGGATTGACGAAACTTGCGCCGGGCAGGTGCAGGCCCATCAGTTCCATCAGCATCTGGTTGGTGTTGGCGGTGCCATAAAACGTGCAGGTGCCGGGGCCGTGATAGGCGGCCATTTCCGCCGCCATCAGTTCTTCGCGACTGGCCTCCCCGGCGGCGAAGGCTTGCCTGACTTTGGATTTTTCTTCATTGGGCAGGCCGGAAGTCATCGGCCCGGCCGGCAGAAACACCGCCGGCAGGTGGCCGAATGTCTGAGCCGCGATAACCAGCCCCGGTACGATCTTGTCACAAACACCGAGGTAAACCGTGGCATCAAATGTGTTGTGGCTGAGCGCAATCCCTGCCGCCATGGCGATCAGATCGCGGGAAAACAGGCTCAGCTCCATCCCCGCTTCACCTTGGGTGACCCCATCGCACATCGCAGGCACGCCACCGGCCACCTGAGCAGTACCGCCAGCCTCGCGCGCTGCCTTCTTGATCAGGTCGGGATAGCGCGCGAATGGCTGATGCGCTGACAGCATGTCGTTATAGGTGGTGATGATGCCAAGATTCCCCGCCAATTGGGTAGCCAGCGCTTGCTGATCCAGACCCGCCCCGGCATAGGCATGTGCCTGCCCCGAGCAACTGAGATGCGCCCGCGCCGGGCCTTTGCCGGAAGCTGCGCGCATCCGGCCAAGGTATTCATCGCGCGTCGGTTTGCTGCGGGCGATAATCCGGTCGGTGACCTGGTTGATGGTATTGTTGAGTGTCATGAGATCCCCGGTGTTTCGCAATAGTGTACGGTCACCTCTGCCGGTGCCGTCAAGATGATCCGCACAGGCGCTTCTAAGGCAGGGCCGGGATGTTCCGCGATCTTAAGCGCCCGGAGCTTGTCTGCCCCCTTGATCAGCAGATGAATGTGTCGCGCCGAACTGAGCACCGGTGCCGTCAGGGTCAAACGCGGCTCCGGCGCGCCGGGGGCACACATCGGCAACAGAATGTCGGGACAATCTGGGTTCAGGGCCTCTGCCAGGCGATCCGCACCTGGAAACAGGCTTGCAATATGCATGTCCGCTCCCATGCCAAGCACGCAGACATCCAGCGGCAGTACTTTCCGGATACCCTCGCTCAGTTTACCAAGCACCTCTTCAGGCCGCTCCGCTTCCTGATGAAGCGGCACCAGATTGGCCGAGGCAGCTGGCCCTTGCAGCAAAGTGGCGCGCAAGAGGCGTGTGTTGGAGCGATCAGATCCTTCCGGCACAAACCGTTCATCCGTCAGCAACACATTCACATTGGCCCAGTCGATATCCGCCCCTGATAGTGCTGCCAGAAACGCCCCTGGCGTGGTCCCGCCCGGCACTGCAAGCGTAGCCTTGCCCCGCGCGGCAAGCGCATGGGCCATTTGCCCGGCGACAATCGCCGCCACAGCCTCGGCCTGCATTTCCGCAGTGTTGTATTCCGCCCAGATCGCCATCAGTTCCCAATCTCCCGCCAGCGCCGCCCGTCGCGATGCATCAGCATTAGCGCATCCTCCGGCCCTGAACTGCCCGCATCATAACGCGAGGGCTTCTGCCGCCCATCTTCCCAGCCCGCTATGATTGGGTCTGCCCATTCCCAGGCGGCCTCGACCTCGTCGCCCCGCATGAAAAGGGTCTGATCGCCGCGAATGACATCCATGATCAGGCGTTCATAAGCATCGGGGCTTTGCGCGCTTTCACCCAATGCCTCGGCGAAACTCATGTCAAGTGGCACCTCGGTCAGGCGCATGCCCCCGGGGCCCGGATCCTTGATTGTCATCCTCAGCGTGATCCCCTCATCCGGTTGCAGCCTGATGATCAGGGCGTTGCCGCGCCGGGCCTCCATTTTCGGGAAGATCGAATGGGGCGGGTCGCGGAAGATGACGGCAATCTCGCTCATCCGTTCGCGCAGGCGCTTGCCGGTGCGCAGGTAAAAAGGTGTTCCGGCCCAACGCCAGTTTGAGACATGCGCTTTCATCGCGACAAAGCTTTCGGTGCGGCTACCCGGATTTCCGGCGTGATCCACATAACTGCCCTGATCACCGCTGGCCCGGTATTGCCCGCGCACCAGATCATCCGTTTCAACCGGATCAAGGGCACGGATCACCTTCAGTTTCTCATCGCGGACGGCATTTGGTTCAAACCGCGAGGGGGGTTCCATCGCCGTCAGGCACAAAAGCTGCATCAGGTGGTTCTGCACCATATCCCGCATGGCGCCTGACTGATCGTAATACTCACCCCGGCCTTCGACCCCCAGATCCTCGGCAACAGTGATTTGCACGTGGTCGATATGCTGCGAATTCCACAAGGGTTCAAACAACGCATTGGCAAATCTCAGCGCCATCAGGTTCTGCACGGTTTCCTTGCCAAGGTAATGGTCAATCCGGTAAATCTGATGTTCTTCAAAACATTCCCGAAGTTCCGCGTTCAGTTCCGCAGCGGTTTCAAGATCATGGCCAAAGGGTTTTTCCACCACAATTCGGCTGTCTTCCGTTGCAATTCCGTATTTGCGCAGTCGTCTGGATATCGGGCCAAAGAGCGAGGGCGCAACGGAAAGATAAAACGCCCGCACAACATCCGGTCTTAGGGTTGCGGCCAGCGCCTCCCAGCCCGTCTCTCCGCTGGCATCAACGCAAATGTAATCAAGCCGATCCAGAAATTCCTGTACCTGATCTGACCTGTCGGCAATACCGGGCACAAACTCAGCCAGCGCATCGCCCACTTGTTGCCGGAACTCACCCTGGCTCAAATCACTGCGGGCTGATCCGATGATCCGCGCCCCTTCCGGCATCTGACCGACCGAGAACCGATGGAACAGCCCTGGCAGTATCTTCCGGCGTGCCAGATCACCCGTCGCCCCGAAGATCACCAGGTCAAACGCGGAAACAGGAATGACACGCGATGTCATGAATTCATCAGCCTTATTCTGCAGCATGAACAAACCTTCGGCGGGGATCGACGTATTTCAGCCTTGGTTCCCCAAGGGCCGCCAATGTGCGCCCGGTATCGATCATGCGATTGGCAAACCCCCATTCATTGTCATACCAACTGACGACCCGAACCAGCCCGCCTTCAGTCACGCTGGTCTGTTCGGGGGCAAAGCAAGAAGAATGCGGATCGTGGTTGAAATCGACCGATACCATCTGATCTGCCTCATAAGACAACACTCCGTGCAATATGCCCTCACTTGCCTCACGCACCACCGCGTTGATCGCCTCTTTGGTGGCGGCGCTTTTGGGCATGAAGCTGAGGTCGACGAGCGAGACATTCGGCGTCGGCACCCGGATGGCGGAACCTTCAAGGCGACCTTTCAACTGTGGCAGCACCTCGGCAATTGCTTTGGCCGCGCCGGTCGATGTTGGCACCATCGACAGCGAGGCCGCCCGCGCCCGGTAGGGATCGCGATGATCACTATCGTGGGACGGCTGATCGCCTGTAAAGGAGTGGATGGTCGTCATATAACCGGTCTCGATACCGAACTCCTGATCCAGAACCATTGCAAGCGGGGCCAGGCAGTTTGTCGTGCAGGAGGCATTGGAGACGATCAAGTCTTCGCGGGTGAGGTTGCCGTGGTTGACCCCGTAGACAACCGTGCGATCGACATCCGAACCCGGGGCTGAGATCAAAACTCTTTTGGAACCGTTTTCCAGATGCTTTGCGGCCTTGGCGCGGCTGGTGAAAAATCCCGTACACTCAAAAGCCACATCGACATCCTGCCAGGGCAGATCTTCCGGTTCGCGCACGGAGGTCAGGCGAATTGCGTGATCGGCAACCCGCAGAATATCACCGTCAAGGGAGACAGGTTCTCTTAACCGGCCATGGATGGAATCGTATTTCAGCAGATGCGCCAGCGATTTGGGTGACGCAAGATCGTTGATCGCCACAACCTCCAGATCCGTCACATTGTTCTCTAAAAGACAGCGCAGCACTCCTCGCCCGATCCTGCCAAATCCGTTGATTGCGATTTTCGTGGTCATGTTCTCCTCCGGAATCAGTGGTGGTGTTAGCGGTACCGTTAGCGCTAACTATCACATCTCCACAGAAAAATCAATCCCCTTGTAGAGAGGTTTCCGGCAGGGGTAGTGTTAGCGCAACCAGTTCACAGGATGTTTATGAGCGACAAACCGACACTGAAAGACGTGGCACTCGCTGCAGGCGTCAGCGAAATGACCGCCTCGCGTGCCCTGCGCAATGTAGCCGATGTATCAGACACGACGCGCGCAAAGATCACACGTGCAGCAGCGGAGCTTGGCTATGTGCCAAACCGGATTGCCGGGGCGCTGGCCTCAAGATCGGTCAATCTGGTCGGGGTTGTCGTGCCCTCGCTCAGCAGTTTTGTCTTCCCTGAGGTGCTGTCCGGCATCTCGTCTGTCCTTGCCGACAGCGATCTGCAACCTGTCATCGGCGTATCAGGCTATGACCTTGAAGAAGAAGAAAAGGTTATCCGCGAGATGCTGTCCTGGCGGCCAAGGGGGCTGATCGTGGCCGGGTTGGAGCATTCTGAAGCTGCGCGCAGGATGCTTAAGGCAGCTGACATTCCGATTGTCGAGGTCATGGATGTCGATGGCGATCCCATAGATTACTGTGTCGGGATCTCGCATCTTGCCGCCGGGCGATTGATGGCCGAGGCAATTCTGGCAAAAGGGTATCGCAATATCGGGTTCATCGGCACCAAGATGCCCTGTGATTTTCGCGCCCGGAAAAGGTTGAAGGGATTTGAAGCTGCCCTTGCACAACACCACGTCAAGCTGCGAGCCCGGGAGCTTTATGAAGGGTCAAGCTCCATCGCCAAAGGGCGTGAGCTGACGGCCGCGGTTCTGAAACGCGCACCAGACACTGAATGCATTTATTATTCCAGCGACGTGATGTCGATTGGTGGCCTGATGCTGTGCATTTCAGAGGGATTGTCGGTTCCCAGAGATCTGGCGCTGGCTGGATTTAACAATCTGGACACCCTGAACGGCCTTCCCGTCCACCTGGCAACAACCAATTCGTTCAGATATGAAATCGGCCAGAAAGCCGCTGAGATTATCCTTGCGAAACCGGATGCTCAGAGGCACACGCATCAGAAGACCACGAATTTTGATCCGGTCGTTCTCAACGGGCAGTCTCTTTGACCGGTCTGACCGGTAGGCAGCCGCAGAGGTGTTTATTCAGCCAAAAACCCTAGCGCCCGCGCACCCGTTCCCGCCAGAGTGTGAACAGACCCGCGGCAACAATGATGCCCGCACCTGTGGCGACATTCCAGCGGATCGTTTCACCAAACATCAAAACACCGATGAAACTGACAAAAACCAGCTGGAAATAGGCAAATGGCTGGACCGAGCTTGCCTCAGCAACTTCAAGGCATTTGATCAGCAGGAAGTGCCCCAGAATACCGGTCGCAGAGAGGATCAGCATCCAGATCACATCGGGCCCGGACATCGGTTCCCAGAACCAGATACCGATCCCCGTCATCATCACAACTCCGGTTATCCCGGTCCAGAAAAAGCTGGTCATGGCACTGTCTTTTCGTGCGGCAAATCGGGTTAGCAAGCCATAAACTGCAAACATCAGGGCCGAGGCGACGGCAAAGAGCGACGCCGGGGAAAACACCGAAAACCCGGGGCGCAGGATGATCAACATTCCGAAGAATCCCACTCCGATGGCCGCCCAGCGTCGCCAGCCGACAGTCTCGCCCAGTAAGGGGCCTGCAAGGGCGGCAACCATCAACGGGTAGGAGGCGAAAATCGCGTGCGTTTCAACCAACCCAAGGAAAACGAAGGCCAGAACGGCAATGCAAATCTCACCCGCCAGAAGCAGGCCGCGCAGAATTTGCAGGATCGGCTGGGTCGTAAAGGCCGTGGCTTTCAGCCCGCCCTTCTGCCGCGTGGCCAGCAGAATGACAAAGGCCGCGAAGAACCAGTAGCGTATCATTACAACCATCATCACATTGTAAGACGCCGCCAGATGCCGCGAAATGCCGTCCTGCATGGCAAAGACGAAAGTCGCGGCGATCATCAGCGAGATGCCAAGGCGGGTGTTGTTTTGGTTCATGCTTGCCCTGACAATCGACCGATACTCATATGCCGCTTTCGCCCAAAACCGGGCAGGCGGTCTGTCGTGAAACCGACATCGGCCATGGTTCGGCGAACAAATCCGGCAGCGCTGTAGGTGGCGAAAGTGCCATCCGGATTGGTGTGCGCTGCAATGTCAGCCATCAAGGCTGGTTGCCAGAGCTCCGGGTTTTTTGCGGGTGCAAATCCGTCGAGAAACCAGGCGTCCATTTTGCTCGGGAATTCAGAAACCATTTTGCGCGCATCGCCGATAACGACCTCAGCTTCAAGCAGATCAAGGTTGAAACGGGTCTTGCCCTCAGCCCAGACCTCAAGAAAATTCGCGACTTCCCGAGTGATTTCGGTGAAACTCGCAAGCGCCTTTCTGATATCCTCTCCCCTCATCGGATAAGCCTCAAAGCTGGTGTACCGCAAGGGAGTTGTCTGCCCGGATTGCCGCCACGCCAGCCAGGCGGCGCACATATTGAGTCCTGTGCCAAAGCCAAGCTCGCCAATGTGAAACCCCGGTTTGAAACGATCAGGCAATCCATTCCCGGCAAGGAAAACATGGCTCGATTCCGCAAGCCCGTTCTCTAGCGAGAAATAGGGATCGTCAAACCGTGTCGATACCGGCAACCCCTGATCACTCCAGTCAACATTGGCGGTTAGACGCTGGTTGTCAGTCACCATATGCCTTAAACCCTGATCCCATAACAAGACGGCGAGAATGGGTCAGAGCGGGGCGATTGGCAATGGTTGAAATCGAGGTGTTCGGCGCTGGCATTTTCGGGCTGACTATCGCTTATTCCTGTGCAAAGCGCGGGGCAAAAGTGCGCGTGCTCGAAAAACGCGAACTTGGCCAGGGGTCCAGTGCCGGGGTGGTCGGGGCAATGGCCCCGCACACACCGGATAACTGGAATGACAAAAAGCAGTTTCAGTTTGAAAGCCTGATTGCCTCAGAGTCGTACTGGGCAGAGATTGACGCGCTCAGCGGGCTGTCATCGGGTTACGGGCGCACCGGGCGTCTGACGGTTGCCGAAGATCAGCGCGTGCTCGATCTTGCCTTCGAACGCGAGGCAACGGCAGCCAGGTTCTGGCGCGGCAAGGCCGAATGGAGGGTGATCAAATCTGGCAGCTATCCCGGCTGGGAACCGGCCAGCCCAACCGGGCACCTAATTCACGACACCTTGACGGCGCGAATGTCCCCTCGTGCTGCCAGCAAGAGCATAGCAACGGCATTTCAGGCACTGGGCGGCACGATTGAAACCGGAACAATCACTGGCAAAGGTGCCGACATCACGGTGCTGGCTACAGGGTATGAAGGCCTGTTGGACCTATCAGATGAACTGGGCCGCCCGATTGGCAAAGGGGTCAAGGGGCAGGGGGCTTTGTTTGACTGCAATGTCGGCGATCAGCCGCAGGTTTTTGCCGAGGGGATGTATTTTGTCCCCCATGCCGACGGAACGCTGGCCGTCGGGTCCACCACTGAGATCACCTGGAGTGAGGGTGGTCAGGTCGATGAACAGCTTGATCAAATGCTTGCCCGGGCATCAGAGATTTTCCCACCGCTTGCAACTGCAAAAACACTGCGGCGCTGGGCAGGTGTGCGTCCCAGAGGGCGGAAACGTGCCCCGATATTGGGGCGTCACCCGGCACGCGAAAACGT
Source organism: uncultured Rhodobacter sp. (assembly GCA_964567685.1). GTDB lineage: Bacteria > Pseudomonadota > Alphaproteobacteria > Rhodobacterales > Rhodobacteraceae > UBA5972. The sequence continues at coordinate 22,475 of CAZMNO010000026.1, read as the reverse complement.
GTTCATCGCCAATGGCGGGTTCCGAATCGGGTTTGGCATGGCGGCCAGGATTGGCGAGGTGATGGCTGATCTGATGCTGGATGGCGTCGCCTATATTCCCGATGGTTTTTCGGTCGAGGCGAATTACGGCTGAAGCCTAGTCAGGGATTACCTGACCCAACGTACGTAATACCAAATCTCAAAATCACTTCTTCCCGCTCGCCTCTGCCGTCATACACAGTCGGCCATTCGGCCCGCGCACCCAAAGCGACAGCCCGGCCCCCTCTGGTTTGGCGCAGATATCCGCAGTTTCAAAATCAAATAACGGGGCGGTAGCGCGAAAAGAGAACGCGGCGAGCGGGCCGAGCAACCTCTCCGCCTGATTGATCAGCAATTGCGCCAGCAGCGGCCCGTGCACCACCAGCCCCGGATAACCTTCGACCTCGCGGCAATAGTCACGGTCATAGTGGATTCGGTGACCGTTGAAAGTCAGCGCCGAATAACGAAAGAGAAGCGTCGGCGTGAACGCCGATATGTCCCTTTGGCTTTCGTCTGTCGGGGCCGGTTTCACCTCAGGCTTAGGCATATCTGGGCCGGGATCCTCGCGATAGATCAGGTTTTGTTGCTCGGTTATGCAAATCCGGCCTTCCTGCACGAACTCATGGCTGAGAGTGACCAGCGCCAGCGGCCCGGTGCGCCCGGATTTCTGCTTCACATCGCTGATCGTGGTTCGTTTCTCAGCAGGTTGCCCGATCAGAACAGGGTGGTGGAAACCAAGCGAACCACCGGCCCACATGCGTCGCGGCAATCCGGTATCCGGAATAAACCCCCCGGTTTTTGGATGCCCGTCACGCCCTAGGGCAGCCGGCGGCTGGGCATCCCAGAAATAGATGTAGTGCCAGAACGGCGGCAGTTGCGCACCCGCTTCGGGCAGCGGGCCCGGCAAATCGAGTGTCGCGTGCATCGCTCTTGCCCTGTCGGTATCAAGCAGGTCGGACTGGATGCGGGTTCTTCCAATTGCAGTATTCATGCGTGTAAGAATTGCCCATGAACACACACAAGAACAAGAGCGAAACCCGCCCCCGTATTGCCGCACTCGATCATCTGGTTCTGACAGTCCGCGATATCGAGAGAACCATTGGGTTCTATATGGGCATTCTCGGCATGACAGCCGAGACGTTCTATCCGGCCGACGGATCAGAGCGCGTTGCCCTGAAGTTTGGCAGCCAGAAAATCAACCTCCACCCAGCCGGGGCCGAGTTCGCACCGAATGCGGCAACGGCTACTCCGGGATCAGCCGATTTATGTTTCATCGCCGCGGGATCGCTGACCGACTGGCTTGCACATCTTGAAAAGCTTGGTGTGAAAGTACTGGCAGGCCCGGTTGAACGAACCGGGGCACGGGGGATGATAAACTCGATTTATCTGCGCGATCCTGACGGTAACCTGATCGAGATTGCCGAATACCGTTAAAACTCCACCCCGATCTGCGCCTTGATGCCAGATCGGAACGGGTGCTTCACAAGCTCCATCTCAGTCACCAGATCGGCAATATCGATCAGTTCCTCCTTGGCATTTCGTCCGGTCAGAACCACATGGGTCATTTGAGGCTTTTCCTCCGTCAGAAAGGAAACGACCTCGCCCACGTCGATATAATCATAGCGGATGGCAATATTGATCTCGTCAAGCAACACCATCTTGTTGGCCGGATCACGGATCAGTTCCTTGGCTTTCCCCCAGGCGGCCTGCGCCATTTCCGTATCCCGGGTGCGGTCCTGCGTTTCCCAGGTAAACCCTTCGCCCATGGTGTGAAAACTGCAGGTATCGGTAAATCTCGACAGGATCAGATCGCGCTCACCGGTCGACATTCCACCTTTGATGAACTGAACCACGGCGCATTTCATGTCATGGGCAATACAGCGGAAGATCATACCGAAAGCAGCAGAGGATTTGCCTTTCCCTTTGCCGGTATGGATGATGATCAGCCCCTTCTCATCGGTTTTTGTCGCCATGATCTTGTCACGGGCGGCCTTTTTCTTGGCCATCTTGGTGGCGTGGCGGTCGGTATCATGGGTCATTTTAGCAGCTCAGTAAATTTTCGCTTTGGTGGCGGAGTACAATTAGTCTGTCACCAAAATTTGCCGGACTTCAATAGTTATAGTTTCTTAGCACGGCGCTTAGTATGCCCCTGGCGGGATATCGTTCTCTAAAATGGCAAAAGCATGTTAGAGTTCCTCGTGGTTTTAATTCCTGACTGCAAGATGAAGGCGAGAAGGATCTATTACTATGCGCTTTGCACGTTTCGGCATTCCAGTTCTTATTCTTAGTTTGATAGCGGTAGCGATACCAAATATGTCCACCGCACAAAGCAAGCTTGGCGTACCCGAGAAATATCAATCCGCGTTTGACGATTATGAAACATTGCTGGGCACTGGGGACGTATCCGGGCCTGAACTTGAACACACGGCTGGAAACCTTCGGGCACTGCAAGGACTTCAAAGTCGGGTGCGCGAATTGATTCTGGAAAACTGGAGCGAAAAACCCAGCAATCACAGACGCCACGATCGCCTGCGCCTGATGAGCGAAGAACTTAACCGTCGGATCGAAGCCATGCGCGCTGGGCTTTCAGTCACAAAGGAAATTCCGCTGAAATCAGAGTCGAACTCAGGATCGACACCCCCAGATTTCGATGTTCCGGACGATTTGGTAGACTTTGGCATATCGGAAACACCCAACGCAGCGTTACGCCCTCAAGGCCGGATCGAAATAGATCTTCGTCGCCTCAGATCCCTGATGGCCGCGCACCTGCAGGCCCGGTCGGATAATGAGGAATGGCACGCCGAGTACAACCGGCTGGCCCAGGAAATGACACTGAAACAGGTCGAACTGGCGCTGGAAGCCGGCCAAATGAGTAATGAAAACCGACGCGATCTCCAGGGTGTTTTTGAGGGCTTTGACAGAATTCGCGATTTGCTTGAGATCAGGGGAGATATTGAAGCGGATGCCCAAGCTACCCGGCAGGATATTCTGGAGTTTATCGCCACCCTGACAGACCGGGAAGACATTGATATTGCCGTTTCTGGATTGAACAATGCTTCAACTGCCTACGCTGGAGCTTCTTTGGCAGTCACGCGCGAGATCAATCGAATTTCCCTGGAAGAGATCGACCCAATTATGCAGCGCGTCTTTGAAGACAGGATAAGACGGGGAACAGACGCGATCAACGCGCTAATCCGATCCCAGTCGGGACAGGATGCGCCACTTTTCGCGATAGGAGATCCGCCGTTCAGAGCATATCGGGACGGCCTTCTGCTGAGGCTCAGGATAAAAGAGCTGTCCTATAGCACGATCGGTGGTAACTGGAGCAGTCGTTGAATTTGAACGCGCTTTTCAAAAAAGTATGGCGCCAATGGATTTTACTCAATTCCGTTTTAAATTGTCACCCAGCGAGACCCATTCCACCGCTTCTTTGGAAAAGAAATGCGCCGTAGGCTTGAAACTGGACTGATCATCCAGGCTAGCTGCATAAAAATGCGTTTCATCTGGCAGGCTGGTGGTCTGATAGGCCATCGGCGAGCCGCAGGATTTACAGAACGAACGTGTCACCCCTTTGGATGAGAGATATCGCGCCGGTTGATCCCCGGTCCAGCGCCAGTTCCTGTTGGGCACGCCAAGGAAACTGGTGAAAGGCGATGATGTCGCGCGCCTGCAGCTTTCGCAATGACAGTGGCCCATCCAGTTTTCAGCACCCGTATATTCAAACGATGTGGCCCCGCACAGGCAGTGGCCGGTTTTCTTTTGCGACATGACGAAGGCCCTATCCTGTTTCCAACAACATGGAAGGAACCGGGATTTGTTTCAAGTCAGACCGGTGCGTAAAAAAGAAAAAGGCAGGACCGCTGAGGCCCTGCCAGTTTGGAGGGCATTCGCTCCTCAGGGAAGATCGTACATTAATACCCAGCACGCCTGCGCCGGAATGAAATTCGTTGCCGTGTGGCGTTGAAGTATATATACCGCAATTCCTGAGGGTGTGGCTTGACATAAATCAATTTTTTGAAATTATTGTAATAATTGACAAAATGTCGCAATTCCGCGGTTGAGAGCGGAAAAATCCTCCGTTTCTTCCGTGATTGAGTGCAACCACCAGATTTGGTTCAGACCGACAGTAACCTGGCGATATTTTGCGCCGCAGAGTTTGATCTGGGCATCCACAAACCCCGGTCAATGGCTTCCTGCAGGCGCTCGGCGATTTCTTTCAAAGCCGGCGCATTATGTCGATCGATGAACTCGCGGGTGTCGTCGTCTTCCAGAAACGCTGTGTGAACCAGATCGAAATGGTGGTTTTTGACCGCCCCGGTCGTGGCAGCGAAGGCGAACAGGTAGTCCACCGTCGCAGCGATTTCAAAAGCGCCCTTGTAGCCGTGCCGTTTGATACCCTCGATCCATTTTGGATTGACCACGCGCGAGCGTACAACGCGCCCGATTTCGTCGTCCAGTGTGCGGATAAGCGGGCGTTCCGGGCGCGAATGGTCGTTGTGATAAATCGGGCGGTCGCGGCCCTGCAGCGCTGATACGGTCGCCGCTGCCCCACCTTCGAACTGGTAGTAATCGTCGCTGTCCAGGATATCATGCTCGCGGTTGTCCTGGTTCTGAACCACCGCTTCGACTTCTGAAAGGCGCGTTTCCAGCCCTTTGCGGGCGCGCTTGCCTTCGGCCTTGCCACCATAGGCATATCCGCCCCATTCAAGATAGGCCTCGGCCAAGTCAGCCTTGCTGGCCCAGAGGCGCTCATCAATCATCGCCTGCAATCCGGCCCCGTAGGCCCCGGGTTTGGAGCCGAAAACACGATAAGCGGCTTCCTCACTGCCCTCCTCGGTGAACCGCGCCGCAGCCGGGTTCATATCAGCCGGTTCATCCAGCGCCATGACGGCACGGGCGGCGCTGTCGATGAGGTCGATCTGTTGAGGAAAAGCATCGCGGAAAAAGCCCGAAACCCTGAGTGTCACATCAACCCGCGGGCGGTCGAGAATGGACAGCGGCAAGATCTCAAATCCGGTGACCCTGCGATTTGCTGAATCCCATTGCGGCTTGACCCCCATCAGGGCCAGCGCCTGCGCAATATCATCCCCTCCTGTGCGCATATTTGCCGTTCCCCAAGCCGTCAGCAGCATGGCACGTGGCCAGTCGCCTTCGCTTTGCAGATGCTTCTCGATCAACAGGTTGGCCGATTTCCAGCCAAGCGCCCAAGCGGTCGGGGTGGGAATTGCGCGGCTGTCGACAGAGAAAAAATTGCGCCCGGTCGGCAGAACATCCAACCGTCCCCGCGTCGGTGCGCCGGATGGGGCGGGGGCAACGAAGCGCCCGGATAGTGCAGTCAACAAACCTTTGCCTTCATCAGGACCGCAGGCCCGAACAGTCGGGCGGACATGGCCGTTGATCGTCGCAAGAACCTCAAGCGTCTTCGGCCAGTCGCCGGGGACTGCGCCGTCAATCAGCGTTGCTGCCAGCAGTTCAAGCCGCTCCACCGTGTCGCCGTACGAGCGCCAGCTATCGTTGCTGACCTCGATCAACGCTTGCGGTTTCGCCCCCTGCCACTTACCGCTCATATCACAATCCAGCGGATCGAAATCCAATCCCAGATCAGTTGCCAATGCCCGCAAAATCGAAGCATCCCCGCCTTTGCCGTCGCCACGTGGAATACGCGTCAAAGCCTGCACCAGATCACGTTCCAGCCGCCCCTCGGGCGATTGGCCGAAGATATGCAACCCATCCCGGATTTGTGCTTCTTTCAATTCGCAGAGATAGGCGTCGAGTTTTGATAGATCAGCGGCCTCGTCATCGCCTGCCATGCCCACATCTTCAGCGATGCCGGTAGCCGAAGTCAGTGACAGGATTTCGCGGCGCAAATGTGTCAGGCGACGCGGGTCGACGCCTTGCGCGTCGTAGTATTCATCGACCAGCACCTCGAGATCACGCAACGGGCCATAGCTTTCGGCCCGCGTCAGAGGCGGGGTCAGATGATCGATGATCACCGCCTGCGCGCGCCGTTTGGCCTGCGTCCCTTCGCCGGGATCGTTGACGATGAACGGATAGATATGCGGAGTCGGGCCAAGGATCGCTTCCGGAAAGCAGGTATTGGAGAGCGCAACGGATTTCCCCGGCAGCCATTCCAGATTGCCGTGCTTGCCCAGATGCACCAGCGCATGGGCGCGGAACTGATGGCGCTGCCAGAAATAGAAGGCCAGATAGTTATGCGGCGGCACCAGATCGGGCGAATGATAGGTTTCCTGTGGGTCGATATTATAGCCACGCGCGGGTTGGATACCGACGGTGACATTGCCAAATTGCAGGACCGAAAGGGCGAAATGCCCGCAATCGACCTCGCCGGGAACAAAGAACGGGTCCGCCTCTGGCGCCCCCCAGCGCTCTTCGATCCTCAGCCGCAGATCATGGGGCAATTGCCCGTAATCGATCTGATAATCCGCGTAAGACAGCGTCACACCAGCTTGCCGCGCCTGCCTGCCAGTTAGCTGATTAGTCGGTCCGCTGAGGATCATTTGCATCAGCGCATCGCTGTCTTCGGGCGCATTCACGACGTGATAGCCTGCCCCGCGCAGAAGCGACAGCACGTGCACCGCTGCTGCCGGGGTATCAAGGCCAACGCCATTGGCCAGCCGCCCGTCCCTGTTTGGATAGTTTGCCATGATCAGGCTGACCCGGCGGTCTTTCGCCGGGCTCTTGCGCAGCTTTGCCCAGTTGGCGGCCAGATCAGCAGCAAAATCCACCCGATCCCCTCGGGCGCGATAGGCGACGATCGGGCATTCGGTCGCCTCGTCAAAAAACGCCTCGCCTTTGAATGACAGCGTGGTGGCGAGAATACGGCCATCAACTTCGGGCAGGGCGACATTCATCGCGATGTCGCGGGCAGAAAGTCCGGCGAGCCCTTCCTCCCAGGCCTTTTCCGATGAACCTGAAAGCACCAGCTGGAAAACCGGCGCTGCTAGTGCCGCGGGCATTTCAAGCGGGTTATTCGGGCCGTCATTTTGCCCGCCCTGATGGGGTGAGCCGACCGCAAAGCTGGTGCAGTTGAGAATGACCGATGGCGGCGCTGCGGTGAAAAGACTTTCCAGCGTTGCAACCGACACCGGATCTTTCAGCGAGGCGACAAATACCGGCAGCGGGTTGAGGCCGCGCCTGAGCAAAGCCCTGACAAGCCGGTTGATAGGGTTGAGCCCCGCACCCTGCACCAGCGCCCGGTAAAAAATGATCGGGACGACGGGGGCGCTTTCCGTCCAGTTGCTGCGAATGGCTTCTATATCGGAAACTCCTGCTCCGGGCCAGTAAACGCCAGCGCGCAAGAGTGGCTTGGCAGGAGGCGGGCGCTCGGAACCTTCAAGCATTGACTGCGCAAGCCGCAGAAAACTGGCAGAGTTTTCCGCCCCGCCTTCGACAAGATAGGACCAAAGGCTCTCCCAGTCCTCGCGCGGTACTGTCGACAGGCGAAAAAGCTCCTCATCCGGTTTGTCGTCCCCCGGCAGGGCAGCAAAAGGGACACCAGCCTGCGCCAGTTCGATGGCGTATTGCTCGAGCCCGTATTTCCAATAACCGGCCCCACCAAGCACACGCGCGATCACCAGCCGGGATTTGGCGGCACAGGTTTCGATATGCAGGTCAACCGACATCGGGTGCCTGAGATGGGAAAGATTTGCCAGCCGCAGCGAGATGGGGAAATCGACAAGTTCGGCCCGTTCTTCGGAAAGCCCGGCAAGTTCAGTGTCCGCCGCCGAGATGAAAACAATATCGGCAGGCGTCTGCCCCAGATCGACCGGTTCCGCACCATCATCAATAGTGCCGGGTTGCGCGGCGAGCAGGTGCATCAGCCAAAGCGCCCGGTTGAGGGTCGGGAGCCTCTGGCGGGGATATTTGAGAATAGAAGAAGCATGGGTGCCCTAGATAGTCTTTTCCATGAACAGGCTGAGCGGGTCATCCTGATAATCGCCAAAGGGGCCGCGCAGTTCAAATCCATGAGCAGCATATAGCTTGTGCGAGGCCGTCAGCTTGTCGCCGGTTTCAAGCCGCAGGCAGGGCAGGTTTTCGGCCCTGGCTTCGGCTTCGATCCGGTCAAGAAGGCGCGCACCGATTTTGGCCCCGCGTCTGGCGGGATCGACAAACATCGATTTGACCTCGCCATAGCCGTCTTTCAGAAAAAGGGCCGCGCAGCCTGCTGCTTGTCCATTGAGATCGGCCCTGAAAAACCGAATGCCTGGTTGGCACAATTCGTCAACCGACAGGTAATGATTGCTTTCTTCGGGGAACATCGCCTGCATCAGCTCGTGACTGGCCGTGAGCAGCGCGATCATGTCGGAATCACGCGGATTGCCGGGGCTGATATCGACCTGGGGTTTGCTCATTGGCTGAGCGCCTCTTCTATAGTCGCGCGGTCAAGCCCGGCCTGCCCGATGACCACCAGCTTTGTCTCGCGCGGTTCCCCACCGCCGAACGGGCGGTCAAAGTAACTGTCGATGCGCGGCCCGACGGCCTGCAGAGTTAGCCGCAGAGGTTTGCCGGACACGGCTGCAAAGCCTTTGAGTCGCAGGATATCATGCTGGCGGATGACATCGGCGACCTGTTCGGCAAAGGCTTTGGGGTCGCTGATTTCAGGGCGGGTGACGACGAAGCTTTCAAACTCATCGTGGTCGTGATCGTGGTGATCGTCGTCGCCTTCATCGTCATGGTGATGATGGTGGTGAATCTCGTGACGCGCGCCAAGATCGTCTTCAGCGCCCGCACCCTGGCCAAGCAGCACCTCGACAGGCAGTTCCCCCATCGACGTGCGCACCACATGCACGCCATCGCGGGATTCTGCATTTAGCCTGCTGACCAGCCCGTCGGCCTCGGCCTCGCCCAGCAGATCGGCCTTGTTGACGACGATCATGTCAGCGCAAGCCACCTGATCCTCAAACAGTTCACTCAGCGGAGTTTCATGATCGAGGTTCTCGTCCATCGCCCGCTGGGCATCAATCGCTGCGATACTATGGGCAAAACGTCCTTCGGCCACGGCTTTGCCATCGACCACCGTCACCACGCCATCGACAGTGACTTTGGTAGAAATCTCAGGCCAGTTGAACGCCCGCACCAGAGGTTGCGGCAACGCCAGCCCACTGGTTTCAATGACGATGTGATCGGGTTTCTGATCCCGTCCCAGCAGCTTTTCAATCGTCGGAATGAAGTCATCGGCGACGGTGCAGCAGATGCAGCCGTTTGACAGCTCCATGATATCGTCTTCCGAGCAGGTCTCATCCCCGCAGCCTTTCAGAATATCGCCATCCACCCCCAGATCGCCAAACTCGTTGATGATCAGTGCTATGCGTTTGCCATTGGCGTTTTGCAGCAGATGGCGGATCAGGGTGGTCTTGCCGGCGCCAAGAAAGCCGGTCACCACGGTTGCAGGAATCTTTGTCGCCATATCCGGCCCTGTCAGTTGGAGCCGCGGCGCGATGTGCGCCGCGGAGGTTTCAGGCTGCGGCCTCTTTTTCCCAGAAATGCCCGGCGATCAAGCCCAGAAATGCCCAGGCTGCCAAAGAGGTGGCAAGGGTGCGGCTGGCATAATGGCTGGCAAGTTCGGGTGGTGTCGGCCCCCAGAACTCATCTGGATGCGGGGCACCGATCAGATGCGGCAGCAACAAAAGCAAAACAGCCAGTGCAAATTGCGCAGCACCTTTGCCATAGCCGATCAGCCAAAGTGCTGCGGAGGTGCAGGCAACCGTGCCCAGCCACCAGACCTGACGGATCGTCACATCCGCAGCGGCTGAACCCGGCATTTCAATTGGCAAGCCAAAGGCCGGTGCCAGTTGAATTGCTGCAAACCCCCCAAGCCCCCACAAAAGGCCAATGCGGGCGGTAATCGGTTTGCCGCGCATTTCCGCAAAAGCAAAACCTGCAACAAGTATCAGAGCGTAGCCGACATAGATAAACACGCTGAACAGAACGCTCAGACCATCACGCGTAAAATCAATGCCGCCTGCCTCGGACGCAGGGTGTTCATGAGTGCTGTGATCGTGTGCCTCCTCAGCCCCATCTGCCGAGGTTCCATGCTCATGCTCGCCTTCACTGACCCGGGCGAAGTGTTCAACTTCGCCACTTTCATAGCGCTCAGCTTCAAGCAACAGAGGTTGCACGAATGCGAATTGCAGCGCGACTGCGATCAGCCCCGCGGCAACGCCAGCGAACAACGCGCTGGCGACCAGTTTTCTAAGCATGGTTCAGTGGCAGGGAAAGCCGGAGGCGTGACGCACATCATGTGCCGCGTCATGCAGAACTGCCGATTGCGCAAATCCCGAAAAGAAAACCATGGTTGCGCCCATCAGGGCAACAAACGTGATGGTCGCGATATTGGTATTGGCGATGGTGGCTGTTTTTACTGCTGTTGTCATTCTTCAAGTCCTTTCCCGTCACACCCGACGGATTTCTTTGTCCTTTTCCTGCCGGGCTGGTCTCCTGACTCGCGGGTCGAGGCACCTTGTCGGCCTTCCCGGGCATCTGCCCAGTGGCGTATTTGACAGGCGCTCTCCGCATACAGTCGCGGGGGCGGTCGCGGCTTTGAGCCCCGGAGATCGGTCGGCCCTGTCCGCATTCCCATTTCATCCCCGAACGCTTCGCGCTCTGTTGGGGAACCTTGCAACCACCATCTGGCCGAGAATCCGGTGTCCGGTCAAGGATAATTCCGACATTCCGGGAGTGGTTTGAGGCAAATCTCAGATGAAAGTCAGGCTATGGCCAGAAGACCGAAAGCCCTTGCGACTTGCGTAACGCTGGCCCTGATCCGTAAAAGAACCGCAATATCTTGTGGATAAACGGCGAAATGCCGCCATATCGGGGGGATATAACTTGACTCACCCCCCATAGGAGCGAAATTCTGTTACGAAGAACGGAATCAACCGCGGACAGCAGGCATTTGCAGTTTACAAAACTCAGACTGACGGGATTCAAGAGTTTCGTCGACCCGACGGACCTGATCATCGCCGATGGCCTGACCGGGATCGTCGGGCCCAATGGCTGTGGGAAATCGAACCTCTTGGAGGCGCTCCGCTGGGTCATGGGGGAGAACCGGCCAACAGCGATGCGTGGCGGCGGCATGGAAGACGTGATCTTCGCCGGTGCATCCACGCGACCGGCGCGCAACTTTGCGGAAGTGGCCCTGACGCTCGATAATTCTGACCGCACCGCACCTTCGGGATTTAACGGCTCGGATCATCTGGAAGTCATCCGCCGCATCACCCGCGATGCCGGATCGGCCTTCAAGACCAATGGCAAGGATGCCCGGGCGCGCGATGTACAGATGCTGTTTGCCGACAGCTCGACCGGCGCTCACTCGCCCGCGCTGGTCCGGCAGGGCCAGATTTCTGAACTGATCAACGCCAAACCAAAGGCGCGGCGGCGTATTCTGGAAGAGGCTGCGGGTATCTCCGGGCTTTACCAGCGGCGGCATGAGGCAGAACTGAAACTGAATGCCGCCGAGGTCAATCTGACCCGCGTCGAGGATGTGTTGGAACAGCTGCAAAGCCAGCTCAACACTTTGGCGCGCCAGGCGCGGCAGGCCGCGCGCTATCGAGAGATCGGGCAAGAGCTTCGCCGGGGCGAGGGCTTGCTGCTCTACCGCCGCTGGCGCGAGGCCAATAACGATTTGCTGGCTGCAGAAAATGCGCTGAAAGAACTGACGGTGAAAGCCGCCGAAGCGCAGACCAAAGCATCGGCTGCAGCGCGGTTGCGCGGTGACAACGAGGCCCAGGTGCCGCCCCTGCGCGAAGAAGACACAATCGCCGCTGCCGTTTTGCAGCGTCTGCTGGTTGAAAGGGATTCGCTTCACGATCAGGAAACCCGCGCCCGCGCCATGATCGAAACGCTTGGCGCGCGGATTGAGCAACTGGCCCATGATATCAATCGTGAAAGCGGGCTCAGCCGCGATGCCAATGACACGATCAAAGAGCTTGAGTGGGAAGGCGAGGCTCTTGCCAAAGCCTCGATCGGGTTTGAGGACAAGCTGCAGGAAGTACAGGATGCGGCGCAAAACGCCGGGTTGGCGCTGCAGCAGGAAGAAACCCGACTTGGCCAGATGACCGAAGATTTCGCCCGCCTTTCGGCGCGGCACCAGTCGGCGCATCGACTGCTGGCCGATGGTCAGGCGACGCTGGCCAAGAACGAGGCCGAAGCGGCACGTGCGGTTGAGGCCGCCGAGGCCGCAGAGCAGGAACTGAGGGATGCTGAGGCGCGCTACGCTGCCTCTGAAACCGCACAAATTGCCGCCGCTGCCAAGGCTGAAACCGCCGAAGCATCCCTTGTCGCGGCCGAGACCGCACGCGGTGTTAAACAAGCCGAAGAGGCAGATGCCCGCGCCGAAAAATCAGAAGCCGAAGGGGAACTGAAGGCCCTACAGGCCGAAGTCAACGCGCTCAGCCGGCTGGTAGGACGCGAGCAATCCGAAGACGGGCAATTGCTTGATCAGGTCAAGGTTGTGAGAGGCTATGAGTCTGCCCTTGGGGCCGCGCTTGCAGATGACCTCAAAGCACCGGCACTTGGCGGCGAGGGTGGGTCTGGCTGGGCTGCACTGCAGGATTATTCGGTGCCGCAGCCGCTGCCAACCGGTGCGCAGCCCTTGGCCGAACATGTCTCCGTGCCCGGTGTACTTGACCGGCGGATGTCGCAGATCGGTATCGTCTCGCAAAGCGATGGGGCACGGCTGCAACCGGACCTTTTACCGGGACAGCGATTAGTGAGTATCGACGGTGATCTGTGGCGCTGGGATGGGTATTGCGCCGCTGCGGAAGACACGCCCAGCGCTGCAGCTCTCAGACTTCAGCAAATCAACCGGCTTGAGGAACTGACTGCCTTGCTTGGCGACGCTGAAACGCGGGCAGATGTGGCGTCGCGCAATCATACGGCACTGAGCGACGCACTTGTGGCGTTGGCCGAGGAGGACAAGGCTTGCCGGAATGCCCGGCGTGCTGCCGATGAACAGGTTACCGCCACGGCAAGGGCTGTATCGCGGGCCGAGGCGGATGCCAGTATTGCAGGCAGCCGGTTGCAATCGGCGCGTCTTGCGGTCAGCCGGCATGAAGAGGAATTCACAGCCAATCGCGCCATGATGAAAGAGGCCGAAGAAGCGGTCGCGGGACTGGAGAATCTCGATACGGCAAGGGCTGCCGTTGATGAAATCAAAGCCGCCGTCGAGACAGCGCGGGGGGCAATGCTGGCAAAACGTTCCAAAGCCGACGAGCTTCGTCGTGAAGGCGAAGCCCGTCTGCGGCGAAGCCAGGAAATCGTCAAGGAAACAAGCGGTTGGCGTCTTCGATTTGAAACGGCCATCAAGCGGACAGAGGAACTTGAAGCGCGGAAAGCCACCAGCGAAACCGAGCTGGCAGCCGCCAGATCAGCCCCGGATGACATTGCCGCACAACGCGAAAAACTGAGCGATGCGATCCGGTCGGCGGAGGGGCGGAAAGGCCAGTCTGCGGATGCTTTGGCGGAGGCGGAAAATGCGTTGCGGGCGGCTGTGACGGCAGAGCGGGATTCAGAGCGGTTTGCCGCTGACGCGCGCGAGGCGCGCGCCAGGGCCGATGCGATGGCGGAGGCGGCGAAAGCTCAGGTGAAAAGCGCTGCGGAGCGAATTCGCGAAGACCTTGCGGTCAATCCCGACGAGTTGCTGCAATCGCTTGGTGCCGATCCTGACAAGATGCCGTCCTCTGACCGAATCGAAGCGGATGTCGCCCGGCTGCGCCGCCAGCGTGATGCACTTGGGGCGGTCAACCTCAGGGCTGAAGAGGATGCGCGCGAGGTGCGCGAAGAGTTTGAAAACCTGACCGGCGAAAAGGCCGATCTGGTGGCGGCGATCAGCAAGCTCAGAACCGGAATCGCCAGCCTGAATAAGGAAGGGCGCGAGCGTCTTCTGGCGGCGTTTGAAGAGGTGAACCGGAATTTCGAGAAACTTTTCAAGCACTTGTTCGGTGGCGGTGAAGCCAAGCTGGTGCTGGTGGAAAGCGACGATCCGCTTGAAGCTGGGCTTGAGATCATGTGCCAGCCGCCGGGCAAGAAACTGTCGACGCTGTCGCTCTTGTCAGGGGGTGAACGGACGCTGACGGCGCTGGCGCTGATCTTTGCCGTCTTCCTGGCCAACCCGGCGCCGATCTGTGTGCTTGATGAGGTCGATGCGCCGCTGGATGACGCCAATGTCACGCGGTTCTGCGATCTTCTGGACGAGATGACACGGCAGACCGAGACCCGGTTCCTGATCATCACGCATCACGCCTTGACCATGAGCCGGATGGACCGGCTGTTTGGTGTCACCATGGCAGAACCGGGGGTCAGTCAGCTGGTTTCGGTTGATCTCAGCCATGCAGAGAAGATGGTGGCCTGAGCATCTCCAAAGGTTAACCCGGACGTCAAATGGCGGGGTGGCCGCTGTGCAGAACCCGTACAGAACCTGTACATATGCCGTACATACGATTTTCCGTTAACTTTTGTCGCTTCAAGGGCTGAGCGGCTGGGATGGCAGTTGCTGTCGAGTGCCTCCGGCGGGGATATTTTTGAAAAAGAGAAGGCCGGGATGTGGCCCGGGTTCGCGCGCTCCGGCAGGGTGGCTGCCGGAGCGGCGGGGGTTGGTTTCAGAGTTTGCCCAAAAGGGCGTGTGTTGGCCAGGCATCGGCGGGCATGCCAAGGCGGATCTGCTCTTTTTGCACAGCGGCACGGGTGAGTTTGCCCAAGATTCCGTCGACCTTACCGACGTCATGACCGCGCGCTTTCAGTTTGCGTTGCAGTGACTTCATCTCAGCATCGCTGAGCGATGGATCAGGATTGCCCTCGGTAAAGACCGGCGCGCCGGAGAGCCTTGTGGCGAAATAGGCGGCGGTGGTGACATAGACGAAGGATTTGTTCCATTCAAAATAGACGCGGTAGTTGGGCAGTGCCAGAAAAGCCGGGCCCTTGCGCCCCTGTGGCAGCAGAATGGAGGCCTTGAGGCTGCCCTTGGGCAGCGAACCTGATTTGGCTTTCACCCCCAGTCTTTTCCAGTCGGAGACCTTTTTCTCGTGATCAAGCCCGGTCTGCCGCCAGTTGAGGTTTTTTGGCACGCTAACCTCGACCAGCCATGGTTCATGCGCCCGCCAGCCGAGATCTTTCAGCATCCGCGCCCCGGTCATGATCGCATCCGGCGCACTGGTTTTCAGCGTCACATGGCCATCGCCATCACCGTCGACGCCGCGATGCAGAATGTCATCAGGCAGCATTTGCACCATGCCGATTTCACCCGCCCAGGCCCCGGTTGTGGTGGCGGGGTCGAAATCGCCATTGGCGGCAAGTTGCAGGGCCGAAAAGATTTGCGGGCGAAAAAGTTCAGGGCGCCTGCAATCATGCGAAAGCGTCACCAGCGCGTTGAGCGTATTGAAATCCCCCTGCACCGCGCCATAGTCGGTTTCCAACGCCCAGAATGCGAGGATCACCGACGGATCGACGCCGTAAGTGGCTTCAGCGATTTTGAAGGTCGTGGCGTA
Organism: uncultured Rhodobacter sp.; assembly: GCA_964567685.1. Classification (GTDB taxonomy): domain Bacteria; phylum Pseudomonadota; class Alphaproteobacteria; order Rhodobacterales; family Rhodobacteraceae; genus UBA5972. The sequence continues at coordinate 6,954 of CAZMNO010000026.1, read as the reverse complement.
TTTCTTGGCATTCTTCTTGCCGTGGACCATGCGGTTATTGCTGATCACGCGGCGGGCGAAATCGGTGAATGTCATTTTGAAAACACCCTGCGCGCGGTCCCTGCGGATGACTTTCGGATCGTGCGCGACTGTTGAGAAGAACGAATTCACGAATGAGCGGGAATGGCCCATGCTGATCGCCTCTTTCTTCAGGGCTTTGACAAATGAATTGAAATTGCCACCGCATTCGGCGGCCAGTGACGGCACCGGGGCGAAAAGAAGAAAGGTGGCGGCGATAAGGGAAAAACGCATGGGGAACCTCTGAAATCAACGATTGCCATAGATTAACAGCGCCGATGCGCGAGGCAAGGGTTTGAGGGCGTGTCCATGCACAGTGTGATAAAGTATTACCCGGAGCGCCCGGGTAATACAGCAGGCAGTGAAATCAGGAAATGCTCAACCGACGTCAAAGACCAGCGGCTTGACCTGGTTGAACTTGCCGGTATCGCAAAGCTCGGTAATCACCTTTTCCGGCACTGGCTGATCGACATAAAGCAGCGCTATTGCATCGCCGCCGACACCGGTGCGGCCCAGGGTAAAGTTGGCGATGTTGATGTCGTTGCTGCCCATGGTCGAGCCCAGTGCACCAATGATGCCCGGCACATCCTTGTTGGTGGTGTAAACCATGTGGCGGCCAATCTCGGCATCGATATTGATGTTCTTGATCTGGATGAAGCGCGGCTTCTTGTCGGAAAACACAGTTCCGGCGATGGAGCGTTCGGTCTTGTCGGTGACCACCGTCAGCTTGATATAGCTTTCAAAGACACCGGATTTTCCTTGCGTGGTGGTAGAGACCTTGATGCCGCGTTCCTTGGCCACGATGGGGGCTGAGACCATGTTGACCTCGGGGTTTGAGGCGGCCATCAGCCCGGCGACGCAGGCGGAATTGAGGGCGTTGGTGTTCATCTCGGCGACTTCACCGTCGTAAAGGATGTTGATGGCCTTGATCGGTTCATCGGTCATCTGCCCGACGAAGGATCCGAGATGTGTTGCCAGCTTGACGAAAGGCGCGAGAATCGGGGCTTCTTCGGCGGTGATCGAGGGCATGTTGATGGCGTTGGCCACCGCGCCGTTGATCAGATAGTCGGACATCTGTTCGGCAACCTGCAAGGCGACGTTTTCCTGCGCTTCTGTGGTGGCAGCGCCAAGATGCGGGGTGACCACCACATTGGGCAGGCCGAAAAGCGGGCTGTCGGTGGCGGGTTCGACCTCAAAGACGTCAAAACCAGCCCCGGCGACATGGCCGGATTTCAGCGCAGCGGCAAGGGCCGCCTCGTCAACCAAGCCGCCACGGGCGCAGTTGACGATGCGCACGCCCGGTTTGGTTTTGGCAATGGCGTCTTCGCTGATGATCATTTTTGTCTTGTCGGTCAACGGGACATGGAGCGTGATGAAATCGGCCTTGGGCAGCAATTCATCAAGCTCGACTTTGGTGATGCCCAGTTTTTCCGCCCGTTCTTCGGAGAGGAACGGATCGTAAGCCAGCACCTTCATTTTCAGCCCTTTGGCGCGGTCGGCAACGATCGAGCCGATATTGCCGCAGCCGATCAGGCCGAGGGTCTTGTTGGTGACCTCGGTGCCCATGAAACGGGATTTTTCCCATTTTCCGGCCTGCGTTGAATCGTTTGCGGCAGGGATCTGGCGGGCGACCGCCATCATCATGGTGATGGCGTGTTCAGCCGTGGTGATCGAATTGCCGAAAGGTGTGTTCATGACGATCACGCCTTGCCTGCTGGCGGCGGGCAGATCGACATTGTCAACGCCGATCCCGGCGCGACCGATGACCTTGAGGTTGGGGGCGTTGGCCAGCAGTTTTTCGGTGACCTTGGTAGCCGAGCGGATGGCCAGGCCGTCATAGTCACCGATGGCTTTCAGAAGCTCGGTCTTGTCTTTGCCGAGATCGGGGCGGAAATCCACCTCGATGCCGTGGTTGCGGAAGATCTCGACAGCAGTTTCGCTGAGCTTGTCGGATACGAGGACTTTGGGTGCCATTTCAGGACTCCGTTTTAAATGGGTATCGGCGTGTTTGGGAGCGCCGGTGGTGTGTGGTTAAAGCGCGGCTTTTTCCGCAGCGAAGGCCCAGGTGAGCCAGGTGGTCAGGGCTTTGAGGTCATCAGCCTCAACCGTGCCGCCGGTCCAGATGCGCAGGCCGGGAGGGGCGTCGCGGTAAGAGCCGATGTCAAAGGCGACGCCTTCGGCCTCGAGCCTTTTGACAATGGCTTTGGCGAAGGCCGCTTGGGCTGCGTCGTCAAGGGCGGTGATGGCCGGATCGGTGATTTTCAGGCAGACCGAGGTGTTTGACCTTGTGGCAGCATCGACCGGCAGGAAATCGATCCAGTCGGTGCTGTCGACAAAGGCCGTCAGCACGGCGAGGTTGGCGTCGGCCTTGGCGATGAGGCCTTTGAGGCCGCCCTGCGTTTTTGCCCATGCCAGCGCTGCCAGATAGTCCTCGACCGCAAGCATCGAGGGGGTGTTGATGGTGGCACCGGTGAAGATGCCATCGATCAGTTTGCCGGTTTTGGTCATGCGGAAGATTTTTGGCAGGGGCCAGGGCGGGGTGTAGGTTTCGAGCCGCTTGACCGCGCGGGGGGACAGGACGAGCATGCCGTGGGCGGCTTCACCGCCGAGTACTTTCTGCCAGCTGAAAGTGGTGACATCGAGCTTGTCCCAGGGCAGGTGCATGGCGAAAGCGGCCGAGGTAGCGTCGCAGATGGTTAGACCGGCGCGGTCTGAGGGGATGAAATCACCATTGGGGACGCACACACCGGAGGTGGTGCCGTTCCAGGTGAAGACGACATCATTGTCAAAGTCGATTTTGGCAAAATCGGGCAGATGACCGTAGTCAGCTTTATGCGCGGTGACGTTTTCCAGTTGCAACTGTTTGGTGACGTCACTGACCCAGCCTGCGCCGAAACTTTCCCAGGCCAGCATGTCGACGCCGCGGGCGCCAAGGAGCGACCAGAGTGCCATTTCGACGGCACCGGTGTCAGAGGCCGGTACGATGCCGATGCGGTAATCGGCTGGAATGCCCAGCACCTCGCGGGTGGTTTCGATGGCGTCTTTGAGCTTGGCTTTGCCGATGGCGGCACGATGCGACCGGCCAAGGGCGGCGTCTGACAAATGATCGAGCGACCAACCTTTCGGTTTGGTACAGGGGCCCGATGAAAAATGAGGGTTTGCCGGACGGATGTCCGGTCTTTTGGTGGTCATAGTCATGGTATCCTCGCAGATATATGCCCTTCGTTGGGGAAGGGTGTCCCACGGATGGAGATATGCGAGCGGCAGGGGTGGATCAAGCGGAAAATCCGGTGTAAGCGGCAGCTTCTACCCTGATTGCGACATAAATCGCGGTCATGCGTCTACGATAGGAAACAGGCCCGATGTATGTAGCGACGCTGATGAGCCCCCCCGATGAGCCGGTTCTGACGGTCGGGAACGTGCTGCCTTATCACAAGGAAATGCAGGGCGGCGAATTTCGCTGGCTGGCCGAGGGCGTGGCCTGCGAGTTTCCGGTGCCAGAGCGCCCTGAGGGATGGAACGGCATCTGGCAGAAACTGCAGGATCGCGGGGTCGATCTGGTGGTGCAGCGGGCTGCCGGGCGGCGCAAGGCGATGCTGCTGGCGGATATGGACAGCACCATGATCCAGCAGGAATGCATTGACGAACTTGCCGATGAGGCCGGGTTTGGGGCTGAAGTTTCAGCCATCACCGCGCGGGCGATGAACGGCGAGATTGATTTTGAGGATGCCCTGCGCGCGCGCGTGAGTTTGCTGGCAGGCCTGCCGGAAAGCGTGATCGATCAGGTGCTGGAAAACCGCATCACCGCCATGCCAGGGGGGATCGAGTTGGTGGCGACAATGAAAGAAAACGGCGCCTATTGCGCGCTGGTCTCAGGCGGGTTCACCGATTTTACCGAAAGCGTGGCGCATGCGCTGGGCTTTGACGAGAACCGGGCCAATACGCTTGAGATTGTTGATGGTGTGCTGACTGGCAAGGTGGTGCCGCCTATTCTGGGGCGCGAGGCCAAGGTTGAGGCGCTTAACGAGATCGCGACACGCCTTGAGCTGGGGCTGGATCAGGTCATTGCGGTTGGCGATGGGGCGAATGATCTGGGCATGCTGGGGCTGGCCGGCAGCGGCGTGGCACTGCACGCGAAACCGGCGGTGGCGGCAGCTTGTGATATCCGGGTGAATTACGGTGACCTGACGGCGCTGTTGTTTGTGCAGGGGTATTCACGGGATGAGATTGTGGTGCCGTCGAATTTGATGTGAGGGTTGAGTGATTGAAGTGGGTGAATCAGAGAGGCCTTGAATTGAGAGGTGCGTTCAGGACGAAATGTCAGATGCAATTGCTCTTGCGCGGGTTTGATGAGTCCGGCGGATTGGTTGACCATCTTCAGATTTGAGAACCCGTTCAAGATACTTCGAATAGCATGACATGCAAAAACAGAAGAACCAGTAGAACAAGCCGACAAAGATAAATATCTCCCACATAGTTGAGTTCCAGTTGGCGCTACTCCTGATCGCATTCGTGAGGCCGATTGGTTCAAGAAGACCTATTATCGAAATGAGTGTCGTGTCGCGGAATATGCCTGCAGCTGCCAAAACGATCCACGGTGCCCGGCTTCTCAATGCTTGTGGTAAAATGATGAGACACAGAGTTTTCCAGTAACCGAATCCCAATGCTGTCGCCGCCTCCCACTGCCCCTGCGGAAGCGCCAGTAATTCTGCGCGGATCATCACGGCAATGCTGGCACCGGTGTGCAATGCAATCACCAGTGTCATACTGACGATTGGGTCAATGAATTTCCCGGGTGGTAGAAAATGCTTGCAAGAATAACGGTGGCAAACAACAAAACTAACAGCGGCACCCCACGAAGCAGTGCAATGATGGCTGCGCAAATGGACCTGAGTGGTAAGAACAAAAAATGCCGACCGAGTGCCGGGGCAATGCCAATTGGAATCGCCAAGGTGAATCCAGCGGTCGCGATGATGACAGTAAGCAAGAGGCCGCCAATTGCGTGAGAATCAACAGCTACAAGCCCGAAACCGCCCCAAATCAGAACGTATGCGATGGCGGGATACACTGCTGTTATTAATAGCGCCACGCGTGGCAATGATTTGAAGACGACAGGGCCAACAGCGACAAGTAGCAGGAAAAAAGCCGTGATCGGTCGCCAGTGTTGATCGAGTGGATAGAAACCGAACAATAGTAGTCCGATTCTTCCTTTTAGAACCGTCCAGCAGGCCCCTTGCGCCTCTGCGCCGTGAGCCGCAATGATTTTTTCGCGACAATCGGTGAAAGATTCTGCGTTCCAGACACTATTGATGAGCGCCCATTCGACCAAATCCCACAATACGATTGCAGTCAGCGCCAAGATCGAAAGCGAAAGCAAACTGTTGAACACGCCGTCAAAGATATTTGTGCGCAGCCAGGTGATCACGTCAGTTTTGGTGGGTGCTCGTTTCGACCCTGAAACGGGTTGGGCATTGATGCCTGCTGAGTTCCGTCTATTAACCATAAAAATGCTATGTAATATTTGTTAGAATACTTGCTCCCAAACAGATGATATCCCCGAGAGCGTCTGAGTCTGATTTGTATTCTCAGTGACCACTCATAAACGCTTTCCTGTCAACAAAAAGATTGGCCTGGACCGCACTGATCACGATTGATCGCTCGTCCTATCCAATTTGCTTACTACCCCACAGGATGGGTCGAAGTTTCGAACCGGATATCCAATTATGGTGCTGTAGCATTCGAAGACGTCATTGGGGTTTGTGGGGACAGCGCGTGCGGATGTCGGGGTTGAGCCCACACCGGAAGTGTTGATTTCTCGCTGCGTGCGCTTGCAGAAGGCTTCGCGCTGCAACGGCATTATTTATCATGCTGCTTCGCAGCGGAAACAGCAGCCGTTCATGCATGTCGCAGCGAAATCGCAAATGACAATAACCGGGTCGCGGGACTAGGCGGTCCTTTACCTGAACTTAGTTTTTCAGTTTATTACCCAAGTGTCGAATAGTGAGAATCTGATGGATATCTCTGAACAATTCTTGGCTGGCTCGCTAGGGGAAATCGTAATGCTCCAACGGCAATCACTATGCCACCAACTGGGGCTTTGGAACTTTCTTCGAGGCCAAGGTTGCTCAAGAACTGGCTGATTTCGCGTCGCAACAAGCAAGAAATGATTTGGTGCTGATTGCCCTTGATTGCGACGGTGTAGCAGCGTCACTAATTCTTGACTTGAATGACCCTACATCTAGTGAACGAAGCGCTCATTTGCGGTGGTTTATCAGCGCCGACCGGTGTCGAGGAACAGGTTTGGGCAGACGACTCATGCAACGCGCCGTTTCTCATGCGGAGGTTCATTCCAAAGGCCGTATGTGGCTGACAACCTTTGCTGGTCTAATTCCAGCCCGCCACCTTTATGAAAGTTTTGGGTTTGAGCTCGTTTCCGAAGCAGAAGGAAATGCTTGGGGAACCGTCGTCAAGAAGCAAGAATTCCGTCGCTATGGGCCCTCTGCCACCCTGCGGTGTCGCAGCGATCAGTGATGACCAGGGATTATGAGACCTGCCATTGGCCGTGACTGCCGGTTCTGCTGCCAAGCTGTTCAAAATCTTGCCAGATACGGCAACAAACTCAGAATCGTGTGCCATTCCCTCTCGGCCAGGGGTCGTTTCAAATCTTCCGTCGAGCGCTCACTCTGAGCCCCTCTCCGGAAGTGATGATTATTCGCTTCAGATGCGTGTAAGACATTGCATTGAAGTTTGCTCACGCTGTAGCGAATTGGCTGCTTCCCACCATGCCTCAATTGTTTGGTGCCGTTGCGTTTTTCAAAATACCGGTTTATGAGACCTGTGCGCGGTTCTGATTTTTCTTTCTTTTTGAATACTGTGATGATTCACTTTGCTTGCGGG
>CAZMNO010000025.1:0-44252 GCA_964567685.1 uncultured Rhodobacter sp. | reverse complement strand
GTGGACAGGTAATACCAGCCCCAGCCGATGATCTTGAAGTAGGTGAAGTCGGTTTCCAAGCTCGGAGGGTGATCAGCAACTGGATGACGTTCTACAATACCGAGCGGCCACATTCTGCGCTTGATCGGCTCACACCGGACGACGCATATTGGGCAGGCTTGAAAGAGCAGAAAGCAGCATGAAACCTAAACCTGATACACCTTAGAAAAGCTGCAGAACTGTCCGAAAAACTGGGACCACTTCACAATTCGTAATTGGCTGCGATGGCGCCCGATCTATGGTGCGCGACACCGTTGGCATGAATCAATCAATGAAGTCCAATAAAAACAGAATGGTGCTGTGCGTATTTAGGTCTGAGGAACTTCATCGATTACTCGAAAGGTATGGTAAGAAATCCTATTTCAACGCGCTGCACCCGAGGCATAAGGGATACTGGCAGTTCTTAGGCCGTGTTGACCTTGGACATACTTGGTTTTTTCACGCACCGGTTGCGTTAGACTCCGAAAAAGATACGTTTGACCTTAAACGCTGCCTGTTTGAAGCGGTGGGTCAGGAATTTGAATTTGATTCAGAATATCTCGGGTTTTGGGATCTAAGGATAGCTATCGCCGACAACTATAGGGTTGGAAGAGTGTTTATCGCCGGGGATTCAGCGCATAGCCATCCTCCGTATGGTGGATTGGGCGTTAACAACGGATTTGAAGATGCTCGCAACTTGAGTTGGAAGCTTGCCGCATACATTCAAGGTTGGGGATCTGATCGATTGTTGGATTCCTACAGTTTGGAACGTCAGCCCGTATTCAATTCAACGGCCGATGATTTTATTGCCAGGATGATCGAAGACGATGCGAAATTTTTAAGCAAATACAATCCTGAACTTAACAATGAATCTTTTAAGGCCGAGTGGCTTCGAAGGTCCAAAGATACCAAAAAAGATGTCGACAATTTTGTTCCACATTACTCTGGATCACCTGTAATAGTTGGGGGAGAGGGTAGCACCAGTGCATGGGGAATTCATGCTCATGAGGCCATGGCCGGATACCATTTATCACCTCAAGATTCAGTAATTGAGCAACTTGATTCAGGATTAAATCTCATCCTTATCGGTAAGACCCATAGTGTTGCTGAACAGTTTATAGAGGCAGCAAAAAAACTGAGTATTCCGTTGAAGGTTATTGAAGTGGATAAAACAAAGAATACCGCCAAATGGCAGGCAAATACCATATTGGTGCGCCCGGATACTTTCGTCGCCTTCGCATGCACGGGTTTTTCTGGAAGTGCTGAAAGAATACTTGAAACATCCACAGGTAGAGACTGAAATTACCAAACCAGATACAAATAGAATACCAGTGGTATCGTAGTAAGTTGATTATTCTCTCCATGATCGACACCGTGCGGGTTGCTAAAGCTGCGGTGCGTGCTATTTCCTGAACATAGGAAAATCGGGTACTATCCCGTATGCCTGATGCGAAAGACACTCCACTTGTTCTGGATGAAACTCACCTGATGAGCATGGGGATTTCTGAATCCGGGTGGTCAGGTGATCGCGCCAGGATCCCCGAGCCGATTGTGGTTGAGATCAAAGAGCTCCTGAAAGGGCATTTAGCAGAAGATCAATTCAGATCATTTTTAGCAGATCTGGACCGTGGATTTGCAAATGCAGTCGAGATGGCATGGTTTCAAAATCGGTTGCGAGGGGAGACCGTAGATCTGGCCTGTCTAAGGAAATGGAAAAAGCCGGTGCCGGTCAAACTCGGTGTCTTTCTGCGTGACTATATTCGCAATCTGAGGCTGGTTCTTGAGCGGGCACCACGGCGTAAACCAAGGATAAAACTGGATCAGTTTATCCGTGATATTGAGCGTTTTCCCGTTCTTGAGCGACTTGTGACCATCCAGCTGGAGGAGGCCGTGCACTGGGAGACAGCTGATCCTCTCCGGACAAATCCGGCGAAGGCTGCTGAACATTTGCCAGATGTCCTCCTTGAGTTGGAAAACTCGATATCTGCCGGTATAAAACGCGGCCCCTCGAAAGCTGCATTGACGTATTTGGCAGGGTTTTTTGTGAATTCCTATCACTTTGCCACGGGCAAAATCCCTGGGCGAACCTGGGATGCATATAAGGAAACTGAAACCGGCGCGGGCCTTGAAATCTGCCGGCTGCTTGCGCAGGAGCTGAATGAGTTGTTGCGGAAGGAAGATCAGTCAGAACAGCCACCGGATATGGCGAAACCTTATCGAAAAGCGATTGAAGCATTGCACGGGAATGCGCCGCGGTCGCGATGAAAAGATCAAAATATTAACCGGTCCATTATCGGAGCAATCACAATCATGATCTAAAAGGACCTGCCTTGGACAAAGAGGGCGGGCATATGACTGAACTCAAGATCACCTATTGTTCCGTTGCCGACATTACCATCAATCCACGCAACGCCCGCACCCATATCCACCAGATCCTGACCAATCCTATCTATGCCGGGCGGATCCGCCACAAGGGACAGGTTCACGAGGGGCAGCATGATGCGATCATTGCCCCCGGACGGTGGGACGTCATACAGGCCAGCCTGCAGGATGGCGCAGCCCGGATCAGAAAGGCGGGGCCACGTTCTAAACGCAAAACGCAACCATCGCTTTTGACAGGCAAGCTTTTCGATGAGGCCGGCGATCGGCTGACGCCATCGCATTCCAGGTCGAAGACAGGCACGCGGCTGCGCTATTATATCTCTCACCGCCTAATTACGAAGAGTGGTGACGCCAATATCGATGGCTGGCGCCTGCCGGCAACGGAACTGGAAGGTACGGTGGAGCACCTGATCCGGGACCAGTTGGGACGCGAGGATGCTGTTCTGAAGATCATCCCCGATTTTGCGGTGGGTGAAGTTCTGGCCTTGAATGATCGGCTGGGCATAATCACGGCTTCGAAACACGCCAAGGACATTCTGGAACTGGCTATGCGGGTCGACCTTGCCCTCGGGGCAATCACCATCACGCTGAACCCTGCGCCACTTGCGCGATGCATTGGCGTCGACCAGGATCGCATCACGGGTGATCTGGCCCCAATCCAAGCCCCCTTCCGCATTCGAAAGCGGGGTGTCGAAACGAAGATCATCCTGAACGGTGCGGTCCGTCCCGTCGACGAGGTCCTGCTTGGAAATATTGCCAAAGCCCATGCCTGGTACGGGATGATCCGGTCAGGCAAAACCTTTGCAGATATCTCCCGCGAAACCGGCATCTCGAAACGACGCATTCAGCAGATGCTCGATCTTGCCTTTCTTGCACCGGACCTTCTTCGGGAGGTGATGGAGGGCCGTCAGTCCCTCGGCTTTACCTCCGACTGGTGCCTGCGCCACGACCTGCCTTCCGACTGGCAGGCGCAGCGCCATCTTATCGCGACTCTCTGATCCCTTCTCCTCGCACCGTGTATCGCGAAATCGGCCATCTGAGACTTTGGAGGAACCTCAGCCTGTTCCGGCCCGCACATATCGTCTCAGCAAACGCGGACATGCGGCAAACTTTTGAAAACGCGCGAACAAATTCCGGCAGCGTGTATCAGTCTCGGGAATGGGAGTAGCGTGGCTGGGGTGGTAGGATTCGAACCTACGGTACACGATACCAAAAACCGTTGCCTTACCACTTGGCTACACCCCAACAGTGCAGGCGTATGTACGAAACACGGGCGTGTGCTTCAAGCCTAAAATGCGTCTCTTGTCTAATCCGCAGGGTGTTTTCGATTTCCCGGCTTCCAAGGGGCAAACGAGATTGCTGCCGGTACGCTGGCGGCGATCTCGTGTTCGGCTCGCTGGGTCTGATTCCTGGCCTGCATCAATGTAATCTTAAGAGTTCCTCCCAATGATTGTGGGTGCGGTGGGCCGGTACTCATCGGGACGGGAAAGGCTGGAATGAGATATTTGGTGCTTATCCATGCAAGTGCACGGTTATTCTTTGCAGGCGAAGCGGGCCATCTTTTGTTGGCGCGGCCAGCAATGGTATGTTGCGCGCTGAGGATTGGCGCATGACGGAATCAGGTTCCGATACCCTGCTTCTCGCGAATTCGCTTGATTTGGATGCTGCCGTTGAGTTGGTTGAGCTTCTGCAACAGCGGCGCAACATGTCCGTTTCGCTGGATGCATCCGCGGTTTCAAATTTCGGCGCCTCGTGCCTTCAGGTTCTGCTGGCGGCACGAAGCACATGGCGGCGTGAAGGGGGTGCATTGCATGTCGTCAACCCTTCCGAGGCCTTTCTGAAAGGTTTGGTCCAATTCGGAATCACCCCCGAAGAGTTTCTAAATTCAGGACTTCGCGCATGACGACGAAAGTGCTTGCTGTTGATGATTCTCGCACCATGCGGGACATGTTGAAGACCGCACTTGTCAAAGCTGGCTACACGGTTGATCTGGCTGTTGATGGGGCACATGGGCTGGAAGTTTTGTGCGACTTTAGGCCGGATGTCATCATTACCGATATCAATATGCCACGGCTCGACGGTTTTGGCTTTATCGAGAAGGTCCGCGAGGTCGGCAATTGTAGATCCACGCCCATTCTGGTGCTGACAACAGAAAATGCTGCGCAATCCAAAGAACGGGCGCGCGCCGCCGGGGCCACGGGGTGGATTGTCAAACCATTTGATGAATCACGGCTTGTTTCAGTCATTCAAAAAGTAACCACTTAGGTCATCGGGATGAGTGCCACGGATCAGATAAGGGTAACTTTTTTCCAGGAATGTGAGGAGCTTCTGGAAACCTTGCAGGATGGCCTGCTGGCCTTGCAAGACCAGTCTGATGATTCAGAGATTATTCACAGCATTTTCCGCGCTGTTCACTCGATCAAGGGCGGGGCAGGGGCATTTGGATTTGATCACCTTGTAGAATTTGCACATGAATTTGAAGCGGTTCTGGATCTTGCGAGAACCGGGGCAATTGCGCTGAGTGGTGAAGTTATCACGGTTTTCCTGCGGTCAAGCGATATGTTGTCCGATCTCATTGCTGCTGCACAAGCCGATAGAGTGCCCGCTACGGATTTGACGGATGAACTGATCGCAACACTATCAGGTATGGCCAGATCCGTTGATGAGGTGGAAAATGAGTCAGGTCAGCAAGACGTATCCCCCGGTTTTGAGCCGGTTGGTATCGCGATTGATCTGACAGAGGATCACCCGGGTCAGGATAGCGAAAGATGTTTCACCATCCGATTCCGGCCACATGACGCGCTTTATCGCAACGGGAATGAGACGGCTCTGATCCTGCGTGATCTGGCTCGGCTCGGTGAAGCCGCTGTTTCATGCAATACGGCCAATCTCCCCGAGTTTGACCAACTCGATCCGGAAATATCGTATCTGAGCTGGGAGATTTGCCTGACAACTTCCGCAAGCCGTGCGGCGGTTATTGAGATTTTTGAGTTTGTTGATGGGGTCTGTGACCTTGAGGTCATTCATGGCGTTGAAACCGATGCTGACAATGGCGAAATTCCGCAGGACAGATCGCAGAATGTGCGCAGGGAAACTATTCGCCAAGTTGATAGCGAAGGGATCGCCGGTGAAACACAAACGCATGTATTACCGGCCCAGGAAAGTAACACAGATTCTCCGATTCCACCCTATCGGAAAACAGAGCTGCACGCCGAACCCACAGGGAATGCATCGGTAAAACCCGACCCACCGCCAATTCAACAAGGGCCGGTTGCTACGGTCAGGGTTGATGTGGCGCATGTCGATCGTCTGATCAACCTTGTTGGTGAGTTGGTGATGAATCAGGCAATGCTGACCCAGTGTTTTGAGCAGTTCGAAATAGCGCAGGCGACCGAGGTGACCAAAGGCCTTGATGAACTCGGGCAGCTTTCTCGTGAGATACAGGATGGCGTTATGGCCATTCGCGCCCAGCCGGTGAAACCCCTTTTCCAACGCATGTTCCGGATCGTGCGCGAAGCGGCTGCAGACACCGGCAAGGAAGTCAGGCTGGATATCAGTGGCGAGATGACTGAAGTCGACAAAACGGTTATCGAAAAACTTGCCGATCCCCTGACCCATATGCTGCGCAATGCAGTTGATCACGGCCTGGAAACACCTGAGCAACGCAACAAAGCCGGAAAACCCGCCGAAGGGGTGATCAGACTCTCCGCTGCTCACCGTTCGGGCCGGGTGATCATTGATGTGGCTGATGACGGGGCCGGTATTGATCTGGCCAGGGTGCAAAAAATAGCGGCTGACAAAGGTTTCATCTCCGAAGGTGAGGTGATGAGCCCAACAGATATTGATGCGCTGCTGTTCCGACCGGGATTTTCCACTGTCAAGACAGCCTCCAACCTTTCCGGGCGTGGGGTTGGCATGGATGTGGTCAAAAACGCCATTCGCGCTCTTGGGGGGCGGATTGCGATCAACTCGACTCCGGGGGCGGGTTCGACCTTCAGTATCAGCCTGCCACTGACATTGGCGGTTCTGGACGGCATAGTTGTTGAAATAAGCTCTCAGAAACTGGTGATCCCGATCAATGTGATCGTCGAAACCATGCAATTCGACATCGGTGCGTTGCATCCGGTGGGAGAGTCTCAGGTGCTTGCCGTGCGCGGTGAATTTGTGCCGGCAGTTGAAGTCGCACAGGTTTTGGGATTTCACAAAGCCAAAGCGGATGCCGCCGACCGCATCGCTGTGCTGACGGAATCAGATGAGGGCACGCGTTGTGCGCTTTTGGTCGACCGAATTCTGGATCAGCGACAGGTTGTAATAAAAGGGTTGGAAGCGAATTACGGTCATGTGCCCGGAATTGCTGCCGCAACCATTCTGGGTGATGGCACAATCGCGCTGATTCTGGATACCAACGACGCGCTTTTCCTGGATGGCTCTGCCGTCGGTGGTGACCAGATTGAACTTGCAAAGACAGGATAGCCAGATGACAGAACCCCAACAGGCACAGTCCTCCACCGAGCCCAATTTTGTCGCATTCAGATCGGCGGATCAGGATTATTGCGTTGATATCATGTCAGTTCGTGAAATCCGTGGCTGGACACCGGCGACGGCCTTGCCAAGAGTCCCGCCCTACATCCGGGGGGTCATCAATCTGCGCGGCGCCGTGGTGCCCATTATTGATTTTTCTGTGAGACTGGGGCTGACAACATCGGAACTCAGCAAGCGCCATGTTGTGATCATTGTGCAGATTTTGGATCAGACAGTAGGATTGCTGGTTGAAGAAGTCTCGGAAATTTTAAGCATCCATCCTGAGGCCATCAAGCCGACTCCGGAAATCGGTTGCAAAAAGTCAGAAGCCTTCGTTGCCGGGGTGGCCGAGTTTGAAGATCGACTAGTTCGACTGATCAACCTAGAGCGGGTATTCCCTGCCCTTGAAGGTGTGCAGGAATGATGAACCGTCACCAGGGCGATTGCGTCGCAGATGACCAAGCAGTGGCAGAAGGCGTGCATTTGATGAAAAAGGTCAGGCCATGTCTTTAAAGGATAATATTCGCATTATGGTTGTCGATGACATGGCAACAAGCCGGGGCCTGATCCTTCAGGCGCTGGAGCAGAACGGCTGCTATAACACTGACATTGCAACTGACGGATCAAGTGCATTGCGCGACGTCACCACAAAGAGGGTTCATCTGGTGATATCTGACTACAACATGCCGGTCATGGATGGGCTGCAATTGCTGAAATCGCTGCGGAGCAACGCCACAACCCGAGGGGTTGGATTTATTCTTGTCACCGGCAACGCCGATCCTGCGCTGATCGCGCAAGGGCGTGCTTTGGGGATGAACAATTACCTGAAGAAACCGTTCACCCCGCAGGCAATGAAAACATGTATCGAAGCTGTGGTTGGCCGGCTCTGATATGCGTGCACCACCGCCTCTGAAAAATGGCGCCGAACCACTTGCGGTGGTACTGCTGCGAGTAGTTGGTGAGCTGCGTGCCCTCAATAGCGGTGTTGCGGGGCTGGAGACCACGGTATGCGGTCTTCTGGAACCTGGCGCCGATTTGTCACCTGAACAAAGTCAAAATCTGCAGTTTCTTGATATTCTCGCCCAGTCAATCGACTGCCTGGCACAATTTCTGGAAAACACGGCTACCGACGTGACGCCAGCCTGGCTGTGCCAGCCGACCAAGGCTGCAGAGACGCTGTCGCTGCATCGCTACGTAACCCGTTTATCATCAGACAGCGGCAAGGCCACCGCACACACGCCAGAGCCGGACTGCCACCTCTTTTAGAGGCGCATCAAGCGGCGATCCGGTTGCAGCAAGTCGGTGACAGTTTTATCGGGAAAACAACGCGCTATAGAGGGAAAATTAATTCCTGCCTCCCTAGGATCACCACACAGCCAGTTTAACCGGCCCGAACCTTGTGCTGCTTTCACAGCGCTCGGTACGGTGGGGTGTTAGGCGACGGCAAGAGACGGGATTTGGAGATTGCGAATGATCTGGCTCAACAATATCAGAATCTCTGTCCTTATATGGGCCTTAACCGCCTTGCTGCTTGTTGTGGCTGCCATATCGGTGGGGACCTCGGTCATTGCGGTTTCCGGCGCCGACCGGCTTAAGGAAACCTGGACTGATTATGACGAGCAAACCGCGCAAAAGTCGGAATATCTCGGGCAGCTTCGCGATGCACTTGGCTATGGTGGCATGATCCACCAGTTCAAGAATTATATCCTGCGTCAGGATGCTAAAAGGCACGCCAAAATCAAGATTGAGTCCGAGAAACCGAAACAGGTTCTGGCGGATTACCGTAGACTTGTGAATGCCGACACGGAATTGGCAGCGCTAGACGTAATCGCTGACACTATTGATCAATACGCCAAGGCCGCCGATGTGGCGGAACGAATGGCGCACGAAGGCGCGACGCCACGCGAAGTGGATGCCGTGGTCAAGATTGATGATACGCCAGCCCTTGATGCGCTCGAAATACTGGACGAGCATATTTACGAACAACGGTTGGTTTCCGTAGGGCGCGTATCAGCAGCAATCGGTGGCCTTCGCCATTCAGCCATAATCGGTATGAGTGTTATCCTTGCACTGGTCATGATCCTGATCGCCAGTTTCTTCTGGTTTGCCATCGCGCGGGTGATCACCCCGTTACGATCGCTTGGCAATGTCATTTCCGTGCTTGCCAGTGGGGATATCCAGGCTGAAATACCATATATAGACCGCAAGGACGAAGTTGGGGATCTGTCGCGATCCGTGTCTGAGATCAATGCGTTGTCGCGTGCAGCGCAACGCATTGAGGCCGCGCTTGATGCCACCGCAATCGCAACCATGGTCACGGATGCTGACTACAAAATCATTTATGCAAACCCGGCCATGCGCGGCATTCTTCAGCGGACGGAGGATTTTTGGTGCGAGCGCGTGCCCGGATTTTCGGCTGATAATATCATTGGCGTTTCTATCGACAGCTTTCATCACAACCCGGAGCAAAAGCACGCTCTACTATCCGATGCCAGCGAGCAGCATGATGCGGAGATCAGTGTTGGGGATTTTGCCGTCAAACTTTGCATCTCACCCGTTCATGATAGCGACGGGGCGCGGCTTGGCCATGTGCTGTCATGGATCGACCGGACGTCAGAACGGGATTTCGAAGCTCAGATTGACGCAGTTATCGCTGCCGCCCGCTCGGGTGATTTTTCTGCCAGAATCGATGTGTCCGACGCGACAACCGCGATCACCTCGTCAGCCGATGGGATCAACAACCTGTGTCAGGATATTCACCGGTTTCTTCAGGATATCGAACAGGCGCTATCCGGCCTGTCAAACGGTGATCTGACAAGCGCGGTCGGGCAGAGCTACGAAGGGCAGTTGGGCGATATCGCGACCAGCGTTGACCGGACAGCGCATGAAATCGATCGCCTGATCGGTAAGGTGGTGCATGCAAGTGGCGAAATCACCCGAACCAGCGCCACCATCCTGGAAGATGCTTCGGACCTGTCCTCGCGGGCTGGTAACCAGGCAGCATCGCTTGAGGAAACAGCTGCTGCGATGGAAGAGATATCGGCAACTGTCAAAACAAACGCGGATAACGCTATTGAAGCAAACACCCTTGCATCCTTGACCTGCGAACAGGCGGCTCGTGGTCGGGAGGTTGTTGCGGAAACAGTGCAGGCGATGGCGAATATTCGCGAAAGCTCGTCGGAGATTGGCGAAATAATCTCGACGATCGAAGCCATCGCGTTTCAAACCAATCTGCTGGCTCTGAACGCGGCGGTGGAAGCGGCCCGGGCGGGTGATGCAGGTAAGGGTTTCGCCGTCGTCGCAGCGGAGGTGCGCACGCTGGCCCAAAGATCAAGCGAGGCCGCGATGGCCATCAAGGATCTTATCAGCAAAAGCGCTGAAAGGGTGAAAGCCGGTGACAGCCTTGTCAGCGCGACAGATGCTGCATTGGCTGAAATTCTGAGCGGTGTGCAAAAAGTTGGCAACACAATCGAAGAGATAGCCAACGCCAGCAAAGAACAATCGACCGGAGTTGAAGAGGTTTCCATTACAGTCTGTCAGATGGACGAACTGACACAGCAGAATGCAGCCCTGGCCGACCGGAGCGCGGCGGCAGCGCGAAATCTTACAAATCAGTCCGAATCTCTGACCGAGCTTGTTGGGTTTTTCACAACCGGATCAAACTCAGAAATTATCAGTGTCAAACCAGATGAAAAAGCACTGGAGACCTGGGACAAAGATGCAGAAGCAGATTTGGCTGCCGCAAAAAAGCCTGCCAACGCGGCGCGCCCCGATCTGGCGGCTGGTGGGAATTGGGCTGAGTTTTGATTTGCGGGTGAGCGGTGTGTTGGTGTCAGAGTGCATGATATGAATCTTCTGAACATTCAGGGAAGTAAAAATGGTGCGCATTCGCTTGGCCCCACCGAGATGAGCGAAGGTGAATTTGCCAGCTTTTCACAGCGAATTCATTCATTGACCGGAATTGTGCTTCCAGCCCGTAAACGCCAACTGGTGATCAGCCGGCTGAGCAAACGCCTGCGGGCGCTGGGCCTCGATGGATTTGGGGCCTATCTCGACCATCTGGATTCAGTGGACGGGCGCGAAGAAACAGGTGAGCTGATCAATGTCATTACCACCAATCTGACGTCCTTTTTTCGCGAGAGCCATCATTTTGAAGACATGGTTCAAACTCTCACGCGTCATCCTGACGATCCTGGACTCATTCACAGCAGGCGATATACCGATCCCGGTACTGCGGAACGTCGCCGGATCTGGTCGGCAGGGTGCTCTACCGGCGAAGAGGCTTATTCCATTGCCATCGCGGTTCTTCAGGGGAAACTCGCTGCCGTTTCCACCGATCTGCGCATATTGGCAACCGATCTTGATACCAGTGCACTGAAACAGGCTGAAACAGCGGTTTATCCGGCTGAGCGGATCGACGCCTGCCCGCCATTCTATCGCAAGGGATTTTTTACGAAACTTCCCGACGGTCGGATGCGTGTCTCTGATCGCGTGCGGGATCTGATCAGCTTCAATCAGCTTAACCTGCTTTCCCCCTGGCCGATGTCAGGCCCGTTTGATGTAATCTTCTGTCGCAATGTGCTGATCTATTTCAGCGACGAAGATAAACGTACCCTGGTTGAGCGGTTCGTGACCTGCCTGCGGCCGGGTGGTACGCTCTACCTCGGCCATTCCGAAACCATGCTTGGGCACCATCCCCAGCTAGACAATCTGGGGCGGACGATTTTCCGCAAGCGCCTGTGACACTGCTTCAATCAGCCACGATATCCATTTCCAAATCAGCGGTTGAGAGATACTGGGATCCGCAACTCAATTCGCTGGTCAGATCAATACAACCCGGCGAATTTGCCGTGACGGACCGGGCAAATCTGGCGCTTGGCACATTGCTGGGGTCCTGTGTCTCGGCTTGTATTTGTGATCCCGAGGCAGCGATTGGCGGGCTCAACCATTTTCTGCTGCCAGTGGACAAGGCGCAAAACGATCGACCTGACACAAGTGCGGCGCGCTACGGCGTGCAGGCGATGGAACTTCTGATCAACGAGATCCTGAAGAACGGCGGCAAACGCTCGCGTCTTGAGGCCAAGCTTTTCGGTGGTGCGAACATGATGTCCGGGTCGGAAGCTGGCCGGGTTGGGGCACGAAATCAGGCTTTTTCACTTGAGTTTCTTGAGCGTGAAGACATACCGGTCATCGCCTCAGATCTGGGTGGTGCAAGCCCGCGACGTGTGTTTTTCAAGCCGGCAGCAAACAAGGTTCTGGTTCTGAAGCCCGAGCGCAGCGATACGGCACGCGTTCACCAGGCAGAAGCCAGATTGCACCGCGAAGCCGCCAGCGCAGCCAGTGACAACGGCGCTGTCGAGTTGTTTTGAGAGTGGATAGACCAAATCCATGGACCGCAAATTCGCTGATTCGCATCGGGATTGTCGATGACTCCCTCATGATGCGGAAAAAGCTGAGTATGATTTTGGATGCTGCCCCGGATATCATGGTTGTCGGCAGTGCCGCCAACCCGGAAGAAGCGCGTCATCTGATCAAGGTGGGTCGGCCAGACGTACTTACGCTAGATGTTCAGATGCCACAGATGGACGGGCTTACCTTCCTTGGGCAGATCATGCAGCAAAGACCTATGCCTGTTGTCATGATTGCCGGCAATTCTACTGCCAACACGGATACGATATTGACGGCCATGGAAATTGGCGCTGTTGACTTCGTCACCAAGCCTGCCAACCGGGATGGGTGGGCGGCTTTCCCATCCACCATTTGCAACACGGTCAGAATTGCCGCCGAGGCCCGGATCGATCCAGACCGCCCTGCTGCGGATAAGAAACTTGAAGCCGACAAAAACAGACCCCGGTCATGCCGCCTATCCGACAACAAGGCACATCAGCGCTCAGGTTTCAGCCTTGTTGCCATTGGTGCTTCAACCGGCGGCATCACTGCGATCACCCGGCTTTTGGCAGAGTTCGACAAAAGCGCGCTGTTCCCGCCGATTGTGATCGCCCAGCACATGCCAGCCGGATTTACCGCGCGGTTCGCGGATCGGTTGGCGCAGACTACCGGCCAAGATGTTGCCGAGGCGCTTGATGGTGAAAGGTTGCATTGCGGCATGATCCGCATCGCGCCGGGTGACAGACATTTGCGCATCGGCCGCATTTCAAATCGGCCGTGCTGCAAAATCAGCCATGAGCCACCAATCGAAAATCACCGCCCTTCGATCAATACCCTGTTTACGTCAATCGCCCGATCAGCCGGTCAGCCGGCGATCGGCGTGATCCTGACCGGTATGGGCCATGATGGTGCAAAGGGTTTACTGGCCATGCGCGAAGCGGGCGCAACAACTCTTGGAGAATCGCGGTCTTCCTGCACGGTCTATGGTATGCCGGGGGCTGCGAAACGAATGGGAGCGGTGTGTGAGGAACTGGACATCGCGGGTATTGCAGCACGCCTGCAGGCACTGCTCGGTCACAAACAGCAGCCTGTTTCTTACTCTACCGGAGGCTCGTAGAGAAAAATCTGGATGTCGGCGACATTGGTGCCGGTCCCACCGGTTATAAGAAGATCACCGGAAGCGCCAAGTGCTGCATAGCTGTCGTTGTTGGCCAGCAGCGCCTTGGCATCAATACCCGCATCCTGCATTCGCGCCACAGTCTCCCGATCAACCAGTCCACCCGCCGCATCGGTCGGCCCATCACGCCCATCCGTGCCGCCGCTGAGAAAAACCCAGTGCCCGGGCATATCGACGCCAGCCAGAGCCATGCGCAGCGCAAGTTCCTGATTGCGGCCACCTTTGCCGTTGCCTTTGATCTTGACCGTGGTTTCCCCACCAAAAATCAGGGCCAGTTTCTGATCGGTCGGTGCGCTTTTTATGTGGCGCAGGATTTCTTCTGCCGCATAGGTGACATCGCCCGTCAGCCTGTCACTGACGATCCGCGCGTCCAATTCACCTGAGGCTGCCAGCACAGCTTCAAGACTCTTTCGGTTCGATCCGATCAGCGTGTTGGTGACCGCAGGGTTTTCCGACGCATCAGCGGGCTGTGTATCGCTTAGGTGTTTTTGAACAGAAGCAGGTATATCTTTGAAAACATTATACTTTTTCAACAACTTAGCGGCATTTTTGCGCGACCCGATGGGCCCAACGGTTGGCCCGCTGGCAATGGCTCTGAGGTCATCACCGATGACGTCCGACAGGATATAAGCCTGCACTTGGGCTGGCGCGGCTGCCTTTGCCAGTTTGCCCCCCTTCAGGCGTGATATCTGCTGTCGAACGAGGTTTGTCTCGATGATATCAAGACCAGCGGCAAGCATGATCTTGTTAACCGACGCTTTGTCCGCAAGGCTGATCCCGGCCGCAGGTGCCGCCAGCAGGGCCGAACCGCCACCTGAAATCAGCGCGATCACATGATCTCCGGCGCGGGTTTCGGCTAAGGTTTCCAATATTACTTCACCGGCCTCAGCGCTCTTTTCATCCGGTACTGGGTGGCCACCGGCAATCACGCGACAACCCGGAACCTCGGTCGCATTTTCCTGGTTGGTGACAATGATGGCCGTGGTTTTGGCGCCTTCCGGCAGATGTTTTTGCGCCTCACGCATCATCGCGACGGCCGCTTTGCCAACCGCCAGAAGAATGTAACGGCCATCGTCAGAAAGACACGGCAGGGGCGTGGATTTCAGATGTTTTGCCAGAGCCTTAGCAGGATCAGCCGCAGCAACAGCCGCCCTGAAAAGGGCGACTGCAGTTTCTCTTAGTGCGACTGTTTCGGCGTCTGGCAAAGGGTCAGCCACCGGCAATCTGGCGGGCTTTTTCTACCAGCACTTCGGCTTGCCGGATCGATGCGTAATCAATCAGACGGCCATCAAGCGACACCGCACCTTTGCCGGCGGCCTCGGCTTCGGCCATGGCTTCCAGAATGCGGTTGGCGCGGGTGACCTCGGCCTCAGACGGGCTCATAACTTCGTTGGCAAGCGCGATCTGGCTGGGGTGGATGGCCCATTTGCCCTCACAACCCAATACCGCCGCGCGATAGGCGGCTGCCTTATAACCCTCAGGGTCGGAGAAATCACCGAACGGTCCGTCAATCGGGCGAAGGCCATTGGCACGCGCCGCAACCACCATATTGGCGATGGCTGAATGCCACATATCACCCCAATGAACGGCACGCGAACCGTCTTCCAACGGGTCGGTCAGAACCGCGTAATTCTCGTTTACACCGCCGATTACCGTGGTGCGCGCGCGCATGCTGGCAGCATAGTCGGCGACCCCGAAATGCAGGCTCTCGTTACGCTTGGAAGCACCGGCGATTGCACTGACATTCTGCATCCCCAAAGCGGTCTCGATAATGTGCTCAAAACCGATGCGTTTTTTGTAGCCTTTGGCATCCTCGATCTGGGTGACCATCATGTCAACTGCATAGACATCTGCCGCTGTTCCGACCTTCGGAATCATGATCAGATCGAGCCGCTCTCCGGCCTGCTCGACCACGTCGACAACATCACGATACATGTAATGTGTATCCAGCCCGTTGATCCGGATCGACATGGTCTTGTTGCCCCAGTCGATTTCGTTGAGCGCCTTGATGATGTTTTTTCGCGCCCCTTCCTTCTCGTCCGGTGCGACCGCGTCTTCCATATCAAGGAAGATCACATCAACGTCAGATTCTGCCGCTTTTTCAAACATTTGCGGCTGGCTGCCCGGCACGGCCAACTCACTGCGATTGAGGCGCGCGGGGGCCTGTTCGATGGGGTGAAAGCTCATTAAATTTGTCCCTGGTTTTTTCGGTTTCCGATAGGGACAGTATTCAGAATAGTCAAAAACAGAGTCTGTCAAGAAGATTATTCAGCGGCGTTTTGGCACAACGCGGCGGCCATCAGTCGGTTTCAGACGGGTTGAATTGATTAAGGTCGAGCCGCGAAGAATAGTAAAACGCAATGGCCTGAGCGCGGCTCTTGACATCCAGTTTCTGATAAAGATTTGAGAGGTGAAATTTGACCGTGTTTGCCGAGATTCCAAGCGACCGCGCCAGCTCTTTGTTGGTCAGTCCTTTGGACAACGCGTCCAGCATCACGCGCTCGCGTTTTGACAGTGAATGGATCGGGTCTTTTTGCAGATCACGGACATCGACAAACGGAAACACCATTTTCCCAGCGGCAACCTGAGCGCAGGTGTCCAGCAAGGCTTCCGGCGCGCCGGAACGTGACGCGAATGCCGCCGCCCCCGCCGACATCGCCAACCGGGCCTGATCGCCTGTGGCGTCGCCATAAACCACGATTTTTGGGCCTGCTCGCTGCTCGCGCAGCACTTCCAGCAACCTTGCCCCGCCGAGAAGCGGCAGGTTCCAGTCGATCACCCCGACCTCAACAGGCACGCGCATCACCGTACCCAGAAATCCTTCGGCTGTTGCCGAGGTGGCGACGAGCGAAAACCGCGAATCGCGTTCGATGATTCCCGACATTGCTGACAACACCAGCGGATTGCTGTCTGCCAGAACGATTGCGATTGGTTTACTTTTTCTCTGCACAGGCTCTACCATCCATCAATAAACTACCCATTTGGCAGTGATTTTGGTCCATTTTGTACAATCTTGTCAATATGGGTAGGTTAAATACTACCCATCAGGATACCCAAAAGCAGGAGGTAAGGGCGTTGCGGATTGATGCGACAAGCTTTCTTCTGCGCAGAGATAACGAATTGCGGTGCCTGCAAAGGCACGAGACGACAAGGGTGGATGAATGAGCAATCCGAATATTTTTCCAGAGCTGGTAATCCCCGACACGCTTGCCGCCGGTCCGGGGCCGGGCAACACTGACCCACGGGTGCTTGAAGCATTTGCTCGTGCCGGTGTTGCGGATCACATGCAAGAGGATGTCCTGCGCGGCATGGTCGAATGCAAACTGATGCTGCGAGATTTCTTCGGCACGACCAACACCTACACGTTCGGCGTTGCCGGTACTGGTTTTTCCGGGCTTGACTGCATGTTCAATGCGATCCGGCCGGGCGACAAGGTCGTCGCGTTCACCAATGGCACCTTTTCGGGCATTGATGGCCTGACTCTGCGGATGAAGGCGGCAACCACCGAAGAACTTCAAGCGGATGCGTTGAACCCACAGGCGGCCAGCGTCACCATTGTTGATATTCCACACGGAACTTCGATCTCGGGTGAAATGGTCGATGCTGCCCTGGCTGAACACAAGCCAACCTGGGCATTCATGGCCCACTGGGAAACCGGCTCGGGCCGCATCAACGACATCCGGGGATTTTCGGATGCATGTGTAAAACATGACGCGATGGGTCTGGTGGATGCTGTGTCGTCCCTGGGCATCGACGATTTCTCGATCGACGATTACCCCGGTGTTGTCGCCTGGGCGTCGTGCCCGCAGAAAGGTGTGCTGTGCCTGCCGCTCACCTATGCGCCGGTCAGTTTTGCCGACCGCTACATCGATCATGTTCGCGCCAATGGCTGTTCCAGCTATGTGAATCACCCGATCCTGGCGGCACGCCACTGGGCCATTGTCGATGGCGAAGACACGGCCGCAGGTGGATATCACCAGACCCATTCGGGATATGCGATTGCCGCGTTTCACGAGGCGATCCGGCTGACGCTGGAACATGGTCTGAAACAAAAAGCCCAGGATTACGCCTTCCATGAAAGGGCGCTGAGCAATGCTGTCAGCGCTATGGGGTGCGAAGTTACGTCAAACATGACCAGCCTTGTGGTTCTGAACCTGCCCGGCAGGCTTGCCGGACGCGAAAAAGAGCTGGTGCAGGGTTGCCGCGCCAAAGGGTTTGCCATCTGGCCGACCTTGTCAGAACCGGTTCAGGTGCGCATTGGCATCCTCAATCAGCTCACCGAAGCCGCCATCACGGAAATCGTCACCCGTTTTGCCGAGGCCATGAACGAGATGCAGGCCGGCGTCGATACCGACGCAATTCTGGCAGAGCTTGCACAATATTACAAAACCGCCTTGGCGGCTGAATAGTCCGACAGCAGGAAAGGACTGAAACTATGGATATTCATGAATATCAGGCCAAAGAAATCCTCAGGGATTTTGGCGTAAACGTCCCTGAGGGGGGGTTGGCATACAGCCCAGAACAGGCCGCTTACCGCGCCCGGGAACTGGGTGGCGAAAAGTGGATCGTCAAAGCGCAGGTTCACGCGGGTGGTCGCGGCAAGGCCGGTGGTGTCAAACTTTGCGATAACGAGGCTGAAATTCAGGATGCTGCCGCTGATATGCTGGGCCGTAAGCTGGTCACGCATCAGACCGGGCCCGAGGGCAAGGGGGTTTACCGCCTTTATGTGGAACGCGCCGTGCCGATTGCGCGTGAGATTTACCTGGGCTTCGTGCTTGACCGCTCGACCCAGCGCATCATGGTTGTTGCCTCAGGTGAAGGCGGTATGGAGATCGAGGAAATTTCAGCTGACAGCCCTGACAGTATCGTTCGTGCGGTTGTCGATCCGGCCATTGGCCTGCTCGAATTTCAGGCGCGTGAAGTTGCATTCAAGCTGGGCATTGACCCTTCACTAACCCAGGCAATGGTGCGCACACTCAAAGGGTGCTACCGCGCCTTTCGTGATCTTGATGCGACCATGGTCGAGGTGAACCCGCTGGTGATCACCAGTGACGACAAGATTATCGCGCTTGATGCCAAGATGACCTTCGATGACAACTCGATGTTCCGTCACCCGAACATCTCGGAGCTGCGCGACAAAAGCCAGGAAGACCCGCGCGAAAGCCATGCAGCAGATCGGGGGCTTTCCTATGTCGGCCTTGATGGACAGATCGGTTGTATCGTCAACGGGGCCGGCCTTGCGATGGCAACGATGGACACGATCAAGCTGGCCGGTGGGGAACCGGCAAACTTTCTTGATATCGGTGGTGGCGCGACGCCCGAGCGGGTGGCCAAGGCTTTCCGGCTGGTGAAATCCGACGCCAATGTTCAGGCGATCCTCGTCAATATCTTTGCTGGGATCAACCGCTGTGACTGGGTCGCAGAAGGCGTGGTTCAGGTTCTCAGGGACGAACCCATGGACATCCCGGTTATCGTGCGCCTTTCCGGCACCAATGTCGAAGAGGGTCAGAAAATCCTGGCCGAAAGCGGCTTGCCGATCATTCGTGCAGCCACACTTAAGGAAGCAGCCGATCGCAGCGTCGCTGCCTGGAAAAATGACGGCGAAGTATTGAGGGCAGTGAAATGAGTATCCTTCTGCATAAAGACACAAAAGTCATCGTTCAGGGTATCACCGGACGCATGGCTCAATTTCACACCCGCGAGATGCTTGACTACGGCACCAATGTCGTAGGCGGCGTAACCCCCGGCAAGGGAGGGCAGACAGTCGAAGGTGTACCGGTTTTTGACACAGTCAAAGAAGCCGTCGAGGCAACCGGTGCCGAGGCCAGCCTCGTCTTTGTTCCGCCACCCTTTGCCGGGGATTCCATCATGGAGGCCGCCGATGGCGGTATCCGTTATTGCGTCTGCATCACCGATGGCATTCCGGCGCAGGATATGATGCGGGTCAAACGCTATATGTACCGCTATCCCAGGGATAAGCGCATGGTCCTGACAGGCCCGAACTGCGCCGGTACAATTTCACCGGGGCAGAGTTTTCTGGGGATTATGCCACCGCATATCTTCAAGAAAGGATCGGTTGGCATCGTTGGGCGCTCGGGCACGTTGGGTTATGAGGCCGCTTCGCAGCTCAGCGAGCTTGGCATCGGTGTCTCAACAAGTGTTGGCATCGGGGGCGACCCGATCAACGGTTCTTCCTTCAAGGATATTCTGCAACTATTTGAAGCCGACCCGGATACCTCGCATGTCATTCTGATCGGCGAAATCGGTGGCCCGCAGGAAGCTGAAGCCGCCGAATACATTCGCGATCACATGACCAAGCCGGTCGTCGCTTACATCGCTGGCCTGACCGCACCCAAAGGGCGCACGATGGGCCATGCGGGGGCGATCATTTCGGCCTTTGGAGAAAGCGCCAGCGAAAAGGTTGAGATTCTGTCTTCTGCCGGTGTCACCGTGTCAGAACACCCTTCGACCATCGGTGAAACCGTCGCTGCTGTAATGGGCTGATTTGGGAACAGAAGAACTAATGTCAAAACCGACCGTACTTGTAACCCGCCGCCTGCCCGAGGCGGTGGAAGCAGAAATCGCCAACAGGTTCGACGCGACGTTCAATGAGACTGACGTGCCGATGAGTGCCGACGCGATGAACGCTGCACTAAAGGAGTTTGACGCTCTGGTTCCGACGGTAACCGACAATATCGGTGCCGACGTGCTGAAGGGCGGCCCTCATCGGGTTAAAATTCTGGCCAATTACGGTGTCGGCTTCAGCCATATTGATATTGATGTCGCCAAGGATAGCGGCCTCGTCGTGACCAACACACCGGGCGTTTTGTCTGATTGCACCGCTGATCTGGCGATGACTCTGGTATTGATGGCAGCTCGTCGTTCCGGTGAGGGCGAGCGCGAGTTACGTGGCGGCAATTGGACTGGATGGCGGCCGACACACATGATCGGCACGCAGGTAACCGGGAAAACACTGGGGATCATAGGTTTCGGCCGGATTGGGCAGAAGATGGCGCGCAAGGCGCATTTCGGCTTTGATATGAATGTTGTTGCGATGAACCGCTCCAGGGTCAAACCGGAAATACTGGCTGAGACCGGAGCAGTGCAGCTTGATACTGTTGAAGATGTTCTCAGACAATCCGATTTCGTTTCGCTGCATTGTCCGGGAGGTGGTGAAAACCACCACCTGATCAACGCAGAACGCCTGAAGCTGATGAAACCCGACAGCTATCTTATCAATACTGCACGTGGCGAAGTTGTCGATGCAGATGCTCTGGTTGATGCCCTGAACGCCGGGACGATCAAAGGTGCCGGCCTTGACGTGTTTGAGGGCGAGCCCAAAATCAACCCGCGACTTTTGGAATGCGAGAACGCGGTCTTACTGCCGCATCTGGGTAGCGCGACCCGTGAAACTCGTAACGCTATGGGAATGCGTGTGTTCAACAATCTCAAAGATTTCTTTGATGGAAAGACACCGCCTGATCGGGTGGCATGACGAACCTGGCCACAATCCTGGCTGACGGTAATGAACAGTCAGATAACGGGGCAGACTATGAAAGTGGTCTGCGCCGGTTACTGTTTGATCTTCTGCTGGATGTGGTTGGTGCTCGCGCACCGGCGGCCAAGAGATTTCTGACCTCAGGGCAGGATACTGAACTGCCAGCAGGGCCAGCGGCTGTTTCGGTTTTGCAGGCGATCAATATCTGGTTTCACCTGCTCCACATTGCCAAGGAAAACGCCGCCATCCGCGACCGTCGCGCACTGGAAACTGAGGCGGGGCCGCAGGCGGTCAAAGGCACTTATGCCAGCACATTTGAGCGGCTTGCCAATAAGAAAACCGACCCTGCCCGAATCGGCAAGGCGGCAGCATCGGTTCGTGTTGGCCCGACCATCACAGCGCATCCGACAGAAGCCAAACGGGCAACCGTGCTGGATTGCCACAGGCGCATCTATCTGGCGCTGATCTCGCTTGAGGAAAAGCGCTGGACCCCGCGTGAACGGCGTGACCATGTGCAGGAGCTCAGAAACGAGATTGATCTTCTGTGGATGACCGGCGAATTGCGTCTGGAGCGGCCAGAGCCGACGGACGAGGTGCTGTGGGGTGCCCAGTTCTTCACTAATTCGCTTTTTGACGCTCTGCCCCAGGTCTATCGCGCCTATTCCGAAACCGCCGCCGAGGTGCTGGGTGATGGTCAACCCACCGAACCCCCGGAAATCCGCTTCCATTCCTGGATCGGGGGTGATCGTGACGGCCACCCGCGGGTCACGCTTGAAGTCACTAAAACCGCCCTTGAAACCAATCGGGCACTAGCGATTTCACGGCATGTCAAAGATATCGGTCTGGCGCGTCAGCACCTCAGCATTAGCCGGCGCATTGCAGCGGTGCCGCAGCAAACGGGTACTGCGCTTGATCAGTTGATCGACAGCTCGGGCATGGCCGAATATCTCGGCGCGCGCAATCCGGGCGAGGTTTTTCGACAGGCGCTCAGTGTGCTTGAAATGCGCCTGAACGGAACGCTCGAACCGACGATCGACCAACCGGGCTATAACTCGGTCGAGGATTTCATAGCCGATCTCAGCGTGATTGAAACTGCGCTCGTCGCCTGCCGGGCAGAGCCGCTGGCGCAACAGTTCATCCGCCCGACCCGCTGGCGTGCCGAAGTTTTCGGATTTCGCACGGTGACGCTGGATTTTCGCCAGAATTCCGGTGTCACAACCCGCGTTCTGGAAAACATCTGGCAGGCTTGTGATGATGAGGCTCTGATCTACGGCACTGCCGAATGGTCAACGCGACTGCGCGAGGATCTTGTTCAGGCCAGAACGGTTGATCTGAGCACCGCCGGTCTTTCTGATGAAGCCATTGAATTGCTTAACTTATTCAAGCTCATTCACCAGTACCAGAACAGTGGAGACCCCACCTCAGTTGGCCCCTTCATCCTGTCGATGACCCGGTCAACCGACGATATTCTGGGTGTCTATCTGCTGGCCCGTTTTGCCGGTATCACCGAGGGCCCCGACGGGCGTGATGCCATCCCGCTTTCGGTTGTGCCGCTGTTTGAAACCATCGGGGACTTGCGCGCTGCACCCAAAATCCTGACCGCTCTTCTTGACACGCCTATCGCCCGGCGCAGCCTCAAGCGGCTGGGGGGTACGCAGGAGGTGATGCTCGGCTATTCAGACAGCAACAAGGATGGCGGGTTTCTGTGTTCGACCTGGGAGGTCAACAAGGCGCAGAAGCAGATCGTCGCCGCGGTTCCCGCGAAGAACGTTGAGGTCAGTTTCTTTCACGGCCGCGGTGGGTCGGTCAGCCGGGGCGGGGCACCCACCGGTCGGGCAATTGCCGCGCAACCTGCGGGCACCATTCCCGGTGCAATGCGCATCACCGAACAGGGCGAAGTGGTCAGCGCAAAATTTGCCAACCGGCTGACGGCAGTTAACCAGCTGGAACTTCTCGCCTCCTCGGTGCTGTATCACAATCTGCGTTCGGAAAACGAAGAGGCGCTGGCGCATAATCCCGAGTTTAACGAAGCGATTGAAGCCCTGTCGGGCATGTCGCAGGCGCACTACACCGCCTTGCTGAATGCGCCCGGTTTTCTGGACTATTTCCGCCAGGCCAGCCCTGTTGAAGAACTGGCACGCCTCAATATGGGTTCGCGCCCGCAGGCCCGCACGGGCACCGCAACGCTGGATGATCTCAGGGCCATTCCCTGGGTGTTTGCCTGGACGCAAAACCGCCATATGGTACCGGGTTGGTACGGGTTTGGAACTGCGATCAACGAGTTCGTCACCTATCGCGGGCGTGCGGGTGAAAAGATGTTGAACCGGCTCTACTGCGACAGCCGGGTGTTCCGCCTGATCGTCAACGAGGTGGAAAAATCGCTGTTTCACGCCGATCTTGGGATCGCGCGTTCTTATGCCGGTCTGGTGGCCAACCGCGAAACCCGGGACGATATCTTCACCAAAGTTGAGCTGGAGTATCACCGATCAGTCGCTGCCGTCTTGAAACTGACGGGTTCGCGCCATCTTGCCGAAAGGTTCCCTTCTATTGTAAGCGATGCCGAACGGGTGCACGATCTATTGCTGCAAACCCACGATTTACAAATTCGCTTGCTCAAGGATGTCAGAAAATCCGCAACCCCAACTGAAAACCTGGGCCCGCTTCTTCAGTCAATGAACTCAATTGCAACCGGTCTCGGGTGGACCGGTTAATCCCAAAAAAGGAGACCAACCCCATGTCCAACAATGTGCGCGACGCCGGCTTTTTCAGTGAAAATCTGTCAAGCCGCGACCCCGAACTCTACGGCTCGATCACAGGCGAGCTTGGCCGCCAGCAGGACGAGATCGAGCTGATCGCCAGCGAGAATATCGTTTCGCGCGCCGTGATGGAAGCGCAGGGCTCGGTGATGACCAACAAATACGCCGAAGGTTATCCGGGTCGGCGCTATTATGGCGGTTGCCAATATGTGGACGTGGCCGAAAACCTGGCAATTGACCGGGCCAAGCAGTTGTTTGGCTGTGAATATGTCAACGTCCAACCGCATTCCGGCAGCCAGGCCAACCAGGGCGTGATGCAGGCGTTGATCCAGCCCGGTGACACGATTTTGGGGATGAACCTGGCGTCTGGCGGGCACCTTACCCACGGGGCCGCACCGAACCAGTCGGGCAAATGGTTCAACGCTGTGCAATATGGTGTGCGCCAGCAGGATAACCTGATCGACTATGACCAGATCGAAGAGTTGGCAAAAGAGCATCAGCCGAAGATCCTGATCGCCGGTGGTTCGGCCATTCCGCGGCAGATCGATTTCGCCAGAATGCGCAAAATCGCTGATAGCGTCGGTGCCTATTTCCACGTCGACATGGCGCACTTTGCCGGGCTTGTAGCCGCTGGCGAACATCCCAGCCCGTTCCCGCATGCACATGTGGCGACCACCACCACTCATAAAACCCTGCGTGGACCGCGCGGCGGCATGATCCTGACCAATGATGAAGCCATCGCCAAGAAAGTGAACTCAGCGATCTTTCCCGGCATTCAGGGTGGCCCGCTCATGCATGTGATAGCCGCCAAGGCGGTGGCCTTTGGCGAGGCGCTGAGGCCCGAATTCAAGTCCTACCAGAAGGCGGTGATCAAGAACGCACAGGTGCTGGCGGCAACCCTGATGAAGGGCGGGCTGGATATCGTCACCGGCGGGACCGACACCCATGTCATGCTGGTCGATCTCAGACCGAAAGGGGTGAAAGGCAATCAGGCCGACAAGGCACTTGGACGCGCCAACATCACCACCAACAAGAATGGCATCCCGTTTGACCCGGAAAAACCGACCGTGACCTCGGGCCTGCGTCTGGGCACGCCCGCAGGAACGACTCGCGGTTTTGGTGAGGCGGAATTCGTTGAAATCGGTGAGATGATCGTCGAAGTGGTCGATGGGCTTGCTGCCAATGGTGAAGAGGGTAACGGGGCAGTAGAAGCTGCCGTCAAGGCGCGCGTCGCTGACCTCTGCGCTCGTTTCCCGATCTACGAAAACACCTGACACGGATCACGACGAAAGAACTTTCCCTCGTCCCGGCTGACCATCCGGGGCGAGGGTTTATTTATGGTCAGGTGGTGGTTTCACTGCTTTCGTGACGTCAACATCCATTTTGCGTGAAAGGCCAACCTGTCCGAACGCAATATTGTCTATTTCCCTTTGTCGGTTCCCCAGATTATGCTTGATCCACCAGAGAGCTATCTGCTGTTGAAGAATTGGACCAACTGACCAATGGTTTCACGCGTCATTCCCGTTGACCCTTTTGATCTTGTGATTTTCGGAGCAACCGGCGATCTGGCGCAGCGGAAAATTCTGCCGGGACTGTACCACCGGTTCACAGTTGGTCAGATGCCTGAAACCGGCCGTATCATCGGCGCGGCGCGCAGTGAGCTGGACACAAAGGGATTTCGCGATCTGGCGCGCAGCGCGCTTGCAAAAAATGCGCCGATCGCGACAGCGCATGCCGACCTGATTGATCCCTTTTTGGATCTGCTGGATTACGTTTGCATTGACGCAAAAAGTGAGACCGGTTGGGACTCTCTGGTAGGATTGCTGCGCAATGATGTCGTGCGCGCTTTTTACCTTTCTGTCGGCCCCTCTTTGTTTGGGCCCATTGCACGCCGCCTCAACCAGTATGGGATTGCTCCGGCTGACAGCAGGATCGTGGTTGAAAAACCGTTTGGGCATGATTTGGAGTCAGCCAAGGCGCTTAATGGCGAACTTGGGCAGTGTTTTGCTGAAGCGCAGATTTACCGGATCGACCATTATCTGGGCAAAGAAACCGTGCAAAACCTGATGGCGCTTAGGTTTGCCAATGCTTTGTTTGAGCCCTTGTGGAACTGCCAGCATATCGACCACGTCCAGATCACCGTTTCCGAAACCTTGGGGGTTGAAGGCAGGGGTGACTATTTCGACAATTCTGGGGCGCTCAGGGATATGGTGCAGAACCATCTGATGCAGCTGTTGTGCCTGACCGCAATGGAACCCCCCTCGCGGTTTGAGCCGAATGCGGTCAGGGATGAAAAGCTGAAAGTGATCCGCGCCCTTGACCCTGTCAGCTCTGGGGATGTGGTTCGCGGCCAGTACCGCGCCGCGGAAGGTGCGGATAGTTACCGTGATCACGTTGGCAATCCTGATAGCCGCTCGGAAAGCTTTGTTGCCCTTAAGCTGCATATATCAAACTGGCGCTGGGCCGGAACGCCCTTCTACCTTCGCACGGGGAAGAAATTGCGCGAACGTCTTTCGGAAATCGCCATCATTTTCCGTGACCCGCCGCATCTGATCTTTCCGAAAATGGAAAACCGACGTGGCAATGCACTGATCATAAGGTTGCAACCTGACGAAGGCATCACGCTCAGGATGACCATCAAAGATCCGGGCCCCGGAGGCATGCGCCTGACAGAGGTGCCGCTTGACATGACCTTTGCCGAGGCGCTGGGCGAGGATACCCATTTTCCTGATGCCTATGAGCGGTTGATCATGGATGTCATTCGCGGTGACCAGACCCTGTTCATGCGCGGAGACGAGGTTGAAGCCGCCTGGGAGTGGCTTGATCCGATTACCAAATTGTGGGAAGAGGCCCGGGATATCCCCGCACCTTATGATCCCGGCGGTTCAGGGCCCGAAGATGCGCTGATGCTGCTGCATCCCGACGGGCGCCGTTGGCGTGAGATCGGAGTGTGAGGATGGTTCTGGCGCAAGACGCCAGCCAGTTGAGGAGAAGAGAATGCCCGACCTCTGGTCTGCACTAAGCCAGCACCACAACCAGATTGAAACGCGGCGCATTCAGTCTTTGTTCGAAGACAAAGGCCGCTTTGATGATTTCTCTGTGGCTGTTGATGGTCTGCTGCTGGATTATTCCAAAACCAATATTGATGAAAAGACCCGCTCAATGCTGGTTTTGTTGGCCGAGCAGGCGGACGTGCCGCAAAAACGTGACGCGATGTTTGCAGGCGAAAGGATCAACAGAACTGAAGACAGGGCTGTTTTGCACACGGCGCTCAGGGATATGGGTGAGAGGTCCGTTTTTGTCGATGGCACCGATATCATGCCTGAGGTTCACGAGACCCGGAAGAGGATGGAAGCCTTTTCTGCTGGCATTCGCTCAGGAGAGATCACAACGAATGACAACCGCCTGTTCACCGATATCGTAAATATCGGTATCGGCGGCTCGGACCTTGGTCCGGCGATGGCTACTTTGGCGCTGGCTCCCTATCATGACGGGCCGAATTGCCATTTCGTTTCCAATGTTGACGGGGCGCATATTGCCGATGTTCTGAAAGGGCTCGATCCGGCCACGACACTTGTGATCATCGCTTCCAAGACCTTCACCACCATCGAAACGATGACCAATGCAGAGACAGCAATTCGCTGGCTTAAGCAAGCGCTGGGAGAGGATATTCAGCAGCATCTGGCCTCTGTTTCAACTGCGCTGGACAAGACAGCAGCGCTTGGCATCAAGGAAGACCGGGTCTTTGGGTTTGGCGATTGGGTCGGTGGGCGCCATTCGCTCTGGGGCCCGGTTGGTCTGTCACTGATGCTGGCGATAGGTGGGGATCGTTTTCGCGAGTTTCTTGAAGGTGCTCATGCAATGGACCAGCATTTTCAATCAGCCCCGCTTGCGCAAAACCTGCCGGTTCTACTTGCCCTGATCGGGATATGGCACAGAAATATCTGCGGCTATCCATCCCGCGCCGTGTTGCCTTATGACCAGCGTCTGGCCCGCCTGCCAGCTTACCTCCAGCAGCTTGATATGGAAAGCAACGGCAAGCGTGTGGCTATGGATGGGTCGCCTCTTACGCGCCAGTCAGGCCCGGTCGTGTGGGGTGAGCCCGGCACCAACGGCCAGCATGCGTTCTATCAGCTTTTGCATCAGGGAACCGATATTGTCCCGGTTGAGTTTCTTATCGCAGCTCACGGGCATGAATCTGACCTTGCTGATCAGCACGATTTGTTGAAAGCCAATTGTCTGGCGCAATCCGAGGCGCTGATGATTGGCAGAACCGCTGAAGAGGCGCGGATCATCGCCAAGAAGCAAGGTTTTACTGGTCAGGATCTGGAGCAGCAAGCGCTGCATCGCACCTTCCCCGGCAACCGCCCCTCGATTACGCTGGCTTATGGCAAACTAACCCCGTTCGTGCTGGGCCAGCTGATCGCTCTTTACGAGCATCGGGTATTTGTTGAAGGCGCGATTTGGGGTCTCAACTCGTTTGATCAATGGGGTGTTGAGCTTGGCAAGGAACTGGCACAAAAACTGCTACCGACGGTGAGGTCAGGTAAATCAGAACATGATGAGGGATCAACTGCGGGGCTGATCAATTGGCTTAGTACGCTGAGCGGAAAGTAGTTGAGTTCTGGCATATTGCATCTCCTATCATTCTGTAATTGAATGATTATTCAAGAACCACCCGTTTCATGCTCCAAATCGACATTCATTCCGTTGAGTGAAAGCAAACGACGCTTCAATAAAGGCCTGTCGCTCTTAGATTGTTTGCCAGAACGTGACCGTTTAGATAGCGTGAAACCGGATTTCGCCAGGGCTTGGATTTTTCTACCGACCCGGGCTTGCTGAGGAAAATAGAACTGAACATGTCGAAAGAGGCTGCCAGATTTTCGCCCGCCAAGAAGAACCTGATCATCCATATCGGAACGCATAAAACGGGGTCTTCCGCTCTTC
This sequence comes from uncultured Rhodobacter sp., assembly GCA_964567685.1. Taxonomy (GTDB): domain Bacteria; phylum Pseudomonadota; class Alphaproteobacteria; order Rhodobacterales; family Rhodobacteraceae; genus UBA5972. The sequence continues at coordinate 15,565 of CAZMNO010000025.1, read as the reverse complement.
AGCGGTTGCTTGAAAAAAGCCGCCGAAAGCTTGCTGCGCAGAAGGTTTGGTACGCTCGGACCAACCGCGAACCTCACCCACATTTATCCAAGCATACAAGTCTGTTTTCATCTATCATGCGCGGTTGGGATGCCTTTCAAAAGGAAAAACAGATCATCGAAGCGGAATTCGCAAGATCCGGCTGTGAAACACTGATTCTGAGCGAAGAGGCGTTATCATCTTTCAGGCCCAACATAACACTTTTCATGTCGAGTTTCGCAGAAAACTTCAACATTACGACAGTCTGTTTCCTGCGTCGTCAGGACATGTTCCTTGAATCGTTCTGGAATCAACGCTGCTGGGAAGGTTCTGCAAAAGTTAATGCTGTCCAATTCTCAAAAACGAAAATATGCCAGCGCAGGATCCGCTATACAAACATGCTGGACGAATGGGCGAGGTTTTCGGATGTCAAAGCAATCGAATACGATCACGCAAAAAAGATCGGGGTTGCGGAAATGTTCACTGCAAATACCGGCATCAAACTGCCCAAAAAAGCAAGTACAGCAAATGTCAGCCCGAGCATGAACTGCGCTTTGGTCTTGGCCCATCTGAACAAGCTTGGCAAACCCTTTGATCGAAAACGCGTATCGAAGGATTTTCGCGAAGACAATACCAGACACGCTCTTGGATCGATTTATCGTGCACAGTTGTTGGATTCGGTTGCTGAGCAAAACAGAGTATTGAAGGAAAAATATGGCGTGGAATTCAGCCAGGCGATGCCGGATGAGCCTCCTGAACCACTCAACTCTCCAGACCCGGACGTTTTGGCGAAAGCTTTGCGCTACGGGGGAAATACCTAGCGATTTGGTGGGTTCCGAAGAGACGGAAAGGAAGGTATCAGTGGGCATGGGTGAGCGCACTTCGTGCGGCCGGCCAAGGAGGGTTACATGCAAAAAGAGAACAAGACCGGAGCCCCGAATGACCAGAGGGATTTCGTGCCACCCTATCCTTATCGCCATGAAGAATTGCCAGGCCTATTCACACTGATTGGATTGGCTAGAAGAAACTTCTTGTCGGTCTGGACAAAGCACGATTTCAGGCTACCGTTTTCCTGGCGGGTCATCCTTGGGCGGCAGGTGGTTGTTTGCAACAGCCCCAGTCTGGTGAAAGAGGTTTTTCAGACAAAACACTCGGTTTTTCAGCGCAAGAGTCCGCAAATGCGCCACGCGCTTGAACCCTTGATTGGTGACGGCCTGTTCATCAGCGATTCCGAGACCTGGACCAAGCGGCGCAAGATCGTTGCGCCGATAATACATGGCTCAAGGGTGCCGGGTTTTGCGCCGATCATGATTGATACGATAAACGAAAAACGTGATGAATGGGCTGGCCTTGCCGACGGCCAGGAAATTGATGCTCTTGCGGAAATGGCCCATCTGACCGCTGAAATCATTTGCCGCACGATATTCGGGCAAAATCTGGGGCGGCACTATGCCGCCGAGATCGTAAAAGGGTTTTCCGACTATCAGCTTCATATCGATCAGACAGATATAATTTCAATGCTGGGCTGGCCCGAGTGGCTTCCCCGGCCACGTGGGCGCAGAATTAGGCGATCGGTTGATCGGATATTATCGGCGCTGGACAAGATTATTGATCACTATGAATCCCCTGAGACAGAAACCGAACCATCGGTCATTGGTGGGCTACTGGGTGCGCGCGAGGAAGATGGGTCGCCAATGGACAGGGAAGCGATCCGCAATGAGGCGGCGGTTATATTCATGGCCGGCCACGAAACCACAGCTAACACACTGGCCTGAGCGTGGTATCTGCTCTCGCAATCTCCAAGAGTGGCCAACCTTTTACGCCAGGAGGTTGACACCGTATTAAAGGGAGACGCGATAACTTTCGCCGATGTGAAAAAGCTCCCTTATACCAGCGCGGTGATTAACGAGACTTTGCGGCTCTATCCCCCGGTTCCCTTTCTTGCCCGTGAAGCGATGGAGGATGCAGATATCAACGGCCAGCATTTCAAGAAGGGCAGCATTGTAATTGTTGCGCCCTGGTTGTTGCACAGAAACCCTGAATTGTGGCCAGATGCGGATGTGTTTCGCCCGGAAAGGCATCTGGAAAGTGCAAAACAGGCAGGTGGTGAACGGCGGTCGAAATACAGTTATATTCCGTTCAGTATCGGCCCCCGGATCTGTGCTGGCCTGACCTTTGGCGAGACCGAAGCGATCCTTAGTCTGGCCGTTCTGGCCAAGAACTTTAAGCTTGATCTTAAACCTGGCACCGATGTTCAACCGTTGTGCCATCTGACGCTTCGTCCCGGTGAGACCTTGCCGATGACTGTTCAGAAAAGAGGCGGTTAAGGTCTGTTGCCAGCTGCGAATAATTCCACCCCCCCGTCTCGCAAACCGCTGCGACTGGAGGATGTTTCCTTTGATGAAACACGCGCGCCAGAGCCTGCGGGTCCGCCTTTTAACTGGCTTTACTCAAAGAAAAAGAACAAAAGGGCCAGATGGCGAGCGTTCTGGATATTTGAGCCACTTCAGGGCGGCGCCAATTTCCTAGGCTATCATGTCTTCAGATACCTCCCGGCCACATGGGGGTCAGGCATTGCTGCCAGATTGTCATTCCTGGCCATCAGAAAGTACGAAAAACACGAAGTTGGATTAAGAGTTCGTAACAATCTGCGGATATTGCGACCTGATCTTTCATCTGATCAGGATGGTCAAGATTCTGCCGTCGCGCGGTGGTGGCAAAACGCGGCGCGGGCGTTTGCTGAGTTCGCGGTTCTCAATAAGTTCTGGCGTCTTGGTTTGATTGAAGTCGAAGGGGCGGAAAACCTGTATGCGGCCACTTCAACAGGCCGAAACATAATTTTTGCATCCGTGCATGTTGGAAGTTGGGAAGGTTTGGCGGCGGCTCTTCAGACGGGGTTTGGTTTTGAACTAACCGGGCCATATCAACCGGAACCAAGTCGCTTCACCAACCGGCGGGTCTATAAATTACGTAAACTGCGTGGGCAATTCCTGTTTCCACCGGGTCAACGCAGCGCCTTTCTCATCCATCGCCTGCTTACTTCAGGCTCCGCAACGGGGATCTTCTTTGTCGATGAAGTCAGAAACGACCAGATTCATTTCCCTTTGTTCGGCCGCCCAGTTCCTTCGGCAGGTAATATGGTCAATGTTGTCAAACTGGCAAAGGCTGCGAACGCTCTGATCGTGCCGGTCTATATGGCCAGAAAGCACGGGGTTCGGTTCACTCTCAGGTTTTTGCCTTCTCAGGAACCTGCAAGCGGTAGCAGCAAGGTTGAGAATATCCAAAAGACCGCAGCCAACCTGAACGAAATATTCGAACCGATTGTTCTGAAGCATCTTGAGCAATGGTATATGCTCGCAGCAATCAGGGCACCTGAGAACCCGGTTCTGCTTGGCGACCAGACTACTACCGAACGGTAAACCTGAACGGTCGATTGACGAGGGCGCGAATTTGCCAAGGAAGCAACTGGTTCAGGAAGACGAGATACCTAAGGGTCAGGGGAAATGAAATCGTGCTCCGACCGGCCTCAAGTGCAGTGATGATCCTTGCGGCGGCTTTGTCAACGGGTACGATCATCGGCAATGAGCCGATTTGCATATCGGTTTGATCCGACTGAATGTGCCCGGGATGGATAAGACTGACGCCAACGCCATGCGGCATCAGATATTCGCGAAGCGCCAGCCCGTAAGCGGTCAGACCAGCCTTGCTGGAAGAATAGGCCGGCGCATCCGCATGCGGGTAGAACGCGGCCAGCGAACTGATCAGTGCAATCCGCCCTGATCTGCGCAGTTGCATCCGCTTGGCCATGCCTGAAGCAGCAGCGATTGCCCCGGACAGGTTGGTATTGATCAGCGCAATCGCGTCACCGAGGTCTTCCAGCCGGTCCGTTTCCGTATTTCCACCAAAGACGCCTGCATTTGCTATGAGCAGATCAATTGGTTGCTGGCTGTCGATACTCTCGATCCAGTTTGTAACCTCGTCCGGGTGCTGTACGTCAACACGGCTGATTTCAACCTCAGCCCCCTTGGCCCTGCATTTCGCAGCAACATCCTCCAGTTGCTCGATCCGCCGGGCGCATAGAAAGAGCCGTTTTCCATGGCTGGCAAAGCCTAAGGCCAGCGCCGCACCAAGGCCGGAACTGGCGCCAGTTATTGCAATTGACTGATAGGTATGGCGCGCGATTTTCATCCCCGATTTACTAGGGTTACCATGTTTCTGCACCGATGAGATCGCTCAGGGGTGCGGTTGTTCGATTCATTTTGATCAGTATTCGACAGAAATGCAAAGGTCCCGTGCTTTGGCAAGGCGCGGCGGCGGGTTCACAAATGTTGCGTGCGCGTTTACCCGGTGATCAACCAGCCGCGATACAAATGCCGCAATGGCTGCCTTGCGCCCTTTTCGGCTGTAGAAGTTTCCCTTCACGTGAATGCCCTCTGCCAGAAGATTGACGAGTGCCTGCACATCGCTGGGGTGCGGCTTTTGCGGGTTCTGCCAGAAGGTATCAAGTGGGCCCTGATGGGTCAGGCCGTCGATATCATAAACCGCAATGCCGGTCGTCTTGACCGGGCAGCCCTGCTGTAGTGCATGTAGCCCGGTGGTGCTGTTGATCAATACAGCGCCCTTTGCTGATTGCAGCAAAGTCATGAGATTGCCGCCGTCTATGAAGATTACCCGGTTTGCCAGGTTGTGCTTCTCGGTCAGCCGTTTGAGGACTCTCATCCAGTTTTCCAACCCGTTGTCCAACGGATGTTTCTTAAAAACCAGCACCGCGTTCTTATCAGCATGGGCGTGAAACGATCGCATGACCTCACGAATGAACTGTTCCAGATGCGTATAGGTTGAGTTCTTTCGGATCTGATAGTCGTTCTGCATTTGGAGTGGGACGACAAAATAGGGACGATCAGAAGTGGTCAGGCGCTGAATGATATTGCGTGCTCTGTTGCGACGCAGTCTGCCTTTGGTAAAACGCGGAATGTAGGACAGGGATTCAACAAGCGGGTTATACAATAGATCTGTGTCAAATCGGGGGTAAAGAAACCATAAGAAGTAGTTTGTCATCTCCCAAAGCGTTTCATTCAAGGCCTCAGTGGAAAACCGAAACGGATATCGGTTGTTCAGATCAGCATCATCAAGCCCTTTGGAAAGATTCCTGATCGTTTCAAGATCATCCGGAAAATGCGAATAGGTCGACTGACCGCCGCGTTCAACGATGATCCAGTCAGGCCGAAGATAGCCAAACTCAAAGGAAATGGCGCGAACACCAAGCTGGCGGGCCACTTTCTGTGCGATAATGTGGTAAGGCAAGCGGTCCGCGTAATAGATGATATCGGTGATGCCTTCTTTTTGGATCAGGTTTTTGAGATAGGATTCCCATCCATCTGCATCACCGCGATAGTTCACGGCACGTTTATCGTGCCAGTAGATCCAATCGCCGGTACAGACATTGACCCGCCTGACGTGATGACCCAACCGTGCCAGCTCTGCACCCAGTTCGCGGGAAAACCGCGAGGGTGGACCGCGCAGAAACAGGAACCCGCGCTGACCTTCTTTATTGCCGTCCAACTGGTCTGATCGTCTGGGTTTTCCGGTTTTTCCCATATCAATTGCTTTTAGAGTTTTCCATTTAACGTAAGAGACTTACAGTGCGCCAATTGCGAGGAAAAGTGGCTATTTCACAAATCCCGCTCAACGCGTGCCAAGGAGCAACAAAATGCCGGATCTGTTGAAAATCAAGACCGGACCGATCCGCAAAATGCTTGGGGTCGGATTTTACCTGTTCGATCTGGCCGCTTACGAGGTGCTTTACCGGTTTTCGCCGGCCCGAAAGCTGAAATTCTTTAACGGTGGATATCTGCCACTTGCCGATGACTTGCTTCAGTTGCCTGAAGTGAAGGGCGAAGAACCCAATGCGATGATGTATCACCTGGTTGCGCAGTCACTCGTGGCCGATTTGGACCTTGCGCCCGAAACCGTGCTGGATGTTGGCTGTGGGCAGGGCGGTGGCATGTTCTATCTGTCGCGGCTGTTTCCCAAGGCCAGGTTGACCGGCACAGATCGAAACCGATCCGTCACCCGCATGGCACGGCGCAAGTTTGCAGCAGAAAAGCGGATGAACTTCAAGAAGGCGACCGGAGACAAGCTTGCGTTCGGCGACGAGAGTTTTAATTTCGTGCTCAGTGTTGGTGCACCGACCTATTTCGGCCTATCCCGCTATATCAGCGAGGCTGCACGTGTTGTAAAACCAGGAGGTGTTGTCGCGTTTTCGGCTGGTTACAGGCAAGGTGACCACAAAGCGACCGAAGCTGAAATCAGGGCAACAGCGAAGAAGACCGGATTGGAGTTTGTTCTTTACCGCGACATTACGCCAAACACCTTTGCCTCACTGAAAGCCGATATTCCGCGACGGCTTGAACTTATCAAAAAGGTTCCGTGGCCGTTCAGTGTTTATGGCTATAGATGGGCCGATCTGCCGGGTAGCACTGAATATGACGAATATGAATCAGGCCGCAGATGCGATTTTGCCGCCGTGCTGAAAAAGCCTTAACGTTAAGCTTCGACGACCGCTATATCTTGCTTTCAGGCGTGAAAATCTTCTGCCAGGCCTCTCGGGTTTGCAGCTCAGGAAGCTTTTTGCGCCAGTTTCGCGAAACCGATCCGCGCCGCAACCCATAGCGAACCGCAACCGAAATCGCCTTCCAGGTTGTCCACCATAGCTGCAACCGTTTTGGTTCCAGATACAGGTACTCGTCACCGGATGTGTTGTTGGCCAGATAGTAAGGTGAAGTGCCTACGACTTTTGGATGTGCCCAGCCGTGAAGAAAAAGCGGATCGCGTTTCTTGAAGCTGAAAAAGCTCAATCGAAGGAAGCTGGTTACGAACAATACTAGTACAGGAAACACGGCAGTTGGAAAATCTGCCGGAGTTGCGAGTTTGAGTTCCCCTGGGTTCGAGCGTTTGCGAATTTCCGGGCAGGGCAGCGAGTTGGAATAGTCAATGAGATTCTGATGAGCTGTCTCGGGATCTTTCCCAAAGGCCTGCTCTGGCCCGGCAAGGAAATCTTCAACGGCGCGGATACAGACACTTGCCGCCCGGTAGCGGTGAATCAGGATGAAATGCACGATCGCACCGGTGATATAGAGCGCGTCGGGCTGCCCGGAAAACTCAGGATGCATGACCGAATTCAGCAACCGGTTGCGCAAATCGTAATACTGAATCCAGTCGGTATTTTTGTAGGTGAAGGATTCATGCCAAACGCCGACTCCAGGCAGCGGCACTGTCGGGCAGCCGTTCTTTTTCAACCGACACCCATACTCAATATCGTCGCCGTGAATAAAGAGCGGTGGCGAAAAGTCGATCTTGGTGATCGCTTTGGTTGGTATCATACAATACCACCAGGCATTGTAATCGATATCGATGCAGTCGTTGAAAAGAGAAAGGGATTCTGGTTTTGCAAGGTTCTTGCCCTTGCCAATCGACATTAACAGCCAGAAGAAATTGAGCTTGGCACCGGCTTCATGCAAAAACGTGGGTCGGTGCAATTCAAGCATCTGTCCGCCAATTGCAACCTCCGTTTTGGCGAAGCTCAGGAATTGCAGGCTGCGCGTGATGACGCGCGCATCCAGAACGATGTCATCGTCCATCAACAGATGGTAGGTCGCCGGTTGAGCGGCAGAAACCGCGTCGACCATGGTTCTGGTAAAACCACCGCAGCCGCCAAAGTTACCTTGCTCAGCGAGGTGCACCCCCGGTTGTGACGCGGAATTTATCAATTTGGAATTGGCGAAGGGGGCACCCTGATTGACGATATAAATGTCTTTGAGGGCCGGAGTAGCTTCTTTGAACGATGTCAGCTCAGCCAGAGTAATTACAAGATTGTCTTCGCGGTTATAACTGCAAAGACCAATGGAAAGCGTAATTTCCTTTACCGGAGCTTGATCCGTGACATAGCGGAGCTGGTCAAGATGAGAATCATCAAGAGCCTTGATTTCAAAGTATATTCTTACTGGCTTAAACCCGAGGTCGGGCTCTGTCTTCTTATCCCACGCCCATATTATGGTTGTTTGACTCATTCCACTATCGGCTGGTGGGAGGTCTTTCGCTGCCAAGTCTATAGTATTTCCACTTTCGTCCAAACCAATCAGCAAAACCCTGAGTTCACCTGAATAGGTCAGTTCAAGACCAACCTTTTCAATTGTCGTATATTCACGCCAATACTGCAGATAGAAGCTGTTGAAATAGGTGTTGGCCGAAAGCATTTTCCCCTTGGGCAAAGAATAGGTCTTGCCGTTGTCCGCATGGGAAGTATCCGGGGCAGAGCTACCCGACAAATAAAGGGATCTGGGCAATCCGGTCTTGGGGTACAGGATATCCTGTAGCGCGTGCATCATATTTCCAGCCGGATTATCTGCGCCGATGGGGGCAGATACAGATACAGTTTTGGATTTGGCTCGCGGTTGGTCAAAGGTCATAAAGGATCATGAACAAAAACAGGTGCGGGCTGTTGTGCCGCCCAGGCAGACTTTAACCTATCTGCGGTTTCCAGAGCGCGCAAGATCGTGACGTCCATGTCGAGGTAGGAATATGTTCCAAGCCTGCCGACAAAGGTGACGTTATTCTGTTCCTGCGCAAGCGAAATATACTTCTGTAACCTTGCCTTATCCTCAACCAGGCGGACCGGATAGAAGGGGATGTCATCAGGCCCGCAGGCGCTTGAAAACTCGCGAAAGCAGACGGATTGTTCAAACTTGTCTGCTTCCCACGGGGCGAAGTGTTTGTGTTCGGCAATTCTGGTAAACGGAATTTCATAATCGCAATAATTCATCACGGCAGTCCCCTGGAAATCACCGGGATGGGTGAATCTTTCAAAGGTCAGTGTGCGGTACGACAGCATGCCGAATCGCGTGTTGAAATACCGGTCCAGGGGTCCGGTATAGACAACGTGGTCAAACTCCTCTTCAATGGTTTCGGCTGCACGGCCCAGCTCTACGGTGATCCTTTCGCGGTCGAGGATGGAATCTATGATCGCCGTATAGCCGTCACGCGGAATGCCCTGATGGCGATGGTTGAAATAGTTGTCTTCATAGTTGAAACGCAGCGGCAGCCGTTTCAGGATGGATGCTGGCAGCTGGTCAGGCTCAACCCCCCATTGCTTTTTCGTGTACCCATAGAAAAACGCGCGATAAATCCTGTCTCCGACGAATTTGAGCGCCTGTTCTTCAAACGAAACCGGATCGGCGATCGTGGTGTCTGCGATTTCCGAAATGAACTGACGCGCTTCATCCGGCGACATTGCCGTTCCAAAATGCTGGTTCATCGTATGGAGGTTAATCGGCAGGGAATAAACCTGATCGCCAACCCGCGCCTTCACACGGTTTTTGTATGGTTGCATGTCAGCAAACCGGCAAACATAATCCCAGACCTTGTCACTGTCGGTGTGAAAGATATGCGGCCCGTATTTATGGACCATGACTCCGGTTTCCGCGTCCCTTTCGGTATGGCAGTTGCCAGCGGTATGGGACCGCTCGTCGATGACCAGAACATCGTGGCCACTTGTGGCAAGTTCACGCGCTATGACTGCACCGCTGAAGCCTGCTCCGACGACAAGAATTCGCATCCGTCTGTGTTCCTTTTTGTTCAGATGCGAAGCAGGGCCGTCGCAGAATTGTCTTTAGCTTGGGGTCGTCAGAAGTGTCTTACTCGGAATCGGCCAAATCGCTGTATTGTTTTTTCCAGACGCGAACCCTATCGGGGAACCGTTCTTCAAGGAAATCGTATTCTTTTTGCAACTTGTTGAACAACAATAATTTTGTCTGATTGCTGACTTCCACCTCCCTGCCTGCATTCACCTTCTTATCGATAACCTTAAAAAACTCTGCATCATAACTAACCCCCAGAAACGCACACAGTTCCTTTAGAAGCTGGTGCGGATTTTCGACAATGTCATCAAATAACCCAATAAAAAACCGGCCTTCAAAAGCCTTTTCAAACCGGTCCAGAAACCGCGAATATTGTGAAAATTTCATTTGCCGATCGGCTAGCGCGCGTTTGCGTACGCTTGCATCATCAAAGGAGATATTGCGCAGATTTCGTTTTTTCATTGAGCCCAATTGCATTTTGCTCCCGGAGATAGATCGGGCAACGGGATCACGGATCAGCAGGATGGCTTTCGCATCGGGTGCTACACCAACCATTCGATTGATCGCCGCATCTGCCAGCAAACAGTATTGGGGCGTAATTTCACCCACAACCGGCGCTTTCATCTGCCCGAAAATCCCCAGATAGGACTTATCATTTGCATTCAGCAAACGCAGTTCGGTAGCGATTCTTTCAAGCGATTTTGAACTATCTTTGTTTGGTGCCTTTCCTGCCAGAAGACGCGCCAGCCCATCCGTTTGATGCCTCTGTCTCGACCATTTCTTATCGCGAAAATACCTCAGCTCCTTCGGTGCGGGAACTCCGATTTCCGGATGTGACTCAAACATGCGATGCAGCCAGGTTGTTCCGGCTTTCTCGACCCCTATTCCATAGAAATCGGGTCGCCGCTTTTTGCCGGATTCCAAAATCGTCTCAATCGTTTTCCAGTTGGTCGAGAATCGCGCTAGATCTACCAACAATGGATTTTTTGTTTGCATTATTGACTTTTTCTCATTTCGCGCCACTGAGACGATTAATTCTGGGCCTGGAAATCATTCGTCAAAATAGATTAATGCAATCAAATTCGTATGCAACCTGAACCTCTAGCCCCTTCATCATATTACTAATGAGTAACCGCTCACAAGGCGCGCTGCTGCGCATTCTTAAATCAATTGCTGCCTCTAGATTTGAGACCTTGTTTTCCTTTGTTGCGGAATATCTTACTGTATCAACTCGGTCGATCGAAGAAGACTGGTGTTGGGAATGTTCTGCTAGAGGTGTGGATCTGTCACGGAATTGTGCCGCTCCTTTAACCAAACCCGCGCGCTTGCGTCAGAGCGGGTTCACTAAACGCTTACGCCACAGTTGATGGATCCAGAAAAGATTTTGAGCGAGGAAGAAATCAGGATAACGAAACTTTGGGCCGAGTTGGCCGGCCGGCTGTACTCAGCCAACCCTGAGCTTTGGATCAAGCAATATCGGTCGTTGTGGAACAAATCGATATTTGAGAACAAGTAAAACTTGCCCGGCCGTTAAACCATTTCTACTGCAGGTCTTTTCGAATGGAAACGCCTCTTACCCCCAATTGCAAGGAGCTATCGATCAGTTTCAGCAGCTTCGTCAACTGAACAGATTCAGCGTTGGAAACATAAATGGCGTCTTTGTCGGCAAGCATAAAAGACTGGGCGTAGAAATGCGATTTCGCTTCCCGCATATTGAACTGGTATATCGTGGGCACTCCGCGCCAGTCGGAAGGATAATCAGCCAGATCCTCGACCTTCATTCGGCGCAGGAGGGCCCGGTTTTCAAAGCGAAAAACAAAAACTCCGGTCGGGTCGGCACGGGCGTCATGCAGGCCTCCGGATGCGGCAACCGCTTCCATGATCGAAACCCGGGCCGCCGCAAAGGGGTGGGCACCGCCACGTGCTACCGCACCGGAGATCGTGTAGCTTCTGGGTTCGCGCGTCAGAACGATCAGATCACCGCGCTGAAGACTGATATTGTTACGTGGCGTCTGTAAGACGTCATAGAGACTCATCGAGCCTTTCTGACCATCCCTGATAACCGTTACTGTGGTTTCATGTGCCGGAAACCGGCTTCCGCCTGACCCTGAGATCGCATCGGAAAGCTGATCACCGCGCAGCGAAAGTTCGTATTTTCCCGGTCTGAAGACATCGCCAGCGATAGTAACCGAATTATGGACAGATCTTACGATATTCACCACCGCCTGCGGCTGGATTGCCTTGCCCTCAAGGCGAGTCACGATATCATCCTGGATCATGTTGGGAGTTCTGCCAGCCGCAAGAATCTGGCCAACATAAGGCAGCGAGATGTAGCCGCTTTCATCCACAGAAATTGCCGAAAAGTCGGCGTTCCCCGTGCCGGAAGAGGTACCACGTGAAAACAGGCCACCGTCACTGGCTTCCAGTATGCGAACGGCAAGGATATCCCCCACGCCTACCCGGTTGGAGGGTGCTTTGGCGACGGTGGATTTGAAAACAGAGCCAAAGCCACGAGCACCATACCGGCTCAGGGTGCGCGATACCTGTTCCGTAACAGGCACGACAACAAATTCACGCTGGACACCCTGCTCGTTGATTTCGCTTCGAGACGGGCCTTGAACTGGCAGAGAGGCACAGGCAGCAATTCCCATGCACATCAGCAGCGCCAACAGGTTCCTTTGCAGGAAACTTACGTGAAATACGCGTTTCATCGTGGTAGCAGACAGCTCGAATTTCGCCCCAGATAGTTGCGGTCAGGATAGTCGATAACTGCAGGAGTGTCTAACGGACATTGGTCCGATTAGGGAATAAAATTATATGTGCCAATCATCGCGCCATTTCGGGAAACGCAGCGAAGTCGACAACGGCTTGATATTCAAGTGTATTCAGGTTGAGTGTTCGCGCACGACGTAGACAAACATTGTGATAATCCCCCATCCCATGAGTGACAGAGCAAAGATCATCAGCACGTTTGTCACACTTTTCGGATAGAGGGCCTTTTCTGGCATTTTCGGCAGGACAAAGGATGCCAGATAGCGTTGCTGCCGATCGGCTTCCAGACGCGCGGCTTCAAGCGAGGCCAGCGATGAAACGTAGGCACGTTGCAGAAACTCAAGATCGACGGCCAGTTCTTCGTAGGCACCGACCAAAGCGGTCAGAGTCTGGCTTTTGGTTTCAGCCTCCGCGGTGCCTGCTCCCAGCTTGGCTCTTTGCTCTTCCAACTGAAACTCCAGTGCCTCGATCTTGCTTTCAAGCACTTTGACGCTGGGTGCGTCTTCCTTGAGAAACTGCCTGATCGAGCCCATGCGCGTCCGCGCTTGAGATAGCTCTGCTTCCAGCCGCCCTAACAAAAGTTGCTGTGCTTCGACCGAGCGTGTCGGGTCAATGTCCTGTTCCTGTTCACGAAACACCGAGATTGCGCTGCGGTGCTCGCGCAGCAATTGCTCGGACCGGGCCACTTCAGCCTCGGCAACGCGCACCGTATCAAGGCGAACGCGTTCAGATATCTGATTCACAAGCTGTCCAGAAAGATCCAAAATCTGTTCAGCGACAAGTTTTGACTCTTCCGGCGTGAACGCTTGCACTTCAACGGTGATAATCTGCGAACTGGTGTCAAAATGGGCGGACACCATACGCTGAAAGTAATCAACAAAGTCTTCCTGCGGCTTGGAGCTGTCAAAACGGGTCAAAAAATCAGCCTTATCCGTATCATAGATTGCCCGCAGATCAATCCGCCCTTCAATCTGGTCGACAAGATCGCGGCTGGTGATGAAATCGACAATCATATAGGAATCGATGACCGTAGATCCTGAACCAGAAGCTCCCGTGACCATGCCAAGCAAGTCTGCCGGTGCGCTGGCTATAGGCGAACGGATGGCAAACTTTGTCTCTACGACATACCGGTCAGATGCATAGTAAGCGTAGTAGACGATGGCCAGAGCTACCGGCAAAACGACGCATGGAAAGAAAGTAATCAACTTCAGGAAACGTCGCCATTTTTGCCCCGTCCATTTGCGCGATCTGGCAGGTTTTGCGCGCAAAGAATCGAGTTTTGCTTCGTTAGTTGCGTCCAGCTTTCGCCTAATGACCTTTTTCTTGTTCTGGTTCATACTATCTGCACGGATTTGGAGCCTCTGACGATTTTTGCCGGACTGTTTCCAGCGGTTTCACCCGGAGCGATTGGTCTGGATACGCGATGAATTTATGCATTGGTCAGATCAATCGCTTTCGTTCAGGCTGTTGTAGATTTCTATCGCGTCCTCCAGATCATCACAATAAACCAAATTCCCATTATGAAGAACTATTCCACAATCACAAAACTCCCTCAATGAGTTCATCGAATGAGAAACCATGATAATACGGGAGTCACTCAGCTTTCCTTTGAAGACAGCGCTTGATTTTTTCTTGAAACGGGCATCGCCCACTAGCATCAGTTCATCAATAAGATAGACCTCAAAATTGATGGCCATACTCAAGCCGAACGCTAGTTTGGCATTCATCCCAGACGAATAAGTTCTAGTCGGGGCATAAAAAAACGGCCCTAGATCCGCGAATTCTTTGACGGATTCGATTGTCTTTTCAGTATCCTGACCATAAATACGTGAAACAAATCGCACGTTTTCCAGACCGCTCATTTCCCTATGGAAACTGCCTCGAAATCCGATAGGCCAAGAGATCTTGACGTTGCGCTTTATCACCCCTTTGTCAGGATCTTCGATTCCGGCCAATAGCCTTAGAAAGGTGGATTTTCCCATTCCGTTGCGACCGAGAATACCAATATTCCGTCGGGGAATCTTCAAAGTGAGATCGCGCACGATTGGCTTGGTTTCGCCTCCTTTCAGGCGATAGGATTTCGAGACGTTCTTGATCCAGATCATCCTGAATCCCGTTTGTCCAGACGCTCGACAAGCAGACCACAAAAAGTCAGGGCAAACCCGAACCAGAATAGATACGCCAAATCAAGACCAGGTGCATGGTATCCAGCAAAATACCCGGTTCGGAATCCTTCCACTCCGTGAATGATCGGATTCCAAGTTAAAATATTTTGAATATCTGTAGGCATGACCTGCAGCGAAAAAAATACTCCGGAAACGAAGAATGCTGGGCCCATTAACAAAGAATAGAGGTTTTTGATTGTTGGAAACCGCAATCTCCACACCGCGATGTTCAATCCAACGCCAAATGAAAGCAGAACCAATAAACCTACCGCTTGCATCATTCGCACCAGATCATGTGGAATAGGGGCATTCATGAAATTTATTTGAAATAGAAGTACCAGAGTCATGATTATCAGATGGGTCGATATATCAAGGATCATCCGGGCAATGACTGCATCCAATCGTTTTACCGGAGGATAGCTGAACAGGGGTTTGTTTTGCTCTATAGATCCTTGAATGTAATTTGTTGACCCACTGTACATCTGAAATGTCAAAACCCCAGTCGCAAAAAAGATAGCAAAGCTGGCAACTGGGGCTGATCGGATTTTGACTGTTGAAAACAAGATAGTTAACACAGAGATCACAATTACGGGCCGGACAATGGTCCAGACATAGCCAAACTTGGATCGCCCGTGGCGTACGCGCGCCTCACGTAGCAGCAGTGCAAAAATTACGCGCAATTGAATTTTGAGTGACTCCATGGCCAATACACTGCCTTCTTTCAACTGGCTTCTGGGCCTTCCGGTGCATATGCCGCTACAGTTTTAGATACACGGAGACATGTAGCCAATACGAAAACTATTCGGATTAATCAATTTTTTCCCTGTGGCTACTGTTCCCCCTTGGCAAGTTTTCGCCAAACAATTGGATTTCTTACTGGAATAGAAAATCAGTGATTGATACCTTTAACAGTAGATTGTTGGTAAGCGTTTAGTGAACCCGCTCTGACGCAAGCGCGCGGGTTTGGTTAAGTGT
>CAZMNO010000024.1:0-45302 GCA_964567685.1 uncultured Rhodobacter sp. | reverse complement strand
CTTCCGCGTCATAACCCATGAGAGGTTTCGGGTTTTGGCGTAGGTGCGGTATAACGCGCAATTGCTCAGAAGATTCTTGGCTTTCAAGCTCATTGAGTTGGAGTTGACCCTCCACCAAACACTCACTCTATCTTTCAGCAGCATTACACCAGATTTCGTGTAAAACTCTTTCGTCACATAGTCAGAACTGATGTCGTCGACAGCACATTCGTGTGTAACACTGATGTTCTTATCCGAAAATATAATCTCTGGCTTCGAACCTGTACCTCCGGCACCACATCCCAATATCAAAGCAACAGCAATCCATATTACTAATTTCTTAATCTTGAAGAGAAGTATGGGAAAACTGTGGAGATTACTAAGTATTGGCATAGTTCCTACCCAACTAAAAAAGGCCCTATCAATAAAATCTGGATTTCTGATGCAAAGCCAGATGAAAAATTAAACTACTTATCTTGTCCAGTTCTAACCGAACCTAATGACAAAAGCCGTTTGTCGTTGATTTGCAAACCTTCCTCAATATCGATTTTGCCGAATCCGAGGAGAAGCTTTACCAGCGTGCATCCTGGCCAGAATTGGAACTTTTCCAATTCGACTAGACCAGTAGACCAGTAGACCAGTAGACCAGTAAACTAATCTACCGGTCTGCCAGCCAACTAGTTTAGTAGTTCATTGTGCGTTTTCAATAAGTTACACACAGGCCAGCCTGGACTCTAAGCCAAGTCGGGCAGCCGCCAATATCAGCGACTGCCCGATTAGCAACTCAGCACAGCATCACTCCGCAGCAGTTTCAGAAATCACACCGCGCTCGATCTGGTCCCGTTCGATCGACTCAAACAGTGCCTTGAAATTACCCCCGCCAAACCCGTCATCGCCCTTGCGCTGAATGAACTCAAAGAAGATCGGCCCGACCACGGTTTTGGAGAATATCTGCAACAAAATCCGGGTTTCCCCGCCATCGACCACACCTTCGCCATCAATCAGGATGCCGTGTTTCATCAGCTTGTCCAGTGGCTCTTCATGGCCCTGCACGCGATCCTTGCTCATGCGGTAATAGGTTTCGGGCGGGGATGGCATGTATTGCAGGCCGTTTGCCGCCATCACTTCGGTCGCACCGTAAATATCCTCGGTTCCGACGGCGACATGCTGGATGCCTTCGCCTTTATATTTCTTCAGATATTCTTCGATCTGGCTATTGTCGTCAGCACTTTCGTTGATCGGAATGCGGATACGACCGCATGGCGAGGTCAGGGCGCGGGAAAACAGGCCGGTGGCCTTGCCCTTGATGTCAAAGAAACGGATTTCGGTGAAGTTGAAGATATCGGCATAAAAGCGGAACCAGGTATCCATGTTGCCGCGTTTGACGTTGTGGGTCAGGTGATCAAGGTAGTAGAAGCCAACCCCTTCCGGCTTGCCGTCACCCTGATAGGTGAAATCGTACTCATCCGCATAGGGCGACCCCTTGTCGCCATATGTATCGACGAAATAAAGCAGGCTGCCGCCGATCCCTTTGATCGCGGGAACGTCCAGAACCTTGTCGTCCGCATCATAAGGTTCCGCCCCTTTGGCAACAGCGCGCTCATAGGCGTGATTTGCGTCAACCACGCGCCAGGCCATAGAAGGCGCGCTGGGGCCGTGGTCAGCCGCAAAACGCATCCCCATCGATCCGGGCTCGGCATTGATCACATAGGTCACATCGCCCTGCTGCCAAAGCTCAATCGCCCGGGTTGTGTGCATCGCCGTCTGGGCAAAGCCCATACGGGTAAAGAGCTCGCGCAGTTTTGCCGGGTCTTCATGCGCGAACTCGACAAATTCCATTCCGTTGGTGCCTGCCGGATTCTCTTCGGAAACAACCGAAGCCGCAGCGTTATGTGGAAATGGTCCCATTTTTCTTCCCTTTCTTTTTGAACGTTGCGCACATAATGACGGGATATCCATGCGGGTTGCGCGCAAACTTCAGCATGTTTTCCCTTCTTTTTGCGGGATATTCATGTATACTTGCAAAAACACACACAAACCGTGCACAACAATGCTGGATCACACTGATTCTCTGCTTCTGAAAGCCCTGCAGAAAGATGCCCATCTGACGGCGCAGGATCTGGGGGATATTCTGAACCTTTCCCCCTCGCAAGCCGGTCGTCGGCGGCAGCGGCTGGAGGAAGCGGGCTTTATCACCGGCTTTCGCGCCCGCCTTGATGCGGAACGTCTGGGGCTGAACGTGCAGGCCTTCATCCAGGTTTCAATGGTGACCCATTCACCGCAATCGGCGCGCTCTTTTCAGACGCTCATCCGCACCCGACCCGAGGTCGTCTCGGCCTGGACATTGACCGGCGAGGCCGATTACCTGCTGCGCGTCTATTGCACTGATCTCAGTGCCCTGAATATGTTGGTTCACGAAGTTTTCTTGCCGCATGAGGCGGTTCAGCGGGTGCAAAGTCAGATCGTGATGGATCAGACCAAACCCGACGCACCTTTGCCGATCTGAGGGATTGATGGAAAGTTTTCTGTTTCAGGCGACAATTTATCTGGGGGCCGCTGTACTGGCCGTTCCGGTCGCCAAGCGGCTGGGGCTGGGATCGGTGCTTGGCTATCTGATCGCTGGTGTGGTGATCGGGCCGGTTATCGGGCTGGTCGGTTCGGAAACCCAGGATTTGCAGCACTTTGCCGAGTTTGGCGTGGTGATGATGCTGTTCATCGTCGGGCTGGAACTTGAACCAAGGGCGCTCTGGGATATGCGGCACCGGCTGATCGGGCTGGGCGGGCTGCAAATCTCGCTGACCGCCGGGTTGATCACGGCGGTTGCGGTCATTCTGGGCCAGCCTCTGGGCTTTGGCGTTGCGATCGGGCTGGTCTTTGCCTTGTCCTCAACCGCGATCGTGTTGCAAACGCTCACCGAAAAGGGCCTGATGCACACGGCAGGAGGGCGTTCCAGCTTTTCGGTGCTGTTGACCCAGGATATCGCGGTCATCCCGATGCTGGCACTCTTGCCCCTGCTTGCGGTTTCAGGCCTTCACAACGCCTCGCTCGGGCATGGCGAGGCCGAGGTGGCGCTGTCGCTGGTTGAAGGCCTGCCCGGTTGGGGTGTGGCGCTGATGACCATGGGCGCAGTGGCGCTGGTGATCTTTGGCGGGCATTTCCTGACATGGCCGCTTTTTCGCTTCATCGCCTCGGCGCATCTGCGCGAGATGTTCACCGCAACGGCGCTGTTGCTGGTGATCGGCATCGCACTTTTGATGAGCATGGTCGGGCTTTCCCCTGCCCTTGGCACCTTTCTGGCTGGTGTCGTACTGGCCAACTCCGAATTCCGCCATGAGCTGCAAAGCGATATCGAACCGTTCAAGGGCCTGCTTTTGGGATTGTTTTTCATCACCGTGGGCGCCGGGATCGACTTTGATATTCTGTTTGGCGACTTTCTGACTGTGCTCGGCCTGACGCTGGGTGTGATGGCGATCAAGGCGATGGTTCTTTTGACGCTGGCGCGGCTATTCAAGCTTAAAGGACGCGATCAGTGGTTGTTCACGCTCAGCCTTGCCCAGGCAGGAGAGTTCGGATTTGTCCTGCTGGGGTTTTCCGTCAAGACCAACGTCCTGCCGCTCGAGCTTTCCAAAACCCTGCTTCTTGTCGTTGCGCTGTCGATGTTGCTGACCCCGGCGCTGTTCATTCTTTATGATCTTTTGTCAAAATGGCACAGCGATGCAGGCCATGATCAAAAACCCGACGAGATCGACGAGCAGGCGCCGATCATCATTGCCGGTGTCGGTCGGTTTGGTCAGGTGGTCAACCGGATGGTCGGGCTTAACGGGCTGAAGGCAACGGTGCTTGACCACGATATCAAGATCATTGAAATGCAACGAAAGTTTGGGATGAAAGGGTTTTTTGGTGATCCCACGCGACCGGAACTGATGCACGCCGCTGGCCTTATGAAAGCCAATATTCTTGTGGTCGCGGTTGATGACTATAACGCCGCGATCAAGCTGGTGAAACATGCCCGCAGGGCGCGGCCCGACATCCATATCATTGCGCGGGCCCGCAACCGCCCGCATGTCTATGAACTTTACCGCGCCGGGGCAGATCAGATTGTGCGTGAAACTTTTGACAGTTCCGTCCGGGCCGGAAAATACGCGCTGAAACACGCCGGTATCCCGGCCTTTGATGTCGAACAGGCGGCCTCGGATTTTTATGATCTCGACCGGCAGGCGATCAAGGAAATGGCGGTTTTGTGGGATCCGGAGATTCCGCCGGAGCAGAACAAGGCGTTCATGGAACATGCGCGCGAGCTGAACAAAACCCTCGCGACATCATTGAACCCGCAGGAAGAGCCTGACCCGGCTGTTGCGGAAGATGAAGATACCCACGCCGCAGAAAGCTGAATGCGCTCCGCGCGGGGAGTATTTGTGAAACAATGATAAGGGGGCTCAGCCGTCACTGACCCCGGCTTCGGCGAATGTGGCCATGCCGGAATGACAGGCCAGCGCGCCTTTGACGACACCGATGGCCAGCGCAGCGCCTGAGCCTTCGCCCAGCCTGAGGCCCAGTGAAAGAAGCGGTTCCTTATCCAGTGCTTTCAACATATTCCCATGCGCCGCTTCGGCCGAAACATGGCCAGCCAGACAATGATCAAGTGCGCCACGGCTGGTGCGTTCAAGAACCGCGGCGGCGGCTGTGCAGATAAAGCCGTCAAGGATCACCGGAATACGTGCGTGATGCGCCCTTGCGATGGCACCGGCCATGGCGGCGATTTCACGCCCGCCAAGACATGCAAGGGCCTGCAACGGGTCCGAAAGGGCGGCTGCATGAAGCGCCAGCCCCTCGCGCACGACACGCGCCTTGGTCGCCAGACCCTCATCGGTAACACCGGTGCCACGCCCGACCCAGTCTTCAGCATCACCGCCAAAGACCGCGTTGGCCAGCGCTGCAGCCGACGTGGTATTGCCGATCCCCATCTCACCGACCACAAGCAGATCGCTATCCGCATCAACCGCGTTCCAGCCTGTTGTCAGTGCGGCCACAACCTCTGCTTCGCTCATCGCCGGGGCTTGAGTGAAATCAGCCGTCGGTGTTTCAAGATCAAGCGCATGAACGGTCATGCTGGCCCCGAAACATTGTGAAAGCTGGTTTATTGCAGCCCCCCCTGCCTGAAAGTTGAACACCATCTGCTCGGTCACCTCTGCCGGAAAGGCAGATACACCCTGCGCCGTGACCCCGTGATTTCCGGCAAAAACCACAACCTGTGCGGCTTTGATCTTTGGTGCTGCTTCGCCGCGCCAGCTTGCGTACCAAAGGGCGATATCTTCCAGCCGGCCCAGCGCGCCCGGGGGTTTGGTCAATTGGCCATTACGCGCCTCCGCTGCTTGCCGCGCCGATGTATCAGCAGCAGGGAGCCCCTCAAGAAGGGTTCTGAAATCGGCCAGTGAGGCGAAAGGAGAGGTCGCGAGCATAGAGCGTGTCCTTGCATAGGGAATTGCGTTTTGGCCTGTTTAACGGCAATTAGTCCGAGGGAAAGTGCAAAACGCGCAAAGAGAGGCGACATGAGCGACAGTTTGAACCGCCAGAGCTTTCAAATCGCTGATATCCGGGCCGCCTTTGGCTTGCTGACGCGACTCCCGGTTGCGGTGGATTACGACAGCGCCAGGGAACGCGCGGCTGTGGCAACCTGGGCCTATCCGCTGGTTGGCGCTGCGCTTGGCGCGCTGGCGGCGTTCAATGGCGCCCTGGCTGCGTTTTTTGGTGCACCCGACGGGATCGTTGCAGCTCTTTCGCTGGCAACATTGGTGGTGCTGAGCGGCGCAATGCATGAGGACGGGCTGTCTGACTGCGCTGACGGTCTGGGTGGCGGAAGCGATAAAGAACGGCGGCTTGAGATCATGAAAGACAGCCGTATCGGGGCTTTCGGGGCGACCGCGCTGGGGATCGCGCTGATCGCGCGCTGGTCGGGCATTGAGGGTCTGGCCGGGGCTGAGCGGTTGTTCTGGCCGCTGCTTGCCGTGGGCGCCGCCTCTCGCCTGCCGATGGTGTTCGTGATGTTTTTCCTGCCACCTGCACGCAGCGACGGAATGGCGGCTGGCGTGGGCCTGCCCCCCCCGGCCTCGCTTGCCGGGGCAACGGCAATTGCGCTTATTCTTGGCCTGATCGCTTTTGGCTGGGGTGGATTTCTGCTGCTTTTCTGGGTGCTTGTGGCACCGCTGCCACTGGTATTCCTAGCGAAATCGCTGATTGACGGACAAACCGGCGATATTCTGGGGGGCTGTCAGCAACTGGCGGAAATCGCCGCCTTGGCAGTAGCCGTTTCCCTGACAATGTGAAAAGCCGCACCATCCTGGGATGGGCGGCTTTTCGAGTGGAAACGATCAACCTGCAAAAGTTAACCGCTTTTTGCAGGGCTGAGGCTAAACACCCCTGCAAAACCAAAATCAGGCGGCAGCAGCGCGTGACAGCAAGACGTCATCAATCCGCTGTTGGGCGCGAATCTCATCAACGCCATCAACGGCGGCGACTTCCCTTGTCAAACGCTCAAGCGCAGCTTCGTAAAGCTGGCGCTCGGAATAACTTTGCTCGCGCTGGTCATCATTTCGGTGCAGATCGCGCACGACTTCGGCGATTGAGATCAGATCGCCCGAGTTGATCTTTTGCTCATATTCCTGCGCCCGGCGCGACCACATCGCCCGCTTGACCCGTGCGCGCCCTTTCAGCGTGTCCATCGCACGCCCAACCGTGTCGGGGCTGGACAGGCCGCGCATTCCGACACTGTCGGCCTTGTTGGTCGGCACCCGCAGGGTCATCTTGTCTTTTTCAAAGGCAATCACGAAGAGTTCCATTTCGAAACCGGCGATTTCCTGTTCTTCGATCGAGACGATCTTGCCGACACCATGCGACGGGTAGACCACAAAGTCATTCGGCCGAAAATCGGCACCTTTTTTTGATTTGGCCATCTGGATGATAATTCCTTGCTCTGTCGCCTGATCAAAGGCGTTTTTCTCTTTCAGCGACAAACGCACCGACTGGCTTTCTGACCTCAGCCAAAGCGGTGCGCGTTGCAGTGTTCCGGTGAACCGCTGCCTATTTCTGCAGCGGAAAAATTGTACTTTCGCAAAGAGTATATCACAAAAATCCGCAAACTCAAAGTGCTGCAGTGCAGAAAGCCGGATTTTGGTTTTTTCCCAGAGAGTTACCCGGCCATTGCTCGTCAATTTCCTGAGATTTCAGGCCGGATTACGCCGCAATGCGCGAATCAGCCGCCTTTACCCGGCTTTTCCGAGAAATATTTCTCAAGCTTGCCTTTTTCACCATCATGCTTATCGGCATCTGGCAACTCGTCGATCTTGGTGACAATGACCGGCCACAGTTCCGAATATTTCCGGTTAAACTCAACCCATTTTTCCATATCCGGCTCTGTATCCGGGCGAATAGCATCGGCCGGGCATTCCGGTTCGCAGACACCGCAATCGATGCACTCGTCGGGATGAATCACCAGCATGTTTTCACCTTCGTAAAAACAGTCAACCGGGCAAACCTCGACGCAGTCGGTGTATTTGCAGGCGATGCAATTGTCGTTGACGATGTAGGTCATGCTTAAGAACCTTCAATTGACGTGTCTGGGTCGATTTGATCGGTGCACCGCTATCCATTTTTAGGGACCTCGTCAATCGGGGATCGATGCAAGACCTCGGTTGATCTTCCTCGACTGACGGGTGGTATTGGCGATGAGGGCTCAGTCAGGCCCGTCTTCAAGACCCCTTTTCTTGAAATTCACAACGGCGCGCCGGTCCTGCTTGGTCGGGCGTCCGGACCGTTGGGCAAGCGGCGTGCGGTCAGAGCTTTGCTGGGGTGCAGGGCTTAGATCCTCATAGAGCGTCTGTGCTTCGCTGGCTGGCCCGCGTCTTGTGCCGATGTCAATCACCCGGATCACCCGGATCTGCCGCCCTTGTGGGAAGGTCAGCGTATCGCCCGGCCCGATTGCGGCGGCGGCTTTGTGAACCTTGTCGGAATTCACCCGGACATGACCGGCAGTGACCAGCTTGCCGCTCAGCGTCCGGGTTTTGAAAAACCGCGCATACCACAGCCATTTATCAATCCGGATTGTGGGATGAGTGAGATTTTTCTGATCTTTCACGACTCAACGAGGTGTTTTCAGGTGAGAGATATTTATCGAACTGAGTCCTGCTTTTTCCAAACTTCCGTAAAGGGCGTGGTCGTCTGTCAGAATTGTCACGTTTTGCTTGCACAGCTCTATGATAGCCGCATCTGTCAAGCCCAGCTTTGAGAACGCCGCAGTGTTCACTGCGGTAAAGCTCGGAAGATAGTTTTCCTGCACAAAGCGGCAATATTTTGCCAGATGAGCAGCAGCACCCTTGGTGATTTCTTTGCCAGCTTCGCCAATCAGATTCGAAGCCTCAGTCAATACATTGGGAAGCGAAACATGCTTCTGAAATTCGCCTACTGCGTTGTTGAGGTTTCTTAGGTCTTCAAGATCATATTTTCTTAGCCTGCGATGCTCACCGACTTTGGCAGGGTCGATGTTCCCTACAATGAATAATACCAGTAAATTTGTATCCACTAAGACAGATCTCAATTTCAAGTCATCCGTACAAGAGAACCATCATTTGCACTGATAACAAATGCGCGCAATTCGCGGATGGGTTCCTTTGTTTTATCTCCAAATCCAAACGGACTTTGCGTTTCCTTAGAGCGTCCGGCGTCAAAACCAATCGTCACCAGCCACTGGTGCTCTTGATCAAGATACTCAATACCCTCCAGCAAAACATTTCCCCGATACGGGCTATCAAAAAACTCTCTGAAATAGGAAAAGGCACCATCGATTGCTTCTTTTGCAGTCATTTCCTTGGGTTTGGTATCCATCTTTCAACCTCCTGTTGTATAGAGTTGAGAGCTTGGCGGCCTCATGTCAACCCTTGTCCTTTAAAGCCATCAATGCGGCGAAAGGATTGTCCGGATCAATCGGCTTGTCCTTTTTCGGTGGCTTTGCAGACATGGATTTGGGTTTCTGATCCTTACCCCGTTTTGGTTTGCCGCGCGGCTTATCGCTGGGCTTGGCGCGACGGGTATGATCCGGGCGCTTTTTCACCGGGGCCCAGGTGAAAGTAAAGAAAACCTCAACCTCCGGGCCATCCTCTGCGGGGATTTCGCTGTCTGCTTCTGCGGTTTTAGCGGGAGTTTCCTTGGGTGCGGCTTCTGTCGGTTTAGCCTTCTCCTCAGTCACTGGCGTATTGCTGGCTTCAGGTTCTGCCGCGGACGCGTCCTTTTCGGCGGGTTCCACCACAGGTGCCGCTTTCACCTTTTCACGCTCGCCGCGTTCGGCTTTATACCCCAGCCCTTCCATCAGGTCGGCAAACTGTTCCAGCGTCATCCCGGTGATCGACAGCATATCGGGCGTGGCTTCAAATCCACCGCGACTGTCCTGAGCACGGGTCATATCGGCAAGGCGTTCCAGCATGTCGATGCGGATGGCGCGGCTGCCAGCCAGCCGGTAGCCGGACTTTTCGTAATAGCCTTTCGGAGCCCCCTCGACCGCGGGCACCGTCACCAGCCCGGGGGGTGGGGATTCGGGGAATTCGCTCAGATCGTTGTGCAAAGACCACAACACAAGGCGTAGCCGGGTCGGGGCTGGTTTCAGCATCAGTTGCTGAAAAATGGTGTACTGGCCAAATCGGATTCCGTGTTTGCGCAACAATGCACGGGCATCCTGATCAAGTTCCTTGACTTCGGCAGCGACAGCAGCACGTGGCAAGACTCCCAGTTCTTCAACAATGCGAAAGCCCATTCCCTTGGCCAGTCCGGTAACAACCTCATCGTTTTTAAGCGCCATCAATGGTTCAAACAGAGCTGCGATTTTACGCTCGACAAAATGGCTGAGACGTCTGCGAACCTTCTCGGATACTTCGGCCCCGGCTTCCTCATCCACAAACACTTCAATCGCCGGGGACATGATGTCGGAACCCTTGACCAGCTTGCCAATAGCGTTTTCACCCCACATCAGACCACCCTGTTCGGTAAAATCGATCTCCGTGTCCGGGGCGTTGTAAAACCGGTCAGAGCGCAGATTGAACTCCGGCCCAAGTGCTGCAAGCCCGGCTGCGCGCAGGGTTTTCGCCTCGTCAGGCGTTGCGTTTTTGTCCTGCTGGAACCGAAAACCGCTCAATCGACCGACAAACTGCCCTTCGATTGAGACTTCACCTTTGTTATTCACTTCAGCCAAAAGGCTCTCCTTTTGTTTCAACCGGCGCAAAAGAACACTTGTGCGCCGATCGACAAATCTTTGCGTCAGCCGCGCATGCAGTGCATCTGACAACCGGTCTTCTACTGCGCGGGTTTCACCACGCCAATGGTTTTCATCTTCCACCCAGTTTTTTCGTTGCGAAACATAGGTCCAGGTGCGGATAAAAGCCAACCTTTTCGACAAAGTATCAATGTCGCCATCAACCCGGTCAATCTGACGGATACGCCCCGCAAGCCAGATATCGGGCACATGACCGTTATCTTGCAGAAATCCAAAGAGGTGCGACACCAGGGTAGCGTGTTCGCCGGGTGAGATATTGCTGAAATCCGGCAACTGGCAAACATCCCAAAGGAGTTTCACATCGCGGGCGTTGTTCAGACGGTCTCGGATGTCCGGAAATTCGGCAAGAGTTTTTAGCGCAATCAGATCATCGGCCTCGCGGGCGCGCATCAGGCGTTCATTGTCGGAAGCCACCTCAAGCGAGGCGATCAGCGATTGCACATTTCCAAATTCCAACCGCTGACTGCGCCAGCTCAGTTTCTTTATCGGGGTGAAACGATGGTTTTCAATCGCCTCAACAATCTCGGGTGCAAGCGGTGGCGCCTCGCCGGTAACACCAAAGGTTCCGGCATTCATATAGCGCCCGGCACGCCCGGCGATCTGCGCCAGCTCATTTGGAGCAAGTGTGCGCATACGGCGACCATCAAATTTTGACAGGGCAGAGAAGGCCACGTGATCAATATCAAGATTTAGCCCCATGCCGATGGCATCGGTTGCCACCAGATGATCAACATCACCGTTCTGATAAAGTTCAACCTGCGCATTGCGGGTACGTGGGCTGAGCGCCCCAAGAACCACTGCCGCCCCGCCTTTCTGACGCCGCAGAAGCTCGGCAATGGCATAGACGTTATCAACCGAGAATCCGACAATCGCCGATCTTGATGGCATCCGGGAAATCTTGCGCGACCCTGAATATCTGAGTTCGGAAAACCGCTCGCGGCGCTGGAAACTGACCTTGGGAACCAGAGCGTTGATCGCCCCTTTCATTGTGTCACTGCCCAAAAACAGGGTTTCGTGGGTACCGCGTGCGTTCAAAAGCCTGTCGGTAAAAACATGCCCGCGCTCAGGATCCGCACAAAGCTGGATTTCATCAACGGCCAGGAAATCAGTACCGGTTCCCACGGGCATGGCTTCGACCGTTGCAACCCAATATCGGGTGCGCGGCGGTACAATCCGCTCCTCTCCGGTAACCAGAGCCACGACCGACGGGCCGCGCAAAGCGACGATCTTGTCATAGACCTCGCGCGCCAGCAGCCTCAGCGGCAAGCCGATGACGCCACTGGAATAACCCAGCATACGTTCAATCGCGTAATGGGTCTTGCCGGTGTTTGTCGGCCCCAGCACCGCCACCACACGCCCGAGTGATTGGCTCATCGCCCCCTGCCTCAGACAGCCGCCTGCACAATATCAAAGCGACGTGCCGTCTGTCTTTTCTTCGAGTCTTTCGACGGCTTCATGTAAGTCGGGGCGGAAAGGATGTACAGCCAAAGCTGCGCGATAAACTCTGAGCGCGTCCTCGGGCTGATCAAGTCTTTCAAGAATCATGCCAAGCCCGGCCAAAGCCCCGAAATGACGCGGGTTCAACGCCAGCGTGGTTTCAATATCCTGAACCGACAGGGCATATTCTTCCATCATGAAAAACAAAGTGGCGCGGGCGTTCCAGCCTTCGGCAAATTCCGGGGCGTGATCGGTTAACGCGGTCAGATGCTCAATCGCCTTGTCAAAGTCACCATCACGCATCGCCCGCCTGCCGCGTTCCAACAAGAGATCCATTGCCTCGGAACCAGAGCGCGACCAGGCCTTCCAGATTCGCGCCTCAATCGCCTGCCAGTTGCCATCGACGGGTTCCCTGAGTTGCTCAAACAGCTCGTCGATCTCTTCGGTCTGGGCCGTAACTGCCCCTGACGACAGAAAAACCATCAGAATCAGACCAACTGCCGCAACGACAAGACTAGTTTTTTTACCGGTGATACGCATATCGGTTTTAATGGTAACCCAATCAGCCTAAAATGCGAGCGAAACCCGCATTCGGAACCGGAGGATAACGCATGAGTGAAGTCATTGAAGGCGCAGTTGAAGCGCTCAAGGAAAAACTGGGGGATGACGGGTTTGATGCAACCGTCAAGTTCAGCATCGAAGGCGAAGGCTCGGTCATCGTCGATGGTGACGGCGTCAGAGCTGGCGACGACGATGCGGATTGCACATTGAGTGCAGATGTCGACACGTTTCAGGCCATCATGGAAGGCAACCTCAACCCGACCGCCGCATTCATGACCGGAAAGCTTTCGGTTGACGGTGATATGGGCGTTGCCATGAGACTGGGGGCCGTGCTCGGCTGATAATGAGTGACGTCCCGCTCTATTCCAAACTCGCCGAGGCACCGCCGGGCGGGCGCGCTTCATGGATTGAGGCCGAGGATGGCGTGCGCCTGCGCATGGCGGCCTGGGCCAAGGGCGAAAAAGGAACGGTCCTGATTTTTCCGGGGCGCACCGAGTTCATCGAAAAATACGGTCGCACGGTCGGGGATTTTGCCGACCGTGGATATGCCTCGGTGGTGATCGACTGGCGCGGACAGGGGCTTTCTGACAGGTTGGTGTCCAATCGCAAGCTTGGATATGTCGGTCAATTCACCGACTACCAGCTTGATATTGCCGCCATGATGGCCGAAATCAAACGCCTTGAAATGCCGGAACCCTATTACCTGTGCGCCCATTCGATGGGTGGCACAATCGGCCTCAGATCCCTGCAAAACAAACTCGATGTCAGGCGTACGGTTTTCAGCGCTCCGATGTGGGGCCTGACCATCGACCCGATGTGGCGCCCTTTGGTGCAGGCAGTGGCAGCGGGCAGCAAGACCTTTGGGCTGGGCGAGGAGTTTGCACCGGGTACGGGGCCATTGAACTATCTGCAATCCAATGAATACGAGGACAATGTTCTGACCTCCAGTGCCGATACCTGGGCCTATCTTGTTGCCATGGTTGACGCACATCCAGGGCTGGAAATCGGTGGGCCGAGCATTCACTGGCTTTATGAAGCCCTGACCGAAACCAGGGAACTGGCCGGAATGGATCCGCCAAATCACGAGATACTCTGCCTGATTGGTAGCGATGAGCGGGTCGTCGATAAACGCGATGTGCTGGATTACATGGAAAAATGGCCAGAGGGGCATGTTGGCATTGTCACCGGCGCGAGGCACGAGATTTTGATGGAAACTCCGGCAATCCGAAAACGCTCGCACGACATGATTGATGCGTTCTTTTCGGGCTGATGGGATTTATTTTCGACCACGCCGGGGATTGAGCGGGGCCGGTGTTTTTGGTGATTCCGATCTGGCAAGGTCAGGCCCATTAGTCCTAGATTGCTCGATGTGAAGGGTGCCGTGAGTTGCGGGCAGTCCGCAGGATAGCGCATTGATAGCCCCAAATAGGGGGCCTCCCAAAGAAACTAAAGCCCAGCGCAGCACATGCGAATTATCATTGATTAGTCGCATAACGCCGGCATCAACTATTCAATGCACTGCCCAACCGCCCAACCGCCCAACCGCCCAACCGCCCAACCGGTGGGATCATAGTTCGATGCACCGGTAAACCGGCCTGTTGATCCGTCGGTCGACCGGTCTATCAGTCGACCGATCTACCGGTCGACTAGTTTAGTAGTTCATTACTTATTTTCAATTGGTTACGGCAAGCAATCAAGCCCAATTTCGCATTCAAACGTTAGGAAAAATGTCCTTCAGACCGTGCACCTGAGCCATGTCAGCCCAGCGCATGCGAAAGCAATGCCAGGGCTTTTCCGTGAAGTTCGGCAGACCCAGCCGCCAGCACACGCCCGCCATCATGTGCCGGTCCGCCCTGCCAGTTGGTCACAGTCCCGCCTGCCGCCGTGATCACCGCTATCGGTGCCTGGATGTCATAGGCCGACAGACCTGCCTCAACCACCAGATCTATCTGCCCTGCTGCCAGCAGTGCGTAGGCATAGCAATCCATCCCATATCGCGCGAGTTTGCAACGAGATGACAAAGCCTGAAACGCATCCCGCTCAACCGGTGTTCCGACCTCGGGAAAGGTCGTGAAAATCGTCGCTTCGGCTAGATCCGGAACCCTATTCACCGCAAGCCTGCCACTGCCCGCCGGCCCGTGGAAATCAGCCCTGCCAAACCCACCGCTAAAACGCTCGCCGATATAGGGCTGGTCGATCACACCAAAAAGCGGCGCATCGCCTGCATTCACCGCCACCAGAACACCCCAGGTCGGCGTACCGCTGATATAACCGCGGGTTCCGTCAATGGGATCAAGCACCCAGGTCAGCCCGCTGGAACCGGCGCTATGCCCGAATTCCTCGCCAAGAATGCCGTCTTGAGGGCGGCGCGCGGCCAATATCTCCCGCATCGCCTGTTCCGCCGCCCGGTCAGCCTGGGTCACCGGATCAAACCCGGACTGGTCTTTGTTTTCCGTTCGCAACGCCTGACTGCGAAAAAACTCAAGCGTCGGCGCGCGCGCCGCATCGGCCAGCAAATGCGCGGTGGCGACAAGCTCCGTCTGCAATTCCTGACTGATTTCACACATAAAAAACCCCGCTGAAACGGTGAGTGGCCGTTTCAACGGGGATTTCATATCGTGAAGGTCAGGTCAACCGGCGCATTATCCGGCGCAACCAGATCTCTTAAGCGGCGTCGCTCAGTACGCGCGCCAGATCGAACAAACGACGGCGCTGGTTCTCAGGGATGGCGTAATATGACCGCACAAGTTCAAGCGCTTCTTTGTCAGCCAGAAGATCGCCAAGTGCGTTTCCGCCTTCAGCCGGCGCTGCGCCTTCGCCTTCCAGCCCTTCAAAAAAGAAACTGACCGGCACATCCATCGCATGGGCAATGTCCCAAAGCCTGGAGGCGCTGACACGGTTCATTCCTGTCTCGTATTTCTGGATTTGCTGGAACTTGATCCCGACCGCTTCACCGAGCTGCTGCTGGGTCATCCCCACCATCCAGCGCCGATGACGGACGCGTTTACCAACATGAACATCTACAGGGTGCTTCATTACTCTACTCCTTCGGTTCCCTCATCAGTATATTAAGCAATTTTCGTGCCAAATCCCATCAAACTCTGTGAATATGAGGGAAAAAGTGTTCAGATTGCTTGTATATATTTGTTAATATTGACTATTTAATTTGTTCACGGGTTTGTGAGGTCACAATATTAGGTATATTTAATCCACGCTACATACAATCTCAAGATGTTTCGCATAATGCGATGCAAATTGCAAAACACCTTCTGGTTTACTCTCCCATTTTGCGACTTTCCCGTTTTCGCACATGGGGGTCAAGGTGTCGTTTGCGCAGTCTGATGGCCTTCGGGGTCACTTCGACCAACTCGTCGTCGTCAATATAGGCAATTGCTTCCTCCAGCGAAAACCGCACCGGCGTGGTCAGGCGAACCGCCTCGTCAGTGCCACTGGCGCGCACGTTGGTCAGTTTCTTGCCTTTCAGGGGATTGACCTCCAGATCATTGCCACGGGAATGTTCGCCAATGATCATGCCCTGATAGACCTGCACCTGTGCGCCGATGAACATCTTTCCGCGATCCTCAAGATTAAAAAGCGCATAGGCCACCGACGCCCCGCCTTCCATCGAGATCAGAACACCGGCCCGGCGTCCGGGGATGGCACCCTTATAGGGGGCCCATTCGTGAAACACCCGGTTGAGAACACCGGTGCCACGGGTATCGGTCAGAAACTCGCCGTGATAGCCGATCAGCCCGCGCGACGGCACATGCGCAATGATACGCGTCTTGCCCACACCCGCCGGACGCATCTCGGCAAGCTCACCTTTGCGCGTTGCCAGCTTTTCTATCACAGCGCCGGAATATTCATCGTCAACGTCGATGGTTACTTCTTCAATCGGCTCAAGGCGGATGCCGTCCTCTTCGCGAAACAGCACCTGCGGGCGTGAAATCGACAGTTCAAAACCTTCTCGACGCATGTTCTCGATCAGCACACCCATCTGCAATTCACCGCGCCCGGCGACTTCAAAGGCCTCGCCACCAGGTGTATCGCTGACCCTGATCGCCACATTGCTTTCCGCCTCGCGCATCAGCCGGGCACGGATCACCCGGCTTTGCACCTTGTCGCCATCACGCCCGGCAAGCGGGCTGTCATTGATGCCAAAAGTGACCGAGATGGTCGGCGGATCAATCGGCTGCGCCGGGATCGCCTCGCTCACATCGCTCGCACACAGCGTATCGGCAACCGTTGCCTTGGTCATTCCCGCAATGGAAACGATATCGCCCGCTTCGGCGGTTTCAATCGGCTGCTGGTTGAGCCCGCGAAAGGCCAGTATTTTGGTTACACGGAAATTCTCGACCAGATCACCTTCACGCGACAGCGCCTTGATCGTCGTCCCGGTCTTCAACCGCCCGCTTTCCACCCGCCCGGTCAGAATGCGCCCGAGATAGGCATCGCCCCCCAGGGTCGTTGCCAGCATCCTGAACGGTGCATCCTGTGCTGTCACCTGCGCTGGTGCCGGTACATGCTCGACAATCAGATCAAACAGCGCGCTCAGATCCTTGCGCGGCCCGTCAAGCTCAAGATCCGCCCAGCCGGATCGGCCCGAGGCGTAAAGCGACGGGAAATCAAGCTGCTCGTCACTGGCATCGAGATTGGCAAACAAATCGAAACATTCGTCCAATGCCCGGTTCGGCTCACCATCGGGCTTGTCGACCTTGTTGACCACCACAATCGGGCGCAATCCCTGCGCAAGCGCCTTGGAGGTGACGAACTTGGTTTGCGGCATTGGCCCTTCGGCGGCATCGACCAACAGAACGACCCCGTCAACCATCGACAGGATGCGCTCGACCTCGCCGCCGAAATCGGCGTGTCCCGGCGTATCGACAATGTTGATCCGCGTGCCCTTCCATTCCACGCTGGTCGCCTTGGCAAGGATGGTAATCCCGCGCTCGCGCTCCAGATCATTGCTGTCCATGGCGCGCTCAACGGTTGCCTCGTTGTCACGGAAAATCCCGGATTGCTTCAGCATCTCGTCAACCAGCGTGGTTTTGCCGTGGTCGACATGCGCAATGATAGCGATATTGCGAAGGTCCATCCGCGTGATCCTCTTTGTCTTTTCTCAGGAAAGTCCCGCGCGCCATACAGCAGCGATCCCCGCTTGGCCAGAGGCAATCAGCTTGCCTGCCGTTATCATCATTGTTTCAAGACTACTCTGGGTTAGGTCAGGGAGTAAAACCACCGATGCCTAGGCAAAGGCTTGAGTTGCGGGCCACAACCTGTCACATCGCCAACAGACCACCAAACCAGCCGGAGAAATCCCATGCGCGCCATGCAAGTCACTGAATACGGCCAACCACTGGAACTCTGCGAGGTTGATATCCCCAACCCCGGCGAGGGCGAAGTGCGCCTGAAAATCCATGCTGTGGGCATGAATTTTGGCGACATCCTGCTGGTTGAAGGTACCTATCAGGAAAAGCCACCGCTGCCATTCACGCTGGGCATGGAGATCTGCGGCACGATCGACGCGCTGGGCGCGGGTGTCACCCACCTGAGAAAAGGGCAGCGCGTTGCCGTCTATGCCGGGTTTGGCGGGCTGGCCGAATATGGCTGTTTTGATGCGGCAGTTTGCGTGCCGATCCCGGATGCCATGTCCAGCACTGAAGCAGCGGCATTTCTGATCGCTTACGGCACGTCGCATGTGGCGCTGGACTACAAGGCGCATCTCCAGGAAGGCGAGCGCCTGCTGGTCCTTGGCGCTACCGGTGGTGTCGGCCTGACAGCAGTTGAACTTGGTAAGCTGATGGGGGCCGAGGTGATTGCAGCGGCCCGCGGCGCTGACAAACTCAAGGTCGCAAAAACTGCAGGGGCCGATCACCTGATAAATACCGACAGCGAGGATATCCGCGACGCGGTCAAGGCGCTCGGTGGCGCGGATGTGGTTTACGATCCGGTTGGCGGAGACCAGTTCAAAGCCGCCTTACGTGCCTCCAATCCCGAGGCGCGGCTGATCCCGCTGGGGTTCGCCTCAGGCGACGTGCCGCAAATCCCTGCCAATATCATTCTTGTCAAGAACCTGACCATCATCGGCTATTACTGGGGCGGCTTCATGAAATTCAAGCCCTCGGTTCTGACCGACAGTTTCAAGACTTTGTTCAAGTGGTATGACGAAGGCTGCCTGAAACCCCATGTCAGCCATGAATTGCCGCTGGCGTCAGCCAATGAGGCGCTGGATCTGTTGCGCAGCCGCACCTCAACCGGCAAGGTCGTGGTCACCATCTGAATGCTATTTCTGCGCCAAAGCCGACTGCTCAGGCGCCAGCTTCGCCGCCGGGCTTCACCGCGCCCCGCAAACCGGCGGATCATCCTGCATATCGGGGCGCATAAGACCGGCACCACCTATATTCAGCAAACGCTTGAAACCAACCGTGCCCGTCTGCCCCTGGGATTTGAAACAGTCCCGCGCCGGTCCCGGCATCTGCATGACATGGCCGAGGCGATTGCCAGCGCTCAATCCGAAGAAGTCGCGCACGCCCTGCTCCCGACACTCAGATCACAAGCAAAGAAACTGGGGGAACAGTTCAATCGGGTCGAAACCCTGCTGATCACCCATGAAGGCCTTCCCGGCCCCCTGCCTGGTCGCAAACAATTCAAGGGGCTCTATCCGTTTGCACATCTGTTCCTCCCGGCCATTGTCGCAGGGCTAAGCGAGTGCAGGGCCGAGGTTTCAGTGGTTTTTTACAAACGCAGGTTTCGCGACTGGCAGGCCTCGCTCTATCGTTATCGCTTCCGCGAAAACCCGGAACGCGCCTACAGCCCGGTCCGTTTTGCCGAACGTACAGGCCTGCCGGAAGACTGGCAGGGGTTGATTGGCAGACTTGAGGAGGCGTTACCGGACACACACCTGAAAATCTTCTCGTTCGAAAAGGACCGCGCCACCGGCTTTCTGGGCACCGCCCTGTTTTCCGAATGTGGGCTCAACGCGGCCGAAATCGCTGCTTTGCGCCGTGTCAAAGCCAAAAACGTTTCGCGCGACGACACCCGCCACGACACTCACTTCGTGCGATAAGCCTGTCTCACAAGTGCAGCCAGTTCCGACACCAGCGCGCCTTTGCTGCGATCGGCCACATACATGTTGATCTTCATTTTCGACAATTCCGGCAATTGCCCGCCATGATCGATCTCTTCCACATAGGGCGGGCGTGAGCCCTTGATCGCAGCGTGAATCGCCAGATCGGCAGTGACGCTGGCCTCGACCGTACGGGTTGAATCCGATTCAACCGCCATCTCCCATGGGATACCCACGTCATCAAGGGCGGCCTGCACACCACCGCGAAACAGGCAGGCATATTCAAAGGCCAGTCTGAGCGGGCGGGATTTCCAGGCCGTACCCCCGGGTGACCCAACCCAGACCAGCGGCAGCGTCACAAGGGTTTCGCCGCCATCTTCAATGCCCTCTTCGGTGGTCAGAATAAGGTCGCATTCACCGCGCGCGAATTGTTGTTTCAGGCGCCTAGTATACGACGAAAGCAGTTGCACCCGAACACGCGGGAATTCGGCTGCAAAGCGCTGCAAAACACCGGGAATATAGGGATAGACAATGTCCGACGGCACACCAAGCGTCAACTCGCCCTCAAAAGCGTGATCGGTCAGACGGGCATAAACCTCGTCATTCAGGGCCAGCAATCGCCGCCCGTATCCCAGCAATTGCTCGCCCTGGCTGGTCAGCCCGATCTGGCGCGACGACCGGTCCAGAAGTGCCTGCCCGAGGCTCTCCTCCAGCCGTTTCAGCTGCATGGAAACCGCTGACTGGGTCAGGTTCAGAAACCCGGCTGCGCGGGTCACCCCACCAGATTCCGCCACCGCAACAAAGGACCGCAAAGCTGTCATGTCGAGGTTTCTTGGCATATCACATTTCCTTATGGTTCACGCAAAAAACATTCATTTTGCAAATGATATCTCCGCCCCTATATACATCATGCAACTTGATGAAACAACAGAATCACATCAGCAAAACGAAAGGAACAGACAATGGCAATGATCACTGCAGAAACTCTCACCCACACCAAACCCGGCGTAACATCTCTGCTCCGCGGTTTTGCAAACAGGATTTCGACCCGCAAGCAGCGCGCAGCCCTTGCAGCACTTGACGCCGATCAGCTGAAAGACCTTGGTCTCAGCCGCGAACAGGCATTGCGCGAAGCAAAACGGCCGGTCTGGGACGCGCCATTGCACTGGCTGCGCTGAAACATCCGGCGGTGATTAAAATTCACCGTGATTTCCGACCTCTCTTCTTGAAAAACGGCTGAAATTGCCCAATATACAGGGCTGAGGGCAGTGCGTTCGCGCGCTGCCCGCAAAGACGACATGTGTTTTCACATTCAAGGAGGGCCCAATGGCCGAATACGAGACAATCCGGCGAACAGGCGCTGGTGTCCGCACTGCCGAGATCGATGAAGGTCTCCGCGCACATATGAACAAGGTCTACGGGACCATGTCCGTGGGTCTCTTGATGACCGCCGGCGTGTCCTGGGCGGTTGGTACAACCCCTCAATTGCTGTCGATCCTCAGGGATCCTGTCACGCTGTCGCCAAATATCCTTGGATATGCGGTGATGTTTGCACCGCTGATCATGGTTTTTGCTTTTGGCGCCATGATCAACCGGCTTTCTGCTGCAGGTGCACAGCTGTTTTTCTATACGTTCGCAGCCGTCATGGGCTTGTCGATCAGCTGGATTTTCGCGGTGTTTACCGGGTTTTCCATTGCCCAGACCTTTTTGATCACGTCAATATCCTTTGCCGGGCTCAGCCTCTGGGGATACACGACCAAAAAGGATATTTCGGGCTGGGGATCGTTCCTGATCATGGGTGTGATCGGGCTTCTGGTAGCGATGATCGTCAATATCTTCCTAGGTTCGCCGGCGATCATGTTCGCCATTTCGATCCTGGGCGTGCTGATTTTCGCCGGGCTGACCGCCTATGATACGCAGAAAATCAAAACGGAATACCTCGCGCACGCGCACGCGATGGATAGCGAGTGGCTGGGCAAGTCGGCAATCATGGGGGCGCTGAACCTCTATCTCGACTTCATCAACCTCTTCATGTTCCTGCTACAGTTCTTTGGCAGCCGCGAATAAAAAGGCGAATGACTGGACATTTAAGGGCCGGGGAAGGAAACTTCCCCGGCCCTTTTCTTTTTTTGACGGAGCAGCCTCATGGATTTCACCCTGTATCTCCCGGCCACCACGGTTGCCGCTACCCTCAATGGCGCGCTTTTGATGGCCATGACGGTCAGTATTGCACTGACAAGAAGGCGCCAGAGGGTATCTTTCGGCGATGGCGGTGACGGGCGTTTCGCCAAACGTCAACGGGGCCATGCCAATGGGGTTGAGCAGATCCCGATCGCGCTGTTGCTTATCTTTCTGGCTGAAGTACAGGGCGCGCCTGATTGGCTGCTATGGGTTGTGGTTGCCGGATTGACGCTGGGCCGTTTCATGCATGCCTGCCAGTTCTGGTTCCGCACGGCACCCTTTGCCCTGCGCCCTTATGGCGTGCGGCTGACACTGGCGGCCGAGGCTGTGGCAATTCTGTGGCTGCTGGGGTCGGTGGTTTATTGATGGCCGGGGGGCCTCCTTCAAACCTCTTCGGCTGATTGAGCTGAATAGCAGCCAACACAGTGCATTAAGGCCAGCGCCTGACCCTGGCAGGGCGTGAAAATCAGTATGAAAAGGCGAAAACTCGAAAAACAAGGCAATTGCATCAATGATATGAAACGTTGCAAAAGCGCCCCCCCGTGAGGAGGGTTGGGCGCTGGTCGGCTTCGCCGTCCGGTGGTCGGCCAAATCTTTGTGGAAGGAAATCGAGCCTTTGTCTACGCCGGCATCTGCTGCGTCGCGCAGTGAATACCCCCGCCAAGCTCACCCAGTACATCGACATTCAAGGTAACGACCTCACGGCCCGGAAACTGCCCCGCAAGCGTTCTGGCAGCGATCGCATCGGTGGTCTTATCACCAAACTCAGCCGCAATCACCGCACCATTCGCCACATAGTAATTTACGTAGGACGCCACGAATTCGATGTTTTTCACCCGCCGATTGACCGGCTCAGGGATCACCGTGACATCAAGCCCTTCAGCAACCAGCGCCGCGTGGGTCTTCAGCGCCGCCTTGTGAAACGGATCCCCCGGATCAGGGGATTTGGGCAGGTTGACCAAAACCCGGCCCGGCCCGGTAAAGCGCGCCAGACTGTCGATGTGGTAATCGGTGATATCCCAGCCTCTGAGCCCCTCAGTCCAGATCATCCGTTTTGCCCCATAGGCGGCCAATAACCGGCGCTCGATCTTGGCGCGTCCTATCCCCGGGTTGCGGTTTGCGTTCACCCAGGAACTTTCATGCGCCATCAGCAAGCCATGCCCGTCCTGCTCCACACCACCACCTTCGCCCCTAAGACCGCTGTCGATCAGCGGCAGACTCAGCCGCTCGGCAACCAGCCCGGCAATTTTGCCGTCTCGCCGGTGCACCTGTTTTTTGCCCCAACCGTTAAAGAGGATATGGCTGACTGCCAGCGCGCCGGAACGCGACCGGGCAAAGATCGGCCCTGAATCGCGGCACCACAAATCCTCGGTCGGGATGTCCCAAAGCGTGACGCGTGCCGAAAGATATCGTTTTGCCTGCGCGTGATCTTCAGCAGCGGCCAGCATCACCACCGGCTCAAACTCGGATATCGTATTTGCGATATCAGCAATGGTCTGCTGGGTCGCCTTGCGAAATCGCGCCCCTGGATAGACCCGGCGGCTGACCGGCCATTGCATCAAGGTTCGTTGGTGACGGTCTTCCTCGGCTGGCACAATCCAGCCTTCGGGCAGTGCCTGAGCCTGACTAACCTTCATGGTTGATGCAATTGAGGCAAGGCCGGTCTTAACAAAAGCTCTTCGCGTAAGCATCGTTCACTTCTACCACAGGTCCAGAAACGAAAAAAGCGGGGGCTCAACGACACCCGCTTTCACACCTGTCGGCAATGCTGATCAGCCTCCTGTTTACTCCATCATTGCAGGGTGAACAGCTCAACGCCAGCGCGACGCCAAGTCGTCAAGGCAATGAAGTGGTGCATATTTTCCCGGAATCGCGCCAGATTGCAGCCACCTGCACGTCATTATTTTGTCTAAATTTATCCGTAGACAACCGTCGGTTTAGAAACTCTTGCGCAGGGAACAGTCAACAGGATTGTCCGGGGAAGTGGGGCATGGCACTCGAAAATCTGATCGTTTATTCAATCGCCACGGGCGATGATACCTACCCGCATAGCGGTACCTTCACCATCGCGCTTGAGGGCAGCATCACTATTGATGACAGCGATGGTTCGCGCGATACCGAGTTTGGCGATCTGACGCATACCGGCGGTGCTGATGAACCCGATCAGGACGTCACCAGCTCTACCGTTTCTGCAATCAGCATCGGCGATACGGTGGACTCCCGGTACACCTATTCTTTCACCGGCTCGGATGGGTCTTCGGGTAATGTCTATTTCATCGCAACCAACGCGGCCAACAATTATGGCCCCCTGATTGTCTCTGACACCCCGCTGGACCCCAGCGTCACCTACACATTTGGCACATTCAATACCGATGGCGCAGTATCCTATTCTTCGCTGGTGCAGTGTTTCGTTCGCGGAACGCTGATTGAAACCATTAACGGGCCTCGGCCGATTGAGGCGCTTACGATCAGCGAGAGGGTGCGCACATTAGATAACGGCTTTCAGCCAATCCGCTGGATCGGGTCGCGCAGAGTACCGGCTGAGGGCAATTTCGCACCCATTCGCATCCGCAGCGGCGCGCTTTCCAATAACCGCGATTTGCTCGTATCCCCCCAGCACCGCATGTTGCTGGAGGATTGGCGGGTTCAGTATTATTTTGCCGAAACTCAGGTTCTTGTCAGCGCCAAGTCACTGATAAATGACCATTCCATTACCCGCCAGACCGGCGGCA
Organism: uncultured Rhodobacter sp.; assembly: GCA_964567685.1. GTDB lineage: Bacteria > Pseudomonadota > Alphaproteobacteria > Rhodobacterales > Rhodobacteraceae > UBA5972. Next base: position 21,031 of record CAZMNO010000024.1, on the reverse strand, counting down.
TGGTGGAATATATTCACCTGCTATTTGACAATCACGAAATCATCTTTTCCGAGGGAGCACCAAGCGAAAGCTTCCATCCCGGCCCGCAAGCCGTCGGCGCGCTTGCTGCAAAGGCCCGTGCTGAACTGTTTGAACTGTTCCCTGAACTGGAAAACGATCTTGCATCTTACGGTCCGATTGCCAGGACAAATCTGCGGCCCAGTGATGCCCGCTTACTGGCCGGCAAGATGTAACCGCCCAAATCAGCACAAATCAAACGGCTAAACGAAAAAAGCCGCGCATTTGGGCGCGGCTTCCTGAGCAAGGCAAGGCAGCGATCTTACTTGATCTTGCCTTCCTTATAATCGACATGCTTGCGCGCAACCGGGTCGTATTTCTTGACCACCATCTTTTCGGTCATGGTGCGTGCATTTTTCTTGGTCACGTAGAAGTGGCCGGTATCCGCGGTGGAGTTCAGGCGGATTTTAATCGTGGTTGGCTTGGCCATTGTCTCTTCTCCTGATCGCGGTTACCCGCGCGGGCTGGCGACTCATGAAAAGTCGCTGCTTAAAATCTGAACCTGCCTTTTAACCGCCCATAGCGGGCAGTCAAGGGCTGATATATGCGCGGATGGCCTGTAAGCCGGATTCTGTTCGCCCCGGACCGTGATCCTGGGTCTGATGACCATTCGTCTGGTCCTGTTGTTACCAACAGGATCTAGCTGCCGACCCGGGCCTCTGGGCTGAAGAACCGTGGCGCAAGCGCCGCGAGGCCCCTATTTGGCATTGCTCCGGGTGGGGCTTGCCATGCGGGCGCTGTTGCCAGAGCCCCGGTGGGCTCTTACCCCACCTTTTCACCGTGACCGCCCGAAGACGGACGTCTGTTCTCTGTGGCGCTTTCCCTCGGGTTTCCCCGGCCGGGCGTTACCCGGCACCCTTTCTTCATGGAGTCCGGACTTTCCTCGGGCACCTTGCAGCCCCCGCGGCCATCCGGCCATCCGCGCAAAGCCCGACTTAATGCGCCCCGATCCCCGGGTCAACGGGGAAGCGCGTGGCAAGATCGCGGATGATCGCAAGATCGGTTGGTTCAAGATCACCACTCGCGTCGGGGCGAAACCGCATCCGAAAGGCGCTCAGAAGCGTTTCTTCACGCTCTTCTGAGCCATAGCCAAATTGTCGGGCAAACTCAGCGAACAAAGGCACCTCACTCTCAATCGCCGAAATTTCATCAGGCCAGACAGATAGACCCTTCTGCGCCAGCCGCTGCCAGTCAAACTTCGGCCCAGGGTCGAATTTACGCGATGGAGCCATGTCGGAATGCGCGATCACACGCTCAGGCGGAATGGTCCAGCGACGCAATATCCCGGCCAACAGCTCTTCCAGCACCACCATCTGCGCCTCGGGAAACAGAGGAAACCCCCCAAGCGGGCCACTATTGGCCAGTTCGATACCGACGGAGTGTGAATTGACATCTCTGACCATCCCCCAGGATCCGGCCCCGGCGTGCCAGGCGCGCATTTCTTCATCAACCAATTGGGTCAGGTCACCCTTTTCGGAAATCAGATAATGCGCCGAAACCTCGGCCTTTGGGTCGCAAAGACGCGCACAAGCCGCCTCGGAGGTGAGCATCGCGGTATGATGCAGAACCACCATATCCGGCGGCAAACCGTGCCGCCTTGGCCCAAAATTCGGCGAGGGGCGGAAAATCGGGGTCATTGGACCCGATCCAGTTTACTGAAGCAGCTTACGATAGGTATCAGGTGTCCAGTCACAGGCAAACCCGTCGCCGTCAGGATCAAGGTTCTTGACATCACGCTTTGGCCCACCGGCTTTCAGAAACGCTGCCTGTGCGTCATCGGCCAGCCGGAATTTGGCACAATTGCGCTTGGCCAGCGTTTTGCCCAGAGGGTTGGAGCGCCGGTATTTCTTCACACCGACCTCGTTGGTGGTGCTCAGCGCATATTCCACAACATTGGCTGATTTTTTCTTGCGTGTGGGCAATGCAGTCGGCTCGATCACCTTGAATTTTTCGCGCTGCGCTTCAAGCAATGCCTTATCATCCTCGATCGTCATCCGTTCCGTGGTTGCACCGAAATTTTGCGTGTCAGAAATCGTCGGATTGTCGTTGTTGATGACGACCACTTGTGTTTCGTCTTCTTCGCCGGTTTCCTCGGCGGTCTCTGTGCCCTCTTCGGCTTCCACTTCTGTGGTTTCCTCGCTGGTATTCAGTCGCTCAACCACCGCCCCATCATCCGGAGTCACGTGGTTGCACGCCACAAGCGCACCAAGAGCCAGAAAAGTCAGAACCAGACGCATTGCTCATCCTCTGCCGAAAGTTACCTGTTTGCAGTCTCTTACCACCATCGCGCCGGTTTGGAAACAAATCCGGCGGCGCGTTCCAGCGCATAGGCAGAATTCAGCATATCCGCCTCTTCCCAGGGGCGGCCGATCAGTTGCAGACCCAGCGGCAAACCGTCCTTGTCGAGCCCCGCCGGGACCGAAACGCCGGGAAGTCCGGCCAGGTTCACGGTGACAGTAAAGACATCATTGAGATACATCTCGATCGGGTCGATATCGACCATCTCACCCAGTCCGAATGCGGCAGAGGGCGTGGCCGGTGTCAGGATCGCGTCAACGCCCTTGGCAAACACCTTCTCGAAATCCTGCTTGATCAAGGTGCGAACCCGCTGCGCACGGCGGTAATAGGCATCGTAAAACCCGGCAGACAGCACATAGGCCCCGATCATCACCCTCCGCTGTACCTCAGCGCCAAATCCCTGGGCGCGGGTGCGTTCGTACATTTCGGTGATGCCGTCACCCTGTTCCAGCTTGGCGCGGTGGCCATAGCGCACACCGTCATAGCGGGCGAGGTTCGATGACGCTTCCGCCGGTGCGATCACATAATAGGCCGGCAGTGCGTATTTTGTGTGTGGCAGGGTGACGTCGACGATCTCGGCCCCGGCGTCGCGCAGCATATCCGCACCATCGGACCACAGCTTTTCGATCTCGTCCGGCATCCCATCGAGACGATATTCCTTGGGAATACCAATTTTCTTGCCACGAATATCGCCGGTCAATGCCGCCTCAAAATCCGGCACCGCCAGATCGGCCGAAGTGCTGTCTTTTGCATCATGTCCGGCCATCGCGCCCAGCATGATCGCGCCATCGCGCACCGATTTGGTCATCGGCCCGGCCTGATCGAGCGACGAGGCAAAGGCCACGATACCCCAGCGCGAACAGCGCCCATAGGTCGGTTTGACCCCGACTATGCCGGTAAAGGCCGCCGGCTGGCGGATCGAGCCACCGGTATCGGTGCCGGTGGCGGCCAGGCACAAATCGCCGGAAACGGCAGCGGCGGACCCCCCTGAAGACCCGCCGGGGGTCAGATCGGCGTTCGAACCGGTCTTGCGCCAGGGGCTGATCACCGGGCCATAGGTCGAGGTTTCGTTGGACGAACCCATGGCGAACTCATCCATATTGAGTTTGCCCAGCATGACCGCGCCCTGGTTCCAAAGCGCTGCTGTGATCGTGCTTTCATATTCCGGTTTGAAACCGTCGAGAATCTTTGACGCAGCCTGTGAGGGCACACCCTTTGTGCAGAAAAGGTCTTTTATACCCAAAGGGATACCACACATATCAGGCGCTTCACCCGCCTGAATTCGGCCATCAGCGGCGCGTGCCTGATCGCGCGCGATGTCAAAGGTCTTGGTTGAATAGGCGTTAAGGGTATCGGCAGCGTCGATCGCCGAAATACAGGCATCCGTCACCTCAAGCGACGTCACCTCGCCTGCCCGCATCTTGTCGCGTGCCGCCGCGATAGTCAGTTTGCTCAGATCGCTCATGCCGCTCACTCCACCACTTTCGGCACGGCAAAGAAGCCTTCACGTGCATCCGGTGCGTTGGACAGGATTTTGTCAGGATAGCCGCCATCGCGCACAACATCGTCCCTGCGTTTCAGAGCCATCGGCGTGACCGAGGTCATCGGCTCGATGCCGTCAACATCCACCTCGTTGAGCTGCTCCATGAACCCCAGAATATTGCTGAGTTCGCCCGCCAGTTTTTCCAGATCGCTTTCAGCAACCTCGATCCGCGCCAGATGGGCAACGCGGCGTGCGGTTTCCTTGTTGATCGACATGCATTCATCCTAACTACGTCAGGACGTCCGTTTACCCCTGCTTGGCCCCCTTATGCAAGCCGGTCTCGACAGATGTGCAGCAAGCGTGAGAAAATGCGTCTGGTGACATCATTGTTTCAAAAATACTCGCGCCGCAGGCATTGACTCTCCGGCGCCGCTCCTGAGACTTTCAGGCCTTCGGCGAGGATATTTGAGAAAAGAAGAAGGGAACCGCGATGAACATCATTTGGCTTGGCCATTCGGGCTTTCGCATTGAAATCGGTGATCAGGTGCTGCTGGTCGATCCGTGGCTTGAGGGTAATCCGATGTTTCCCGAAGAGCGCCGCGACGAGGCGATCAAAGGGGCAACTCATGTGCTTGTGTCGCATGGTCATGGCGATCACTCCGCCGGGGCGGTTGGCATCGCGCAGGCGCTTTCGATTCCGGTTGTCGGTATTTACGACCTGTTAAGCTGGTGGGCCGAAAAGGACGGAATTGAAACCATCGGGTTCAACAAAGGCGGCACCGTGGCGCTTGGCAATGTGAATGTGACACTGGTCAATGCGGTGCATTCCTCGTCTGTCGCCAGTGACGCGGGCCCGGTCTATGCGGGGGCCGAGGCCGGGTTCATGATCGAACATGGCGGGCGTACCATCTATTTCTCCGGCGACACCGACGTGATGGCCGACATGGAGGTTTTTGAAGACCTGCACCACCCTGAGATCGGTATTCTCTGTGCCGGGGGGCATTTCACCATGGACATGAAGCGCGCCGGGTTCGCGGCAAAGCGGTTCTTCAATTTCAAAACAGTGATTCCCTGTCATTACCGCACCTTCCCGCTCTTGGAACAATCAGCTGATACGCTGGTCGCAGCCCTGCCCGGCGTTGACGTGCAGGAGCCCGAAGTGTTGGTTCCGATCAGTCTTTAGGGCGTTTTTCGGCGAAGAATTCGCTCAGCAGGGCGGCGCAGTCGCTTTCGGCAATGCCGCCATAAATCTCGGGTTTGTGATGGGTCTGGGGATGGGTGAAAACGCGGGCTCCGACCTCAACACCGCCTGATTTCGGATCGCGCGCACCATAATATAGCCGCCGGATTCGCGCCGCTGCGATGACGGAGGCGCACATCGCACAGGGTTCCAAGGTGACATAAAGATCGTGCCCGGTCAGGCGTTCACTGCCCAAAGCCAACGCAGCTTGCCGGATCGCCAGCATTTCCGCATGCGCCGAAGGATCGCAATCTATGCGCGTGCGATTACCAGCGCGGGCAATGATCTCTCCTTCCGGAGACACCACAACCGCCCCGACCGGCACTTCGCCAAGCGCTCCGGCGGCGCGGGCTTCATCAAGGGCTGCTTGCATGAAACTGGTGAACTGGCTCATGGCTCTGACATGCCCGCGTCAGGAGTTTGTGGCAAGTGATCTTTTGCTTTCAGCTTTCGCGGATTGTCGATAAAGCGGGCGCATGGAAGCAAAGACACCAAAAGGCGCCCGGATCGCCAAAGTACTGGCCCGCGCCGGAATTGCCTCGCGCCGCGAAGCCGAGCGCATGATCGAAGCGGGTCGCGTTGCGGTCAATGGCAATGTGATCAGCAGCCCGGCTTTGAACGTGACCGACAAGGACATGATCAAGGTGGATGGTCAGCCGCTGGCCGAACCCGATCAGCCGCGCCTTTGGCGGTATCACAAACCGGTCGGTCTGGTCACATCGGAACGCGATGAAAAAGGGCGCGACACGGTGTTTGACGCCCTGCCAGCGAGCCTGCCGCGGGTCAATTCGATCGGGCGGCTTGATATCAATTCGGAAGGTCTGCTTCTCTTCACCAATGACGGGGCGCTCAAGCGGCGGCTTGAATTGCCGTCAACCGGCTGGATGCGCAAATACCGCGTACGGGTCAACGGATCACCCAGCGAGGATCAGCTTCAGCCCTTGCGCAAGGGGATCACTGCGCAAGGCGAGCGTTTTCAGCCGATGCTGGTGACGATTGATCGCCAGCAAGGGGCAAATGCCTGGCTGACAGTTGGATTGCGCGAAGGCAAAAACCGTGAAATCCGCCGGGCAATGGAAGAGGTCGGCCTCAAGGTGAACCGGTTGATCCGCCTCTCCTACGGGCCATTTCAGCTTGGCGATCTGAAACCGGGCGAGGTTGAGGAAGTCCGCGCCAGAGCCCTGCGTGACCAACTGGGACTAGAGCAACCCACCGGAACTGCTGCAAAAAAGAAGGTCGGAGCGTCAAAACGCCAGAGCGCACGCAAACCACGCGCACATGATCCTTCGAAATCTCTCAGACGAAAACCGCAGAAGCGGTAGGCTCACGAAACTTTCAGTTCGCCTGCACTTTTACGTCCGTCACGCCCATCGATCAGTTCGTATTCGATGGCCTGATTGTCTTCCAGACCGGTCAGACCGGCCTCCTGTACGGCAGTGATATGCACGAACACATCGCTGTCGCCTTCTTCGGGCTGAATAAACCCGTAGCCTTTCGCGGCGTTAAACCACTTAACGGTACCTTTAGCCATTTCAGACTATCCCCCATATTAACGAGCGCGACTTTGCGCCCGCTTACTCACGTCGTCGCGTGCCACACGAGCAGGGGCAAAAAGCCAAAGCGGTAGTGTCGGCCATCGTAACTTCGTAGCCCGGAGTTTACTGCAAAACGGCAAAAAAACAAACCCGGCACGGTTGTAAGCGGTTTCAGCGTTGAAATCTGCTGGATTGGTCAACCTCACTTGCGGGGTGCTGACAGCATCCCTAAGCTGCCCGAAACACAAAGCTGAAGACAAAAAACGGGATTCAAACCATGGCCGATTTGCTGACTTTCACCAATCTGAGCGACCTTGTCGTCCTGATCTTTTTGCAGGCGGTGCTTGGGTTTGACAACCTTCTCTATATCTCAATCGAAAGCCAGCGCGCACCTGCCGAAAGCCAGAAAAGGGTGCGTTACTGGGGCATCATCATCGCAGTTCTCTTAAGGGTTGTGCTGCTCTTCGTGATGGTGCAGCTCATCGAGATTATGAAAACCCCGTTTTATGTTTTCGACTGGCCTGGCATCATCGAAGGCGGGGTCAATTTCTCGACCGTTGTGTTCCTGTTTGGCGGGGTGTTCATCATCTACACCGCCTTTCGTGAGATCACGCACATGCTGTCAGTTGAGAATCTTGAGCATTCAATGGGAGCAACCGGGCGCAAATCGGCGGCTGAGGTTGTTATGCTGATCGTATTCATGAACCTGATCTTCAGCTTTGACTCGATCCTTTCTGCCATCGCCATCACCAAGGTCTTTGCCATTCTGGCAATTGCCATCCTGTTGTCCGGCGTGGCCATGCTGGCGCTGGCTGACAGTGTGACGGAGTTTCTGAAACGCAACCGCATGTATGAGGTTCTGGGCCTTTTCATCCTGCTTATCGTTGGGGTCGTGCTTTTGGGCGAGGCAGGCCCGGCGGCAGCACATGCAATGCATCAGGATGATCTGCAGATCATCGTCTTTGGCCAGCCTTTGCTGCCGATGTCCAAAACCACCTTCTATTTCTCGGTCGTGGTGCTGGTTTTGGTTGAGATCGTGCAAACCGGATATCAGCGTAAACTGGCGATAGAGCGTGAACTCGGCGGCCATGAGGGTTGAAGAAAACCCACAATGATAGCAATCTCTTGCGGGAATGGTTATATCGAACGGGTAACTCGATTGTTGTTCATGGTTAAAGGCTTTTGATGTCCTATTCCTCTCTGCAATGGATCGCCTTTCTGCTTTTGTTTGCCCTTATCGGCGCAATTGCTGTCGGTCTGGTTGGCGGGGCCGGGTGATGGCGCAGGAGTTTGGCGGAAAATTCAGCCCCAACAAACCAACGGGGGCATCCACTGCACAGGTAAAAGCGGGGAAACCGAAAGCCACGTTTCGGGCGCGGCTCATGTTTCTGGCCCCCCTGCCCTTGCTGCTGACCGGATTTGGCCAGATCACCGCGGGCAACCCCATCGGTATCATTCGCGATTTCGCGGCTTTTGCAATCCTGATCCTGGCAGCTTGGTTGCTGACTGAGGGGTTAAAGGCGGAAGCCGCATATCAGGTAAAGAAATCAGCCCGCAAACCGGCCTTTCCGCGCAAGATTTTTGCCTCTGCTCTGGTGGGTATCGGAGTTGCTGTCGCCTCTTCTGATGCAGCGAATGGTGGGCTTCTCCTGGCTTTGGTTCTGGGTGGTTTGGCGGCCCTTCTCCATCTGATCGCCTTTGGCATTGACCCATTGAAAAACAAGGGGATGGGTGATTTTGATGGCATCGCCGACCGCCGTGTTGCCCTGGCAGTCCAAGAGGCCGAAGCGCATATCACGGCAATGCTCGACGCCATCGCTCCACTACGTGACCGGCATCTGCAAAAACGGCTCGATACATTTGTCGCGTCGGCGCGCTCAATGGCGCGCAATGTGGAAGAGGATCCCCGCGATTTGACCACGGCACGTAAATATCTCGGTGTCTATCTGATGGGGGCGAAAGACGCGACGCTGAAATTCGCAGCCCTTTACGAGAAAACCAAAGATCCGGCGGCAAGGGCTGACTATGAAGCCCTGCTGACCGACCTTGAAACCAATTTTGACGCCCAGCGGCAGGAATTGCTGCTGGATGACAAGAGCGATCTTGATGTAGAGATTGATGTATTGCGCGAGCGCCTGCGTCATGAAGGCGTTGCAACCTGATATCCGGGGGGATTGAACCATGTCAGAAGCCATTCGAAAAGACGCCGAGCGGGCAACCCGGCTGGTTGACAAGGTGAATGCGGTAGTTCTGGCAGAACCCAGTGAACTGATTGTGCCCCTGGCATCGGCTGAAGGCGAGATGAGTGCCGAAATCAAGAAGCGTATGGAAGAGATCGACGTTGAAAACACCCGCTCGATCGTCTCGTTTGGCTCGCGCGCGCAGTCAGGCTTGCAGAAGATCAGCCAGTCGATGCTGGATGGCGTGCGCAACAAGGATGTCGGCCCAGCGGGCGAGGCGCTGCGCAATATGGTCACCTCGATCCGTGGCTTTGAAATCTCAGAAATAGACACCCGCCGCAAGCGCAGCTGGTGGGAGGCGCTGACGGGGGGCGTTGCGCCTTTCGTCAAATTCATGGCGCGCTATGAGAGCGTGCAATTGCAGATCGACAAGATCACCGGCGAGTTGCTGGAGCACGAGCATGTGCTGATGAAGGACATCCGTTCGCTTGATACCCTTTATGACCGCACGCTCAAGTTCTACGACGAGCTTGGCCTTTACATCGCGGCTGGTGAGGCGGTGCTGGAAGACCTCGACACTTCTGTGATCCCGGCCAAAGAGAAAGATGTTGAGGCGGCACCTGAAGACAAGCAGGTTCTGGTAGCACAGGAATTGCGCGATATCCGGTCAGCCCGTGATGATCTGGAACGCCGGGTGCATGATCTGAAACTGACACGCCAGGTGACAATGCAATCCCTGCCCTCGATCCGGTTGGTGCAGGAAAACGATAAATCCCTGGTGACCAAGATCAACTCAACACTGGTCAACACCGTGCCGCTCTGGGAAAGCCAGCTTGCCCAGGCCATCACCATTCAGCGCTCTGCCGATGCGGCTGAGATCGTCAAAGAGGCCAGCGATCTGACCAATGAACTGCTGAAAGCCAATGCCGCCAACCTCAAGCAGGCCAACAAGGCAGTGCGCGAAGAGATTGAGCGTGGCGTCTTTGACATAGAGGCAGTGAAAACCGCCAACAGCGACCTCATCGCAACGATCGAGGAATCACTTTCCATCGCTGACGAAGGCAAGGCCCGCCGGGCCGCCGCAGAGGCCGAGCTTCAGAAGATGGAAGCCGACCTCAGAGATACCTTAGCCGCAGCCAGGGCCAAGAAGACCGGAACCGGGGATGCAATTGGCACCAGCGTGCCGGACGCCGAATGATAGAGAAAACCCATATCTATGACTAAACTGACCAATTTGACCGGCAAGAACCGCTTTCTTTTCGTATGCACGGCGCTGCTATTGACCTTGGCAGCTTGTACCGGCGTACCGGTCGATGATGGCGCCGGAGCATCAACCGAAACCGGCAAACGCTCAGCAGAGAGCATGCGCTTGCAGCAATATTACACGGGCGTGCAAAACCGCCTGCAGGCGCAAGGGCTCCTAAGAACCGATGGCGGCGGAGCGGACGCACCTTTCACCGCCAATTCGCTGGTCGAGGATTTTGAACGGATCGCGCTTTACGACGAATACACGATCAGAAATGGCCGCTTTGTCGCCCAGCAAACCCCTAGCTATCTGCGCCGCTGGCAGAAACCGGTGCGCATCGGGCTGATCTTTGGCCAGCATGTGCCCCCTGAAACCCGCGCCAAAGACCGCGCCCATGTGGTGCGCTATGCAAAGCGGCTGGCGGCCCTGACCGGGCTGGATATACGGGTCACCAATACAGACCCGAATTTCCACGTTCTGTTTTTGCACCGGGATGACCAGAAAACCATCGGCCCGGAACTGCGCAAGCGCATTCCGCGCCTGTCGCCTGTTGTTGTGGATGAAATCGCCAACAGCCCGCGCAACACGTTCTGCGTTGCTTACGCCTTTTCCGACAAGAGCAATTCCGGCGCCTATTCGTCAGCCCTCATCCTGATCAAGGCCGAACATGCCGACCTGATGCGCCTTTCCTGCATTCACGAGGAAATGGCGCAAGCCATGGGTCTGGCCAATGACAGCCCCAACGCACGCCCGTCGATCTTTAACGACGACGAGGAGTTTGCGCTGTTGACCCGACATGACGAGCTGCTCCTGAAAATGCTCTACGACAAACGCCTGAAACTGGGGATGACCCCGCAGATGGCAAGACCGCTCCTGCCGGTGATTGCACGGGATGTGTTGAAGGGCAGCAGTTAATGGCTAAGGACCTAATAACACCGGAAACGTTCGAGTTTTTTGCTCGGTACGTTTTGTCTGGTTTTCTGATAATCCTTGTCGCCAACGCCTTCATCTTTGGACGCAAACCAAAAACCAGTGAGGCTTTGCTAGAGATAGTCCTTTACAGTCTATTGAATCAGCTCGTTTGGTTTCTGTTATCTTCGCTGGTACTTTGGTTTCACGGACTTTTTGTGGAAGTTGGAGTTCTCTTACCCGACCGGTTGAAACCGAACGCCAACGTTTCCTTTTATTTGCAGGTTTTGGTCCAGCCCGTCGCAATTGGTTGGTTGATAGGGCTTTCGAGGCGCAATCGCTGGCTACATCCAATCTCTCGTGCTCTATCTTTGCCGATTGCCGACCCTTATCCCCGGGCTTATGATCATGTTTTTGCGGAATTCGAAGGTGAAAAGCTCGTAATAGTTGCGTTTGAAGACGGTAAAAATATCTACGGCTTGTTTGGCTACAATTCTCGTGCAAGCCGAGACCCCGAACATAGCGAAATCTACGTTCAGCAACTATATGATGTTGATGGCACCGGAAAATGGAAAGCAAGTGACCCGCCAAAATCGGCATTCATCAACCTCGACGGGGTTCGCGCCATCGAGTTCATTCCACTGCCCGAGCAAGAGGAGACATAACATGGCGAGAAAGCCAATTGTTGAAGCCTACCAACCTAGACCGCCAAGCGGTGGCAATGTTACTTCGCGGACATATGTACCTCGGAAACCGGAACCGTCGAAGAAACCTGACTCCGGCGCGAAAAAACCGATTTCAATCATTGTAAAACCCACTGTCAATAAAACCTAGGTGTGAAAAAATGGGTATTTTCGATTTTCTGACCGGCGAATTCATCGACGTCATCCACTGGACCGATGACACAAGCGACACCATGGTCTGGCGGTTCGAGCGTGAGGATCATGAAATCAAATATGGCGCCAAGCTGACGGTGCGTGAGGGGCAGGTTGCCGTATTCGTGCATGAGGGCCAGCTGGCGGATGTGTTCACCCCCGGGCTTTACATGCTTGAAACCAACAACATGCCGATCATGACGACGCTCCAGCACTGGGACCATGGTTTTGAAAGCCCGTTCAAATCCGAGATCTATTTCGTCAACACCACCCGCTTTCAGGATCTGAAATGGGGCACCAAGAACCCGATCATGTGCCGTGATCCCGAGTTTGGCCCGGTGAGGCTGCGCGCCTTTGGCACCTATACGATCCGGGTTTCCGATGCGGCGAAGTTCCTGATCGAAATCGCCGGCACCGATGGTGAGTTCACCATGGACGAGATCAGCTATCAGATCCGCAACATCATCGTTTCCAAATTCTCCGCCGCAATTGCGGGTTCCGGCATTCCGGTGCTCGACATGGCGGCAAACACGCTTGATCTTGGCAAAATGCTGGCGGCAAAAATCGCCCCTGATCTGGCGGAATTCGGGTTGGAAATGCCGGCTCTCTTCATCGAAAACATCTCGCTTCCGCCTGCTGTTGAAGAGGTTCTGGATAAACGCACATCGGTCGGCCTGGCAGGTGACCTTGGCAAATACACCCAGTTTTCAGCCGCCGAAGCGATGACCGAAGCCGCCGCCAATCCCGCCGGCGGCGGTATGGGCGCCGGGCTTGGCGTTGGCATGGGCATGGCGATGGCCGGGCAGATGACCCAGGCCGGACCCTGGGGCGCCCGCCCTGTCGAGGCTTCGCGTGCACCGGCTGCAGCCGCACCTCCTCCCCCACCACCACCGGTCGAAAAGGTCTGGCACGTAGCAGAAAACGGCGAAACCAAAGGGCCGTTTTCACGCGCCGCAATTGGCCGCATGGCCACCGCAGGGTCGCTGACGCGCGATAGCCTTGTCTGGACTGCCGGTCAGGACGGCTGGAAAGAGGCCAGAGATGTGGCTGATCTGGCAACCCTCTTTACCGTCCTGCCTCCCCCCCTGCCGGGCAGCTGACAACAGGTCAGTAAAACACCGGACGAGCAAGGATATTCCGCATCTCAGGGAGCCAAGGATGGTGGAGAGGGAAAGCGATCAGACGGATTTCACCCGTCATCTGCTGCGCTACGGGCGTGATTTCGCACCCGATCTGATTGCCCGCGCCGAAGGCTCTTGGCTTTATACCGAAGACGGGCGGGCGATCCTTGATTTCTCTTCCGGTCAGATGTGCGCCACCATCGGCCATAACCACCCGGCCATCGCCAAGGCGATGGCGGATTCAGCCGCTGGGGTCATTCATCTTGACAGCACCATGCTGTCGCGCGAGGTGGTCGACCTCGCAGAAAAGCTGACCGCGCATCTGCCTGACCCGCTCAACCGGGCTCTGTTTCTCAATACCGGGGGCGAGGCGAACGAGGCTGCTATTCGTCTGGCCAAGATGGTCACCGGGCGGCACGAAGTGGTGGCACTGACGGGTTCGTGGCATGGTACCACCTCAGGCGCTTCAGCCGCGACCTATGCCCATGGGCGTCGGGGTTACGGCCCCTCCATGCCCGGTGCGATGGCCATACCGGCCCCCAACTGCTATCGCTGCCCCTTAAGAAAATCCCCCGACAGTTGCGCGATGGCCTGTCTTGATATGGGGTTCGAGCTGATTGACGCCAGCGCCACAGCCAGCCCCGCCGCCCTGATCATGGAACCCGTGCAAAGCGCTGGCGGCATCATCGTGCCACCCGTCGGCTACCCTGCCCGGGCACAGGAAAAATGTCGCGAACGGGGAATGCTGCTGATCTTTGATGAATCCCAAACCGGGCTCGGCCGCACCGGGCGCATGTTCGCCTTTGAACACGAGGGCGTGGTGCCCGATATCCTGACCTTGTCAAAAACCCTGGGCGGGGGCCTGCCGCTTTCAGCCGTTCTCACCAGTGATGAAATCGCTGAAGACTCTGCAAAACAAGGCTATTCGCACTACACCTCGCACGCCTCAGACCCGCTGACCGCTGCGGTCGGTCTGGCAGTTCTAAGCGTGATCGAGGATGAAAACCTCGCAGAGCGCGCCGAGGAAACCGGGGCCTATCTGAGCCAAGGGCTCCAGCGCCTCCAGGACCGGTTTCAAATCATCGGCGACATCCGCGGCCACGGGCTGCTGCAAGGGGTGGAGATTGTCAGCAACCCTGCTGACAAAACCCCCGGTTACGACCAGATCGCCGCCCTGACCCAGATGGCCTATGACCGCGGGCTGAACCTCAATAAAGTCGGTGGCCCGCATTGCGTCTGGCGACTGGCGCCGCCACTCAACATCACACGCGCCGAGATCGATAAAGCCCTGGCAATACTTGAAGAGGTCTTTTCAGGACTCGCCTGAGAAGCAGGAAATAGGCAAGGTAGAACCGGACCCGCAGAACACCCCACCTTTGGGGTTTGAACCAGACCGGAGGTAAGAATGACCGAAACACACGAGCACCGGTTCCCCTGCTCAGAATGTGGGGCTGATCTGCGTTTCGCGCCGGGGACGGACACGCTTGAATGCGACCATTGCGGCGCAACCAATTCGTTGCCCGCCCGCGATGGCAGGCGCGATCATGTGGCTGAGCTGGATTTTGACCGGGCGGTTGCGAACAAGCTGCCGACTGCGGAAACCGAGGAAACCCGGTTCTCCAAATGCGATAATTGCGGGGCCGAGATTGAATTCTCAGAAGAAGTGCACGCCACCGAGTGCGCCTTTTGCGCCGCCCCGCTGGTCACTGATACCGGCAGTCACCGCCGCATCAAACCCGCCGCCCTCCTGCCCTTTGCCAAATCGGAATCCGAGGCGCGCGCAGCCATGACCAAGTGGCTGGGCAAGATCTGGTTCGCCCCCAACGGGTTGCAGGAATACGCCCGCAAGGGGCGCGCCATGCAGGGCATCTATGTGCCCTACTGGACCTATGATGCCGATACCAAAAGCCGGTACAATGGTCAGCGCGGCACCATCTACTATGTCACCAAAACCGTTCAGGTCGAGGTTGACGGCAAAATGGAAAGCCGCGAGGAACAGGTGCAGAAAATCCGCTGGACCTCGGTTTCGGGCCGGGTAAAGCGCTTTTTCAACGACATCGTCATCCTTGCCGCCACCAGCCTGCCAAAAACCTATACCGATGCGCTGGAGCCGTGGGATCTGGAAAATCTCGAACCCTATGGCCCGCAATACCTCGCTGGTTTCCGCGCCGAAGGGTACACGGTTTCGCTGGAAAACGGCTATGTCGAGGCGCGGCATCACATGGACCGGGTGATCGAAAGCGATGTCAGGTCCGACATTGGCGGGGATCGCCAGCAAATCTCGCGTATCGACACCGATATCCGGGATGTCACGTTCAAGCATATCCTGCTGCCGGTCTGGCTGGCGGCTTACAAGTATCGCGGCAAGACCTATCGCTTCGTCGTCAACGGGCGCAACGGCAAGGTCAAGGGGGCACGCCCCTATTCGGTGATCAAGATCGCATTCGCAATAATCATTGCCTCACTCGTTCTGGGAACACTTGCGTACGTCCTGTCGCAGAACGGATGAATTGACCAATATCAAGGCCTTAGCGGCGCTTTGGTGCTAGACTCCCCTCATCTCTCACAAGATGCTGAAAGGAGCCTCAGATGGTTGAAAAAGCACATACCAGCGGCTGGTTTCCCGGCCTTTATGAACCTCTCAGAAACATGTCGGCCAAGGTCGCCGACTGGTTTGCCCCGGCCAGTGAAGCGGCCGCAACCAAGGACGCTTATACCGTGACCGTGGAACTGCCGGGAGTCGAAACCGATGATATCGACGTCTCCGTCAATGACGGGGTTCTGACCCTGAAAGGCGAAAAACGCTCCTCACGCGAAGAAAAAGGGGAAAGCTGGTTCTTCAGCGAGCGCCAATACGGTGCCTTTTCGCGCAGCTTCCGCCTGCCCCCGGATGCCGACCAGAACAAGGTCAGCGCCGATTTCAAAAGCGGTGTGTTGCGCATCTCGATCGCCAAAACCACCAAGTCGGAACCAGAACGCAAACAGGTGAAGATCAACAGCGCCTGAGCATCCGTCAGACCTGCGCCCGCGCGTGATCGGCTTTTTTCCGGCTGGAAATCCCGGTAGGCTTGCTCAAACGGCTAATGGGTGGGCTCAATGGATAATCAGGTCATGTCCTGGCAAGGGTTTGTGACACATCTTCACCGGGCATCCGCCGGTGCAGCAGCGATGGAACCTCTGACCAGCGCCCGTCTGATTGCCGGTAAGGGGATCGAAGGCGACCGATATGCAACCGCCAAAGGCCACTATTCGCACATGCCCGAAGAGGGCCGCCAGATCACCTTTTTTGAAATCGAAACGCTGGAAGCGTTAAGCCGCGATCACGATGCGGTTCTGTTACCGCAGGAGCATCGCCGAAACGTTACCGTCAGGGGGGTGCCTCTGAACCACCTGGTCGGCCGGAAAATCAGACTGGGTGAAGCGCTGCTTGAGGCGACCCGCCTGTCAACCCCCTGCCTACATCTGGAAGAGGTGACCGGCAAAAAGATCGGCCGCTGGCTATTGCACCGCAGCGGACTCCATTGCAGGATACTAAAAGGCGGCCGTGTTGCGACAGGCGACAGCGTCAGACCGTTTTGACCATGGATAGGTTTCACGCCCAGTCGATCACCTCAGCCGGGACCTCCCGGTCGGTGCGAAAACTGTTGGCCGGGTGGTCCTTGTCTTCATAACCAAAGGAAATCGCACAGACGATCCTGCGATTGTCAGGCAGGCCAAAGAATTCGCGCACATAACCGGCTTGCCCGGCAACCGCCGCCTGGGCGATGCTGGCAATCCCCTGCGCCCGGGCTGCCAGCATGAAAGCACTGACAAAGGCGCCGCAATCCAGCACACCGTAGACACCCAGATCCGCCTCCGTTGTCACAATCGCCACATGCGGTGCGCCAAAAAGACGGAAATTTTCCATCATCTGCCGGCCCGAACCTTCCCTGTCGCCCCTCTTCACCCCGACCGCATCGTAAAGCTGCCAACCAGTGACACTCCTGCGCTCCTTGTAGGGGCCGGTATAACGGGCGGGAAAATCGAAATCGGGCCTGATCGGTTCGGTGGTTGTGGCTTTCATAAGCCCCTCGCGAAAGCGTTTGGTCGTTTCCTCTTCTGCGATCACCAGCTGCCAGGGTTGCGAGTTGCACCATGACGGCACGCCTTGGGCCACTGCAACGATCCTTTCAACCATCTCACGCGGCACAGGGGACTTGCGAAAACCGCGGCAACTGTGCCGCGCCTTCAACAGCTGATCAAGGCTTTGCAGCGCCTCATCCGATGCGGTGAAATTGTCCTGAACCACCTCTTCCTCCCTGCCTGAAATGCCTCAAATCTCAACGTGACCAATCCTTCTGGTGTTGGCAAGAGCAAGCCGATTTACCCACCCCTCTTGCATAAGAACAAAAAGTGATCATTCTAAGGGTTACCCCAAAGGAATCACCCATGAACGACGTCCAGCCCCCCGTGCGCCCGGAACCGCCCCGCGACAAGCTTGAGGGCGGCAAACGGCTGGTGCTCAACACACCGTTTTCGCCTGCCGGTGATCAACCCACCGCAATTGCCGATCTTGTCGAAGCAATCAGGGAAGGTGAGCAAAACCAGGTGCTGCTCGGCGCTACCGGCACCGGCAAGACCTTCACCATGGCCAAGGTGATCGAAGCCACCCAGCGCCCGGCGATCATCCTTGCCCCCAACAAAACCCTCGCGGCCCAGCTTTATGGCGAGTTCAAATCCTTCTTTCCCGATAACGCGGTCGAGTATTTCGTCAGCTTTTACGATTACTACCAGCCCGAGGCCTATGTGCCGCGCTCTGACACCTATATCGAAAAGGAAAGCCAGATAAACGAGCAGATCGACCGGATGCGCCACTCCGCCACCCGCGCCCTCTTGGAACGTGACGACGTGATCATCGTCGCCTCGGTTTCCTGCATCTATGGGATCGGCTCGGTCGAAACCTACGGCGCCATGACCACCGATCTGATGACCGGCAAGGAATACGACCAGCGCCAGATCATGCAGGATCTTGTCGCCCAGCAATACCGCCGCAACGACAACGCATTTGCCCGTGGCTCGTTCCGGGTGCGCGGCGACAGCCTTGAGATCTGGCCGGCCCACCTTGACGATCGCGGATGGCGCCTGTCTTTCTTTGGCAACGAGCTTGAGGCGATCACCGAATTTGACACACTGACCGGGGCCAAGACCGACACTCTGGAAAAAGTGCGGGTCTATGCGAATTCGCATTACGTGACGCCCAAACCTACGCTGCGCCAAGCGATTAAGGAGATCAAGAAGGAGCTTGAAATCCGCCTCAAGCAACTGGAAACCGATGGAAAACTGCTGGAAGCACAACGGCTTGAGCAACGCACACGCTTCGATCTGGAAATGCTGGAGGCCGCAGGGTTCTGCAACGGCATCGAAAACTATTCGCGCTACCTGACAGGACGCGCCCCGGGTGAACCACCGCCCACCTTGTTTGAATACATCCCCGACAATGCCATTGTCTTTGCCGATGAAAGCCATGTCTCCGTGCCGCAGATCGGCGGCATGTACAAAGGCGACCATAGGCGCAAGTTCACGCTGGCCGAACACGGCTTCCGCCTGCCCTCCTGCATGGATAACCGGCCTTTGAAGTTCGAGGAATGGGATGCCATGCGCCCGCAATCGGTCTTCGTTTCGGCAACCCCGCAGAAGTGGGAACTTGAACAATCCGGCGGCGTTTTCGCCGAACAGGTGATCCGCCCGACCGGCCTTCTGGACCCACGGGTGGAAATCCGCCCGGTTGAAATGCAGGTTGATGATCTGCTGGATGAAGTGCGCAAAGTTGCCGCCAACGGCTTCCGCACGCTGGTCACAACCCTGACCAAACGCATGGCCGAAGACCTGACGGAATACATGCACGAACAGGGCATCCGCGTGCGCTATATGCACAGCGACATCGACACGTTGGAACGCATCGAAATCCTGCGCGACCTGCGCCTCGGGGCCTTTGACGTCCTGATCGGCATCAACCTTCTGCGCGAGGGGCTGGATATCCCGGAATGCGGGCTGGTGGCGATACTGGACGCGGATAAGGAGGGGTTCCTGCGCTCAGAAACCTCGCTGATCCAGACCATCGGGCGCGCAGCACGCAATGCTGACGGGCGGGTCATCATGTATGCCGACCGGATCACCGGCTCGATGGAGCGGGCACTGGGCGAAACCGACCGGCGGCGGGAAAAGCAGCTCGCCTATAACGAGGCGCACGGCATCACCCCGGAGACGGTGAAAAAGAACGTCGAGGACGTTCTGTCCGGGCTTTATCAGGGCGACACCGATCAGAGCCGTGTGACCGCCAAGATCGACAAGAAACCGCTGGTTGGGGCCAATCTGCAGGCGCATCTGGACGGGTTGCGGTCGGATATGCTGAAGGCGGCGGAGAACCTTGAATTTGAAGAGGCAGCACGGATCCGCGACGAGGTCAAACGGCTGGAAGCGGTGGAACTGGCGGTGGCGGATGACCCGCTGGCGCGGCAGTCAGCGGTGGATGCGGCCGTAGAGGAGGCGGTGACGCGGAAGGGGCGGAGTACGGCTGGGAAGGCCGGGACGACGGTTTCCAGGGGGAAGAGTGTTAGGAAGGGACGATTTTAATGGCCACGATTGAAGATCAAGCAACGATGATTGGCAGAATACTTCTAGAGCTTGAGAAGACGGGAATCGAAAAACGGCAATTGTCTGTTGTTGATCTTGGCTTTGGTGATGAAAAGGTTGGTCTCTTCATTCAAGCCGTTCAATGGCTCGAGGTAGAAAAAATGATCTCTTTTGAACGGCAAACTCAGCAACGTTTCAGACAGGCTGCGCTACAGTCGCGTGGGTTTGCAGCTCTGGGCAAGACGTTTTCATTTGAGGGGGAAAATATGACGGTACGAGAGATCGCTGGCCAGGATTTTTCAACTTCGGGCTGGCAAAAAGCTGGTGCGTTTTTGGGTAGTTTCACAGGTTCAGCAATGCAGACTTTACCCGGGTAGCAACTCCTAACGAGCAAGTATGGCTACAACCCTGTCATCCCCGACTTGATCGGGGACCTCCTTCGACCCAGCGCTTCCCTCAAAAGATCCCCGCTTTCGCGGGGAAGACACCTACCCGCAATTAGAGCGCATCCAATCTAATCGGTTTCATAGCCGGCAGCATTGAAGTAGTTGTAGCAAGCGTAGGGTGGGCAGACCTGCCCACCTTCAAACCGCAATCAATAATGGTGGGCAAAAATGCCCACCCTACTCACCAAAATCTCCTTCAGCGATCTCCCCGCACCATTCAGGCCCCACCCTACCTGCCCTGATATCGCGGTGAATCGACGAATAAGGCCAGTCAACCGCCCGCGCAACCAACCCGTGTCTGACCGGATTGCCCCAGCAATACTCCACATGTGCCCGATAATCCCGTTCGTCCCGGATGCAATGCTCCCAGAACCGTCTTTGCCATATCCCGCATTCGCGCTTGGCCCGTTTGCTTGCGGAACGCGGCAAACACAACCCGAGACCCCGCGAAAAGCGGTGCTTGATCTTGCGCCAGCGCTCGGAGTAATCGCTGTCGCCGGGTGGCAATGTCCAGACGGCATGAAGATGATCCGGCAGGATCACAATCGCGTCGCACAGGACCGGCATGTCAGTTATGGTCGCGCCATAAACCTGTCGGAAGCGCCTGATCTCTGCAACCAGCAACCGGGATGAACGATCAGCAAGCGTGAGAGTGAAGAAATACGTGCCACCCGCAATACGGGTGCGGCGATAGTTGGACATGGCGCGATTGTCACGAAAAACAGGTCAACAAGAGGTTTAATGTAGGTGAATGGCGGGCAACATTGCCCACCCTACACACATGCCCCTCCGGTGATGCTTTCTTCAAAAGAAAGCCCCCCCCGAAATCCTTTGAGGATTTCGGCCTTCGCGAGTGATCTGGTAACAGCCATTTGAACAGCCCGCAGCGCACTCCCGCCCGCCAGTCACCCCCAATGTCCGCCACAACCGGCGTTCCCCCGCCCCCCAACCGCCTCATTTCCGCCACACCGGTCTGCTAGGGGCTGTTGACGTTCAGGATTCCCAAATCACCTAAATTCTGATTCAAGG
>CAZMNO010000023.1:0-45494 GCA_964567685.1 uncultured Rhodobacter sp. | reverse complement strand
CTTGAATCAGAATTTAGGTGATTTGGGAATCCTGAACGTCAACAGCCCCTAGTTTGAGTCCCTAGCAAGCCACCGGCCAAATACCGCCTCCTGAGAGTGGAACAAACCGGGCTATTGTCTTAATATATGTAATGTCGTACTATAATACATATTTAGACAGAAACCGCAAAAAAAATAGGTATCCGAAATGAGTGAAAACCTGACGGTCGGCGCGAGTGAGAGCCGGACAATCGCAGTTGATCGTGACCGCACCATCGACTTCATGGGCGAAGAGTGCCGCGTCTATGCAACCCCTTCGCTGGTACGCGATATCGAAATGACCTGCCGTGATCTCATTTTTGACAGAACGCCTGATGGGGATGATTCCGTCGGCTTTCAGATCGAGGTCACCCATATGGCGCCGACGCTTCTGGGCATGGATGTGACAATCACCGCGACAGTCGCCGAATCGGACGGGCGTAAGGTGGTGATGGATGTGACAGCGAGCGATCCGGTCGAGACGATCTGCAAGGGCCGGCATGTGCGGTTTGTCGTCAATGTCGACAAGACCAAAGAGCGACTGCAAGCGAAAGCCGCGAAAGCCAAAGAGTCCTGAAGGGCATCTGCCATGAAAGATACCGCGCCAGTATCGCGTAAATCCGTCTCGTCCTACTGCTATCAATGCGTATCGGGGCCCGATCTTCTGAAA
The DNA here is from genome assembly GCA_964567685.1 of uncultured Rhodobacter sp. Lineage (GTDB taxonomy): Bacteria > Pseudomonadota > Alphaproteobacteria > Rhodobacterales > Rhodobacteraceae > UBA5972. The sequence goes on along the minus strand of CAZMNO010000023.1, from coordinate 44,806 downwards.
GTTGATGTTCAGGACGGCGTGCCGGTGCAGATCCGGCCAAATGCCTCGGCTGCCGATATTCACCCGGCAGGGGGCAAGGTTTGCGTCAAGGCGTTTGGTCTGGTTCAGAAAACCAACAACCCCTACCGGATCAAGACGCCGATGATGCGGACCAATCCGAAAAAGGGCCGGAACGAGGATCCGGGGTTCAAACCGGTTTCTTGGGATGTGGCACTGGATGCGATTGCTGAAAAACTCAACAAGGCGCGGGCCGATGGTCTGAAGGACAAGTCGGGCTTTCCGCGCGTTGCCGCCAGTTTCGGCGGCGGCGGAACGCCGACCTCTTATATGGGCACCTTCCCGGCATTTCTCGCTGCCTGGGGCCCGGTTGATATGAGCTTTGGCAGCGGGCAGGGGGTGAAATGTACCCATTCCGAACATCTTTATGGTGAATTCTGGCACCGGGCGTTCACCGTCTGCCCCGACACGCCGCTGGTCGAGCTGGTTCTGTCCTTTGGTGCCAATGTCGAGGCTTCCGGCGGGGTGTGCGGTATCAAGCGCCATGCCGATGCCCGCGCCCGTGGCGTCAAACGCATTCAGGTCGAGCCGCATCTGTCGATCACCGGGGCCTGTTCGGCAGAATGGGTGCCGATCCGGCCGAAGACTGATCCGGCGTTCATGCTGTCGATGGTCTATGTCCTGTTGCACGAAACAGAGCGTGGGCGGCTGGATATTCCGTTCTTGAAAGACCACACTTCCTCGCCCTACCTGATTGCGCCAAACGGCTTTTACATCCGTGATCCGGAAAGTCAGAAGCCGCTTTTGTGGGATCTGAAAACAAACGCTGCCGTTCCCTATGACACCCCGGATACCGACCCTGCACTGGAAGGGAGCTTTACCGTTTCCGGCCTTGAAATCGGCCCGGATGACAAAGAATGGATGCATACGGGCATCAAAGTCGAACCTGCTTTTGGCCGTCTGGTCGAGCATGTCAAAACCTTCACACCGGAATGGGCAGGTGGGATTTGCGATGTGTCGGCGGACAAGATCCGCTCAACCGCGAACCAGTTTGTCGATCATGCCCATGTCGGTGAAACCATTGAAATAGAAGGCAGAACCTTGCCGTTCCGCCCGGTGGCGATCTCGCTTGGCAAGACCGTCAACAATGGCTGGGGTGGCTTTGAATGCGCCTGGGCACGCACCATGCTGGCCTGCCTCATCGGCGGGCTTGAGGTGCCCGGTGGGACACTTGGAACGACCGTACGTCTGAACCGGCCTGCCGACAATCGCTGGAGCAGCGTTGTTGCCGGCCCGGACGGGTTCATGAATTACCCGATGAACCCGACGAAAAAGGGCGAATGGCACGAAAGCTCAACCTCGCGCCACGCCCATCAGACATTGGTTCCACTTGCGGCCAATTCCCCCTGGAGTCAGGCCCTGGGGCCGACACATCTGGCCTGGATGATGCAAAAGGAAGGGTTTGACCATCTGCCCGAGCCGACCTCGCCCGATGTCTGGTTCGTTTATCGCACCAACCCGGCGATTTCATTTTGGGATACCAAATCGGTGACCGAGGCGATTGCCAATTTCCCCTTCACCGTGTGTTTTGCCTTCACCCATGATGAAACCAACCACATGGCCGATGTGCTGCTGCCGGAATGCACCGATCTTGAAGGCCTGCAACTGATCCGCATCGGTGGCTCGAAATACATGGAGCAGTTCTGGGAATATCAGGGATTTGCCCTGCGCGACCCGGCTTCAGAACCGCAGGGCGAGGCGCGGGATTTCAGCTGGATATCAACCCAGCTGGCCAAGCGATCAGGCATTCTGGAAGATTATAACAAGGCGATCAACAAAGGCGCTGCCGGGGTTCGGCTGTTTGGCGAGAACTATGACTTTTCGCTCAGCCTTGAGGACGAGCACGAAATTGATGAAATCTGGGAGAATATCTGCCGTGCCGCCAGTGCCGAAATAACTGACGGCAAGGAAAGTCAGGGGCTGGATTATTTCCGCGAACACGGGTTCAGGGTCAAGGAATTCCCCAAACTGCAATGGTATCTGTATCCGGCAATGGTCGATGCCGGTTTGCGCTTTGAACTGCCGTATCAGGAGCGCCTGTTGCGCATCGGTCAGGAACTGCGCGCGCGACTGCATGAAGCGGGTATCACCTGGTGGGACCGCCAGCTTGAAGAATATGAGCCTTTGCCGGGCTGGCACAACCTGCCCGATCTTTGGGGTGAGGCGCTGGAAAAGGGCTTTGGCGTTGACATCAACGACTATCCCTTCTGGTTGGTGACTTCGCGCTCGATGCAATATTCATGGGGTGGCAATGCCGGGATGCAGATGATCCACGAAGTGGCCAGGAATATCACCGGCCATGGCGGCGTGGTGATGAATGCCACCGCCGCTGCCAAAATGGGGCTGGCCGAGGGGGACCGGGTCGAGGTTTCCTCGCCCAATGGCTCTACCAAAGGGGTTGTCATCCTCAAGCATGGCATCCGCCCGGATACGCTTTTGATGATCGGCCAGTTCGATCACTGGACCACGCCATTTGCCAAGGAACTGAGGGCACCCAGCATGAACGCGCTGACGCCGATGTTGCTTGATTTGACGGATGCAACCGGGTCGGGTGCTGATCTCGTCCGGGTTTCGATCACCAAGATCGGAGATGCGTCATGACTCGCTGGGCCATCGCCGCTGACCTCAATCGCTGTGTCGGCTGTCAGACCTGCACCGCGGCCTGCAAACAGGCTAATGCCACGGCCCCGGGGGTGCAATGGCGCAAGGTGCTGGACTTTGAATCGGGCGAGTTTCCCGATGTTTCGCGCGCATTTGTGCCGGTTGGCTGCATGCATTGCGACAACCCGCCCTGCATGGATGTCTGCCCGAGCCAGGCAACAAAGAAACGCGACGACGGGCTGGTGACAATCGATTACGACGTCTGCATCGGCTGCTCCTATTGCGCCGTTTCCTGCCCCTATCAGGCCCGGTTCCGGGTCGACAGCCCGAACGAGGCCTATGGTCATCACAAATCAATGCTGCATGAGATAGTGCGCGAAAACTGGGACCGCCGTGCAGTGGCGCAGAAATGCACATTCTGTATCGAGCGGATCGATTCCGGATTGGAGCGCGGGCTGACCCCCGGGGTTGACCCGGCGGCAACGCCGGCCTGTGTCAATGCCTGCATCGCCGGGGCGCTTTATTTTGGCGATACCGATGATCCTGACAGCAACATTTCGGAATTGCTGGCAGAAAACCACCATAACCGGATGCATGAGGATATGCAGACCGGGCCGGGCTTTCACTATATCTGGGCGCGCGGATCTGAAGATGGCCAGCCGGAAAGCGGTGCGGAAATGCTGGCAGAGCCGATTGGCCTTTCTGCTGTCTCGCCCAAGCTGCAAACGCAATGGGACTGGCGTGCAGCGGCAAATTTCATATTCGGCGGTGCGGGTACGGGCCTTTTTGCGGCAACTGCGCTGGCGGGGCTGTTTGCACCGACCCTTTGGCTGGTGATGCTGGCAGCACTGGTGCTGATCGGCGCCGGGCTGTTCAGCGTCTGGCTGGAAATCGGCCGCCCCTGGCGCTTTTTGAATGTGTTGCGCAATCCCGGCTCAAGCTGGATGACGCGGGAGGCTATGGCGGCAATACCTCTTTTCGGGTTCGGGTTTCTGGCCGTTGTATTGAACTCAACCGCGCTGAGCCTGCTGGCGGCCGGTTTCGGGCTTTTCTTTCTTTACTGTCAGGCGCGCATACTTTTTGCCTCAAAAGGGATACCGGCCTGGCGGCAGAAGGGCATCGTTGCGCTGATAGGTGCCACCGGGCTGACCGAGGGGGTCGGCCTCTTCGCCGCTGTCGCCACAGTGGCTGGCTGGCAAGGCCCGCTGTTTTACGCCGTGGTCGCCCTGCTGGCGGTTCTAATTGCTGCAAGGTTCTATTTCTGGCACGCTTATCGGCAGGCGCTGGGCAAAACCGGTGCCCCCACCGGAGCCTTTCAGGCGCTTGACAGCGGTTTGGCTAGGCTGTCCGCCCCCGCGCAACTGCTGATCATCGCGTTGCTGATCGCCAGTCTTGCCCTGCCGCCCGTGCTGGCCATTGCCGGCTTGCTGGCCCTGGCCACCGGCTGGGCTTTCAAAATTACTCTGATTACCCGTGCCGCATTCAACCAGGGCTATGCCATTGACCGGATGCCCGCACGCGGCGCCGGATCCAGCACACGGGGGATCAAACCGGGCTGGACAACAACATAGTGCAGCGACCCTGACCTGCTGCCAAAAAAAGGTACTGAGAATGACCCAGTTGAAACGCAGGACAGAGACCACATCGCCTGATTTCATGTTCGCCCGCGAGACCGAAACCATGTCACGCAAGGCAATTGCCGAATTGCAGGCTGAACGGTTACGCTGGTCGCTGACGCGTACCTACGAGAATGTGCCGCATTACCGCAACGCCTTTGATCAGGCTGGGGTGACACCTGAGAAGCTGCAATCAGCTGCGGATATCAGGCATTTTCCCTTCACTGTGAAAACCGACCTCAGGGACAATTACCCGTTTGATATTTTCGCCACGCCGGTCAACCAGCTGGCCCGCATCCACGCCTCTTCAGGCACCACCGGCAAGCCGACGGTTGTCGGCTATACGGCGGGTGATCTTTCCCGCTGGTCCGATCTGATGGCGCGCTCGATGGCCGCAGGTGGTGTGCGGCCCGGCGATATCGTTCACAACGCCTTGGGTTATGGTCTTTTCACCGGCGGGCTGGGCGCCCATGCCGGGGCCGAGCGGCTGGGCGCTGTAGTGGTGCCAGTTTCCGGCGGGGGGACGGAACGGCAGGTCATGCTGCTCAAGGATTTTGCCCCGGCGGTTTTATGCTCCACCCCGTCCTATGCGCTCAATATCGCCGAAGTTGCTGAAACGATGGGTGTCGATCTCAGTACGCTGGCGCTGCGCTGCGGGATTTTCGGGGCCGAGCCCTGGAGCAACGAAATGCGCGCCGAGCTTGACCGCCGGCTTGGGCTGACATCGGTTGATGTATACGGATTGTCGGAAATCATGGGCCCCGGTGTGGCCTGTGAATGCGATACCGCACGGGCCGGACTGCATGGCTGGGAAGATCATTTCCTTTTTGAAATCATCGATCCTGAAACCGGCGAGCCCAAACCGATGGGCGAAACCGGCGAGCTGGTGATCACCACGCTAACCAAAGAAGCCATGCCAATGATCCGCTATCGCACCCGCGACATCACCCGGCTGACCGATGAACCCTGCGCCTGCGGCCGTACGCATCTGCGTATTCTCAGGGTGACCGGGCGCGATGACGACATGCTGATCATCCGTGGCGTCAATGTCTATCCCAGCCAGATAGAATCGGTTCTGGTCGGTCTGGAAGGCTTGTCACCGCATTATCAGATCAGGCTGTTCAAGGATGGTGCGATGGATGCGATTGCGCTGGATGTCGAGATTGCGCCGAATGCACCCGCGTCGGATGACAACCTGAACGAACGGGCAGGCGCCGTTCGCCACCATATCAAATCGGTCATCGGTGTCTCTTGCAACGTCATTGCCAGACGACCGGGAGAAATTCCCCGATCCGAGGGCAAAGCTGTGCGGGTGATTGATCAGCGCAAGGATGGCTGAGAGAGGCGGGTGTTTGCAAGACCGTTACCCAGTGCTTAGGTTTCCTTGATGAACTGGCGGCATCAGCCGATGACTCAAGTGACCTGAAGGTGGATTAACGGATGCAGGATCCCGGCAAATTCTGGAACAGGATGGCAAATCGCTATGCGAAATCTCCTGTTGCTGACGAGGCTGCGTATCAGAAAAAGCTGGAAATAACCCGTGAGTATCTGAACACCGATATGAACCTGCTTGAATTTGGCTGCGGCACCGGTTCGACCGCCATCGTTCACGCACCCTTTGTTAAGCACATTCTGGCAACCGATGTTTCCTCGAGAATGCTGGAAATCGCGCAAGCCAAGGCTGATGAAGCCGGGGTCACGAATATCACCTTCGAACGGGTCGGCATGGACGAGTTCAGCGCCCCGGACAGCAGTTTTGACGTGGTTCTGGGCCTCAGCATTCTGCACCTTCTTGCGGATCTGGATGCCACAATCGCCAAGGTCTTTGCGCTGCTGAAACGGGGGGGCGTGTTTGTCTCAAGCACGCCTTGTCTGGGCGACAGTCTGAGTTTCTTCAAGTTCATCGGCCCGATTGGCACAGCCCTTGGTCTGTTGCCATTGCTCAGGGTTTTCAGTGTTGCAGAACTGGATGAGAGCCTAAGCAAAGCCGGTTTCACGATCGAGAGGTCATGGAAGCCTCAGAAGAGCCATGCCGTGTTTATTGTGGCGAAGAAGCCCGGTTGATCGGAAGCTGACCGACGCCCTCCCATCCTTTGTATCGGTGCAAAGCGATTTCGAAATCGCTTTCTTAAGCCTTTTCGAAAAGGCTTCTACATAGGACCCCGCACCCTAAACCTCAAACTCCGCCTCCAACACCGCAACGTCACCCTCTTCATCCGAAACCTGCGCCTTATAAGGCGCGCGGTTGCCGCGATAAAGGATGCCTGTGTTCATCCCGTCATCGGTCATGATCCGCCGCGCCGCACGCGCCGGATCGTCGGTTTCATCGACCGAAGCCACATGAACCGTGTTTTTCCATTCCTTTTCGTCAGGGCGGAAAGTGACACAGGGGCTGAGGATTTCAACGAAGGAAAAGCCCGGATGCCTGATCGCCTCGATGATCGTCTTTGTCGTGCCCTTGATATCGCCGGAAAACTCCCGCGCAACGAAATTGGCCCCTGAGGCCAGCGCAATCACCAAGGGGTGAAATGGCGAAAGGCCGGTGCCGCCGGGGGACAGCGCGCTGTCCCAGTCGGGCTCGGTGGTGGGCGAGGGCTGGCCCTTGGTCATGCCATAAACCCGGTTGTCCATGACCACATAAGTCATGTCGATATTGCGCCGGCAGGCGTGCAGGAAATGATTGCCACCGATGGAAAACCCGTCACCATCGCCGCTCATGACCATGACCGTCAGGTCGGGCCGCGCCACTTTCAGCCCCGCGGCCAGTGCCAGCGAACGCCCGTGCACACCGTGAAACCCGTAGCAGTTGGTATAGGCCGGAATGCGCGACGAGCAGCCGATGCCAGAAACCACTGCAATGTCTTCAGGCGGCGTGCCCAGTTCGGCCAGCGCCTTGGTGATCGACATCAGGACGTGGAAATCGCCACAGCCCGGGCACCAGACCGGCGGGACGTCCGATTTATAGTCCTTGGCCTTGAACTGAGAGGTTACTGGAGCGTTCATGAGGTCACCCATTCGCGGATTTGGTTGGCAATTTCAGACGGGCCGATCAGATGCGGCCCGGGGCGGTGGAATTGGCGGATCTCGCCGGGCAGGTCGCAATTGGCACGCAGGTGGCTGTAGAACTGACCGGAATGGCTTTGTTCGACCACCAGAATGCGTTTCGCGCCCTCAAGCGAGGCCAGCAGCGCATCTTTTGGAAATGGCGAAATCAGGCGTTGCGAGATCAGTTTGACGTTGATCCCTTCTTCCTTCAGCGTTCGGATTGCTTCACGCGCAGGTGCGGTAATTGACCCCCAGGTCAGGATGACGGTTTCGCTGTCGCCCTGCACAACCCCCCAATGATCGCCATAGTCGAAATTCTCAACCTTATCGCGGCGCTTGTCCATCTGGTCCTGCTGGTCAGAGCGTTTGGTTGAGGGTGTGCCGCGGATCGTGTGAGTCAGACCGTCAGCGGTATACTGCCCGCCGGTGGTGCCGGGAATTGCCATCGGCGAAATTCCGTCAGCGGTCAGGGCATAGCGGTTATAGGTTTCGTCAACCGTCTCGATATGCGTTTTCCGCTGGGCCATGAACGAGAGGTTCGCCGGGCGTTGCATCAGAACCCGCGCCTGACCAAGAGACTGGTCAGACAGAACAATCGCCGGCACCTGCATCGCCTCGGCCAGATGCACTGCCCATTGCGCGGTATAAAGGCAATCAGCCACCGAAATCGGCGCGACCACCACATGTGGGGCGTCGCCGTGGAAGCCGTAGACCGCGATATTGAGGTCGGATTGTTCGGATTTCGTTGCGATCCCGGTCGAGGGGCCGCAGCGCATCACATCAACGACCACGATCGGTACTTCCGAGGCGGCAGCAAGGCCGAGCGATTCGACCATCAGCGCGAGGCCCGGGCCGGATGTTGCAGTGATCGAGGCACGGCCGCCGAATGAGGCGCCGATGATCATGTTGATCGAGCTAAGCTCGTCTTCGGCCTGAACCAGCGCGCCGCCGACTTTCGTCAGGGCTGGGGCCAGCCACTCCAGCACTTCGGTCGCCGGGGTGATCGGGTAGGCGGCAGCAAAGCGCACACCGGCGCGCACGGCGCCAAGCCCGACAGCCTCGTTGCCGGTGATCAGCCAGCGTCCGGCATCAATTTTCTTTGGCGTGCCGATGCTGAAACTGTGGCCGTGTCTGGCAGCATGGGCCATGCCCGCTTCAACGCAGGCGCGCGATGCCGCGACGGCGGCCTCGCCCTTCTTGGCAAGCTTGGCGGCGATCACATCCATCAGCGCATCCGCCGAAAGTCCGATATATCCGGCGGCAATGCCGGTGGCGATCATGTTTTCACGCCCGCCGGGAATGTCGCCTGCCAGTTCCTTGATCGGTATTTCATTGACCGACGCGCCGGAAACGCTGACGGCCTCGGGAACCGCACCGTTGGCGGGATCGGAAATGATCAATCCGGTGCTGTTCATCGGCATCTCAGCGGCAAACCGGTTGGCGTTCTTCCAGTCGATGGCCACCAGCAAATCATAGGTCTCGGTCATGCACTCGACCGGGTGGCTGGCAAGGCGGATCAGGGCCGCTGCTTCGCCGCCCCTGATCTGCGGGCCAACCGAGCGGTTCATCATCCCGTACCAGCCGCTTTTCCCTGCCGCTTCCAGCAGAATGCCGCCTGCCGTCATCGCCCCGGCACCGCCGCTTCCGACGATCACCAGCGATACGCTTTTGCGAGGTTCTGAAGATGTTGCCATATTTAATACCGTCCTGATTTCTGACTGCGCCGGAGTGTCTTTGGTTTTCACTATTGACGCAAAACAAGTATTAGCGTACCAATTTACGGTAATAGGGATTTCGACCCCTGTCAACACGACAGTAGAGCACCGCAGAAAAGGAATCAAAATGGCACGACGCTGGGCAATGGTCGCTGGTGACCAGCCATTGAAGGCAGAAGAGTTCGAACCCGCTTCCCCCGGCACGGGCGAGGTGGTGGTCGAAATCGCTGGCTGCGGGGTCTGCCATACCGATCTTGGCTATTACTATGACGGCGTGCGCACGAACCAGCCGCTGCCCCTGACCCTTGGGCACGAGATCAGTGGTGTCGTGGTTGAAACCGGGGCAGGGGCAGAGGACTGGCAGGGCAAGACTGTCATCATCCCGGCGGTGATGCCCTGTGGCGAATGTGATGCCTGCGCCAGGGGCAAAGGCACCATCTGCCGGGCTCAGAAAATGCCAGGCAATGATATCGAAGGCGGATTTGCCAGCCATATCACCGTGCCTGCACGCGGGTTGTGCCCGGTTGATCTTGACCGGCTGGCCGCTGTCGGGCTTGAACTGGCCGATGTTTCCGTTGTCGCCGATGCGCTGACCACGCCTTATCAGGCGGCGGTTCAGGCCGGTGTCGGTGAAGGCGATTTGGTGGTCGTCAACGGCGTTGGCGGGGTTGGCGGTTATGCCGTGCAGGTTGCTGCCGCGATGGGAGCAACCGTTGTGGCAATTGATGTGGTTCCGGCCAAGCTGGAGGCGGTCAGGGATTATGGCGCGGCACTGACCCTCAATGCCCGCGATTTCGATGGCCGCGCGCTAAAGAAAGAGATCATCTGCTTTGCCAAGGAAAACGGCCTGCGCACGACCGAATGGATCATCATGGAATGTTCCGGCACCGCAGCAGGTCAGCAAGCCGCTTTTGGCCTTTTGAACCACGGTGCTACCATGTGCGTGGTTGGCTTTACCATGGACAAGCTTGAGGTGCGGCTTTCCAACCTCATGGCCTTTCACGCCCGCCTTCTGGGCAACTGGGGCTGCCCGCCCGAGCTTTACCCCGGCGCGCTTGAACTGGTGCTAGAAGGTAAGGTCAAGCTCAAGCCGTTTATCGAACAACACCCGCTTAACAACATCAACGAGGTCTTTCAGGCCGTGCATGACGGCAAATTCGTCCGTCGCGCAATACTTGTGCCATCGGCATAGAGGAGAAAACCCGAATGAACGCCAAAGACACATATTTCGAAGAGTTTGAATTCCTGCCGCATGATCTGGTCAGCGACGAGGCCCGCGAAGAGATTTCCGACAAGGTGATCTATGAAAAACGCCCGGCCAGGAATTTTGACGGTTCCGAGGTTCCGGGGCTCTACAATGCCTGGATTACCCTCAATAACCCGGCGCAGTTCAACTCCTACACCACGGATATGGTGAAATCGGTCATTCTGGCCTTCCGCGCCGCCTCCAACTCGCGCGATGTCAATGCGGTTGTGTTTACCGCGGCTGGCGACAAGGCGTTCTGCACCGGTGGCAACACCAAGGAATACGCCGAATATTATGCCGGTCGCCCGCATGAGTACCGCCAGTATATGCGACTTTTCAACGATATGGTTTCGGCCATCCTAGGCTGCGACAAGCCTGTGATCTGCCGCGTCAACGGCATGCGCATTGGCGGTGGGCAGGAGATCGGCATGGCCTGCGATTTCTCCATCGCGCAAGACATGGCGCGATTTGGGCAGGCGGGGCCAAAGCATGGTTCAGCGGCGATCGGCGGCTCGACCGACTTCCTGCCGGTGATGATCGGCTGCGAACTGGCAATGAATTCCGGTGTTCTGTGCGAAAGCTTCACCGCGCAAAAAGCCGCGCGTATCGGCATTCTGACCGATATCGTGCCCGGGCTGAAGATCGATGGTGAATATGTCGCCAACCCGCTGGTCGAAACCGAGATGAAAACCGACTACCTCGGTCGCCTTCTGCATGGCGAGATGAAAACCGGTGATGATCTGGCGGCAGGCAAGGCGCTGATGAAAACCGGCACGATGGATCTGAGCGCGCTTGACGCCAAGGTCGAGGAACTGTGCACCAAGCTGATGCTGACCTTCCCCGACTGCACCACGAAATCGGTCGAAGAGCTGCGCAAACCCAAGCTCAACGCCTGGAACGCCAACCGCGAAAACTCGCGAGCCTGGCTGGCAGGCAACATGATGACCGAAGCCAATGCCGGTTTCCGCGCGTTCAACGAAGGCAATCGTGAAGTTGGCCGCGAAATCGACTTTGTTCAGCTGCGTGTCGAACTGGCCGAAGGGGCGAAATGGACACCTGATTACATCGACAGCCTGATCCCCGGAGCGCGCAAATGAGCGAACCGCTCAAAATATGGTTTGACCGCAACGGCGCATTGCTGCGCCTGAGGCTGAACAGGCCGAAAGCGAATATCGTTGACGCGGAAATGATCGCGGCACTGGATACCGCTTTGGCCCAGAACAGTGACAATGATGGCCTGCTCGCCGTACTGATCGAGGCTGAAGGGCCGCATTTCAGTTTTGGTGCTTCGGTCGAAGAACATCTGCCCGAGAGCTGCGCCCAAATGCTCAAATCCCTACATGCGCTGATCACGCGGATGCTGGAATATCCCGTAACTATCCTCGTTGCCATAGGCGGCCAGTGCCTTGGCGGCGGGCTTGAGGTGGCAGCGGCCGGTCATTATCTGGTCGCTGCCCCTGACGCCAATCTGGGACAGCCCGAAATGATGCTGGGCGTCTTTGCCCCGGCTGCCTCCTGCCTGTTGCCGGAACGGATCGGGCAGTCAGCGGCGGAAGATCTGCTTTATTCGGGCCGCTCGGTATCGGGCACCGAAGCCCATGCAATGGGTCTTGTGGATGCGCTTGCCGATGATCCGGAAGCCGCGGCTCTGGCGCATTTTGACAAGCATCTGGCAGGCAAAAGCGCCAGTTCCCTGCGACTGGCCGTGAAAGCTGCACGCCTTGGCTTTACCGAACGCATGGTCGCCAAACTGGCCAAAGTCGAAGACCTCTACCTTAACGAATTGATGAAAACCCGCGATGCGGTGGAGGGTTTGGAAGCCTTCCTCGCCAAGCGACCAGCAAAGTGGGAGAACAAATGACCAGCCCAACCACAATCGAAATCGTCGCCCGGTGCACCGAGCTGTTTGAAGACCTGCACTTCACCGCGGCGCGCAAATGGAAAGAGGCCGAGCCGGGTCGCAAGGTCATCGGCTATCTGCCGGTTTATGTCCCGCGCGAGATCATCCACGCCGCTGGCATGCTGCCGCTAGGCATCATGGGCGGGGGCGACAATATGGAAGTGATCCACGGCGACGCTTACTATCAAAGCTATATCTGCCGCATCCCGCGCTCGACCATCGAACTGGGTGTGACCGGGCGGCTTGATTTTGTCGACGGCATGTTGTTCCCGTCGATCTGCGATGTCATCCGCAACCTTTCGGGTATGTGGAAGATGTTGTTCCCAAACGTTTATTCCAAGTATTTCGACGTTCCCCAAACCTATGAAGACGAGATTGGCGGGGTGTTCTACACCAACGAAATGCGCGAGTTTCTACACGATCTGGAAGAAATGGCAGGGCGCAAAATCACCGATGACGACCTGCGCAATTCCATCGAAGTCTACAACAAGAACCGCGCGCTGGTGGCTGAGCTTTACGAGTTGCGTGCACAGGTTCCCTGGCAGGCCCCGGCTTCTGAGGCCTATCTGGTTATCCGCGCCGGTCTGGTTCTGCCGGTCGAAGAGCATTCCGAATTGCTGGCGCAATATATTGCAGCGGCCAGGGCGGAAACCCGGCCGATCAAGGATAACAGCCGCGTGGTCGTCACCGGCATGTTCTGTGAGCAGCCACCGCTCAACCTGATCAAATCGCTTGAACTGGCCGGGTGTTATGTGGTCGACGACGACTTCATGCTGGTGAGCCGCTGGCTAATCGGTGACGTACCGCTGGAAGGTGATCCGATCCATAATCTCAGTCAGGCGTTTTTGCATCATTCTGCCGCCACCGCGGCCAAATACGAGCCTGATCTGGCTGAAAAAGGCCAGTTCCTGGTGCGTTCGGTCCGCAAAACGGGTGCTGAAGGCGTGATCTTTGCCGCCCCCAGCTTCTGCGATCCTGCTTTGCTTGATCGCCCGATGCTACAGAATGTCCTGACCGAGGCGAAAATCCCCTTCATCGCCTTCAAATACGCTGAAAACTCCGGCCAGATGCAGCCTATTCGCGAACAGGCCGGAACCTTTGCCGATTCAATCAAACTATGGAGCGCAGCATGAGACCGACCCCAAGCAAGGCGCCGTCGACCGAGGTGGAAAAAGACGCCTCGATGATCAAGCAGAAAGAGATGATGGCAGGCCATTTCGAACGGCTTTCCAGCGCACCTGAAACCGGCGCGAAAGTTGCCTCGACCTTCGTGCCGGGCAACCTCAACGAACTGATCATGTGTTTTGATCTGGTCAACAACCTGCCGGAAGTGAACGCCATTCAAAGCGGGTTGCGCAAGAAAAGCGGCTCTTACGTGATGGAGGCCGAGCGCGCCGGGCATTCCGAAGATGTCTGTACTTATGTGAAGTCAGATATCGGCATGATGGCCAAGGGCAATATCGGCCCCAATGGCAAGCAATTGCCCAACCCCGATGTGCTGTTGCTGTCCTATACCGGGTGTTTCACCTTCCTCAAATGGTTCGAACTGCTGCGCGAGCAGTATAAATGCCCGACCATCTTCTTGCAGACACCCTATCAGGCCGATGGCAAGATCACGCCCAATATGATCCAGTACATGGTCAAGCAGTTGAAAGAAGACGTGATTCCGACGCTGGAAGAGGTTTCGGGTGTCAAGTTCGACATCGACCGGTTGCGCGAATATCTGGCCAAATCGGCACGTGCCGAGGATGATCTTGTTCACATTCTCAAGAGTGCCAAGAACAAACCGTCACCGATTGATGCCTACTTTGGCGGCATCTACTATATCGGGCCGATCTTCGGCGCATTCCGCGGCACCGATGATGCGATTGATTACTACAAATTCCTACGCGACGAGGTGGATGCGCGGGTTGCGGCAGGGCTTGGCCCGGTAACGCCCGATGGCCCGATGCAGGAAGAAAAATACCGCCTCGTGGTCGAAGGCCCGCCGAACTACACCAATTTCCGCCAGTTCTGGAAGATGTTCTATGAAGAAGGCGCGACCGTGGTGGCCTCCAGCTATACCAAGGTTGGCGGTACTTATGACTACGGCTTCCGCCACGATCCTAAAAACCCTCTGGAAACGCTGGCAGAATACTGCCTTGGCGTTTACACCAACCGCAGCCTGCCGATGCGCATCGACATGCTGGTGGATTACATCAACGAATACGAGGCTGACGGTCTGTTGATCAACTCGATCAAGAGCTGCAACAGCTTCTCGGCTGGTCAGCTTCTGATGATGCGCGAAGTTGAAAAGCGCACCGGCAAACCGGCGGCATTCGTTGAAACCGATCTGGTTGATCCGCGCTATTTCTCAGCCGCCAACGTCAAGAACCGGCTGGAAAGCTATTTTCAGATGGTCGAACAGAAACGCAGCGGCAAGGGAGTGGCAGCATGAGAACCTTTGTAGGAATTGATCTGGGATCAACAACGACCAAGGCTGTTCTGCTCGACGAAAACGAGCTGATTCTGGGCCGCGGTATCACCAATTCGCGATCCAACTATGATACCGCCTGCCGCGTTGCCGGACAGGAAGCGGCGATTGATGCGCGTTTCACCTTGTTCCGCCGCGAATTTGGCGCTGAAGAGGGGGGCAATGATCAGGTCGAGGAGTTCCTCGGCGCACTGGAACGTGCTTTCCGTCTTGAGCAGTTTCTCGAGCAGCTTGACGATCTGGAGCAAACCTGTGTCGAGCAGGTCCGGGGCCCGCGTTTTGAAAAGATCGCCGACGGCATCAAATCCGCACTGGCTGAGGTTTTCCGGCGTTTGCGCGAAGAGGCGGTTGGCATGTTTGCCCCGGGTGCGACCCGCAAATCCGACTTTTTCCGCGATATTGCCGGGTCACGCTACCTGACCATCGCCGAAGAGGTCGCGCGCGACGCCGATCTTCCTTACGATCTGTTGCTCAATGTCTATGATAAATCGATCATCTCGGTCGAAAACCGCCCCCCCAAGGGCAGCCTCAGCGACAAGTTCAACCGGGCCATCGATCGGGTTTCGGGCAAGGACAACAGCGTTGACAGCACGATGAAGGCCACCGTTGAGCGGGCGCTGGGGATCGATTTGGAAGAAACCTATCTGGTCGGCACAGGCTATGGCCGGGTGACCCTGCCGTTCTCCAAGGAACATATCCGCAGCGAAATCCTCTGCCACGGGTTGGGGGCGCATATGATGTACCCGAAAACCCGCACGGTTCTGGATATCGGCGGGCAGGACACCAAGGGCATTCAGGTCGATCCCAATGGCATCGTCGAAAACTTCCAGATGAACGACCGCTGTGCAGCGGGTTGCGGCCGTTACCTCGGCTATATCGCTGACGAAATGAACATGGGCCTGCACGAGCTTGGCCCCCTGGCGATGAAATCGGGCAAACCGGCGCGCATCAACTCGACCTGTACGGTGTTTGCCGGGGCTGAACTGCGCGACCGTCTGGCACTGGGTGAAAAACGCGAGGATATTCTGGCCGGTCTGCACCGCGCCATCATCCTGCGCGCCATGTCGATCCTGTCGCGTTCAGGTGGGGTGTCGGACGAGTTCACCTTCACCGGCGGGGTTGCCAAGAACGAAGCTGCCGTGCGCGAGCTGAAAAAGCTGGTCTTTGAAAACTACGGCGAAGTAACCATCAATATCGACCCGGATTCAATCTATACCGGGGCGCTGGGCGGGGCCGAATTTGCCCGCCGCGCCGCCGAGGGTCGCGTAGAAGGAGTGGCAGCATGACACTTGCAGCAGGAATTGACGTTGGCACGGGTGTTGTCAAAGCGGTGATTTTCAAAGTCGAGAACGGCAAGGAAACCTGGCTTTCCCGCGCCACCTTCCGCATCCGCCAGCGCGACCCGATGGAACTGGCGCGCGAAGCCTTTGAACAGACGCTGGAAGACGCGGGGGTCAAGGAAAGCGATCTTGATTACATCGCCACAACCGGCGAGGGCGAAGCGATAGAGTTTCATACCGGCCACTTCTATTCGATGACCGCACATGCCCGCGGGGCGCAATACCTTGATCCCGAGGCCCGTGCCGTGCTGGATTGCGGCGCGCTTCACGGTCGCGCCATCATCACCGATGAACGCGGCAAGGTCGACAACTACAAAATGACCAGCCAATGCGCTTCGGGCTCGGGCCAGTTTCTAGAAA
The DNA here is from genome assembly GCA_964567685.1 of uncultured Rhodobacter sp. Classification (GTDB taxonomy): domain Bacteria; phylum Pseudomonadota; class Alphaproteobacteria; order Rhodobacterales; family Rhodobacteraceae; genus UBA5972. The sequence goes on along the minus strand of CAZMNO010000023.1, from coordinate 28,453 downwards.
ATATCGCCCGCTATCTGGGTATCGCCCAGGATGAGATCGGCAAATTGTCAACCGAAGCGGATGACCCTGAAGAAGTATCAAGCATCTGCGCGGTGTTGGCGGAAACCGACGTCATCAACATGGTGTCCCGCGGCATTTCCTCGCCCAATATCCTCAAAGGGATTCACCTCTCGATGGCCAGTCGGCTGGCGCGTCTGTTGAAATCCATCGGTGTCAAGAACGATACCATCATGATGACCGGCGGTCTGGCACTGGATGAAGGTCTGTGTGAGGCATTGCGCGAACAACTGGCCAAGCTCAAGGGTGTTGATGCTAAGGTGGTCAATCATGAGGACTCCATCTATGCCGGCGCTATCGGAGCCGCCCTTTGGGGTGCCTTCCGGTCTGAAAAACTTGCAGCCGCCGGCCAAATGCTGAAAGCTTCATAAGCCAACCCAAGGAGAATAAGAATGGCCCTTATGATTGTAGACCCCTGCACGGCCTGTGATGCCTGCGAACCTGTTTGCCCCAACGAAGCGATCAGCGAGGGCGATCCGTTTTACACTATCGACCCGATGAAATGCACCGAATGCGTCGGCGAAGAGGACGAGCCCCAATGCAAACTCGTCTGCCCGGAAGACTGCATTGTCGACAACCCGGACTGGGACGAAACCGAGGAAGAACTGCTGGCCAAGCACGAATCCCTGCAGTGACGCGACCAGGCAAAATGCCCGCCTGACAAACCAAAGGCCGGAGATGTTCAAGCGCTCCGGCCTTCTTCTTTTCAAAATATCCCCGTCGGAGGCTCCTCTCCCTGACCGCGTGCGCGGCTCTAAAGCGGGCAGCTCAGCGCGATCCGCTGGGTTGGGGCAAACTCCGACTTGTTGAAAAAGGCAATGGTGTCGATGTCATTCCAGGCCACTTCGGTTCTGAGATTCTCCACTCTGAGAACAGACAGGTTGGACACGAGCTGAGACATCAGCGCCTCGCCAATCCCCTGTCCCTGAAACCCGGGATCAACCCCGATCGTATCGATCACCGCCTCGGTGATCGTACGCCCGAAATCACCGAAATCCACCCGCGCCATGATAAACCCGACCGGGAAACCATCGTTTTCCGCGACTACAGAAACATGCACGCCGGACTCAACCAAGACCTCATCCAGTTTGCGCGTGTAATATTCCCGCCGCTCGCGTCCAGAATGTTTGCGGTCAATCCTGATGATCGCATCAAGATCCCCGGCCTGCATGGAGCGCACCGGAATCCGGTCGCGCGACAGGGCGACAAAATCGTCACTGGTGGCGGCACTGTGATCAATCTCGCCACTGTCATTCAAAGTATCCTCGACAATATCCGTATGCGGTGACAACGCATCGGTTGACCGCGACAGGATGATCCTTGGCGCCAGTGAGAAGCCGTTGCTGGCAAAGAAGCCGAGCACATTGCGGTCAGCCCATTCGACCTGACTTTCCAGCGCACTCACCTTCTTGTGGGCCAGAATCTTCTTGACCTCGTCCAGCAATTTGCGCCCAGCCCCGTGATGCTGATCTGAAAGCCTGACCCCCAGCGCATCGAGTGTTGCCAGCGGATTCTGTTTCCCAAACTCACCGGTTGCCATCCGCGCCATGGCAAACCCGTTCAGCTTGCCCCCATCGTAAAGACCGACATAGATGTAATCCTTGGGGTTATCGAGTGCTGCCTTCAGCCGCTTTTCAAAAAAGCCCCGACGTGAATTGCCCGAAAGTGCTGTATCAAGCGCGATGACCGCTTCCAGATCCCCGGCCTGCAAGGGCCGGACGTCTGAGCCGTCAGATGTGTTCTTTTGTTGCTTGGTCACGATGGTCTCACCTCTCTCAGTGAATATCGGCGTAATCCTCTGCCAGTTTCATGTCAGTCTCGGAATCCAGGAGATCGTCAAGCATCGGCAGCAAGGCCATCTCCTCTTTTTGAATATGCGCATACATACGTTCGATCAGCTCGCCACTGACGGAACGAAACGCGCTCCAGTCAGCATCAGAAAACCCACCTGCCAGCGCCGTTCGCGCCCGCGCAGCAACCTGCTGGCCAAGGGGAAGAATTGCCTTATGTTCTTCACGCAGATGCATGCCGATGCCAACATCCCCCATCTCTTCAAGGCGCGTGAACAGCTCGTTTTCTTCAAACGCGAAATGGTTGCTGACCTCGTCTTCAATGGCGCTGGCGGCTTTGTTGAGGGCGCGATTGATCGTCGGGTCGCTGACATCCGGTGTTTTACGCCGGGCCTTGGCGATCATCTGATCGAGCGCTTCAATGATGCCGATGGTTTCCTGATGGTCCTCGTGCAGCAATTGGGCTGTGCGTCTGGAAAAGCTCATGCGGGGTCCTTCGGGCCTTGGGAATCCGTTAATAACCTATTAAAGTACTTTAATACCTATTTAGCCAAAGCGCAAGAAGATTGAGCCGTCAAAAACCTTTCCTGGTAGCCTCTCAGGCATCGGTCAATGCCCGTAATTTGTGCACGACACTGAGAGCGAAAGCCGCAAATGCAAGCGCACCAGCGAAACCAAACCCGGTGCCGATCCTCACCAACAGACCGGATTCTGACACGATACCGACAAGGCAAATAACAAAAGCTGCAAGATGACAGGCCGCATGGATTTTCAGCGGCATTTCAGCTGTCAGTTCTGACAGCAGCGGTGGCATGCCCGATTTGCCGGAGGCATGCATCGAGGCCAGAAAGGGCATGATCCGCTGCAAGACACCTGTCAGAAAGGTCAAAAGCCAGCCGACCAGCAGGACAAAGCCAAAGAGAGCCCCGCTATTGGGAAGCCAGCGGTCAAACCCGCCTGCCAGCATCAGCCCGAGGACTAGCCCCAGAACCAGCAAGACCCATGAAATCCGGATCAGCACAAAAGGCAACCCGAGCCGTTTGCGCATCCGCCCGTTCCAGGCATGGCGCATCAGCCAAAGATAGGTCAGGGCACCGGCTGACATAAAACCGGCGGAAAGGAGGTAAAGCAGGGGTGTCTCGCCCCATAGCCCGGCAAGAAAGACCGCCCCGGCCGTCAGGCTCAACCCAAGTTGCACCCAACCGGGACGCGGGGGCAGGGAGGTGGAAAGCGCGAACATAGGAATCAGGACGAGCGAAAGGCCAAAGACCAAAAGCCCCATGAAGCCGAAAACCGCAAAGACCATATGCGCCACCGCAAGCGCCTGATGATCGGCCAGGAACCCGAACTCAAAATCAGCGATCAGCAGCGCGGCGAGCGTGGTAAGCCCGACAAGAGCGGCCAACGCCCCCCAGCCATGGGCGGCAACAATCGGCAAATCACCGGCGCGGCGCAGGTTCTCGGCGGTCAGCAGAGCAAAGATCAGCAACCCCACCGTCACCAGCCCGGCTCCGGATTGCATCGCCAGTGTTGAGGTGCCGAGCATGCCAAAGGCCAGGATCAGAATGCCGGGCAGCAGCAGCCAGTAACTGAGGCGCGCCGGCCGGTCACTGAGCAGAGGTTGCCGTGTGACCACCGGCAGCAGTTGGTAACTCGCACCGATTGCGCTAAGCGCCAAAACACCCAGGGTCAGAAGATGGGTCGCGGCCAGCACCCATCCGGTGCCACCGGTAAAGCCCGGCAGGTCCTCTGCTCCGCTGAAAAGCGCAGCCCAGGCCAGAACGTGAAACCCGGCGGCGCTGAGAAAAAAGCGAAGCGGCACCGATACCGGCAACAGCCGGTTTTTGGCCCCTCCCAGAAAAGACCCCGCCGGGATCACCGGACCTTCCTTAGGATCAGGCGCACCTCGCCGACGTCTCCATTGACGATCTCGTAAGTCCAGCCACGCTCGGCCAGTTCCGGGTAAAGATAGATCGGTTGCCGGTCGTGATGCACGGTCACAGGCCCCGTCTGCCCCGGTATTTCAAGCTGCGCCAGAATGGCCACCATCGGCTCGGGCGGGGGCAGGCCACGCACGTCGATATGCAGCCCGTCAATCGCCTCCCAGTGTTTGCCGGGCGGGGGTGCGGTCATAGCAGCCCACGCGCCAGGCGCACCGCCAGTGCTGATACCGACAGGCGGCGATAATGCGGTGCGGTTGTTGATGTGCGCACGGGCGAAACAGCTTTCTGCACCGACTTCTTCAGGTCATCAAAATAGGTGTCGCGGTCATCGCCCGGTGCCAGTTCCGCTGGCGCCTCGACCATGACCGGTCTAGAATTTGTACCGGTGACAGCAAGCGTGAAACGATGCGCGCCACTCTCCAGAGCCTGGCAAGCAACCGCTACCCCGGCCAATGGAAAGTCGATGGAGCCGCGAATGCGAATTTTGCCGTAGGTCGATTTCATCTCGCTGGCAGGCACATGCACCGCGGTCAGAATTTCGCCGGGTTGAAGCGCGATGTAATCCGCACCGTCTTCGAAGTAAAAGTCAGCCAGCGGAACCCGCCTGAGACCGTCTTGCCCAACGATATCAACTTCTGCCCCCAGCACCATCAGTGCCGGTGCCAGATCACCGCTGAAAGCTGCCCGGCAGCGATTGCCCTTGGGCGCGACATGGCAGATATCTCCACGATATTTCAGGCAGAAATCATTAGATTTCCGCCACCAGTGGCTCTGGTTGTAATAAAGGCATCTGGTGTCGAGACAAAGGTTGCCACCGACCGTCGCCACCTCGCGGTGACCGGGGCCTGCAATTGCCTGAGCTGCTTCGCTGATAGCCGGATAAGCCTTTGCAATTTCGCTGTTTTCCGCCAGATCTCGCAAAACCACACCAGCCCCGATCGTAAGACCGGATTTGCTGATCGCAACGCTCTGCAATTCGCTGATGCGCGAAATATCGACCAGCGTTTTCGCCTCGACCAGACCGCGCCGCATATTGACCACAAGATCGGTGCCACCGGCGCAAATCCGCGCGGTATTATCCGCCTCAAGGGCGGCGATAACCTCCGAAACCGTGTCGGGGTGGAGAAGTTTGAATTGGGGGAGTGCCTCGCTCATGACGCCGCCTCCTTGCGCTTGGCCGCGCGCCGGGCCTTGGTCAAAGCTTCAAGCACCCTGTCAGGCGTTACCGGCAGGAAATTCGCGTCCAGTCCGATGGCATTGGCAACCGCGTTGACGAGCGCCGGCGGAAACCCCGACAAGGCCCCTTCACCGGCTTCCTTGGCGCCAAAGGGGCCAAGGGGATCGATACTTTCGACGATCTGAACCTCGATATCGGGAGACTCAACAATGGTCGGGAAGCGGTAATCAAGGAAATTGGCATGTGCGGGCAGGCCCTCGACATAGCGGGTTTCCTCGCAGAGGCCTTGCCCCATGCCCATCCAGACCGATCCTTCGATTTGCCCTTCAACCGCCAGCGGGTTGATGGCAAAACCGCAATCAAGGGCCGCCCAGATCTTGTCGACCGTGATCTGCCCGGTATCCGGATCGACATCAACCTCGACAACTTGTGCAGCATAGCTGAACCCCATGGTGGAGCCGACCGCACCGCCGCGATGCTTGCCGCCCTGCGCCTTGACCGGTGTGGTAAAGGTGCCCTTGACGTTAATGGTGCCCTCTTCGGCCAGCGCGGCAATGGCGACATCATGAAAGGACAGGGCTGACTGACCGCCATCAGCGATAAAGAAGCTTTCACCCTCGCACTGAATATCATCCGGGTCTGCTTCCAGTTTCTTCGCTGCCGCATTGATCAGCTTTTCGCGCAGGGCCTTGGCCGCCTCGATCGCTGCGTTGCCGACCATGAAGGTCACCCGGCTGGAATAAGAACCGTTGTCTTTAGGCGTGATCGCACTGTCATTGGCGACAACGCGAATACGCGCCATGTCGATGCTGAGAATCTCAGCCGCGGCAAGGGCGACAATGGTCGAAGAACCCTGGCCGATATCCGACGCCCCGGTCAGCACCGTGACCCCACCGTCAAAATCCAGCTTCATCGACACCACGGCATGCGGCTCACCTGTCCAGTGCACCGGCTTGGCAGCACCGCTGACATAATGCGAACAGGCCATGCCAAGCCCGTGACCCGGGGGCAGCTTGCCCAGCCTTTCGTTCCAGCCGCTGGCTTTTTCGACCTTGTCCAAACATTCGCCCAGCCCGTAGGAATTGATCATCAGATCATTGGCGGTGAACATCGGCGCGCTTAGGAGATTTGCGCGGCGAACTTCGAACGGATCTAGGCCCAGTTCGCGCGCCATCCGGTCAAGCAGGCATTCAAATGCGTGGCGCACATCCACCGTGCCGTGGCCGCGCATCGCGCCGCAGGGTGGTGCGTTGGTGTAAACCCGGTAACCGTCATATTTGACATTGGGCACGTCATAGATGCCGTGAAGAAGTGCGCCCGCATAAAGAATGGTGACCAGCCCGTAACCGGCATAAGCGCCGCCAGCCATCACCGCCTCGCATTCAACCGCAGTGATCTTGCCCATGTTGCTAAGGCCGATTTTCAGCGAAACCTCGGTATCGGGACGCCCGCGATGGGTGACAAAGCTTTCCTCGCGACTAAGGCGCATCATCACCTTGCCGCCTGCGGCACGGGCCAGCAATGCAGTGATGATTTCAAAGTTCAGCGTTTCGGTTCGTGCGCCAAATCCGCCGCCGACAAAGGGTTTGATGACGCGGATTTGCGAGCTGTCCATCTCAAGGCAGCGCGCCAGCGTCAGATGCACGTAAAACGGCACCTGGGTGACGGAATGGAGCGTCAGCCGATCCCGCTCTGGGTCATATTCGGCCAGCGCGGCATTGGGTTCCATCTGGGCGTGGTTGACCTCGGCACAGCTGAAGGTCTCCTCACGGATCAGATCGGCCCTGGCAAAGCCGTCGGCGACGTCACCGAATGTGTGATGAACATCGCGTTCAAGATTGCCGGGCTTGTTGTCGTGCAAAAGCTCGGCCTCAGGCGCACGTGCCGCCTTGGCGGTATAGCAGGCGGGCAGGGTCTCGATCTTTAGCTCGATCAGCTCAAGGGCTTTCGCAGCTATGTCGGCATTAACTGCCGCCACTGCGGCTACAGGTTCGCCGCGATACCGCACCTTGTCGCGCGCCAAAGGATACTCGTTCATGGCAATCGGAATGACGCCATAGGTCAGAGTGCAATCTTCTCCGGTGACGATCGCCACCACACCGTCAAGCGCCAGCGCCTTTGAGACATCCAATGTCAGGATGCGCCCGTGACTGACGGGGGAGCGCAATATCTGCCCGAACAGACAGTCGCCGGTATCCAGATCGGCAGTGTATTTCGCCTTGCCGGTGACCTTTTCCAACCCGTCGATCAGTGGCATCGGGCGCCCGGCGGCGATGTTTTTGACCGGTGCGCTCATGCCGTGGCTCCGGCGGCTTCTCGTACGGATTTGATGATTTTCACATAGCCTGTACAGCGGCAGAGGTTGCCCCCCAGTGCAGCTTTGATCTCGTCGTCATCCGGGTCGGGGTTGCGCCGCAGCAGGCTTTCCGCTGCCATGATCATCCCCGGCGTGCAGAACCCGCATTGGGTGCCGAGGTTTTCGTGAAACGCCCGTTGCAGGGCTGAAAGCCGCCCGTTTTTGGCCTGACCTTCAATGGTTTCAACCGAGGCTCCGTCACAGGTGCCCGCCAGGGTGATGCAGGAAAGGCGCGGGCGGCCGTCAACCAGCACGGTGCAGGCACCGCATTCACCGCCATCGCAGCCTCTTTTGGCGCCGGTCAGGTGACGTGAGTCGCGCAGATAATCGATCAGCAACATGTTGTCGGCAATGGCATCATCGCATTGGCTGCCGTTGATTTTCATACTGATCATCCGTTTCATCACCAGACCTCATCGACGTTGTTTTGCATAAACATATATTACAGTACCATTATACCTATTTATCATGTAGAGTACAAACACAAGGAGTAAAAACCGCTTCCGCTATTGGTGCAACTCCAAAGGTGGCATTTGCATTGGGCAACATGCAGTGAAGGTTGCCAGTGCCGGGGAATGCTGGTCTATTCCTGATGATGACGGGGCTTTGAGAAGCACCTGCCTTGATAAAAGAAAACGAGACTGAACACACCATGACTGAAAGTGACATAATCACCCAGGACACGTTGAGCAGCAAGATCACGATCAGACGTGTGCGTCAGGATGATCTGGGCAGCGTAGTGGCGCTGGACGATCGGGTAACCGGCAATGAAAAGCCCGAATACTGGCAGGATATATTCGAGCGCTACGCCACCAGGCGGCTGGACGAGCGGTTTTTTCTGGTTGCCGAAGCAAGCGATCCAAATGCGGATTTCACGCTGCTTGGATATATCGTCGGTGAAGTGCGCGGCTGGGAGTTCGGATCCTCGCCTTGCGGCTGGATTTTTGCCTTTTCGGTAGAGCCTGATACACGCCAGCAGGGGATCGGTGAACATCTGTTTGAGGCCATGTCAGAGGAATTCAAAACCGCTGGAATTACCACGATGCGAACAATGGTCGCGCGGCAAAACCAGCTACATATGGCATTTTTCCGCAGCGAAGGTATGGTGGCGGGGCCATATATCCAGCTGGAAAAAGAGCTGGACGACTAAGGTAACACGCCAGTCTGATCTGGCGAAAGAGAAGGGTAACGAATTTGCAGAAATCGAGCAGACTGGCAATTTACGCCCTGATTGAACTGGCCGCTGATCCTGAACGACAAGTCTCAGTCTCGGAAATCGGCGAAAAGTATCGCGTATCGGCACATCATCTGGCCAAGGTCATGCACACGCTGGGTCGGGCCGGATTCGTGCGCTCAATCCGTGGCGTTGGCGGGGGCTATAGTTTTTCAGGCAACGCCAAACGCACCACCCTGCTGGATGTCATCAACCTGTTCGAGGATACGTCCGGTGATTGCAAACTGGCCGACCCGTCTCTGGCAACCGAGGCCGAATGGGTGCTTTTTGAGGTCGCCTGCGAGATTGACGACATTGCCAAAGCGACATTCGGGGCGATTACGCTGTCAACCATGCTCAAGCAGATCGAGCGGCGAAAGAAACAGGTGGCTGCGCGCGAGCAGGAAAAGACGCCGGCCTAGTGGCCCCGCGTGCCTCAGGGCACGACCGCAGTCGCTTCCAGTTCGATCTTGCCGGGATGATCCAGTAGGTCGGAGACGAATATCATGCTCATCGCCGGATAGTGATCACCCATCAACTGCCGCCAGATCGCACCCAGTTCCTTGCGCACCGAAAGATATTGCGGCTTGTCGCAGCAAAAGGCGGTCATGCGGCAGATATGATGCGGTTCACCGCCGCCTTCGCGGACCACGGTCAGCACGTTTTTCAGCGCCTGTTCGAATTGCGGCACCAGATCCTCGCTTGCAAAAACCTGATCAGCGCTCCAGCCGACCTGTCCCGCGATATAAAGAGTATGACCGGTGTTCGGAGCCTTGATGCCGTTTGAATATCCGATCGGGGCCTTCCAGCCTTCAGGGAAAAGCGTTTCCATCTCATTCTCCGTTTGCAGAAATCACATAAAAGGTATAGCAGTACTACAATACTATTTTATGGAATGAAAGTGGTATGAAAGGCTTGGTGCATGGGAAAACCCCGCGACTATAACGCCGTTCGGGATATGGTTGATCGCAATGTCGACCGGGGCTATGGCGACAAGACCGCGTTTAGCGATCCTGAGCGCAGCCTGACCTATCTAGACCTTCAGACCGCCACAAACCAGATGGCCAACCTGTTTAGTGAGTTGGATATCCGGCGGGAAAACCGTGTCGCAATGCTGATGTTTGATACGGTTCAATACCCCGTCGTCTTTTGGGGAGCGATCCGGGCGGGGGTTGTGCCGGTTTGCCTCAACACCCTGCTGACCACACAGCAATATGACTATATCCTGAAGGACAGCCGGGTTGAGGCGCTGTTTATATCAGCCCCCCTGCTGGAAATCGTGGTGCCTTTGCTTGGGTCGCTTGAGAACCTGCGCCATGTCATCGTTGATGGCGGCGATGGCAGCAAATACCCTGAACTGCAGACCATGCTTGATAAGGCCGGAACCTCGTTTGAAACCGTAAACACCTCAGCCGATGAGACGGCGTTCTGGCTTTATTCCTCGGGCTCGACCGGGGATCCCAAAGGGGTGCGGCATATCCACACCAGCCCCATTTATGTGGCTGAAAACTATGGCAACAACATCCTTGGCATTGAGCATGACGACGTTTGCTTTGCCGCCGCAAAACTGTTCTTTGCCTACGGATTGGGCGCAGGCATGGCGATTCCGATGTCCGTCGGGGCCAGCGTCGTTCTGCTGCCGGATCGGCCCACACCGCAATCCGTTCTGATGATGCTCAACCGGTTCAATCCAACTCTGTTTTTCGGTGTTCCCACCCTTTATGCCGCGTTGCTGGCTGATCCTGATTGCAAACCGGAAAACAGCTCTGATCGCTTGCGCCTGTGCATTTCCGCTGGCGAGGCGCTGCCTGAAGATGTCGGCCTCACTTGGCGCGACCGCATGGGGGTGGATATCCTTGACGGCATCGGCTCGACCGAAATGCTGCATGTCTTTCTGTCAAACCGCCCCGATGACATCCGCTATGGCACCTCGGGGCGCGAAATTCCGGGCTACAGGCTGCGCCTGGTGGATGACGACGGCAACGAGGTTGAAACCGGGGAACTGGGCGAATTGCTTGTGTCTGGCGGATCGGCGGGCGATGGCTACTGGAACCAAAGGAAGAAATCCCGCGCCACCTTTGCCGGGGAATGGACCCATACCGGAGACAAATACACCCGCGATTCCGAAGGCTATTACCACTATGCCGGACGCACCGATGACATGTTCAAAGTCTCAGGCCGCTGGGTATCGCCGTTTGACGTTGAGCAGGCCCTGATCTCGCATCCCACGGTGCTGGAAGCGGCGGTTGTGGGCAAAGAGGATGACGAGGGACTGGTCAAACCGAAAGCCTTCGTCGTGCTGCATGAACCCGCCATTGAGGGGCTTTTTGAGGTGCTGAAAGAGCATGTGAAGGCCAGCATCGGCGTCTGGAAATACCCGCGCTGGATCGATTTCGTTGACGACCTGCCCAAAACGGCGACCGGCAAAATCCAAAGGTTCAAACTGCGCGATTAAGGCGCGCCCTGGCCGCTGGTGCTTTGCTGCCTTTCAGACTATCTGCTGTAATTGCTCGACAGATACTTCCCGGCAAAAAAGGACATTGCATTGGCAAGCTCATCCGACCAGCGACGCGCCTATCAGGGCCCGGTCATATTCAGCAATGCTTTCAGGTCGTTTTTTCTGTTTGGGGGGATGTGGTCGGCACTGGCGATGATCTTGTGGATCGCCTTTCTGGCCTTTCAGACTCAACCGCCCAGCCGATTTTCCGGTGTTGACTGGCATATGCACGAGATGGTGTTCGGTTATACCAGCGCCGTGATCACCGGCTTTTTGCTGACAGCGGTTCCGAACTGGACCGGGCGATTGCCGGTTGTCGGGCGACCGATTGCAGGGCTGTTTGCGGTCTGGCTGGCGGGGCGGGTTGTGGTTTTGCTGTCTGAGGGAGTACCACCCTGGTTAGTCGCTCTGGTCGATGTCGGTTTTCTGGTCGCGCTGGCCGGTCTGCTTTTGCGCGAAATCCTGGCGGGCAAAAACTGGAAGAACCTGCCGGTGGTGGTTCTGGTATCGTTGCTGGCTTTTGCCAACGCCCTGTTTCATTTCGAGGCGCATACGGGCGCGGCCTATGGTGGTATCGGCATTCGCCTTGGCGTTGCCACCATCCTGATGCTCCTGATGCTCATCGGTGGGCGCGTCACCCCAAGCTTTACCCGCAACTGGCTGGCCAAAACCGGATCTGAGGCGCGGCCCAGACAGGCGGGCCGGTTTGACATGGCGGCGCTTGGATTGGCAGCGATTGCCCTGATTGCCTGGCTTTCGGTCCCCGACCACGTAGTCACTCAGACGATCTGCCTTGGTGTCGCCATCCTGCATTTCTATCGCCTCGCACGCTGGTTCGGCTGGCATACGTTTTCTGAACCGCTCGTAACGATCCTCCATATCGGTTACGGCTTTGCCCCCATCGGCTTTTTGATGATCGCCCTGTCAGACCATTTGCCGGGTTTGAGCCGCCCGGCACATATCCCCCACGCCTGGACAGCGGGCGCCTTTGGCATCATGACGCTGGCCATGATGACCCGCGCCAGTCTCGGCCATTCGGGCCGCGCGCTGACCGCAACATGGCCGATATCGCTTATCTATGTGCTGGGAATTCTGGCGGCTTTGGTGCGCATCCTTGCCGAGATTGCGCCTGCCGAGGCGTTGCTGCACCTGTCGGCAACCCTGTGGATCGCGGCGTTCAGCCTGTTTTTCATCATCTTTCTGCCGATCCTGACCCGACCGCGAGCCTGAAGGCATTGTCCATACCCGCAAGGTAGTTAAAAAGTTGACCGGAGGGCACCCGAGGTCTATTCTCGGACCTCCCCGAACAAGGACGGTAATACCCAGATGAGCCGCTTTTCCGCCCCTATCGCTGAACAGATATGGGATATGAAATACCGCTTCAAAACCGCTGACGGCGAAGCCCTTGACCAGAGCGTTGAGCAAAGCTGGAAACGGGTGGCAGAAGCGCTGGCGGCACAGGAAAAAGAGCCAAAGAAATGGCAGGGCGTCTTTTATAAGGCTCTGGAAGATTTCAGATTTTTACCGGCCGGGCGCATTCTGGCAGGGGCTGGCACGGGCCGTTCGGTCACTCTGTTCAACTGCTTTGTCATGGGCACGATACCCGACAGCATGGCCGGGATATTTGACAGTCTGAAAGAAGCCGCCCTGACCATGCAGCAGGGCGGTGGTATCGGCTATGATTTCTCCACCATCCGCCCCAAGGGTGCTGATGTAAAAGGCGTGGCGGCGGATGCCTCCGGCCCGCTATCCTTCATGGATGTGTGGGATGCCATGTGCCGCACCATCATGTCGGCGGGCAGTCGGCGTGGGGCGATGATGGCCTGTTTGCGCTGCGATCACCCCGATATCGAGGCCTTCATCGAAGCCAAGCAGGACCCGGCGCGATTGCGCATGTTCAACCTCTCGGTTCTGGTCACGGATGCTTTCATGGCCGCTGTCAAAGCCGACGAAAAATGGGAACTGAAATTCGGCGGTGAGACCCAGAAAACCGTCTCGGCCCGCGTGCTGTGGGACCGGATCACCCGATCGACCTTTGAATATGCCGAACCCGGGGTCATCTTCATCGACCGGATCAACCAGCTCAACAATCTCAGCTATTGCGAAACCATCAGCGCCACCAATCCCTGCGGTGAGCAGCCGTTGCCACCCTATGGTGCCTGTCTTCTCGGCTCGGTCAATCTGGCCCGACTGGTGAACAATCCGTTTGAGACGGAGGCCGGGATTGATGAGGGGGAGCTTTCCGGGCTGGTCGCCACCGCCGTGCGCATGATGGACAACGTGGTCGATGACTCACGCTTTCCATTGGCTGAACAACGCGCCGAGGCTGAGGCCAAGCGCCGGATCGGGCTGGGGGTTACCGGGCTGGCTGATGCGCTGATCATGACCGGCCTGCGCTATGGCAGTGATGCAGCGGCTGCGCAGACCGAAGACTGGCTCAGGATCATCGCACGGGCGGCCTATCTCGCCTCTGCCGATCTGGCGGTGGAAAAAGGCGCCTTTCCGCTTTTCGACAAAAAGGCCTATCTGGCGGCCCCGATGGTGGGGCAACTGGGCGAGGATGTGCAATCGTCCATCGCTGAAAAGGGCATTCGCAACGCCCTTCTGACCTCCATCGCCCCCACCGGCACGATCTCGCTTTACGCCGGTAATGTCTCTTCAGGCATCGAACCGGTCTTCGCTTATTCCTACAAGCGCACGCTATTGCAGAAAGACGGCACACGGCGCGATGAAGACGTCACCGATTACGCTGTTCAGCAATGGCGTGAGAAATTCGGTGATGAGCCGCTGCCCGATTACTTCGTCAACGCGCAATCCCTGTTGCCCCGTGAACATGTGAAAATGCAGGCGGCGGCACAGAAATGGATCGACAGTTCGATCTCAAAAACCATCAACTGCCCGGAAGACATCTCGTTTGCCGATTTCAAAGAAGTTTATGCCGCCGCGTGGGAAAGCGGCTGCAAGGGCTGCACTACCTATCGCCCCAACGACGTGACGGGATCGGTCCTGAGCGTGCCGGCAACCCCTGAACCCGTCGCAACCGCCGACAGCAGTGCCGATGTTGTTTATATCGCTGAACCGCTTGGGCGACCGGAAACGCTGGAAGGGCAGACTTACAAGATCAAATGGCCGGAAAGCGAACACGCGATCTATATCACCGTCAATGATGTGATGATGAACGGCCACCGCCGCCCCTTTGAGGTGTTCATCAACTCCAAGAATATGGAGCATTTCGCCTGGACCGTGGCGCTGACACGGATGATCTCGGCCGTGTTCCGGCGCGGTGGCGATGTCAGTTTCGTCGTCGAGGAACTGAAAGCGGTGTTTGACCCGCGTGGCGGCGCCTGGATGGAAGGCAAATACATCCCCTCGATCCTGGCCGCCATCGGCGGTGTGATCGAACGCCACATGGTCGCGATCGGCTTTATCGAAGAGGGCGGGCATCTGAAAACCGACCCGCATCCCAATGCCGAAGTGATGGCCGTGGGCGAGCGTCCGCGCGGCGGGGCCTGCCCGAATTGCGGGCAATATGCGGTGCAGATGGTCGAAGGCTGCAAGACCTGTCTGGAGTGCGGCCACAGCAAATGTGGCTAAACTAAAGCGAAACTGCAGCAGCCGGATTTACACCTTTGATAACATGTTGCTGCATTACACTTTCCAGTCCCTGAGACGACTCTTATAGTTTCAAGGTCCGCAGTGGACCAATGATAAAATATCCGGGGCAGGTATGCGTAGTGTACTCTTAATTGCAGCTTTGCTGCTTAATATCGGCGTTGCTAAAGCCGAGGAGCCGAGCTGGCTGGGTCAGGCGCGCCTCTTTACCAATGATCACCTCGGCGACGGGCAGGATCGTTGGCGCACCGGGGCTTATTCGGTCAGTTTCATCCACGGAACCCGCTGGACCGGCAGCAATCCAGATGGGTTTGGCGAGTTGGTTGAATATCGCGTGCGCAGCGAAATCATCGCGCCCGCCGATTTGAGCACACCTGTGCTGGGGGGCGACCGGCGCTATGTCGGGGCGCTGCATTTCGGTGCGTTCACGCATATGAAAACCGGTACCGTCGATATGTCAGTCGGGCTTGATCTGGTAGTCACCGGGCCGCAGACCCGGCTGGGCGAATTTCAGTCCTGGGCGCATTCGGCCCTTGGAATGGGTGATATTCAGGTGCTGGGCAGCCAGATCGGCAATGCGATCCATCCGACGATTTCAGCCGAGCTGGGGAAGGATTTCGTCTTGATGAATAACAGCGAACACAAGATCGTCGCGCGCCCGTTTATGGAAGCCCAGGCCGGTGTTGAAACCTTTCTGCGCTTCGGCGGCGATATCACCTTTGGTAATATCCGCAAAGGCGACTTTCAGGTGCGCGACACGACGACCGGCCATCGCAGCATTGCCATCAAGGGCGACCGGGCGCGAGGCCCTTCAATTATTGTGGGCGGCGATGTGGCCATGGTTGCAGCCAGCCGCTACCTTCCGACCGGCTCGGGCTATACAGTCAACACACTCCGCGCCCGCGTTCGTGCTGGTGTGTACAAGGAAAACGAGCATGGATCGCTGTTTTACGGCCTGACCTGGCTTGGCCGCGAATTCGCCGGCCAGCCTGAAAGTCAGATCGTCGGGTCCTTTTCGGTGCGCCGGAAGTTTTAGCGCATCTCAATGCACCGCCGCATTCACCGGATCAATCAGCGTGCGCCCGCCATCCACTGTCAGAATCTGTCCGGTGACAAAACTGGAACTGTCCGAGGCAAGATATTGCACGGCTTCGGCCACCTCATCGGCCTCACCAATACGGCCAAGCGGCGTGATCTCATTCATCGTTGACCGCAGGTCCGGATTTTCCTTCAGCGCATTGCGCAAACTGGCGCTCATCACCGAACCAAACGCCACCGCATTGACCCGGATACGGTGCTTTGCCATCGCAACCGCCATTGAGCGGGTCATCTGGTCAAGCGCTGCCGCGCTGACGGAATAAGACATAAGCCTTGGATGCGTTCGCCTTGCAGCGATTGACGTCAGGTTGACGATGGCGCCGATATTGCCTTCGCTCACCTCGTCATCCTCGGCCTGTTTGATCATGCGTTTGGCGATCACCTGCGACAGTCTGAGACTTGTCGTGACGTTTTGCTCCATCAGAGTTTCAAACGCATCGTCAATGTCATTAAGCGGCTCGGATTCCAACACCTGCCGGCTGGCATTCACCAGAATATCGACCCGGTCGAACTCGTCAATAGTAGCTGACAGCAGATTGGCCAGCGTCAGCCGTTCGCGCAGATCACCGGCAAAGAACCGGGCCTGACTGTCACCGGTTGCAACCGCGCTGACCTCTGTTTCAAGCTTGTCCTCGTCCATGTCGGCAAACATCACCCGGGCACCTTCATTGACGAAATGCCGGGCAATCGCCAGCCCGACACCGTTGGCGGCCCCGGTGACAATGGCGGTTTTTCCGCTGATGGAATAAGACATATCGTTCCCTTCTGGGCTGATTTTCAGCGTGACCTTACCGGATTCGCATGTCTGGTGCGAGCAGAACCACTGCGTGGGCGTTCGGCCAGAAACACCTTGAAATGTGGCGTCTGTTCCAGCGTTTTGACATGACCGAAACATTGATCAAGACAGGCTTCATAAGGCAATTGACGATTGGCAACCAGCCAGAGGGTGCCCCCTGGCAGCAGGATATCAGCAGCCTTTCGGATGAACCCAAGACCAATCTGAGGTTCAGCCGCGCGGCCCTGATGAAACGGCGGATTGGCGATGACGCAGTCATAGTGCCGCTCTGCAGGCAGGGTGAGAACATCTACCCAGAAAAACTGCGCCCGCGCATCGCTGATATTGGCCTCGGCCGCTTTCAGGGCGGTCTTTTCGGCTTCATATAGGTCAAGCCGCTCGATTTCGCCTTTCTTCAGCGCTTCATTTGCCAGCCACCCCCAACCGGCACCCAGATCGGCTACGCGTCCTTTGAGGCGCTTGTCGAAATGCCCTGCCAACAGTGCTGAACCGGGATCGGTTTTCACGGGTGAAAACATACCGGGGGCCGTCAGAAAACCATCTGGATTTTCACGCAGTTTCAAGGCGGATTGCCACTCGGCAAAGGCCTCCGGCAGATCGGGAGGGCGGGTGAACCAGAACAGTTTACCATGGGCTTTGGCGACCACATCGCCAATCGGCAACAGCGATTTCACCTGTTTCAGGACCGAATCTATGCCATCGGTTTTTGACCCGTCAATTATGACCGGTGCGCCGATTTCCGTTGCCTGACAGGCCTTCGCGATCAGGCCCAGCGTTTCCGCCTTGGCGCGCGTGACATGCACCAGCGACATTGCTAGCGGCCCTTCTGCTGTGCTGGTAATGTTATATCCCTGCGCCTTCAGGGTGTCATAGGCCGGGCGATTGCTGTTGCTCAGCACCAGCCGGTCTTTGGGCAGGCCGGTGTAATCAGCCTTTGGGTCAGCGCGCAACACGCCAATCAGACCTGATGGCGGCACTCTGAGATCGGTTTGATCAAGGGCAAGCTTGAGGCGGGAAACAGACATGGCGCGAACGGGAACCGGGCCCTATTCTTTCTCCATCGTGCACTGCAAAGGGTGCTGATTGCGCCGCGCCAGTTCCATCACCTGGGCCACTTTGGTCTCGGCAATTTCAAAGGAAAACACACCAACCACGGCAACTCCCTTGTTGTGTACCGTCATCATGATATCGACCGCCTGCTGATGCGAAATGCCAAAAAACCGCTCCAGAACATAGACGACAAACTCCATCGGCGTGTAGTCGTCATTGAGCAGCAATATCTTGTAAAGCGGCGGCCGTTTGGTTTTCGTACTGGTCTTGGTGACAACGGCGGTATCGCCATCGTCGTCATCTTTTCCAGCACTGGTTAGCACAAACCGCGTCAAACGGGGCCTCCGAGGACATTCTCTGTTCACATCACAAATATAGGCCACGCCTAGCAAAAAGTGAATTGCTGTCTCAAGCCTGTTTTCGCATTTCTCCGGTTAACAGAAACTGAACAACAAGTGAGCCAGCCTAACTTGTGGGCGAGGCCGGACGCAACGCTATACCTTGCGGTTGAGGCGGAGCGTTTTTTCTGCCGACTGCATTGAAAAAAAAGGTTTTTTTGAGATGTTTCGCGTGTTAACCTGCTGGAATAAACAAAAGGCGCCGGAAAACCGGTGTCAGAGGCAGTATAATCGTCGGAGCAACCGATGTTCAGACAGGCAGCGAGCGGGATTCTTCTTGCTTTGGTATTGATTCTATCAGGTGTCGCAGCAAGTGCGGCGCCTTACGCTGCTATGGTCATCGACGCCCGCAGCGGTGAAGTACTGCATGCGCGCAATGCCGACACCAGGCTGCACCCGGCCTCGCTGACCAAAATGATGACGCTCTATGTCGCGTTCGAGGCCATTCGAAATGGCGAGATAACGCTTGATACGATGGTCTCCATTTCCAAACATGCGGCTGCCGAACCACCCAGCAAGCTCGGGCTCAAATCAGGGCAACGCATTGCCTTTCGCTATCTCATCCGCGCCGCTGCGGTGAAATCGGCCAATGACGCGGCCACGGCGATTGCCGAGGCGGTATCCGGCAGCGAGGCGGCGTTTGCACGGCGCATGAACAAGACCGCCAAAGCGCTGGGCATGAGCCGGTCGAGCTTCAAGAACGCCCATGGGCTGACAGAGTCCGGGCATCTGTCAACGGCGCGCGACATGACCACGCTGGGGCGGCATCTGTTTTTTGATTACCCGCAATATTACAACCTGTTTTCCCGCCGCAAAACCAATGCAGGCGGGCGGGAGGTGCGCAACACAAACCGTAAATTCCTGGCGGCCTATAAGGGGGCTGATGGCATAAAGACGGGGTACACGCAGGCTGCAGGCTTCAACCTCGTAGCCTCGGCACGGCGTGGTGAGGAGCGGATCATCGTTACCTTGTTTGGCGGGCGCTCGACGGCAACCCGTAACCAGAAAGTCGCGGAACTTATGGATCTTGGCTTTAAACGCGCGCCAAGTTCGGTCGCCACCCGAAAACCCAGCCTGCCGGATTATGGTGGAAGAACCACAAAGGTTGTTTCGGCTGTCAAAACCAGCCCGCGCCCGCGTCCGCGTGTTATGCTGGTGGCTGACACCGACGGGGCCACGGGCGAGGAAATCGCCGATGTGGTTGCCGAGGCCATATCAGATACGATTGCCGAAGAGACGGCAACTGAAGACACGGAACTGGCCGCAACCCGACCCGCCCGGCGCGATGACGGCCTGAAGGTCGTCACCCGGGTTTCGACTTCCGGCGGGCGGCAATGGAGCATCAATCTGGGGGTGTTCCCAACCCGTTCCGAAGCGGAAAAACTGTTGCTGAGGACGGCTTTGCAGGATTTCAGCTCGCTTGACGGGGCGCTTAGGAAAGTGGCGGTGCGTGGAGGAGAATACCACGCAAATTTCGTCGGCATGACCCAAGCCAGGGCCCTGCGCGCCTGCTCGCGCCTTGCTGCAAGACGGCAGAACTGTACGGCACTTGGCCCTGAAGGCTAGCCTTGCTCAGAATTCGTTGCAGCCAAATCGCTTAAGCATGTATCAGGCGGGCTTGCATCTCTGCGGATCGCCGATCAGTATCTGATCAACCAAGTCAGGAGTGACCCAATGACCCTGTTTGAAGCCGCCAAAGCGGTGCGCCTGCGCGCCCATGCGCCTTATTCGAATTTCAAGGTCGGGGCGGCGATCCGCACTGCGTCCGGTCAGGTGTTCGTGGGCTGCAATGTCGAGAATGTCGCCTATCCCGAAGGCACCTGCGCCGAGGCCGGGGCGATTGCCGCGATGGTTGCCGCCGGCGAAAGCGAAATCGCCGAGGTGCTGGTGCTCGCTGACAGCCCCGAACCTGTCACGCCCTGTGGCGGGTGCCGGCAGAAACTGGCGGAGTTTGGTTCAGGGAACGTTGTCGTCACATTGGCAGGACCGGAAGGTGAAAAAGGTGTCATGACCCTTGGCGAATTGCTGCCGGGAGCCTTTTCGACCACGCATCTGGGTACCGGCTGAGATGGATGCCCGCAGGATAATTGCGCAAAAGCGTGATGGGCAAAGCCTGAGTGGCGATGAAATTCGCTGGTTTGCCAGGGGTTTGGCTGATGGGCAGGTCACCGATGCGCAGGCCGGTGCCTTTGCCATGGCGGTGCTTCTTAATGGCATGTCAGAGGACGAGCGGGTGGCGCTGACGCTGGCCATGCGTGACTCCGGAAATGTCCAAAGCTGGGATTTACCCGGCCCGGTGCTCGACAAGCATTCCACCGGCGGCATTGGCGACAATGTCTCCCTGATGCTGGCCCCGGCGCTGGCGGTCTGCGGGGCTTACGTGCCGATGATTTCAGGCCGCGGGCTTGGCCATACGGGGGGCACGCTTGACAAGCTGGATGCCATTCCCGGCTATCAGACCGAGGTAAGTGCCGAAAAAATGCGCGAGGTAACGGTGGATGTCGGCTGCGCCATCGTCAGCGCCACGGGTGATATTGCCCCGGCTGACAAGCGGCTTTATGCCGTGCGCGATGTCACTGCGACGGTGGAAAGCATCGATCTCATCTGTGCGTCGATCCTGTCCAAAAAGCTGGCGGCTGGGCTGGAGGGGTTGGTACTTGATGTGAAATCAGGCTCCGGTGCCTTTCTGACCAGCGCAGAAGAGGCCGAAGCACTGGCAGCGGCGCTGGTTTCGGTGGCCAACGGGGCGGGATGCAAAACGGCGGCCCTGATCACCGATATGAATGAACCCTTGGCCTCGGTTGCCGGCAACGCGCTGGAAGTGCGCAACGCCGTGGCGTTCCTGCGCGGTGACGAGATTGACAGCAGGCTTTGGGACGTGACCGTGGCGCTGGGCGGTCTGTTGCTGGAACTGGGCGGGTTGGCTGAGCGGGCTGCAGAAGGTCAGGCGATGATCGCCGCTTCGTTTGAAAGCGGGCAGGCTGCCGAGCGATTTCAGAAGATGGTAAGCGCCCTTGGCGGGCCCTCTGATTTCGTTGAAAAGCCCGACCACCATCTGCCGCGGGCGCCATATGTTGACGAAGTGGTGGCGCCCTCATCCGGTTTCATCACCGCCATAAACGGGCGCAGGCTGGGCTATGCGGTGATCGATCTGGGCGGCGGCCGCAAAGCCGAAGGCGATGCGATCGACCTTGCCGTTGGCATTGATGATCTTGCCGGGACAGGACTTGCAGTCAATGGGGGCGATCCGATTGCCACCGTTCACGCCAATACCCCCGAGGCGCTGGAGGCGGGCAAAGCGGCGGTGCTTGCGGCCTATACGATTCACTACATGCCTGCCGACGAAACACCGCTCATTCAAAGGCGGATCGACTGATGGCGCGGGTGTTCCTGACAGTGCTGGATTCGGTCGGCTGCGGCGGCGCGCCTGATGCGGCGGATTTCGGCGATGAGGGGGCCAATACGCTCGGTCATATCATCAAGACCTGCGCCGAGGGCAGGGCTGAAGAAGGGCGCAGCGGGCCGCTCAGAATGCCCAATCTCGATGGGCTCGGGCTGGGCGCCGCGATACGTCTGGCCAGTGGCATTGAGACACCGGGCCTGACCGCCAAACCAAAAGGGCGCTGGGGCGCGGCAACCGAAGTGTCGCGAGGAAAGGACACGCCATCGGGTCATTGGGAGCTTGCGGGAGTTCCGGTTCCGTGGGACTGGCATTATTTTCCTCAGGCCGACCCGGCATTTCCCGAAGATATCGTAGAGCGCGTCCGTGAACTGGCTGAGGTTGACGGTATTCTCGGCAACTGCCACGCCTCGGGCATCCCGATTATCGACAAGCATGGGGCCGAGCATATGAAATCGGGCTGGCCGATCTGCTATACGTCGGCTGACAGTGTTTTTCAGATCGCCGCCCATGAAGAGGTTTTTGGCCTCAAGCGCCTGTTGAAACTGTGCAAAGACCTTGCCCCGCATCTGCATGCAATGAAGGTCGGTCGGGTGATTGCGCGACCTTTTGTCGGGTCTGAAGAGGAAGGTTTCCAGCGCACCCAGAAACGCAAGGATTTCGCCATTGCGCCGCCTGCACCAACCCTGTGTGACCATGTCTCCAACGCCGGGCGCTCAGTTTATGCAGTTGGCAAGATCCATGACATATTTTCAGGGCGGGGCATTGAGACACCGTTCAAAGGCAGTGGCGACGCTTCGCTGTTTGACAGGCTGCTCACGCTGGTTGGCCGGGCTGATGACGGGGCGCTGATTTTCTCAAATTTCGTCGAGTTTGACACGCTTTACGGCCACCAGCGCGACGTTTCGGGTTACGCCCGAGCGCTGGAATGGTTTGACGGACGCATTCCCGACCTCCTCAGCCAGAAACGCGAGAGGGATCTTTTCATCTTCACCGCCGATCACGGCAATGATCCGACATGGCGCGGCACCGATCACACGCGCGAACGGGTGCCGGTCGTGGTGGCCGGGGCCGGTGCAGGGGAAATCGGGCTCTGCGCTTTTGCCGATGTCGGCGCCAGCGTTGCGGCACATCTGGGAGTGGATTTTGGACCGGTCGGTCAGAGCTTCCTTTAAAGCCGGTTTCGCAAATGCGCGGTTTCTGAGGTTGGATCAGCCTGCGGTTTGGGATAGGACTCAACAGAGGAATACGTAAGGCAGGCGGGGGTACAGCCATGAGCGAACATTTAACAATCGTTGAACATCCGCTGGTGCAGCACAAGCTGACGCTGATGCGCGAGAAGGACACCTCGACCGCCGTGTTCCGGCAATTGCTGCGCGAAATCTCGATGCTGCTGGCCTATGAGGTGACGCGCGATCTGCCGCTTACCACCAAGCGCATCGAAACACCGCTGGTTGAAATGGACGCGCCGGTTCTGAAAGGCAAGAAACTGGCGCTGGTGTCGATCCTGCGCGCTGGCAACGGGTTGCTTGACGGGGTGCTTGAGCTCATTCCCTCGGCCCGCGTCGGCTTTGTCGGACTTTACCGGGACGAGGAAACTCTGATGCCGGTCCAGTATTATTTCAAAGTGCCGGTGGGGCTTGAAAACCGCCGGGTGATTGCCGTTGATCCGATGCTGGCAACCGGCAATTCCTCGGTCGCGGCGATCGATCTGCTGAAGGAATCCGGGGCGACGGATATCCGGTTTCTATGCCTTTTGGCTGCACCTGAAGGGGTCAAACGGATGCAGGAAGCACACCCTGATGTGCCGATTGTCACGGCGGCGCTGGATGAGCGGCTGAACGATGTCGGCTATATCCTCCCCGGGCTAGGTGATGCGGGTGACCGAATGTTTGGTACTAAATAAGCCAAAATCCGGCCTGTTGACCCTTTACTAATTCTTCACGATTGGGCACACTCCCCGGCAATAACAGGGGGTGATAATGCGGGCAGTAAACGCAATCCTTACCGGTATCACGATTCTTTCTCTTGCCGTGCCGGCAGAAGCAAGATCGCTGCGCCATTCAACCGGGCCGGCGGAAGTGCCTCCGGCCACATACAAAGGCACGATCTATGTCGACAGCCGGGGCTGTGCCTATGTTCGGTGAGGCTATGGCGGCAAGGTCACCTGGGTGCCGCAGGTCACGCGGAAACGTCAGGTTGTTTGTGGTTTGAAACCAACGGCTGTTGCCGGAACCACCAAACCGGCCTCCACCCAGACCCGGCAGACCAGGGTGACCTCGACCCAGCCATCTCCAGCCCCAGAGCCGACGCAATTCACCTCGGTTCAACCGGTCCCGCAGACCCGCATACAAAACCAGAATCTGCTCTGGCTCCTGTTCGGCAAACCCGGCCAGCGCACAGCGCGAACGACGACAAACAGTGACCCGGCCCCAACCGTGTTCACCAACCAGCCAAAAACAACGCAGCCAACCACAACTGTTGTGGCCGTTGCGCCACCACCTGCGAACGAGCCGCTTTACCGAGGTATCTACACGATCAGGCGTGTACCGCAGGCCTATCATCCGGGTGACGCCTTTAATGGCCGCCTTGCAGGAACCGTGCCGGTTGCTCAGGTTACCCGCACGCAACCGGTTCTGCCCGAGGGGTATGTCAGCCTTTTGTCAACAGATCAGCAACAGGCCCGGCGCGGGGTGGGCACGCCGCAGGGGCAGGCCGCGATGGACCTGATCTGGACCCAGACCATGCCCCGCCGCCTGATCGATACCACAACCGGGCGCGACATGACTGCGGCCCTGCCGCAAATCAAGTACCCTTACACGACCGTGGTTTCGACCCGCACGTATATACCGCAGGCCGCACCGGTGAAACGTCGGCCGGTGGAAGACGAAGCCTCACCGCTCAACATGAAAAAGATCGAGGATGTCTCGGCCCTGACCGGCGGACCGGTTCCCCATAGTGTTGAGCTCACTCCGCCCTCGCACCGTTACGTTCAGGTGGCAACCTTCGGTGTTCCGGCAAATGCCCGGCGAACGGTGGCGAAATTTGGCGCAGGTGGGTTTCCTACCTATACCCGGCCCCTCACACGCGGAGGCAAATCCTATGAGATCGTTCTGCTGGGGCCGTTCCCAAGCGATGCACAATTGAAAGATGCCCTCACGCAAGTGCGGCGGGCAGGATTCAGCGACGCGTTTTTCGTGAAATAGCGGTTATTCTAGCGCTTCCAGCCGCAACCGTGCAATCTGGTGCACCTGATTGAGAGCCTCACGAAACTCTGTGGCGATGTCATTGGGCAGGCGGCTGCGGAAGTTTTCAAGAATCTCTGTCCGATGCCTGCCCTTGACCGCAAGAATATAGGGAAAACCGAATTTTTCCCGATAGGCTGTGTTGAGAGCGGTAAATTCCTCAAATTCTTCTTTCGTGCACTGATCAAGCCCGGCGCTGGCCTGCTCGGACGTGCTTTCAGCGGTCAACGTGCCACTTTGCGCCAGTTTGCCCGCAAGATCGGGATGGGCGCGCAGCAAGATCAACTGCACCTCATGCCCGGCGGCTTCTACCTGATGCGCGAAAGGGCCAACGAGATCGGATGGCTTTACGGCATCGGCATGGCCGGATTCATCAAAACATTTTTCAGCAACCCAGCGGGAATGCTCGTAGATGCCGCCAAAACGGTCTACGAATTCGGTACGGTCAAGTGATGCGG
Organism: uncultured Rhodobacter sp.; assembly: GCA_964567685.1. Classification (GTDB taxonomy): domain Bacteria; phylum Pseudomonadota; class Alphaproteobacteria; order Rhodobacterales; family Rhodobacteraceae; genus UBA5972. The sequence continues at coordinate 3,363 of CAZMNO010000023.1, read as the reverse complement.
TCATCTCGGTCCCCGGAACGGATTTCTGCTAACGAAAGGGCAAAATAGCGTCTGAGGGGCTTGTTGCATAGGGTGAAATTTATGAGTGCTGGTTTCAAGCGGTTGCACTGATGCAGGTCCCCGGGGCCGGGGTGCTTTCTTTGCGAGGTGCTTGCGAGCATTTCTGTCCGGGTCGTTTTTGCAGGCACCGGGTATGATGGTGAAGATTGCTCTGCAGACCAGCCGGTCAGCGTCGCTTCGATGCCCGGTCACAGCAATCATACCTGCCAGCGTGCACCCCCAAATTCTCATTGCCAGAACCCGCTTGTCATCCGGAAAACCGATAGACCGATAGACTGATCTATTGATCTACCGGTCGACCAACAGACCAACAGACCGGTCGACCAGCAGACTGATAGACTAACAGACCGACAAACCAGTTTAGTAGTTCATTGTTTAATTTCAGATGGTTATGAAGTGCTCTGGCAGGAGGTAATGGAAGGTTACTATTCCAAGACTCTAGGTGCGGGATAAAATCAACCTGCGGGTCAAAGCAGAATTTCCCGAGGGATCGCAAGGGTCAGAAAGTGCCAACTGGCCTTCCAATGCCACAACCACAAATCTCAGCCCGGCATATAAACACCGCCCTTAATGTGCGTCCCGCCAAGCTGAAGATCACGGCCGGCGATGATGTCGGCAAACACTTTCGCATCAAAGTTGCGCCCTGACACAACCACCGCAACCGGCCCCTGCAAATCCGCAATCTTGCCGTTTTGCAAAGCCGCCAGCCCGACGCAACTGCCGCCTTCGGCAGCCAGCCGTTCCTCGTAGAACAACGTCTGCATGGCGCGATAAATCTCTTCTTCGCTGACCAGAAGTGTCTCGTCGATCAACCTTGTGCAGATATCGAGCGTGTAGCGATTGTTGCTCATGATGCCGCCGCCAAGGCTGTCGGCCAGCGAGCCGACCTCATCAACCTCCACCGGATACCCGGCGCGGATCGAGGCATACATCGCCGCCCCCTGGTCCATACTGATGCCGATCACCCTGATCTCTGGCCTGGTCGCCTTGGCTGCCAGCGCAATCCCCCCCGCAAGGCCACCGCCGGAAAGCGGAATGAGCAGCGTCTCAAGATCAGGCCTTGCCTCCAGCAGCTCCAGCCCGATCGTGCCCTGGCCGTTGATGACATCAGGATCGTCAAAGGGAGAGATTTCGGTCAGCCCCTCCTCAGCCACAAGGCGCAAAACCTCGTCCTGCGCATCATCCTGCTTTTGCCCGATAATGCGCACCTCGGCCCCCAGCGCCCGGATCCCCTCGACCTTGGTTTGCGGCACCAGTTCCGACATGCAGATAACCGCACGAATACCAGCCTGCCGCGCCGCATAAGCAACCCCGCGGCCATGATTGCCGGTTGAGGCACAGGTCACCCCCTTGACCGTGTCCGGCAGGTTCAAGATCGCATTCGCCGCCCCGCGCAGCTTGAAGGCGCCAATCGGTTGCATGGTTTCCAGCTTCAGTAAAACCTCCTGCCCGGTGATCTGGCTGAAATGGGGGGAAGGGATGAGCGGTGTGTTGATCACCACGTCATTGATCGTTTGGCGCGCCTGGCGGATGGAGCTGAGAGAGATTTCAGTCATAAGGCCGATCTATCCACAAAACCTGCAGGCAGTGCAATCGGGCAAATCAGATCGTGTCGCAAACCGGCTATTTTCACGCGCGAACCTCCACTAGGCTCACCCCGACAGCGAATATTCCGGAGGAAAGAATGCCCGACGTCGAACTTGATTTCAGCCGCAGTGAATATGCCAACCGGCTTGCCTCCGTGCGCCAGGCGATGGAGGCGGCGGGGATCGAGCTTTTATTTACCTGTGATCCCAGCAACATGGCCTGGCTGACGGGCTATGACGGCTGGTCGTTCTATGTGCATCAGGGGGTTCTGATCGGTCCCGATGGCGATCCGGTCTTCTGGGGCCGCAAGATGGACGCGATCGGTGCGACCAAGACCTGCTATATGGATCTCGATCATATCCACGGTTATTCCGACGATTACGTCATGTCGACCGAACGACACGCCATGCAGCATCTCGCCGGGTTGATCCGCGATCTTGGCTGGGAAAAGGCGCGGATCGGGGTTGAGATGGAGAACTACTATTACTCGGCCAGGGCCCATCAGGTGATGCTTGCCGAGCTGGGCGGGCCATTCGTCGATGCAACGGCGCTGATCAACTGGTGCCGGGCGGTGAAATCGGAAACCGAGCTCAAATACATGCGCCGGGCGGCGAAAATTTCGGAACTGATGCATGAACGTATCCTTGAGGTCTTCGAACCCGGCGTGCTGAAAAACGAAGTTGCTGCCGAGATTTACAAAACCGCGATCTGGGGTGGGGAAGAGGACGGCGTGCGCTTTGGCGGCGACTATTCTGCCATCTGCCCGCTTCTGCCCACAGGGGACGAGGCAGCAGCGGCGCATCTGACCTGGAACGACAAGCCGATCCCTGATAATTCCGGCACCTTCTTTGAAATATCCGGCGTCCACCGGCGCTATCACGCCCCGCTGTGCCGCACCATCTGGCTGGGCAATCCGCCTGACGATGTGCCGCGCGTTGAAGCGGTGGCGCTGGAAGGGATCGAGGCCGGCATCGATGCGGCGCGCGCCGGCAACACCGCAGGCGATGTCGCCTCGGCCTTTTATGGTGTTTTGAAAAAGCACGGGGTGGAGCGCGAAGGCCGCTGCGGCTACCCCATCGGCCTCAGCTACCCGCCGGACTGGGGCGAGCGCACCTATTCGATCCGGCCAACGGATACCACGGTTCTAAAGCCCAACATGACCTTCCACTTCATGCCCGCCCTCTGGATGCCCGACTGGGGGCTGGAGATCACCGAGACATTGCGTATTCGGGAAAGTGGTGCTGCCGAGCCACTGTCAGATTATCCGCGGAAGTTGTTTGTGAAGAATTGACACCAGCTTCCCGGTTAAGTGACTCTTTTGGCAACTTGGTTCGGGGCCGCCATTGGAAAAAGCATCCAGCGCGGGATCAAGGGCGAAGCCCGCCGCGCATCGCCAACGGGCCCCAACGCGGCGGCGATTGGCCGAGGCAGGCGCGACGTTGAGAAGTCGTACGCGTTTGATTGGCATAAAGTGGCAGTCACTGACGTCGAATCGCCCCCGCGCGCGTCGGCAATGCGCGGCTCTGTGGCAAAACTGGCCAATGGTATGAGCGGGTTGCGACCTGTGGGGCGGATTTTCAATTCACCACCGCCGGTCGTGTGTTAAGCAACGCGCGGGATTATCCCCATCCGCCGCTTGTTTGAATAAGCACTAAATAATGCTATACCGCACCTACGCCAAAACCCGAAACCTCTCATGGGTTATGACGCGGAAGT
>CAZMNO010000022.1:0-49081 GCA_964567685.1 uncultured Rhodobacter sp. | reverse complement strand
GCCGATTTTGAATACGCTATGATCGACGGCACTATCGTCAAGGTCCACCGCTCCGTGAAGTGGTCCTGCTTTTCTGGACAGATTTGCGGCTAAGTTAAGGTGTATCAGGTTTGTTTCTCATGCCGCTTTCTTCATTTCTTTGCCGCCAAAGTATGCTTCGTCCGGCGTTCGTTTATCAAGAGCCGTGTGGGGGCGGTCAGTGTTGTAAAAAGTGATCCATTCGCCGATCACCCGCTCTGCCACAAAGCCATCAGTCAGTTCGCGTAGGTAAACCGCCTCCTGTTTTAGGGATCGCCAGAGACGTTCGATGAAGATGTTGTCGAGATACCGGCCACGTCCGTCCATCGATATTTTAACATCTGCTTCGGTCAGGGTGGTAGTCCACGCTGCTCCCGTGAACTGGGAACCTTGATCCGTATTCATGATCTCTGGTGGGCCGTATTTGGCAATTGCCTCATCCAACGCGTCCTTGCAGAAGCTGGCGTCCATAGTGTTTGATAATCGCCACGAAAGCACTTTGCGCGTGGCCCAGTCCATAATTGCTACCAGATACAGAAAGCCCCGTCTCACGGGAATATAGCTGATATCAGAACACCAAACCTGATTGGGACGGGTGATCTGCATGTTTCTAAGCAGATACGGATAAATCCGGTTCTCGGGGTGCTTTTTGCTGGTGTTGGGGCGTTTGTAGATCGCTTCAAGCCCCATCACCTTCATCAGCCTGCGCACACGATGGCGGCCCGCATGATAACCTTTTCGCGGCAAATAGGCCGCAATCTGGCGGCTGCCAAAAAATGGATACTGGGTAAAAACCTTGTCGATTTGGCGCATCAATTCCAGCGTTTTGGCACTGAATTCGACCGGTGTGTAATACAGCGATGATCGACTAATTCTCAGGATCTTACACTGGCGGGACAGGCTGAGATTCACGTTCTTGTTGACCATTTTCTTGCGCTGCTTCGGGCTCATCGTTTGAGCCCTTGCGCTAAAAAATCATTCTCAACCGCCAACCTCCCGATTTTGGCATGCAGGTCCTTAATCTCGGATTCACTTGGACCCTGATCCTTTCCACCCTCAGAAAACACACCCGAAAGCCCCTCAACGGCCTGCTTTTTCCAAGTGCTGACCTGGGTAGGATGTAGCCTGTGCTTGGCTGCTATCTCCTGGATTGTCCGGTCACCACGCAATGCCTCAAGCGCAACCTTGGCCTTAAACTGATCTGAAAACTTCCGTCTTTTCGTCATTTTGGTATTCCTTCATCTTGTTGGAATACACCTTAACAGACTGTCCGATTTTGCAGGACCACTTCAGCCGAAGGTGGCCCCGATCTTGAACACCTGAAATCCGTTTTGGGCGAGGTTGCGGGCAACGAGCTTTTGATCGGTAGTTTTTCTGCCGCCTCAAATGTCACCGGAATTCTGAGTGACGTGATTTCCGTGACCCACCTGATCAAACAGGCCGGTGGCAAGATAGTCTGGGATTATGCCGGGGGTGGCCCTTACCTTGATATCAACATGACACCGCAGGCCGGTGCCGAAATTGATGCCATCGCGCTTTCACCGCACAAGTTTATCGGCGGTCCCGGTGCATCCGGTGTGCTGATCGTGCGGCGCGATGCGGTCTTGGCAACCATCCCGGCCAATCCCGACGGCGGTACCGTCTCTTTTGTGAATCGATCGGTTCAGGACTACACCGACAATCTGGAAGAGCGCGAGGAGGGCGGCACCCCGAATATCATCGGCGATATCCGCGCCGGATTGGCGCTGATCGTGAAAGATGCAATCGGTCAGGATTTCATTAATCGGGTAAACGCCGCACATGCAAAGCGGGCTTTTTCGAAATGGAAAGACAATCCAAATATCCAACTGCTCGGGGGCGAGCACGCTGATCGCCTGCCGATCTTTTCCTTCATTATTCGCGATGCAGAGGGGGCGCCGGTTGATTATCAGCTTTTCACCCGAATGCTCAGCGATATTTACGGCATTCAGGCGCGGGGCGGCTGTGCCTGTGCCGGGCCCTACGTGCATCACCTGCTGAGTATTGACGACGACTGGTCAAATCGCATCCGCCAGCAGATCCTCAGCGGCGATGAAAGCGACAAGCCAGGCTTTATCCGCCTGAACTTCAGCTATCTGACAACCGAGGCTGAGGCTGATTTCATTCTCAACGCCGTATCCGAGCTTGCTGCAAAGGCCGGAGAGTTGAGCGTCAATTACCCGAACTCTGTTCATCAGACCGGATTCAAACCGCTGAGCGAGCGAAAACAGCGTCCATTCCGCCTTGGTAACCTTTTCTCGTTGGTGCGGTAGCTCTTTCAGGCCTATCGGGAAAGGAATTCGCCTCACATTGTGCATGGCGTTTCCAAGCCATCCCGCGCATGATCCGCCAATGCGAATTCTGGACTTCATCTCGCTGAACAAGCGCTGGCTCTTTGCCGGGGGGTTGATTTCGCTTGGCTCTTCTTTCGGGCAGACCTTCTTCATTTCGCTTTATGCCGGCGTGATCATGGCCGAGTTCGGCCTGAGCGATGGCGAGTGGGGCGGGATTTACTCCATCGGCACGACGGCCTCGGCGCTGGTGATGCTCTATGGCGGAATTCTGTCTGATCGCTTTCGCGCCAGAACACTGGCGAGCGCGGTGCTGGCTCTGCTGGCCTGCGCCTGTCTTTTCATGTCAGCCATCCCCGGTGCCTGGGCCCTGCCCTTTGCTATTTTTGCGCTGCGATTTACCGGGCAGGGGATGCTTTCGCATATTGCTGTCGTGGCAATCGCCCGCTGGTTTGCCAGGGCGCGGGGTAAGGCGCTTGCAATCTCGACCCTTGGGTTTTCGCTGGGCGAAGCCTTGCTGCCGATTATATTCGTCAGCCTGCTGACGATTGCGCCCTGGCGGTCACTTTGGATGGTTGCTGCTGTTTCTTCCCTGCTGATGATCCCTGTTTTGCAGGTTCTGCTCAAAAAGGAGCGCACGCCGCAATCCATTTCCAAAGCGCAAAACATGGTTGGCATGTTGGGTAAACACTGGACCCGCCACGATGCGCTGAGCCACTGGCTATTCTGGATGATCGTTCCGACAATGATGGCGCCTGGGATATTCAGTACCGCGCTTATGTTTCAACAGGTTCATCTGAGCGCCAGCAAGGGCTGGGAACATGCGCATTTCGTCGCCTTGTTGCCGTTTTACACAGTCACCACAGTTGGTGCGATGTTTGCCTATGGCTGGGCAATTGACCGCTTTGGATGCCGCCGCCTGATCGCCTGGTTTCAGGTTCCGATGGCGCTGGCTTATGTGATTTTCGGCCTTGGCGATTCACTGGCTGCTGCGGCTGTCGGGTTTTTTCTGATGGGGCTGATGCAGGGCGGCGCGGCAACCCTTTTCGGGGCGTTCTGGCCCGAGTTTTATGGAACCGCAAACCTTGGTTCGGTCAAGTCGCTGGCAACTTCGCTGATGGTTTTCGGCTCAGCCCTCGGGCCCGGAGTTACGGGTGCGCTGATTGATCTTGGCATTCCGTTTCATAACCAGATGGTCGGATACTCCATCTACATTCTGTCCGCCTGTCTTTTAACACATCTGGCGATGCGTTGGGCGAAACCGGCGCTGCCTCTCAGCGCTGCCGTTTGAGGTAAACGTAATAAGCACCGCTTCCCCCATGTTTCAGATGCGCCTCGGTCACCTGCAACACCATCTGAGCGAGTGGTGACATAGACAGCCAGTGGGGGATCTGGTGTCTGAGGATTCCCTGCCGTTCAGGCATGATGCTGTCACCGCGTTTGGTTTTGCCTTTTCCGGTAATCACCAAAAGCAGCCGTTTGCGCGATGCGTGTGCCTCTCTCACAAAACCGATCAGGGCGGGATGTGCCTGTGCCAGTGTCATTCCATGCAGATCAATCCTGCCATCAACCACAATCTTTCCCTTCTTCAGCCGATTGAAGCTGTTCTTGTCCATATTATGCGGCGCTGTCGCGGGTCTGTGTATCGCCTTGCTTTCGGGTTTGGTGCTTTGCCCCAGCGCAAAAGGCCTGATCGCCTTTGGTGTCGGCAGCGGGCGTGGTTCCGGAATATCAAGGTCCGAAATGGTTGCAGGCGGCATCGAATTCCCTTGTGGCGCGATGTTTTCGACCACTTTATTCCACAACACCTGTTCTTCAGCGCTTAATCCGCGATTTCGTCGTTTTGACGACATTTTCAGCCTTCCGGATCAAGCCTGCTGGCTATTGCAATTGGCAAAAGCATGATCATACGCCCACCATCTTTGGTTTTCCCGGCCAGCTTACCGGCCTCTGATCCGGTGCCAAAGAATATGTCGGCGCGTTGCGGCCCTTTGATAGCCGCACCGACATCCTGCGCCACCATCAGGCGCCTGAATGCGCCCTGCCCGCCTTTTTCCACCCAGACCGGTGCGCCCATTTGGGTGAATTTCGGATCAACTGCAATGGAGCGCATGGCCGTCATCGGGCGTTCAAGCGCCCCCAGTGGCCCGGAGTCTGGTGCGAGCGTATCGATTTGCCGGAAAAACACGTAAGAGGCATTAAACTGCAGCGCCTGCAATCCCTTCTCAGGATTACGCTTGGCCCAGGCTTTGATCCCTTCAATCGACGCCTCGGCAAAACTGATCTCGCCCAGTCGTACCAGTTCGCGCGCCGCGGATCGATAGACATGGCCGTTCTCACCGGCATAGCCAACGCGAATGCTGTTGCCGTTGGTCAGATTGATCCGGCCCGATCCCTGAATATGCAGATAATAGGCCTCAACCGGATCATCGACATAGGCAATTTCCAGGCCCTTATGTTTCAGAGCGCCGTTATCAATAGCCGCGCGGGTCAGGCTAGGATCAGCCCGTGTCAGCGACTTGGGTTTTTTGTAGAGCGGGTATTTATACTTACCGACACGATATAACGATCCGTTGAGCACCGGTTCAAAATAACCGGTAAACAGGGCCGTTCTGTCAGGGCTGGCCATGATCGGTGTAAAGAAGGCCTCAAAAAACACCTTTGCGTCGGGCGCAGTGGCTGCGAAAGCGCAAAGGGCCTTCCATTCGCGGGCGCGGATATCCGGACAGGAATCCAGGAAAGTGTTCAGCGCTGCCGTGTGATCATCCGTCTCCCAGCCCAACAATTGGTCAAACCTGAGAGTCTTATACCTGCGCTCGGCAAATGCCGGGGTCACCGCAATTGAGAAACCGGCCAGAGCCAGAATCACACCTGCCAGTCGACCGGCTTTGATCATCCGCCGGTCGCGACCAGCTGCCAGTTCGGATCTTCGCTGCCCATGATGCGGGCAAAGGTCCAGACATCTTTCTGGCGTTTGACCTCATCCGGGTTACCTTCGACAATCTCGCCAGCGCGGTCGCGGACAACCGAGGTGAGTTCACCAACAAACTTGATCGTGACTTCCCCCTCGCTGGTTCTGGCATCAAAGCTGGCATTGGTCAGCTTAAGTTCGCGCACGCCGATAAAGCTGGCATCAACCTTAAGGCCCTCTTCCTTGCGGGTTTCCACCACATTGGCAAAACTTGTGTACACATCGTCCGACAGAAATTGCTTCAGTGTTCCCAGATCACCGTTTTCAAACGCCATCAGGATCATTTCATATGCGCCGCGCGCGCCGGACAGAAACTCTGTCACACCAAAACTCGGCTCGGCCTTTTTCATTTTGGCCAGCGCCTTGCCCGCTGACCCTTTGATATCGGTATGATCAGCGATGTCGTGGTCGACGCCGCCTTCAATCACCTCAAAATCCCGACGCGCCGAGGCCTGGCCCGTTGCTGCGCCGTTTGTTTGCGGTGGTTTTTCAAAACCTTCTCGGGTGCCGAGTACATTCTTGAGTCGCAGAATCAAAAACAGGGCGATTCCGGCAAGCACAAGAAGCTGGATAACGGCGGAATTCATAAAAGGCGTCTCCTGAAAAGTTTACCCTGATCATGGTAACCGGGCTGATTTGCACATATGTATGACAGGCCTGTGGTCAAGTCTACCACGGCAAGGCCAATGAAAGGACGGGTTTTCGCGATGTGGCTGTTTTTATTGTTTGTTGCGGTGCCAATTATCGAGATTGCGCTGTTTATTCAGGTTGGCGGGGCCATCGGCTTGTGGCCGACACTGGCTATCGTGGTGTTGACCGCTATCGCCGGTACCACATTGATGCGCGCACAGGGCCTGATGACATTGAACCGGTTGCAGACATCAATGGCTGAAGGACGAAACCCGGCAGACCCAATGGCGCAGGGCGCGATGATCCTTGTCGCTGGCGTTTTGCTTCTGACCCCGGGGTTCTTTACCGATGCTGTTGGGTTTGCCCTGTTGCTGCCTCCGGTTCGCATCGCCCTGATCCGCTGGGCCTCGTCCCGGATTTCAATGAGCGGAGTCTCATTCAGCTCAACAAGCACCACGCAGTCGGGGGGTTTCGGCCGGGGTGAAAAAACCATTGATGGTGAGTACACGGTTGTAGACGACGAGGATAGCCCGCGACCCGAGAATCCCTCAGGATGGACAAAGCATTGAAAACACCCGTGTTTCTCTGATTGTCGGGGTCGCATCGACCTGATAGTCATTGCGCCGGATAGACCTTTCGAATTCAGGAGCACTTCATGGCTGAAGAAAATGCCGCCGCACCGCAGGGTGAGGCAAAACAACCCCGTCTGCAGATCGTGGGCCAATTTATCCGCGACATGTCATTTGAAAATGTCGCCGCGCAAAAAGGGGTGACCGGCAACCTCAATCCTGAAATCCAGGTGCAGGTCAATCTTGATGCGCGCAAACGCGAGCCCGGTGGGAATTATGAAGTTGTCATCAAGCTGAATATCGAATCCAAAGCCAAAGAAACCGATGATGTTCTGTTCATCCTGGAAATTGAATATGCCGGTCTGTTCCAGATCGAAAATGTGCCCGATGATCAGATGCACCCGTTCCTGTTGATCGAATGCCCGCGCATGACTTTCCCCTATCTGCGTCGGATTGTCAGCGACATCACCAGCGATGGCGGATTCCCGCCGCTTAATCTTGAAAACATCGACTTTCTGTCACTTTACCGTCAGGAAGCCGCGCGGCGCGCCGAGGCGGAAAAGGTCGGGCAGCCGATCGTCTGAGTCAACGTCAGCTCTGGTCGAAACTCGACCAGAGCGGCGATTCCCCCAGTGTTTTGACAAATTCCCGGTGCCGGGCAGCCTCGTCTTCCGTCAGTCGCGGGGCCAGGGGTGTTGGCCGTTTACCCGGTTTCCAGTTCTCCGGGCCGGTATTTTGTGTAACCAGCTTTTTGTGTTCCCCGGCCAGACCAAAATCCGGCTGACGCCCGCCCACAAGCTCCAGATACACTTCGGCCAGCAACTCGCTGTCAAGCAGCGCCCCGTGTTTTTCGCGCGCTGAATTATCAACCCCATAGCGACGGCAAAGCGCATCAAGCGAATTCTTCGCTCCGGGAAATTTCTTTCGGGCGATTTCAAGCGTGTCGATGGCCTGATCCATGGGAAGGCGCTCATGCCCCAGCCAGTTCAGCTCGGCATTGATGAATTTCATGTCAAAGCTGGCATTGTGGATGACCAGCTTGGCGCTGCCGATGAATTCCAGGAATTTGCCTGCGATATCCCTGAAGACCGGCTTGTCCGCCAGAAAATCATCCCCCAGCCCGTGAACCGCAAAGGCTTCTTCGGGCATTGAACGTTCGGGGTTGATATATTGGTGGTAGACCTCGCCGGTTGGCACGTGGTTCATCAGGGCAATCGCCCCGATTTCCACGATCCGGTCGCCGGTGGCGGGGTCAAGGCCTGTGGTTTCCGTGTCCAGAACAATCTCACGCATGGTTGGCCATCCTGCTCTCCAGGTCACGCAGCAGATTCTTGACTGCCAGGCGCGCTTCATCAAGGGAAACGGTCTCTATCACAAAATCTGCCCGCGCCCGTTTGTCAGCATCCGGCATCTGGCTGGCAAGGATGCGCTTAAAATGCGCCTCGGTCATACCTGCACGTTCCATCACCCGTTTTTTCTGCACCTCTTTTGGCGCGCTGACAACCAGAACGGCGTCAACACTGGCCTCTGCCCTGGTTTCAAAGAGCAAGGGAATATCGACGACGACAATAAGGTCACCATCTTCCTTTGCCTTTTGTAGAAATACCCGGCGGTCCTCTGCAACAAGCGGGTGAACGACATTTTCGATTTTGGCCAGCGCCTTTTCGTCTGCCGCGATCCACTCCCTCAAACTGGCGCGGTTTACTCCATCCTCGTCCACCGCGTCCGGGCACAGGGCTCTGATTGCCTCAACCGCAGCACCGCCTTTTGCATAAAGCCGGTGCACGGCAGCGTCTGCATCCCAGACGGGTACGCCCATTTCCCGAAAAAACCCTGCTGTTGTGGATTTCCCCATTCCGATGGATCCCGTCAGGCCGAGAACAAAAACGGCTGTACTCATCGGCCCAGGACCACATCGCGCAGCCCCTGATCGACCTCGGGCTTTTTGCGAAACCAGTTTTCAAACCCGGGTGCCGCCTGATGCAACAACATTCCCAGCCCATCGACGGTAACACATCCTTTTGCGGATGCGGTTTCCAGCAATTCGGTTCTCAGCGGCGAGTACACGATATCGGTAACCAGAGTTCCCTTTTTGACTTTATCAAGTGTGATTGACAGGGCGGGCTGGCCTTCCATTCCAAGCGATGTCGTGTTGACGATTGTTGCGACCTTTGGTGTTTCCATGGCAATCGCCGACCAGTCGATTGATGTAACCCGGGCGCCAAAATGTTCGCAGAGCATATCGGCCCTGCTGCGGGTGCGGTTGGCCAGCCGGATTTCCGGCACCCCTTCGGCCAGGAGCGCAGAAATGACTGCCCGCGACGCCCCGCCAGCACCAAGAACCAGCGCAGGCCCGGAACTCGCTTTCCAGCCCGGCGCATTTTGCCTGAGATTGGCGATAAATCCGTGGCCGTCGGTATTGTCGGCCTGAATGCGCCCGTCTTTGCGAAAGCTCAATGTATTTGCTGCTCCGATCAGTGCGGCACGGTCGGTGATGACATCTGCCAGCGCCAGCGCCTGCTCTTTGAAAGGTATGGTAATATTGACGCCGCGAAATCCAAGACGCGGCAGTGAACGCAGCCCCTCCTCAAAATCTGCGGGTTGCAGTTCGATCGGGATATAGTAGCCGCTGATATCATATTTGCTCAGCCAATACCCGTGCACCAACGGCGAAAGTGAGTGCGATATCGGCGATCCAATGACGCCTGCCAACGGGATGGATTCAGATGTCACGTTGCGATTGTCCCTCTGTCAGCCAGATAGTTCAAGATTTCGATCAGAGGCATCCCCAGAACAGTGAAATAGTCGCCTTCGATTCTGGAAAACAGTCTTACACCTTCAGCTTCCAGTTTGTAACTGCCAACGGTGGAAAGCGCCTCGTCGCCGAGACGGTTCAGGTATTCTTTAAGATAGTCGTCGCTGAAGTCGCGCATCCACAGCCGCGTCTGGCCCACATGGCGCCAAATCACCTGGCCGTTTAGGGCGATGACCGCAGCAGAGAGCAGGCTGTGCCGTTTTCCCCTGAGCTGGCAAAGTTGCCCTCTGGCTTCATCAATCGAGGTGGGTTTACTAACCAGTTTACCCTCAAACGCCAACACCTGATCAGAGCCAATAACCAGGGCATCCTGCTCTTTTGTCGAAATTCGATTTGCTTTGAGCTCGGCCAGCATATCAGCGATTGACCGCGGATCAGCGCCCTCCGCAATCAGGGAATTTTTAGCGGTTTCTTCATCAATTCTTGCGACCTGAGAGGTGAAGGCAATGCCGGCATCGGCCAGCATTTTCTGCCGGGCCGATGAAGCTGACGCCAGAATAATGCGTTCTGCCATGGGGGTAATCCTGTGGAAATCAGCATGTGTAAACGAGGTATTAACCTGGGTTTTACCCAGCGCGAAACCAGGGGTGAGTGTTATCCGATCCCTTTTAGAAATCCATCCTGCCTTTATCCACACGGGACAGGATTATGTACAGTTGTGGATGAATGGTCACGATTGGAAACATTATTGAGTTCTTTATTTTAGTCAACAGAATATCAACAGATGTATCAATTCGTAACCTATTGATTAATAACTAAAGATTTTACGATTTATGTTCCTTTACAAGTTTAAGTTCCACTTTTCTATCTATTCCAGCCGCCCGTTATTCACTGGACAAACACGGTAATTCAGCCAGTTCATCGGTATCTACAAAACCAACAACTTTTTCTTAATATATATTTATATTAGGAAGGTCTGAACCGCGCCCCAAAATATTGGCTAAGAATGACTGATTTCCTGACAACGGCATACCCCTGGGTCAAATCCCTTCACGTCATTTCAGTCATCGCCTGGATGGCAGGGCTGTTTTATTTGCCCAGGCTCTTTGTCTACCACACGGAGGAGGTGGGTTCTGAGGGTGAAACACACGCGCTTTTTCAGGTGATGGAGGTCAAGCTTTTACGCCTTATCATGAACCCGGCCATGATCGCGGTCTGGATCTTCGGCCTGATGCTGGTGTTCACACCGGGAATTGTCGACTGGTCGTCGCTTTGGCCCTGGGTCAAGACTGCAATGGTTCTGGCTATGACATGGTATCACCACTGGCTCGGGCGCAGACGTAAGGAGCTTATGGCGGGCACCTGCAAGATCACCGGACGCGGCTTTCGCTTAATGAACGAAGTGCCGACACTTTTGATGGTGGTCATTGTGATCATGGTTATTGCACGGCCTTTCTGAGCCATGGTTTGACAATCTTTACGCTTCAGGTGTAAAGCTGCCCCCAGTCTGGCCGTCCGGCTATCAAAGACGCTTTCAAAATCAACATCTAAATAACCCGTGCCCCGCTGGGCCCCGGTGATCGGAACTATTCATGGCTCAGGAAAAACTGGCTCTGTCGCAGCTCAAGGCCAAAAGCCCGGCTGACCTTCTGTCGATGGCAGAAGAACTGGAAATCGAAAACGCATCGACCATGCGCAAGGGCGACATGATGTTCGCCATCCTGAAAGAGATGTCCGAAGAGGGGGCAGAAATTTCAGGTGACGGGGTGCTTGAAGTCATGCAGGACGGATTTGGCTTTCTGCGCTCGCCCGAGGCCAACTATCTGCCGGGCCCGGATGACATCTATATCAGCCCGAACCAGATCAGAAAATTCTCTCTGCGCACTGGGGATACTGTTGAGGGGGTCATTCAGGCCCCGCAGGATAACGAACGGTATTTCGCTCTGGTGAAGGTAACGCAGATCAATTTCACCGACCCGGAGCGGGCCAAGCACAAGGTCCACTTTGACAACCTTACACCGCTTTATCCCGACGAGCGGCTCAATATGGAAATCGAGAATCCGACCATTAAAGACAAGACCGCGCGGGTGATCGATCTGGTCGCACCGATTGGCAAAGGCCAGCGCTCACTGATCGTGGCACCCCCCAGAACCGGTAAAACCGTCATTCTGCAAAACATTGCCCACTCAATCGCCGAGAACCACCCAGAGGTTTATCTGATCGTCCTCTTGATCGACGAGAGACCGGAAGAGGTGACCGATATGCAACGTTCGGTGAAGGGGGAGGTTGTTTCCTCGACTTTCGACGAGCCGGCAACCCGCCACGTGGCGGTAGCGGAAATGGTCATCGAAAAGGCGAAACGGTTGGTTGAGCACAAGCGTGATGTTGTCATCCTGCTTGATTCAATCACCCGCCTTGGCCGAGCATTCAACACGGTTGTTCCCTCGTCGGGCAAGGTTCTCACTGGTGGTGTTGATGCAAACGCTTTGCAACGCCCGAAACGGTTCTTCGGGGCTGCGCGCAACATCGAAGAGGGCGGCTCGTTGACGATTGTCGCAACCGCGCTGATCGAAACCGGCAGCCGTATGGACGAGGTCATCTTTGAGGAATTCAAGGGCACCGGCAACTCCGAGCTGGTTCTGGATCGCAAGGTTGCCGACAAACGCGTCTTCCCGGCCATCGACATCCTGAAATCGGGCACAAGGAAAGAGGAGCTTCTGGTGGACAAGGGTGACCTGACCAAGACCTATGTTCTGCGCCGCATCCTCAACCCGATGGGCACCACCGATGCGATTGAATTCCTGCTTGGCAAGTTAAAGCAGACCAAGACTAATGGTGAGTTCTTCGATTCAATGAATACCTGATAAGGTTAACCGGTGCTTGATCGTAAAGGCTGGCATCGGGAGACATCGCAATGGACACGATTTTCGCTCTTGCAACGGCGCGCGGCAAGGCCGGTTTGGCGGTTATACGCATTTCTGGACCCTTGGCCTGGGAAGTGGGCACCTTTTTGGCCGGGTCATTGCCTGCACCGCGGCAAGCGGCCCTTAGGAGATTGGCGGACCCAGGCAAAGGCGTCTTGGATGAGGCGTTGGTACTCTGCTTTCAGAAAGGCGCGAGCTTCACCGGGGAGGACGTGGTCGAGTTTCACCTCCACGGCTCCTCAGCGATCATATCAGCGGTTCTGGGCGCTCTTGGGCGTCGACCGGGAGTCAGGCTGGCAGAACCGGGGGAATTCACCCGCCGCGCACTTGAAAACGGTTGCCTCGATCTGGTTCAGGTCGAGGGGCTTGGTGATCTTATCGAAGCGGAAACCGAGGCGCAGCGCAAACAGGCGATACGGGTTTTTGATGGCGCATTGGGTGATAAGGCAGAGACCTGGCGGCGCGACCTCATCCGCGCGGTTTCCCTGCTTGAAGCAACGATTGATTTTGCCGACGAAGACGTGCCGGTCGATGTCACCCCCGAGGTTCTGTCGCTGGTTGACAGTACGATTTCATCTTTGCAGCGCGAAAGCGAGGGAAGCGTGATCGCCGAACGTATTCGAGAAGGTTTTGAGGTGGCGATTGTCGGGCCACCGAATATAGGGAAGTCGACCCTATTAAATCGTCTTGCCGGACGCGAGGCGGCAATCACTTCGGAAATTGCAGGAACAACTAGAGATGTGATCGAGGTGCGGATGGACCTGGGCGGTTTGCCGGTCACAATTCTTGATACGGCGGGCATGAGGAAAACCACTGACAAGATCGAATCCCTTGGCGTGGAGCGGGCAGTTCAGCGGGCCAAAGCGGCGGATTTGCGTGTGTTTTTGGTTGATCCGGCGAATAAACACAAACTGGAACTCGAACCTGCGGAAACGGATATTATAATTCGTGGGAAAGCAGATAAACTTAATAATAACAAAGAATTAGGTGTTTCAGGGTTGACAGGAGAAGGCGTTTCAGAGCTTGTCTTGGATATTCAGTCCATACTTGAAAGCCGCGCATCCGGTGCGGCAACAGCTACCCATATTCGCCACCGCATCGCCATCGACCGGTCGATTTCGCTTTTGCAATCGGCACGGGATGTTGTAATGAGCGGACCTGATATGGCAGAGCTGGCCTCGGCTGATCTGCACCACGCAATCCGGGCGCTGGATTCGCTGGTTGGGCGGGTTGATGTCGAGCATGTGCTGGACGAGATATTTGCGAGCTTCTGCCTCGGCAAGTAAGGAATGTTTCACGTGAAACATGGTGGGTTTGATGTTGTTGTCATTGGCGGCGGCCATGCCGGCGCTGACGCTGCGCATGCCGCTGCCAGACTGGGTGCGCGCACCGCATTAGTCACCCACAGCTTTGCGAAGATCGGCGAGATGTCGTGCAATCCGGCAATTGGCGGGCTGGGCAAGGGCCATCTTGTGCGCGAGATCGACGCGCTCGACGGGCTGATGGGGCGGGTGGCAGATCGGGCGGGCATCCAGTTTCGCCTGCTAAACCGCCGCAAAGGCCCCGCAGTTCAGGGACCACGGGCGCAAGCTGACAGGGCGCTTTATAAAGCTGCTATGCAGGCTGAGATATCGGCGACACAGAACCTGACGGTGATTGAAGCCGAGGTCAGCGATTTCGTTCTGGCTGACGGTGCAGTGGCGGGGGTTGTTCTGGAAGACGGTTCGACAGTTGCAGCTGAGCGGGTTGTTCTGACAACCGGGACGTTTCTGCGCGGAACAATCCATATTGGATACGTCAAAACACCAGGTGGGCGCATGGGTGACCGGCCGGCGATTCCGCTTGCCGAAAGGATCGAGTCCCTCGGCTTGCCACTGGGCAGGCTGAAGACCGGAACACCGCCTCGGCTTGACGGCCGCACGATCAACTGGAATATCCTTCAGGAACAGCCTGGTGACGCGCATCCGGTCATGTTTTCGTTTTTGTCCAAAGGTCCGCAAGCACGCCAGATCGCTTGCGCAATAACCCACACAAATAGTGCGACACACAATATTATCGAGAAAAACCTCGATAAATCAGCGATGTACGGCGGCCATATAGATGGAATCGGCCCACGTTACTGCCCATCGATTGAGGACAAGATCGTTCGGTTTGCGGAAAAGGACTCCCACCAGATTTTTCTGGAGCCGGAAGGTTTGAACACGCATCTGGTCTATCCAAACGGCATTTCAACGTCACTGCCAGAGGACGTTCAGATCGACTATGTCAGAACAATCAGAGGGCTGGAGGTAGCAGAGATTGTTCAACCGGGATATGCGATCGAATACGACTACATCGATCCCCGCGCCTTGAAGCCAAGCCTTGAGGTTAAGGTTCTTCCGGGGCTCTATCTGGCGGGACAAATCAATGGCACCACTGGCTATGAAGAGGCGGCGGCACAGGGGCTTGTTGCAGGTTTGAACGCTGCAAAGGCGGCACTTGGACAGGAATCCGTGATATTTGACAGGTCAGAGGCATATATTGGTGTGATGATCGATGACCTGGTGACACGCGGCGTGTCCGAGCCCTATAGAATGTTCACATCACGCGCTGAGTTCAGGCTGTCACTCAGGGCGGATAATGCGGATCAGCGGCTGACGCCCATTGGAATGTCCATAGGCTGTGTAGGTGAAACGAGAAAACTGGCGTTTCTCAATAAGTTAGAGGCACTGGAAGGCGCGCGTTCAGAGCTTGCGGGGCTGAGCCTCACTCCGAATGAGGCGGTGAAACAAGGCTTGTCCATAAACCGGGACGGAATCCGTCGGACCGGAATGGACCTGCTTTCCTATCCCGATATAACATTCGAGTCTCTGGTAAATATCTGGCCGCAACTTGCAGATACGAAACAGGAAATCGTTACTCAGGTGGAGCGGGACGCTCTTTACGCCAACTACATCGACCGCCAGAAACAAGATGTCGAAACCCTGAAACGGGATGAGGCACAGGTGATACCAGAAGATTTTGACTTTCTGTCCGTGACGGGGCTGTCCAATGAAGTCAGATCGAAGCTGGTGCTGGTGCAGCCACGCAATTTGGCCCAGGCCGGGCGGATTGACGGGATGACGCCAGCGGCACTGACGCTGATTTTGGCGCGAATTCGCCAAAATCGACGGAAAAAAACAGCCTGATGCGTGAAAACGAAGCAATTTCACTCTTGCGAAGGCATATTGATGTTTCACGTGAAACAATTGAGCGGCTTGTCATCTATGAAAAACTGCTGAAAAAGTGGAACAAGACCATAAATCTGGTCAGCCCCCAGACCCTCAACGAGATATGGACCCGACATTTCCTCGATTCAGCTCAGATATGGCAATTGCGTCCACAGGCGGCCCAGTCCTGGCTTGATCTTGGCAGTGGCGGCGGTTTTCCGGGGCTGGTGATTGCTGTGCTGGCTGCTGAAACCGCACCCCAGATGCCTGTAGGCCTTGTTGAAAGCGATGCAAGAAAATCG
Organism: uncultured Rhodobacter sp.; assembly: GCA_964567685.1. Taxonomy (GTDB): domain Bacteria; phylum Pseudomonadota; class Alphaproteobacteria; order Rhodobacterales; family Rhodobacteraceae; genus UBA5972. Next base: position 33,415 of record CAZMNO010000022.1, on the reverse strand, counting down.
GCTTTTCTTCTTCAGGCGGGCGTTGCGATGGGTATTTCACCCAAAATTCACGTTGAAAGGGCTGAATATCTTGCCCCGCAAGCAGCAGATGTCGTTTCAGCCCGTGCGCTTGCGCCGCTGGACAAGCTCCTTGGGTATTCCGCGCGTCATTTGAAAATGGGTGGATGCTGTTTGTTTTCCAAAGGTGAAAGCGTCGAAACGGAATTGACGGAGGCGCGAAAATACTGGACATTCGAAGTCCAAAAAACGCCCAGTTTGACCGATTCAGGTGGGGTAATTCTGCGAATTGGAGATTTAGGGCGTGTCTGACCCCGAAAAATCCGGCCCCAGGCCAAAAATCATCGCGATCGCCAACCAAAAGGGCGGTGTCGGCAAGACAACAACGGCAATCAACCTGGGAACCGCGCTCGCAGCGGTGGGAAAAACCGTTCTTCTGATCGACATCGACCCGCAGGGAAACGCCTCAACAGGGTTAGGGGTGACAGCCGATCAACGCGACCTCACCACCTATGACTTGTTGTTGTCGGACGCTGTTATCGAAGATGTTGTGTGCGAAACGCAAGTTCCAAATCTTTTGATCGCCCCCGCAACCACGGATCTTAGCAGTGCAGACGTCGAATTGGCTGGAAACGATGAGCGCGCAGTTAAGCTCAGGAATATTCTGCATAGCGCTAATCTGGATGCGTTTGATCTGGATTATATCGTGATCGATTGCCCGCCTTCGCTCAATTTGCTGACGGTCAATGCCATGGTCGCTGCGCATTCGGTACTTGTGCCGCTGCAATGCGAGTTTTTTGCGCTTGAGGGGCTTTCACAGCTGATGATTTCGATCCGGGAGGTGCGGCAGACGATTAACCCGGACCTTAGAATCGAAGGCGTCGTGCTGACAATGTATGATTCCAGAAATAACCTATCGCGCCAGGTAGAGCAGGACGTGCGCAGCAATCTTGGTGATCTGGTTTATTCGACCATCATCCCAAGAAACGTGCGCCTGTCAGAGGCGCCGTCGTTTGCGATGCCGGCCCTGCTTTACGATCATACCAGCAAGGGCAGTATCGCATACCAAAAACTGGCAGCAGAAATATTGCGCCGTCATTCCGAAAAGCAAACCGTTTAACACACAGCTAAGGGCTTGAAAAATATGGCAAAACCAAAGTCAGATAAACGTGGGCTGGGGCGCGGGCTGTCGGCTTTGATGGCGGATATCAACGTCGAAACGCCTGGAAGTGAGCCAGCAACACTACAAGCCGCACGTGCGCCGGACACGTATATTCCCATCGAAAAACTCCACCCCAATCCCGATCAGCCGCGACGCGATTTCAGCCGGTCGGATCTGGATGAACTGGCGGCCTCAATCCGCGAAAAAGGAATAATTCAGCCGCTTTTAGTGCGCACGGACCCGGAAATAACCGGGGATTATCAGATCGTCGCGGGTGAACGGCGCTGGCGTGCGGCGCAGATGGTGAATCTGCACGAAATTCCGGTTCTGATCCGCGAACTTAACGATACAGAGGTGATCGAGGTTGCGATTATCGAGAATATACAGCGCGCTGACCTGAATTCAGTAGAAGAGGCGCTTGGTTACCGGCAGCTTATGGACAAATTCGGCCATACTCAGGAAAAGCTGGCCGAAGTTCTTGGCAAAAGCCGTAGCCACATCGCAAACCTGCTTCGTTTGCTGACGTTGCCCGAGGAGATCCTTGATTTCATCAGACAAGGCAGCCTGACCGCCGGGCATGCAAGGGCGCTGGTGACGGCCGACAATCCGATCGAACTGGCGCGCAAGATCATCTCCCGCGGGTTGTCCGTGAGGCAGGCTGAAAAGCTGGTTAAATCCGGCAATCCCAAAAGTGAATCCCGTAAAGAAATCAAAAGGGAAAAAGACGCAGACACTGTAGCGCTTGAACTTGATCTGTCTGCCAACCTGAAGATGAAGGTGAGCATTGATCACAACGCCGGCAATGAATCCGGTACGGTCAGCATTCGCTATGACTCGCTTGATCAGCTTGACATGCTTTGTGGTATTCTGACGATCAGCCCTCTGGACGAGACCAGATAAACAGGGTTACGCCACAAAGGGCGACTGCCTGAATGGCAAGTACCGTTCCACCGAATTCCAGCACGAAGGACGGGATAAAGGAGCTGGCGATTGAAAGGCTGGCAAAAAACTTGGCTCGCCTCCGGATGACACCATTTTCACGCCAGTCAGCGATCGGCGGCCCAAACACATTATGGGTAACAAGCCAGTTGTGAAGCCGTTCTGACGAGCGCGCAAAGCAAATTGCCGCGAGCAAAAGAAAGGGCACGGTTGGCAGGAGCGGCAAGAACGCGCCAATGACACCAAGCGCCAGAGAAATCAAACCTGCAACTAACCAAATAAGTCTCATGCGGTTTCCTGCTAATCCACCGGGATCTCATCAAACAGCGACCTGATGACCGCATTTAGCACAATGCGCCCGTTTGGCGTTACCCAAATCCGGTCATTAGAGGTTTGGATGTAGTTCATTTGGCGTAACTTATTGATATTATTGCTATTAAGTAGTGTACCAGAGTAAGGTCCAAGCTTTGAGACCGAAATACCATCTTTGAGCCGAAGACCCATCATCAGGTATTCTATGACGCGATCCCGTTCGGATAAAGAAACTCTGACCGCTTCACCGCTACCGCTCAGCGCCGCAGATTTCCACGCCTCAGGCGATAGATCGGTTTCAGTCGCAAAGCGTGCCCCGTCAAGCGTAAGCCGCCCATGCGCGCCGGGCCCGATTCCAATGTAATCGCCGCCCTGCCAATAGATCATGTTGTGACGGGAATACGCGCCAGGGCGCGCGTGGTTTGAAACTTCATAAGCCGCCATCCCGCGCGCCTCGCACAACTCCTGGGTCAACACATACATGTCCGCAGACAGGTCATCACTCGGCAGGTCTCGCAAGTTGCCCGATTTGTGAAGCTGATCAAATGCCGTACCGTCTTCGATGGTCAGCTGATAAAGTGATAGATGTTCGGTTCCAAAACTGAGGGCACGGGAAAGCTCGTCCTCCCAGGCTGTCAGGCTTTGCCCCTGGCGAGCATAGATCAGATCAAAACTGACCCGGTGGAAATTCTTTTGCGCAATTTCCAGCGCTTTTAGCGCTTCGACGCTGGAGTGCAGTCTTCCCAACCGCTTTAAGTCACCATCGTTAAGCGCTTGTATACCAAGGGATAATCTGTTGACACCTGCAGCCTGATAATCCCGAAACCTGTGCGCCTCAACTGATGAAGGATTGGCCTCAAGCGTAATTTCTGCGTCGCGGGACAAAGCCCAGGTCTCTTCTATGCACCCAAGTACCGTCTCAACCAGTTCAGGCTCCATAAGGCTGGGGGTACCACCGCCGAAAAACACAGAATTAACAGCACGTTCCCCGGTCTCGCGGCTGTAACGCTCCAACTCGCGCACAAAAGCTTTGGCCCAGCTTCGCTGATCAACTGAGTGCGCGACGTGGGAGTTGAAATCGCAATAAGGGCACTTGGATTGGCAAAACGGCCAGTGGACATAAATACCAAAGCCCGAGGCCGCGTCAGTCATCTTTTAGAGCTGCAATCAGTTTGGAAAATGCTTCGGCCCGATGGCTCATGGCGTGTTTTTCCTGCGGGGCCATTTCACCGAAAGTTTCCTGATTGCCCAAAGGCAGAAACATTGGGTCAAACCCAAACCCGTTCTGCCCGCGCATGGGCCAGACAAGCCTGCCCTCAACCTGGCCTTCAAACAGTTCGTCGTGCCCATCGGGCCATGCAAGGCACAACGTGCAGACAAAGCGCGCGGTTCGGGGCTCAGGTGCGGCCTTGTCTTCCAACAACTGCCAAACCTTACCCATGGCCATATTGAAATCGCGGCCATTTCCGGTTTCAGCCCAATCCGCGGTGTAAACGCCGGGCGCACCGTCAAGTGCGTCAACCATGATGCCGCTATCGTCGGAAAGCGCGGGCAGTCCGCTTTGCTGAGCCGCATAATGAGCCTTGATGCGGGCATTGCCGGCGAAATTATCCTCGGTCTCCTCTGGCTCTTGGAAACCCAGTTCGCTGGCCGAGGTGACTGAAAGTCCAAAAGGCTCCAACAGCGCGCGAATTTCGACCAGCTTGCCCTTGTTGTGGGATGCGATGACAACCTCGCTGCCGGAAAGTTTGCGCATTTCAGCCTCCGACGGCTTCTTTCTGCGCGGCCACAAGTCCGGCTATACCGGTTTCGGCAAGATCTAACAGGCGATCAAATTCTGTGCGGGAAAACGTAGCGCCCTCGGCGGAGCCCTGAATTTCAATCAACCCCAGCGCACCGGTCATTACGAAATTGGCATCCGTTCCGGCTTCACTATCCTCGGGATAGTCAAGATCAAGAATTGGCTGTCCGCCGTAGATCCCGCAACTGACTGCGGCGACATGATCTGTCAGCGGATCGGTTGAGATGCTGCCTGCCTTTAACAGTTTGTTCACTGCCAGGCGCAAGGCCACCCAGCCGCCGGTGATCGAGGCGCAGCGGGTGCCGCCATCGGCCTGAATGACATCGCAGTCAACCGTGATCTGTCGTTCCCCGAGCGCCACCCGATCAACGCCCGCCCTGAGTGATCGACCAATAAGCCGCTGGATTTCCTGTGTCCGGCCGGACTGCTTGCCCGCCGTGGCCTCGCGACGGTTCCGAGTTGTGGTGGCGCGCGGCAGCATACCATATTCGGCTGTTACCCAACCAAGCCCGGTATTGCGCATAAACGGTGGAACCCGTTCCTCAAGCGAGGCAGTACACAAAACCTGGGTGTTTCCGCATTTGATCAGGCACGACCCTTCGGCGTGCAATGTAACGTCGGTTTCGATGGAAACATGGCGGAGCTGGTCAACATTTCTTCCGGAAGGGCGCATTTTTGTTCCTTTTATTCGTCCAAGCCAGATACCCTGAGGCGACAACAAGAGTAAAGAGGCACATATCAATTGACGCGCGCGCTCAGGTTAACTAGAAATATTTGCTGCAAAAAACCGGCCCTGCCCTGATGACAAAACCAGTCAATCCATTTGACGAGATGAGCGACCGCAGCCGCGATGTGTTTCGCACGCTGGTCGAGACCTATATCGACATCGGCGAGCCTGTGGGTTCACGCACCCTGGCCAGAACCCTGACCGAAAGCGTCTCGGCAGCCACCATTCGCAACGTCATGCAAGATCTGGAGCATCTGGGATTGCTGGGCAGCCCCCATGTCTCGGCCGGACGTGTGCCAACGCAGCTTGGGATGCGCATGTTTGTGGATTCGTTGCTTGAGGTTGGCGATCTTTCAAGAAAGGAACAGCGCAAGATCGAAAGCACGATCGAGGAAGATAACGCCGATGTCACAAGAATGCTCGACAAGGCCAGTTCGGTCCTGTCAGGTCTGACACAAGGCGCCGGTCTTGTTCTTGCGCCAAAATCCGAAGCACCGATCAAGCATATAGAGTTTGTCATGCTGTCGCCTGACCGGGCGATGGTTGTGCTGGTCACGGCCGATGGGAATGTCGAGAACCGGGTTTTCACACCTCCGCTTGGTCAAACGCCGTCATCCATGCGCGAAGCCGCAAATTTTCTGAACGCTATCGTTCAGGGCCGCACGCTTTCAGAAATGGGTGATATTGTTTCTGCGGAAATAGCTGTACGCCGACAAGAGCTTGATACACTGGCACGTCAGCTTGTTAGTGACGGTGTTGCCGTCTGGGATGGTGAAGGCCATGCACATGAACGCCTGATCGTGCGCGGTCAGTCAAACCTGATAGAAAACGACACCGTTGGCGAAGACCTTGAGCGGATAAAAACCCTGTTTGACGATCTGGAGCGCAAGCGCGACCTGGCGCAGTTTCTGGAGCTGACGGAAGAGGGCGAAGGCGTGCGTGTTTTTATCGGCTCAGAAAACAAACTTTTTTCACTTTCCGGTAGCTCTTTGGTGGTTTCTCCATATATGAACGCTGACCGGAAAATAATTGGCGCGGTCGGGGTGATTGGCCCGACTCGGCTCAACTATGGGCGGATCGTGCCGATTGTCGATTACACAGCACAACTGGTCGGACGATTGCTGTCCGACAGACACTAAGACCAGAGGCAAGAATGTCTGAAGAAAAGGAACAGGAATTGGCGGCAGAGGCAGCAAAAGTGTCGGAGTTCGATCCGGCTGAATTCAACGACGCAGACCCGCTGGCGCTAGACGATGCTGACAGCGAGTGGGATCAGCTGGAAGCTGAGCGTGACGAGCTGAAAGACCGCCTGATGCGCGCCTTGGCCGAGGCAGAAAATATCCGCAAACGCGGCGAACGCGACCGGCGCGATGCCGAAGTTTATGGCGGCTCAAAACTGGCCCGCGACTTGCTGTCTGTTTACGACAACATGAAACGTGCGCTGGATTCGGTTGATGAGGCGCAGCGCGAAAGCTCCAAAGCCCTGATCGAAGGCATTGAGCTGACGCTGCGCGAGCTTCTCACCACGTTTTCAAAGCACAAGATTGAGCGACTGGCCCCTGAGGTTGGCGAAAAATTCGACCCACAGCTTCATCAGGCGATGTTTGAGGCACCGATGCCCGGGATCGAAGCCGGGAAGATCATTCAACTGATGACCGAGGGCTTTGTGATCGGAGATCGCTTGCTGCGCCCGGCGCAGGTTGGCGTGTCGTCAACGCCGCCACAGCAATAGGGAGACGGCGCTGAATAGCGATAGAAGGATGATGGCGGCGATCGCTCCGGTGCTGGTGCGATCGCTTTCTTCTATTCCATAACTGACGCGATCGCGTCCTTTCCCATTTTGGTCACGTAGGACATGCCAGCAGTTTCAAGCGCGGCGTCGGCGATTTCAAGATAGGCCGCAGGGTTCATCAGCTGCGCATAGCTGTGGGCATCAAAAACGTGCAGGAACGCGCCGGGCTGCATGCGGTAGACGTAAGTCTGCGGATCCACAAGAACGCTGTAGGTTTCCGGCTTTGCCCATTTCATCCAGATGTTGATATCCATCATCTTGGCATAGGTTTCCGGCTTGGCAAACTGCGCCCAGGAGGCCGGGTTAAGCACGCCTTTATGTAGAACTGAATGCTTGTCGACACTGGGGATTGCCATCCAGAATTCCGGGTCGGCGAGGTTCATCTCGACTGTTTCGACGTTATCAAGTTCCAGATCATGCGCACCGTCCCACCATGTTGAACTGTCAAGCGGATTGGCAATGCGAACGCCAGCGACATTCCATCCGTTGGCTTCTGATTCAGCGGTAACCGAAGAAACTGCGCCCAAAACCGTAAAAGCCGCGAGGCCCAAACCAATGATACTCATCTTCATCTTTTTCTCCCTAAATGAGACAAGCAACCTGATTGTTGACCTGCCGGGTTAAGATTTTTCTGTCCTGAGAATCGGACAATGTTGGTTCAAGGAAGGTAGCAAACAGCTATACATATTAATATTAGAATATATTAAAGTGCGTCCTTCTGCCGCTGTTCACCTGCCAAAAAGAAAAGCCCGATCCGGCAAAATACCGGACCGGGCTTCTCACAAACTGAATTAGTGGACAGCGCTAGAAATCACCAGTCGCCGCGGCTTCCATCATTATCTCAAGGTTTTCACGAACCTTGATCGCGCGCTGACGCAGATCATCGGGAATACGATTGGGGTTGGGGCTGGTATCAAGCCAGCGCACATCCCAATCCAGCGTCATCAGCCAGATCTGCCCATCCGCATCCTCGGTCACTGCGATCCGGCAGGGCAGAAACGCCCCGAATTCCAGCGAGTAGTTGAGGATTTTGCGCATGGTGATCAGATCGCAGAAACTCAGAAACTCAAGGCGCGGACTTTCCGGATCAAAGGTCTCGCGAAGGATCTTGTATGGGGTATTATGCCCGGTTGGGCGCATATTGAGATCGAACGCCTTTGATTGCAGCGATTCGATCACCTCGTCAAAAGTCAGCCCCGGCAGCGCCTTTTTCTTGGCAACCATCATGTTCATCATGTCGCGCAGGCTGAACGGGTTGGTTTGCATCACCGTTTGCATCATTCGCATCTTCGCCTCGGCAGAAAGTGGCTGCATCACGGTGTTTTCGCGATATTCTTCCAGTGGTCGTGTCGGAATCGCAGCGGTCGAGGGATCAACACGCTCGGGAATTGGCGGTGTCCCGGAAAAATACGATTGCGCGTTAAATTCCATAATTTCTTCTTCAGTCTCTTCAGCCAGGGCATGCCCGGCAGCCAAGATGCAAGAAGCTGCAAAGGCGAAAGCAAAAATCCTGTTCATTTTTATCTATCCCTGTGAAATCTAAATGAAGCAGGCGACCGAGGACCGATCGCCTGATCTTTTCAGGTGTCAGCCATCATCCTGCTGTACCGGCCCCTGCTCTTCATCGCCGGCACCGGGCGTCATGCTGTTCATCATGTTTGTCATCGACATCATGGAAAACATCATCGACATCATCATCTGCGGATCCATCATTTTCATCATGGTATCCATCATTTCCGGGTCGGTCATGATGCCCATCCAGTTGTTCATCATTTCCGGATCGACCATTTTGAACATCGCCTGCATCATGTCAGGGTTGGTCATGATGCTCATCCAGGACGTCATCATTTCCGGCGACATCATCTTCATCATCGAGTTCATCATCTCGGGATTGGTCATCATCCCCATCCAGGAATTCATCATCTCGGGAGACATGAAGCCCATCATCGAACTCATCATTTCCGGGTTTGTCATCATCCCCATCCATGTGTTCATCATCTCAGGTGAAACCATCCCCATCATCATGTTCATCATCGCCGGGTCGGTCATGATTTTCATGAACGGTTCCATCATTGCCGGATCGGCCATCTTCATCATCGCGTCGATCATTGCAGGATCGGTCATCATGCCCATCCAGCCCTCAATCATCTTGGGATCGCCGAAATTCATCATTGCGGTCATGAAATCGGGGTTGGTCATTATCGACATGAACGGTGTGAACAATTCCGGATTGGCAAAGCTCATCATGGCTTTCATCATTTCCGGGTTTGACATGATCTGCATCCAGCTCGTCATCATTTCCGGGTTCATCATCGAGCCGAAGGACTTGGTGAAGTCAGGATTGGTGAAAAGACTGGCAGCACCATTATCCTGCGCTGTTGCAATATTTTCGCCAAGTACTGGCGATAAGCCAACAACCAGCGCGGTGGTGGCCACAAGGGCCAGTTTCTTTGGTGTCATGAATTTCATGGAAAGTGGTCCTGTTCCGTTAAAAGCGACCTGATTCACTAAGCGGCCATCCCGGATCACTATATTCTTATTTATGAATATGTAAATACATTCTTCCTATGCGCGACGATTATCTCCAGTGACAAATGTTAACGTTAGCCGGAGCTGTCGCCGTCACCAAGAAGATCGCGCATCTGGTAGATCAGTTTCAGGGCGTCAATCGGGCTGAGCTCATCGGGAACGGCTTCCCTTAAGAGCGCCTCAACCTCAGAGGATTTCGCGCTGCGCGGCGCTTGTGCCGGGCTTGCAGAAAAAAGAGGCAAATCATCAAACAACGTGGCTGCCTTGGTGCTGCCCTCCTGTTCGCCTTTTTCAAGGGCGGTAAGCACAGTGCGGGCACGGTCCACAACCGCATCAGGCAAACCGGCAAGTCGTGCCACCTGAACGCCATACGAGCGATCGGCAGCACCCTTTGTAACCTCGTGCAGAAAGATCACGTTTCCCTGCCACTCACGCACGGTTACAGTTGCATTGGTAATTCCCTCTAGTTTCGAGGAAAGCCCGGTAAGCTCATGATAATGCGTTGCAAACAAGGCTCTGCATTGGTTCACATCGTGCAAATGCTCTAGCGTTGCCCAGGCTATTGCCAGCCCGTCGTAAGTGGCTGTCCCACGCCCGATCTCATCAAGTATGACCAATGCCCCGGGGCCTGCCTGATTAAGGATCGCGGCGGTCTCCACCATCTCAACCATAAAGGTCGAGCGACCACGCGCCAGATCATCCGATGCACCGACGCGGGAGAATAGTTGCGTCACCAACCCGATCCGCGCGCTTGCGGCTGGCACGAAGCTTCCCATCTGTGCCAACAGGGCAATAAGCGCATTTTGCCGCAGAAAGGTCGATTTACCAGCCATATTCGGCCCGGTCAGCAGCCAGATACAGGCCTTTTCCGTCCCGGTGGGCGTCAAATCACAGTCATTTGCCACAAATGGCGCCTCTCCTGCGGATTTCAGGGCGTTTTCCACAACCGGATGCCGGCCATCGACTACCTCAAACGCCTGTCCATGCTCCAACCGGGGCCTGCACCACCCCTCGCCCCTTGCCAGATCAGCAAGCGCCGCCGCCAGGTCAATTTCTGCAAGCGCCTTTGCCGCTGCCCCTATCCGAACCGCCAAATCCAGAACGGCCGATCGAAGCTCGGCAAATATGCGCTTTTCAATCTCCTGTGCCCGCCCACCAGCATTCAGGATTTTGCTTTCCATTTCAGAAAGCTCAACAGTGGTGAACCGCACGGCGTTGGCAGTGGTTTGCCGGTGCTTGAACTGCTCGGAAAAAGGCGGATTCAACATGGTTTGGGCATGTGAAGCCGGAGTCTCAATAAAATATCCCAACACGTTGTTATGTTTAATTTTTAACGAGTTGATCCCAGTTACTTTGACATAGTTCGATTGCATATTCGCAATGAGGCTTCGACCTTCGTCGCGCAAGCGCCGCATTTCATCGAGCTCGTCATCATATCCAGCTGAAACCAGCCCACCATCGCGCAGAAAAAGCGGCGGCTCTGATACCAGCGCCCGATGCAAAAGATCGGTGAGTTCTGAGAACCCGGAAAGGTCGCTGACCGCGCCGCGCAGTTCTACAGGCAGCTCCTTGCTATCATGCAGGGCCGAGAGCTCCTTCGCCTGATCAAACCCGGCCCGGATCGCTGCAATATCGCGCGGGCCACCACGATCAAGGGCCAACCGGGAAAGTGCCCGGTCCATATCCGGCACTCTTTTGAGGGCTGAACGGGTGTCATCGGCCAAAGCCGGAGCTTCGATGTAAAAACTAATCGAATCCAGTCTTGAATTGATGGTTTCCAGATGTGTTGAGGGACTGTTCAGCCGATTTGACAGTAATCTGGCCCCGGGACCGGTGACAGTACGGTCGATCACCGCCAGAAGAGACCCCTCCCTGCCGCCTGACAGGTTCTGTGTCAGCTCAAGATTGCGTCGTGTCGCCGCGTCGATCTGGATTATATGGTCAGGCGCTTCGGAGACCGGAGGTTTCAGCAGGGGCAAATTGCCCTTTTGCGTCAATTCCAGATAGGTGACGATGGCACCCATTGCCGACAATTCGGCGCGCCCAAAGGCACCAAAGCCCGCGAGCGAAGCAACAGCGAACAGCTCGCAAAGGTGCTTTTCAGCCCCGGCACTGTCAAAGCTGGAGCGCGCGAGCGGTGTCAAAGCGGCCCCGGATTCTGTTACCATCTCACGCAATTCATCCTCAATCAGCGGTGAAACAAGAACTTCGCGTGGTGACAGGCGGGCCAGTTGCGGGGCCAACATGGCGCGCGGGCAAGGCTGGACATGAAAGTCACCGGTGGACACATCCACCCACGCGATCGCCGCCTTGCTTCTCACTTCAGCATAGGCCGCTAAATAGTTGAATTTACGTGCATCGAGTAATGATTCCTCTGTCAGTGTGCCGGGTGTAACCAACCGCACAACATCCCTTTTCACAACCGCCTTGGAGCCCCGCTTCTTGGCCTCGGCAGGATCCTCAAGCTGCTCACAAACGGCAACCCGAAATCCCTTCCTGATCAGCAGCAAAAGATAGTTTTCCGCCGAATGCGCAGGGACGCCGCACATCGGAATATCTTTGCCCAGATACTTTCCCCGCTTTGTCAGCGCGATATCAAGCGCCTCAGCCGCCAGCACAGCATCGTCAAAGAACATCTCGTAAAAGTCGCCCATGCGATAAAACAGCAGCGCATCCTTGTACCCGCTCTTGATCTCAAGGAACTGCGCCATCATCGGCGTGACAGAAGCGTTTGCGATGTTCACCAGGCCCCCAACTCAGTGATGAGACTGAAATCTACACAAGCGTCCGGCCCTGTGGAAGCGGAAAACAAGGCCTTGGTTGTAGAGCCTTCGCACTGCCTGTAAGAGGGAAGCGATAAAAGAAGGACCAGTCGAATATATGGCAAATAATTCAAAAGCCACCGCAGAAGAGGCGCTTGCCTATCACCACGAACCCAAGCCCGGAAAGCTGGAGATCAACGCCTCAACCCCGATGGCGACCCAGCGGGATTTGTCACTGGCCTATAGCCCGGGCGTAGCCGTCCCGGTTCAGGCTATCGCCGACAATCCGGAAAGTGCGTATGACTATACGACAAAGGGCAATATGGTTGCCGTGATTTCCAACGGCACCGCCATTCTGGGCATGGGCAATCTGGGCGCGCTGGCCTCAAAACCGGTGATGGAAGGCAAATCGGTGCTGTTCAAGCGCTTTGCCGATGTGAACTCCATTGATCTCGAGCTTGATACCGAAGATCCCGACGCATTCATCAACGCCGTCAAGCTGATGGGCCCGTCTTTTGGCGGCATCAACCTTGAAGACATCAAGGCGCCGGAATGCTTCATCATCGAGCAGCGTCTTAAGGAAGAGATGGATATCCCCGTCTTCCACGATGATCAGCACGGCACCGCGGTGATCTGTGCAGCAGGTCTGATCAACGCGCTGCACCTTTCAGGTAAGAAGATCGAGGATTGCCGGATCGTTCTGAATGGTGCCGGTGCCGCCGGGATTGCCTGTGTCGAACTGATCAAGGCGCTGGGCGCGAAGCACGACAATTGCATCGCTTGCGATACAAAAGGCGTTATTTATCAGGGCCGTAAAGAGGGGATGAACCAGTGGAAATCGGCCCATGCGGCCAATACGAACCTGCGCACTCTGGAAGAGGCGATGGAAGGCGCTGACGTTTTCCTTGGCGTTTCGGTCAAAGGTGCCGTGACGGAGAAGATGGTGGCCTCAATGGCACCGAATCCGGTTATTTTCGCAATGGCCAATCCCGATCCTGAAATCACGCCGGAAGAGGCCCATGCCGTGCGCGAAGACGCAATCGTCGCCACGGGCCGGTCGGATTACCCCAATCAGGTGAACAACGTCCTTGGGTTTCCCTATCTTTTTCGTGGGGCGCTTGATATCAACGCGCGTGCAATCAACGACGAGATGAAAATCGCCTGCGCCCGCGCCCTGGCCGAGCTGGCGCGGCTCGATGTACCCGACGAAGTGGCGATGGCTTATGGCACCAAGTTAACATTTGGGCGTGATTACATCATCCCAACCCCATTTGATCCGCGCCTGATTTACATGATCCCCCCTGCTGTGGCCAAGGCTGGCATGGATACCGGCGTTGCCCGCCGACCGATCATCGACATGGAAGCTTATGAGTTGTTGCTCAAGGCCCGGCTAGATCCTACGGCCTCCATTCTGCAATCGCTCTATATTCGGGCAAAGAACGCGCAGGCGCGGATGATATTTGCTGAAGGCGACGATCCAAGGGTGCTTCGCGCTGCTGTATCTTATGTGCGGTCGGGCCTTGGTCAGGCGGTGGTCGTAGATCGTGAAGCGAGCGTTCGCAAGCGTCTGGAAGAGGCCGGACTTGGCGATGCCTATGATGAACTTGAGGTGGTGAACGCTGCCAACACGACGTACCTCAATGAGTATAAATCCTATCTTTATAATCGCTTGCAGCGCAAAGGTTATGATCAGCATGATTGTCACCAGCTTGCCTCGCGTGACCGGCACGTGTTCTCGGCCCTGATGGTCGCGCATGGGCATGGCGATGCGATGGTCACCGGGGCAACGCGAAAATCGGCACAGGCGCTGCAGTTGATCAACCATGTGATCGATGCCACCGCTGCAGACGGCGCAGTTGGTGTGTCTGCGGTTCTGTTGCGTGGGCGGCTGGTCTTAATCGCCGATACCTTGGTGCATGAATGGCCAGAGGAAGAGGATCTAGCCGATATCGCTGAACGCGCTGCCCATGTAGCGCGCAGCCTGGGGCTGGAACCACGTGTTGCTTTTGTCAGCTTTTCCAATTTCGGCTATCCGGTTTCCGAGCGCGCCGAAAAGATGCACGTTGCCTCGGCAGTCTTGGAAAAACGCGGCGTGGATTTTGAATTTGAAGGGGAAATGACAGCTGACGTTGCCCTGAACCCTGAAGTGATGGCACAATATCCGTTCTGCCGTCTGACCGGGCCAGCCAATATTCTGGTCGTACCGGCACGCCACTCTGCCTCGATCTCGGTCAAGCTGTTGCAGGAGATGGGGGGTGCCACGGTGATCGGGCCGATCCTGTCTGGCATTGAAAAATCAGTGCAACTTTGCGCCACGACATCGACTGAGACCGATATCCTGCACATGGCGGTTATGGCGGCCTGCAAGGTGGACTGAATGGCGATATTCAACCTTGGATCCATCAACGCTGATCATTTTTATCAGGTACCGGCCCTGCCCATGCCCGGTGAAACGCTTGCCGCCTGTGCCATGACCACCGGTTTGGGTGGAAAAGGCGCAAACCAGTCGATTGCGGCAGCTTTGGGCGGAGCCGAAGTGACTCATATCGGTGCGGTTGGTGCCGATGGTGACTGGGCGCGTGCCAGGTTACGTGATTTTGGTGTAGATATTGAACATATTGCGACGCTGGATGTGCCCACAGGTCACGCCATCATCAATGTTGACCCTCAAGGTGAAAACGCCATCGTGATTTTCAGCTCGGCCAATATAGCCCAAAGCGAAGAGCGGATCAGGGCCGGGCTTGAAAACGCGAAACCGGATGATTTCTGCATTCTTCAGAACGAAACCAACCTGGCGCCCTTCACCGCAGAACTGGCCAAAAAGAAGGGCATGCAGGTGGTTTATTCGGCAGCACCGTTTGATGCCGATCACGCCCAGGAAATGCTGCCTTTCGTCGATCTTCTAGTGATGAACGAGGTTGAAACCGAGCAATTGTCAAACGCGATGGGGGTCAAGGCAAATCACCTGCCGGTGCCTGCTGTGCTGGTAACTCGTGGCGCTGATGGCGTGCTGTTTCGCTCAGCCCAAAGTGAGTTTGAAATCGCGTCTTTTCCGGTTGATCCGGTTGATACGACGGGTGCGGGCGATACCTATCTCGGGTTCTTTGTGGCCGGTCTGGATGCTGAGATGGATATAAAAGGGGCAGCGATATTTGCCGCCGCCGCCGCTGCTATCCAAGTGACAAGACCGGGAAGTGCCGAGGCCATTCCGACACTGGATGAAGTTAAGGAATTCCTTGAAGAAAGGCTAAGCGCGTAACCTCGCCCTAACCCTTCATTCCATCCCAGAACGTTTTGACTTTGCTGAAAAAGTTCGAGCTTTCCGGATTGTTGTTGGCATCAATCTCTTCAAATTCCCCCAGCAGTTCTTTCTGCCGCGCAGTCAGGTTTACGGGAGTCTCAATCGCCAGCTCGATATATAGATCACCTGACGGTCCGCCCCGCAAGGCCGGCATGCCTTTGCCGCGCAGGCGCATCTGTTTGCCAGACTGACTGCCCGCCGGGATCTTCACGCGGCTGCGCCCGCCATCGATAGTTGGTGCTTCGATTTCGCCGCCAAGGGCAGCGGTGCCAAAGGAAACCGGGATACGGCAAAAGAGGTTTTGCGCCTCGCGTTCAAAGATCGGGTGGTCGCGCACCTCGATGAAAATATAGAGATCACCGGATGGCCCGCCGCGTAATCCGGCCTCGCCTTCGCCAGCCAGCCTGATGCGGGTGCCGGTTTCAACGCCTGCAGGGATGTTGACCGAAAGCGAACGTTCTTTTTGTTTGCGGCCAGCCCCGGCACAGGATTTGCAGGGGTTGTTGATGATCTGGCCACGACCGGAACAGGTCGGGCAGGTCCGCTCGACAGTAAAGAACCCTTGCTGCGCCCTCACCTTACCCATTCCCGAACATGTCGGGCAATTTGACGGCTCCGCCCCGCCCTCAGCACCGGTTCCATTGCAATTGTCACAGGCAACAGAGCTTTGAACGGAAATTGTCCGGTGTTTGCCGGTAAAAGCCTCTTCCAGAGAGACACGCAGATTATAGCGCAGATCTGATCCCCGCGCTGCGCGCTGGCCGCCACCGCGCCCGCCACCCATGAAATCACCAAAGAGGTCTTCAAAGACGTCCGAGAATGCCGAAGAGAAATCGCCTCCGCCGCCATGACCAAAACCTTGTGGTCCATGACCACCGCCTTCAAAGGCCGCATGGCCAAATCGGTCATAAGCCGCCTTCTTATCGGCGTCTTTCAGAACGTCATACGCCTCGTTCACTTCTTTGAACTGGGTTTCGGCATCGGCGTTGTCTTTGTTGCGGTCAGGATGCAGGTCCATCGCTTTTTTGCGATAGGCCTTTTTCAGTTCTGACTCAGATGCCCCTTTGGACACCCCCAGAACATCATAAAAATCGCGTTTAGACATAGAATTAGGCCTTGCCGTAACCGAATGTCGGCCCGCGTGGGGCCGACATTGCTATTTCTGAATGACCGGGCCCTTAGGCGCGGCGCTCATCATCGCCAAGATCTTCGAAGTCGGCGTCTACGATATCTTCGTCAACCGGGCTTGGGCCTTCGTCAACTTCGGATTCCTCGGCGCCACCCTCTTCAACCTGCGCTTTGTAGATCGCTTCGCCAAGTTTCATCGCAGCCTCTGTCAGATCCTGGCTGAGATTCTTGATTTTGCCGGCATCTTCAGAGTCCAGAACCTCTTCCAGCGCCTTGATCGACAGTTCGATCACTTCGACGGTCGATGGATCAACCTTGTCGGAATGCTCTTCCAGCGATTTCTTGGTGCCGTGGATCAGGCTTTCAGCCTGGTTCTTGGCTTCGACCAGTTCGCGACGGTCTTTATCAGCCTCGGCGTTTTCTTCGGCATCTTTGACCATTGCGTCGATATCGTCATCCGACAGGCCACCCGAGGCCTGAATGGTGATCTTCTGCTCTTTGTTCGTGCCTTTGTCTTTGGCCGAAACAGAAACGATACCGTTGGCGTCGATGTCAAACGTCACCTCGATCTGGGGCAAACCACGCGGTGCCGGGGGAATTTCCTCAAGATTGAACTGGCCAAGCATCTTGTTGTCAGCGGCCATTTCACGCTCACCCTGGAAAACCCGGATCGTCACGGCGTTCTGATTGTCTTCGGCGGTCGAGAACACCTGCGACTTCTTCGTCGGGATCGTGGTGTTGCGATCGATCAGGCGAGTGAACACGCCACCCAGCGTTTCGATACCAAGGCTCAGCGGTGTTACGTCAAGCAGAACAACGTCTTTGACGTCGCCTTGCAGAACACCGGCCTGAATGGCGGCACCCAGGGCAACAACCTCATCCGGGTTCACACCTTTATGCGGTTCTTTGCCGAAGAATTTGGTCACCTCTTCGATGACTTTCGGCATCCGCGACATACCACCAACCAGAACGATCTCGTCAATGTCGCCTTTGGCAAGCCCGGCATCTTTCAGGGCCGCCTGACAGGGCTTCAATGTGCGTTTGATCAGATCGCCAACAAGGCTTTCCAGTTTGGCACGGGTCAGTTTAAGCACCATGTGCAGAGGCTGTCCGCCGTTCGGATCCATCGAGATGAACGGCTGGTTAATCTCGGTCTGAGCTGACGAACTGAGTTCGATCTTGGCCTTCTCAGCGGCTTCTTTCAGGCGTTGCAGGGCCATCTTGTCTTTGGTCAGATCAACGCCGTTTTCCTTTTTGAACTCGGCAGCAAGGTATTCGACGATGCGCATGTCGAAATCTTCACCACCAAGAAACGTATCGCCGTTGGTCGATTTCACTTCAAAGAGGCCATCGTCGATTTCCAGCGTGGAAACGTCGAACGTACCACCGCCAAGGTCATAAACGACGATGGTTTTGCCGCCTTCTTTTTCAAGACCATAAGCCAGAGCAGCAGCTGTGGGTTCGTTGATGATACGCAGCACATCAAGGCCGGCGATCTTGCCGGCATCTTTGGTGGCCTGACGCTGGGCGTCGTTGAAATAGGCGGGAACTGTGATCACTGCTTCGGTGACGGTTTCGCCAAGATAGCTTTCGGCGGTTTCCTTCATTTTGCCAAGGATGAAAGCAGACACCTGCGAGGGCGAATATTTCTCATCCTTCACTTCCAGCCATGCATCGCCGTTTTGGCCTTCGACGATTTTGTAAGGCACCATGCCTTTATCTTTTTCTACTGTCGGGTCGGTATAGCGACGGCCAATCAGGCGTTTGACGGCAAACAGGGTGTTTTCCGGGTTGGTGACGGCCTGACGTTTGGCCGACTGGCCAACCAGACGCTCGTCATCAGTGAAACCAACGATCGAGGGGGTGGTCCGGGCACCTTCAGCGTTTTCAACAACCTTCGGCTGCGACCCGTCCATGATTGCGACACAGGAGTTTGTGGTCCCGAGGTCAATACCAATTACTTTAGCCATTCCTAAAGTCCTTTCTTAGCGGCGATGTAAGTGACGACAGACCCGCATTCGGCCCCTGCCATCGTATCCCTATGGCCAGACCAGATCGGCGCCGACCATGATTTGAGGGGTATATAGGTTCCGGGGTTTGGCGCTGCAAGCGGCAGAACGCCCGAATTTGCAGGTTTTTTTGTCTAAAAACGGGGATTCTTGCACGGCTTTCGGTGAAACTAGTTTTACACCCGGTGAAGGCCGTGTGAGCAAGGGGGGTGGATCTGCGTGCAACTGCGCTGCCACGCGGAACCACTTTGTTCGACCAACAGAACCATCGAGAAAGGTAATAACGCCGTGGTTCTTCCAAGCGATGGCGATTGCTCAAATGTGGATTTCTGAACACAACCGAATTCCGGTGTTCCATCAGTTATGAGCGATAGTTCGAAATCTGTGATAAAAGGGAATGCCGCAGCTTACCATGCGTCGGATTGTGTAAACGGGACCTATCCCAAGTATTCCCTGTGTCTGGCGGCGAGTTCCTAGAGGAAAGTTAGCCAGCTATTGGAAATGGATACATTAACAAGTGACTGGAACAGGCGCTTTGTAGGCCTAGAATACGGAGAAAAATGAAAGGGAAGAGGGATAATGGAAGTAATTAAATTCAGAATGTTCACCGACCCCGGTGATTTTTTCGCTTTGGGATTCTTTGATTCTCTTGGCGATGTGTCAGTTTCTGCCGGAGTACAAACTAGCACCAAGGCGGTTTACACCAACACCGACACAGACTGGTCAGTATTATTCCGCGGCGCAGGTTTTGCCTATGACCCGTCAGGCGATCCAACGGGTGGAACAATCGATCGGATGATTTTTCGCGATGATACTGGCAAGAAAATGGTAACTCTTCTGCCACCCGCGTGGACTTTGGATGACTGGTTTGACGCCATCAATGCCATGGGTGCAGGCGACAGTTCATTGCTCGACGCGCTTAGGTCCGGGCATAGCGTTACGGTCGTCGCACGACCGTCCGATGCAGGAGTCGATACGGCCGGTAATGATGGGAACGACAGTCTTTTTGGAAGCGACTTTGATGACAGATTGCGTGGCCATGATGGAGCAGACCTGATCAAAGGGCTGGCTGGAAAAGATAATCTTCTGGGTGGCGACGGTAATGATGAAATTAAAGGCGGAGCCGGAAATGATGACATCACTGGCAATCAGGGCGATGATGACCTTTGGGGGGGGACGTGGTGCCGATACATTTATCTTTGAATCCTTCGATGGAGACGACACAATTTGGCGCTTTAAGCCGGGTAAGGATAAAATCGATCTGTCCGCTGTGACTGATATTGTCGATTGGGCAGATTTGCTGGCCAATCACATTGCAACGTCTGGTTCAGATCTGCTGATAACTGCTGGAACGGATTCTATCCGAATTGACAGTCTGGCCCTAGGGGAAATTGCAGCGGGAGACTTTATTTTTTAGGCTCGGAAATAATGACAACAAGAAGATGAAGTCGCTAACAGTTGGGGGCGTAATTGTTCCCTATTCGAGTGCACAGAAAAACGAATAGTCATTTGGCTAGATATTGGACAGCGAACAGCACCCCAAAACCAGTGCACGATCAGGCGTTTCTATAATCATGTTGACCGCCAGCCCATAATACCGGTCAGACATCCCGTCATTGCACAGGCCGGTCGTAACGAAACCCGTGGCATCAACCCTGATGCCCGAGCTTTGATCAAGAAGTGTAAACCCTAGTGTCGAGGGTGAACGATTGACCGGAGCAGCAGCCCAGAAGCTTTGATAAATCGATGGTTGGTCAGTGTCGGTCCAGAGCATAAACCAATCCGCGCTGGCGGTCTGATCCGGTTTGAATTCCAGCGACCAGAACGGTTCAGTCCCGCCACAATGCAGGAATGCAGGGAAAACTCCGTTCCCCAATGACCGCTCCTTCATGAAGCGCATCGAAACCCACCCGACGCCCTCGTTAAAATTGACCAGACCCCAGCCATCATTGCCGTGGGTGGCGACAACCTCAATCATCTTCTGGTCATGGGCAAATGTACCAACAATCGGGCTGCCTGCACCGGGAAGCTGGCGGATATTCAACACGTCATCGCTCGCCACACCCACAACATCATAGAGCCGGGGCAAGACCCGCATCTCGGATTCAGGTGGAAAGAGATGGTCGGCTTTAACGCCGGAAGTAAACCCGGAGACCAATAGCAGTAGCGCAACGACTTTCCTGATCAGCATGGGCTTCCCCTCTTTTTTCTATTGTCGACTGCTCCAACTGGCCGAGGCGTGTTGGCGGGTAAAGAATTCGGCCATCATGCCGATCACAAGCAGGGCCAGGCTGAAATAGATCGGGTAAGTGATCGACGTGACATGGGGTGAATAGTTGATAAACGCTGCCCCGCGCGCCTGATCAATGGTGTGAAACAGTGGATTCCACGCAAAATAGGGCAGCAAATATGCCGGCAGATTGTTTGCAACAAACATCTTGCCGCTGGCGATCATGTTTGCACGCGAATAAACCATCGACCCCGTAGAGGTAAAGTTCGGCGCAAAGGGTTTGATTGCCAGAAAAATCAAACCAATGGCGATCCCGCTGAACCAGGCGAGAATGAACGACAGAAACACCCCAGCCGGATCGTCGATAACAATCGGACGGATGGCGACATGGACGACAAACAGGATCACAGCCATCGAGAATATCTGCAGATAAAGCGCTGCCAAGGCAGATGACGAAATGCTCAGAAACGTGGTCATTGGTGCGTGTTTCATAATCGCGGATGCCGGCCCTTCGGAACCGATGACCGCACCCATTGTCTTTGTGTGGGTCAGAAACAGGAAAATACCGGTCATCAGGTAGATCAGAAAATCCCCCCTGAGTGCGCTTCCCCGCATCCCGAAGACGGAAAACATGATGTAGAAAACGGCAATCATCAAAACCGATTGCATGATATTATTGATCAGCCCCATCAGTGCGTTGGCATTGGATTTGCGCACAACACGCACAATGGAATGATAGAGAAGATCACCAAACCGCACGAAGGCCCAAATGCCGGTATGCCGTTTTTCGTACTGAAGCATTTCGCCTGCCCGCTGCTCTACAAGGTTTCTGCTTGTTTTGTTGTTATGAAACCTTGCTGTTCGATTAACGCCGGATCATAAGTGGCGGTGATGAATTTTTCAAGAATTCGGCGAAGGTGTCGAAAAACAAAATGAAGGAGCGGGTTTTGGATTTCACCGAAATGATGCGGGTCTTCCGCCGGCTGGCGCTGGAGGGCGGTGCCAAAATCATGGAAATATATGATCGCGATGATTTTGAAGTGCGCTCCAAGTCAGATGAAAGCCCGGTAACCGAGGCGGATGAGGCTGCTGATGCGATCATTTCCGCCGGGCTGGCTGCGGCGTTTCCTGATATCCTGCTTGTTACGGAAGAGCAGGCGGATACTCATAGCCAGCGCTCCGACAGTTTCATCATTGTTGACCCTTTGGACGGAACCAAGGAATTCATCAATCGGCGCGGCGATTTCACGGTAAACATCGCTTATGTCGAGAAGGGCATTCCGGTGCGCGGCGTTGTTTATGCACCTGCAAAAAAACGGTTGTTCTATACCGACGCGGCAGGCCAGTCGGTCGAGGAATCAGGTGATCACGCGCTTGAAGTGGTCGGGCCAACAGCAGCGATCAAGGTGGCCGATCCGGATAACAGCAACCTGATCGTGGTCGCCTCGAAATCGCATCGCGATCAGGCAACTGATGACTACATCAACAAATACAATGTCAAAGACAGCGCAAGCGCCGGTTCGTCGCTGAAATTCTGCCTGGTTGCGACCGGCGAGGCTGATCTTTACCCGCGCGTTGGGCGGACGATGGAGTGGGATACTGCGGCAGGCCATGCCGTGCTGGGAGGTGCCGGTGGGCAGGTTATCCGCTTTGATGACCACTCGCCGCTGAAATACGGCAAAGCTGATTATGCCAATCCGTTCTTCATTGCCTATGCACCCGGTGTTGAGCTTCACAAAGGGTAAGCGATGTCTGTCCTGATTGTCATTCCGGCACGCTATGCCTCCGTTCGTTTCCCGGGAAAGCCATTGGCGGAATTACGGGGATGTACAGGGATTGCAAAATCCCTCATCCAGCGCAGCTGGGAAGCAGCCAAGTCTGTAGAGGGAGTCGATCGCGTTGTTGTCGCAACGGATGGCGAAGAAATATCTAACGCATCCAAAAGCTTCGGTGCCGAAGTTGTTATGACATCTGAAGATTGTGCAAATGGCACGGAGCGTTGCGCCGACGCACTTTCACGTCTGTCTGAGCCATACGATATCGTTGTCAACTTGCAGGGTGACGCCCCCCTGACTCCCCACTGGTTCGTCGAGGATCTGGTGGCGGCAATGACCAAAGACAAGGAGATGGCCGTTGCAACCCCGGTGTTGCGATGCGATGCGGGAGCGTTGGCAAGTTTTCTTGAAGACAGGCGAAATGGACGGGTAGGCGGAACAACGGCCGTATTTGATTACAGGGGTCAGGCGCTTTACTTCAGCAAGGAAGTGTTGCCGTTTACCGGTCGTCCAATTGCCGATGACAATGAAGTGCCGGTTTTTCACCATGTCGGAGTCTATGCCTACCGCCCAGAAGCGCTGGCAAAATACCTGACCTGGCCTGCAGGACCCCTTGAAAAATGGGAAGGGTTGGAGCAGCTTCGGTTCATGGAAAATGGCTGGCCGGTTCACTGTGTCACGGTCGATGGCAAAGGCCGCGCTTTTTGGGAACTGAACAACCCCGAAGACGTTGAGCGCATCGAAACGAAGTTGGCTGAAATGGGGATTGAATGAAGCGACCGCTGAACGTCAGCCTTGTGGTCGTCAGCCGCCGACGACCAGCCGAGTTAAGGCGCTTACTGGTCAGCCTGCGTTTCTTGCAATATCCCGAATTCGAAGTTCTCGTCGTCTCGGACACCAACCCGACCAGCCTGATGCCACCGGTTCATGGGGTTGATCGGATCAAATACGTACCGTTTGACAAACCCAACATTTCTGCAGCGCGCAACAAAGGTATTGAGTTTGCGAGAGGCGATATCGTTGCCTTTTGTGACGATGATGCGGTTCCCGAACCCACCTGGCTTACTCACCTGATTGCCGCGTTTGATAACCCCGAAGTTGGTGCAGCAGACGGATATGTGCGCGGGCGAAACGGCATATCCTATCAGTGGAAGGCCAGCCGGTTTGATCGTTACGGCAATCAGTCGGCATTCAACCTTGAGGGAGAGGAGCCGGTCATCCTGGCTGGCGACGCGGTATCGGGTATCAAGACCGAAGGCACCAATTGCGCGTTTCGGCGTGAATTATTGTATAAACTCGGCGGTTTTGATGAAAACTACCACTATTTCCTTGATGAGACCGATCTTAACTATCGTATTGGGCTGGCTGGTTGGAAAACCGCGCTGGTGCCACTGGCTCAGGTTCACCATGGTTTTGCCGGCAATACTTCAAGAACGGGCGGCCGTGTGCCCAGGGATTTGCGACAGATCGGGGCCAGCAAAGCCTATTTCGTGCAAAAGCACGGATCTGCTGACAAGTATGCTTCGGAAATCGACGGATTTTTCCAGGCGCAGCGCAAAAGACTGACTGAATACATGCTGATCGGCAAAATCGAGCCCTTTGACGTTGGAAGGTTGCTGGGCACCCTGGAAACGGGGATTTCCGAAGGTCGCAAGAGAGAAAAACAGCCAAACCCGTTCGGGGCAGCAATGAAAGAAGGCGGGTTCAGACGGTTTCCCGAGAATAACCAACATATTGATTTCGCTGCGGTTGTTTGCAGACCTTTGCAATGGGTCAGGGTCAGGCACGCCGTTGCAGAGCTGGTGGATAAAGGCGTTTCAGTAACCGTATTTCGCTTCTCGCTGACTACGCGATTTCACAAGATGACATTCAGCCCCAAGGGATACTGGATTCAGACCGGGGGCATTTTTGGCCGGTCCAATCGGCAAGGCGGATTGTTTCAGATCGGTACATTGCAAAAACGGGCCGCCAAAGAAAAGGCACGGCTCGCCAAGATCCGGCCATTAAGAAAAATGGCATCAACAAAAAGGCAGTTTCGGGAAACGGCAACAGAAGAGCTTCAGGCTTGACGATTTGTGGGGGTTTTGCCCTATTTACTCCATATTGGGTAACTAGTAGGAAAATTGAACGAGCGCGTATCTGTTCTAAGGTGTATTGAGAAATGAAAAACAAGGTTATTAAAGCCATTTTTCCTGTTGCCGGGCTGGGCACGAGGTTTCTGCCCGCAACGAAGTCCATTCCCAAGGAAATCATGTCGCTGGTTGACCGGCCATTGATCCAATACGCGATTGACGAAGCGCGTGCCGCCGGGATCAAAGAGTTCATTTTTGTCACATCCCGCGGCAAAGGCGCGCTGGAGGATTATTTTGACGGCGCCCCGCAGCTTGAGGCCTCGCTCAGGAGGAACAACAAAAAAGACCTTTTACAAATCCTTAAACGCACAACCATGGAAAGCGGTGAAATCGCCTATGTTCGCCAGCGTGAAGCGCTGGGCCTGGGTCACGCAGTTTGGTGCGCGCGCCGATTGATTGCAAACGAACCCTTTGCGGTGATTTTACCCGATGATGTGATTGCAGCGCAGAAACCCTGCCTTCAGCAAATGGTCGAAGCTTATGAGGAAACCGGCGGCAATATGGTTGCCGCTATGGAAGTTCCACAGAAAAGCGCCTCTTCCTACGGATTGCTGGATGTTGGCGAGCAAAACGGCAACCTCTTTTCAGTCAAGGGCATGGTCGAAAAACCGGATCCCGCCGATGCGCCCTCAAATATAGCCGTGATCGGGCGCTATATTCTGACACCCGGTGTTTTGCAGAACCTCAACAAGAAAATGGTTGGCGCCGGGGGAGAAATTCAGCTTACCGATGCCATAGCCAGAGAAATCGCCTCATCAGACAATGTTCACGCCTATAAATTCGAAGGCCAGCGCTATGATTGTGGCTCCAAAGCTGGGTTTTTACAGGCAACCGTTGCCTTTGGGTTGGAGCGGGAAGACCTGCGAGATGAGTTTGCCGCTTTTCTGAGCGATCTGATGGCTGCGCGACAGGCGGCAGAATAACAGGGTAGCGAAATGAAGGGCGGTCGTCAGGCAAATATTCTGGTTACCGGCGGTGCAGGCTACATTGGCTCGCACGCTTGTAAAGCGTTGAAAGCAAACGGCTATACGCCCGTTGCCTATGATAATCTGAGCACCGGCTGGGCGGATGCTGTCAAGTTTGGCCCCCTGGAGCAGGGCGATCTTTGCGACCGGCCGCGGCTTGACGCGGTTTTTGATACGTACAAACCGGTTGCGGTTATGCATTTCGGCGCATTGTCGGATGTCGGCCAGTCCATGCGCGAGCCCGGGCTTTATTGGCACAACAATTTGACAGGCTCGCTTACTCTGGTTGAGGCGATGGTCGCGGCTGGGTGTAGAAAAATGGTTTTCTCGTCCACCTGCGCGACCTATGGCGAGCAGGATGGCGTGTTGCTTGATGAATCCTGCGAACAACACCCGATCAATGCTTACGGTGCATCAAAACTGGCGATAGAGACGCTTTTATCGAATTTTCAGGCAAGCGCCGGGTTGGAAAGCGTGATTTTCCGCTACTTCAATGTGGCAGGTGCTGATCCCGAGGCAGAGGTGGGCGAGTTTCACCGGCCCGAAACGCATCTTGTCCCCCTGATCCTTGACGCAATCATCGGCCGGCGTGATGCGCTGACGATTTATGGCACCGATTATGACACCCCTGACGGAACCTGCATTCGTGACTACGTGCATGTCAGCGATCTGGTGGACGCGCATCTGAAGGGTCTTGACTGGTTGCTTCAGGGCAAAGGCAGTCGGGTCTTTAACCTGGGCACCGGCAAAGGGTTCTCGGTGAAAGAGGTTATCGATGAAAGCCGGGTTGTAACGAACAAGACAGTACCCCATGAAATAGGCGAGCGCCGGCCCGGTGACTGCACCAAGCTTGTCAGCGGCAGCAACCGGGCATCCGATGAACTTGGCTGGTCCCCCGACCGCTCGACACTGGCGCAAATGATCAAGGATGCGTGGCGCTGGCATCAGACAGGCAATTACGAGGCATGAGTGACCCCACGGCTTCTGGATATCTCACGGCTGATCTCGCGTGTGGGTCAGGGGCCGCTGACCGGGATCGATCGGGTTGAAAGAGCCTATTTTGCGGAATTTCTGAACCGGCCGGAACCAGCGTACTTTCTGGCAAGACTCCCCCGGTCATATGCCATTTTCGGCAAGGTTACTGGTTCCTCAATATTGCGAAAAATCAATAGGTAGAACCATGGAGTTCATCTAAATTGCGAACCGCCATTTTGGGCGCGCATTCTCAGCCTCACCGCAGCGCAATGGTCAATCTCTGGCAATCGGCCAGCACACGCTGTCGCGCAGCCAACATAAGCCCTTGTATTCAAGCCACCTTCCCGGATGGCGTTCAGTATTTCAATGTCGGTCACAGTAATCTGAGGCAGGAGGTTCTGGCCGCAGTACGGGCGAACCCCGCTTCAAGTATTACTGTTTTTATTCATGATGTTATACCGGTTAGTTACCCCGAATATTCACGCCCGGAAGTTACCAAACGGTTCAGCGAGGACCTTCAGCGCGTATCTGAAATGTCAGATATCGTGATCTACAATTCGCGCGGAAGCCGCAGCGAAACTGAAACGCTGTTTTCAGGCTTTGGCCGCGTGCCTGCAAGTGTCGTCGCCCATTTGGGTACCGACGATCTGCCCAACGGTCAATTATATGAAAATGCGACAGAAAACCCAGAATTCGTCACGTTGGGCACCATTGAGCCTCGCAAGAACCACGCGATGTTGCTGGAGATCTGGCAGGGTTTTGTCCGCAATATGAAACCAGGTGAAATTCCCAAGCTTCACATTATAGGGCGGAGAGGTTGGAATAATGCGAGTGTTTTCAATATGTTGGATACCGATCCTACACTCCGAAATCACGTGTTTGAACACAACGACCTTGCAGATGAAGCGGTCGATAGATTGCTGGCACATAGCTGGGGCCTGCTTTTTCCCAGTTTCGTCGAAGGATTTGGATTGCCCTTGATTGAGGCCGCCCGTCACGGCGTGCCCATCCTCTGTGGCGAAAATGACGTTTATCGTGAAATATTAGGAGATTACCCACTTTACTTGAATGTGGATAACTCCTACGCTTGGAGCCAAGGAATTCTCGAGCGGGCAGGTCGGCAACGAGAATCGGAAGTTGAGAGGCAAGTGCGGGGCAGGTCGGTAAAATTACCAGACTGGAAAGGGCACTTTGACCGGATCTTCAGATTCGTCTGAAAGGCTGTCCGCGTGTAAGCGGGTCTTATTGACGATTAAGAAAGGGGTCGGTCTTTGGGTGCGCTTGGCACATACAGGCTGAGACTTGAACGCAAGCGCAAACGCGTCCGTTCCCTGCGCAAACGCAGGGAGCTGCAGAATGTCGTGGATCGCACTTCAGAAATAGCAGCTGACGACATTCTTCTGTTCTGCACACTTCGAAACGAACGGATTCGGCTGCCCTATTTTCTGGAATATTACCGGCATCTGGGGATCAACCAGTTTATCTTTGTTGATAATGATTCTGAGGATGGCACCGGGGAATTCTTACAGGAACAGCCCGATGTCTCGCTTTGGACAACGGCGCAAAGCTACAAACGGTCGAAATTTGGTGTGGATTGGCTGAACGCCCTGCAATCGCGTTATGGCATCGGGCACTGGAATCTTGTCGTTGATGTGGATGAGTTCTTTGTCTACCCGTTTTGCGATTCAAGGCCGTTGCGGGCGCTGACGGATTGGCTGGATGCATCCTCGATCAAGTCATTTGGCGCAATGCTGGTGGATATGTACCCCAAAGCACCCCTTAACGAGGCAAATTACACCGAAGGTCAGAACCCGTTTGAGGTGACCGAGTATTTCGACGCCGGCAATTACGTGCTTTCACGCAATGCAAAATACGGAAATCTGTGGATTCAGGGCGGCGCCCGCGCCCGGATGTTTTTTGCCAACGAACCCGAACGCGCACCAGCGCTCAACAAGATCCCGCTGGTCAAATGGACACGTGGAAACGTCTATATCAGCTCGACCCATATGCTTTTGCCACGCGGGCTGAACCTGGTTTACGACGAATGGGGGGGCGAAAAAGCCTCAGGGTGCCTGTTGCACACGAAGTTTCTGAACACATTTTCAGAAAAATCCTATGAGGAACTCAAGCGCAAACAACATTTTGCCAATAGTCACGAATACAAGGCCTATACCAAAGGACTGAAGAATTCCCCGAGCCTTTGGTGCCGCTGGTCAGAGAAATATATCAACTGGCGGCAACTTGAAATCCTTGGGCTGATGTCCAAGGGAAACTGGATTTAAGGCGGTCGGTATGGGAGTCGGCTTTATCATTCTGGCCCATCAGGATCTGGACCGCGTGGCCCAGGTTGCGGGCTATTGGGCCCAGCGCGACAGTCCGGTTGTTATCCATGTCGATGAACGGGCCGATAGCGATGACTATCAGGACATGCAGGCGCAACTGACTAAGTTCCAGAACATCCGATTTGCTGACAGACGATCCTGTGACTGGGGCAAGTTTTCTATCGTCTCAGCAACGCTGGATGCGGCGCAGATTCTGCTGGATGGCTTTCCTGGTGTATCGCATGTCTTTCTGGCCAGCGGTTCCTGCCTGCCCTTGCGCCCACTGGAAGATTTGAACGCGTATCTGGACAATCAGCCGGACACCGATTTCATCGAGTCCGTCACCACGGAGGAAGTGACCTGGACAGTTGGCGGCCTTGATCTTGAGAGGTTCACCTTGCGGTTCCCGTTTTCGTGGAAAAAACACCGGCGGCTGTTTGACGGATATGTGCGCGTTCAACGCCGAGTAGGCTATTCTCGCAGGATTCCGGAAGGTGTTGAGCCACATCTCGGCTCGCAATGGTGGTGCCTGACCCGAACCACATTAAAGGCGATACTTGAAGACCCTGATCGCGCTCGCCAAGACAAGTATTTCAGCAAGGTATGGATTCCGGATGAGGCGTATTTTCAATCGCTTGTAAGGAAACATTCAACCAATATCGAAAGTCGTTCACTGACCCTTTCGCGATTTGATTTTCAGGGAAAGCCGCATGTGTTTTACGATGATCACCTGCAATTGCTGCAGCGGTCAGATTGCTTTGTGGCGCGAAAAATCTGGCCGCGCGCCAACAAGCTTTACCGTCGTTTCCTGGGGGATGAACTGAAAACTCTTGCCAAGGTCGAGCCAAACCCGCGCAAGCTCGACCGCATTTTTGCCCGCGCCAACGAGCAGCGAACAAGGGGTCGCGCCGGGCTGAAAATGCAAAGCAGATATCCCCGCACCGAAATGTGGGCGCTGCAGAAGACCTGCACGACCTATTCGGTTTATGAGGGGTTCAGTGACCTTTTCTCGAATTTCGAAAGCTGGCTGGAGAAACGTACGGGAACGCGGGTTCATGGCCATTTGTTTGACAAGAGCGAGGTCAAGTTTTCCGGGGGGGGCCGATGTCTATAATGGCTGTCTGTCCAACAGTGCCAAACTGCGCGATTATGACCCCGACAAGTTTCTTGCCAACCTGATCTGGAACACCCAGGGCGAACATCAGAGTTTTCAGTTCGGCCCGTCTGATAAGCAGGAGATAAGCAAATTCGTCTGCTCCGATCCCAACGCGAGCATCTTCGTGGTGACCGGCACATGTCACCGCGCTGAAAAAGCACGAGACTCGTGCGCGGGTAAAGGTCTGGACGTTGGCGGAGTTTGTCGAAGACCCTATGCCGATCCTGCAATCCATCCTTGATGGTCTTGAACCGGGGGCCAGTCGCAAGCTGACCGAAGTTCCCAAAATGGCCAATCTGACTGGTTTTGGGCAGTTCGTGCAGCGCCTAAAAAACGAGGGGATGAATCCCCATTCGGTCGGTGATTTTCCATTGGGTGATCTGCCCGCGATCAAAAGGCCACCCGCCAAACCCTATGTTGTGCGCTGATGGCAAAACCCGGATTCAGTTATTTCATCATGCTTGCGGAAATGCGGACAGGTTCCAATTTTCTGGAGGCAAACCTGAACCAGTTTGCCGATCTGCAAAGCTATGGCGAGCTGTTTAACCCGCACTTTGTTGGTGGTGCAAAAAAAGATGAATTGCTGGGTATCACCCTGAACGCCCGTGAAAAAGATCCGTTTCAGCTTCTTGAAGCGATCAAAGGCCAGGATGAAAGTATAATTCCCGGGTTCAGATTCTTTTACGACCATGACCCGCGCATCCTTCAACATTGTCTGAACGATAGTGAATGCGGCAAGATAATCCTGACGCGCAATCCGCTTGATTGCTATGTATCGCGCAAGATTGCGGGTGTGACCGGGCAGTGGAAGCTGACCAACATAAAGCACAAGAAAACCGCCAAGGTCGATTTTGATGCGGGTGAATTTGCGCAATATCTGGAAAATGCGCAGCAGTTTCAGGTCAGGTTGCTGAACGCCTTGCAGATCAGTGGTCAAACCGCGTTTTATATCAATTATGACGATCTAAACTCGCTCGATGTCTTGAACGGCCTCGCGCGGTTTCTAGGGTCAGAGCAGCAGGTTGAAAGCCTTGATAAATCGCTCAAGCGGCAGAATTCGCCAGCACTTGAAAATAAGGTGACCAATGTCGCGGAAATGACCAAAGCGCTGGGCGAGATGGATTTTCTGGCCCTGTCCCGAACCCCGAATTTCGAGCCGCGGCGCGGTGCGGCGGTGCCTAGCTATGTCGGTGGCAATACGGCACCTCTTCTGTTTGCGCCAATCAAGGCATCGCCTGTGCAACCGGTTCTTGACTGGCTGGCGGCTCATGACAAGGTTGCTGAAAACGAACTTGCGCAGGGTTTCAACCAGAAATCACTGCGGCAATGGTGGCGCGATCATCCGCATTTTCAAAGCTTTACCGTGCTGCGCCATCCGGTTGCACGCGCCTATTTCAGTTTTTGTGAGTATATCCTGTCAGACGCCCATGGGGCGTATCGCGACCTGCGCAAGGCGGTCATTCGTGACTACAAGGTGCCGATCCCGAAAAAAGGTGCAGATGCCGGGGGGTATGATCTGGTGGCGCATAAGGCTGCATTTCTGGCATTCCTTGCCTTTTTGAAGGCCAATCTTGCCAATCAGACCAGCCTTAGAATTGATCAGGCCTGGGCCAGTCAAAGCGCTGTCATCCAAGGTTTCACCACCGTTGCTCCGCTCGGGCACGTCTTTCACGAATCCAACCTCTCAGCTTCGCTGGCCTATCTGGAATCGCTTACTGGGCTTACGCCGATAGATATCAGCCCTTCAGCGGAGCCCAGCGCGCCGTTTGCCTTGACTGACATTTACGATCAGGAAATCGAGAAAAAGACCCGCGATGTGTATCTGCGCGACTATCTGAGCTTTGGGTTTGAGGACTGGCGCCCGTAAGGCGCAATTCTTCCAAGCTGATTAAGCTGCCTTAGGTGTGGCGATTTCGGTCAGGATGGCAAACAGGATTGACGGATCGTCGTTGGCGCGCAGTTTCGCCCGCGCCGCCTGTTCGCGCAAAAGCCGCGAGACCATGGCCAGTGCTTTCAAGTGATCCACCCCGGAACTGACCGGTGCAAACAACGCAAACACCAGGTCAACCGGCAGTCGGTCAACGGAATCATAATCCAGCGGTTTTTCCAGACGGAAAAAGGCGCCAACGACGTTTTCAATGCCTTCGATTCGCGCGTGAGGAATAGCAACCCCTTCGCCAACACCCGTTGGGCCCAGGTTTTCCCGTTCCTGCAAGGCGTCGAACGCAAGATCAGCGCTGATGCCATAGACCGTGGAAACCTGCGAGGATAATTCCTGCAACAGCCGCTTTTTGCTGATTGAGCGGCTAACAGATTTCACGGCCTCTGGTTTGAGGATCTCAGAAAGTTCCATAGTGTCTCTTCTTACCTGGGGATCGTTTCCGATCGCGTTGTTTCCAGCCTCAATCACATAGGCGTGGCGGCCTTAGTGGCTGATCGAAGGATCGATCCAGCCGATGTTGCCGTCTTCGCGCCTGTATACCACATTCAACCCGTCATGCCTTTCATTTTTGAACACAAGCACGGGTGCGCCATTCAATTCCATCTGCATCACAGCTTCGCCGACCGAAAGCGAATTAATCTTGGTCTCCATTTCGGCCACGATAATCGGCTGCAGAGAGTCAGGTTCAGCTTCGTCTGAATCCTCTCCTGATCCGGCGAGGATATAGGACGAAGCAAGCAAAGATTCAACTGGTGATTCACGGTCTTTGTGATGATCCTTGAGCCGCCGCTTGTATCGCCGCATCTGCTTTTCAATCTTGTCGCAGCATTGCTCAAAAGCCGCATATATATCAAAGGCATGAGCTTTGGCTTGAGTCGTCAGACCGGTGGACAGATGTACTGTTGCTTCACATACATATTCAGTCGCGTCTTTAGAAAAAATGATATTTGCGTCCGTAGGGCGTTCGGCATATTTGCGGACGACTTCGCCCAGTTCGGTTTCCACATGCTCGCGCAATGAGTCACCAATATCTATGTGTTTACCGCTAACCTGATACCGCATTATGTCTCCTTCTTAGTTCTGGGAGTTGGGGCCTGTCGGCCGTATTCTGCCGGACATTCCAATCATATCCGAGAATCCGGTACCAGTGCACCGCATTCAAAGAACCCGCTTTGATCTGCGCCGCTGAACTGAAGATGGAATTTTCAGGCATTGTCTGTATTTGGCTACAGTCCGGCGTGCGATGTCAACTCCGCTTTGACGCAACAGTTTGGTTATATTTTCGTCCGACAGGATCATTTCCGGCATCTCGTCACTGATCAGTTTTCGGATTTGCTGCTGAACAACATAGGCCGACAGGTCGCTCTCCTGTCCCAGAGACTTGATGGAATTGGTAAAAAAGAACTTATACTCGGAGTCATGGGAAAGCCGAATTTGAAGGGTTGACGCGGGGCCTCGCT
>CAZMNO010000021.1:0-55556 GCA_964567685.1 uncultured Rhodobacter sp. | reverse complement strand
CAAATGGCCCAGTTTTACACCGGCGCGTGGTCCCTTTTTGCTCCGGGATTGACACTCGGCTTTAGGCTGGAAAGCCCCATTGGCTTTTGAACAAAAGGCCGCTTAAATGAGCAACCGGAGCGGCATTAAAGCGTGGCAGGTCCAAGCCGTTTTCACACATCCATGTTCCCACTTTCCTTTGGAGTTGAACGAGGGCTGCGGACTCCTCATCCAGCTTACCGTTCCTGATTCAGTTGGAACAGGCGGGCGAGGATTTCGTCATCAGTCAACACATCCGCCCGCCAGTCGTCACCCCAGCCGTAAGCTTCGGCGACGGCTTCGTCCAAGGTACGGTGGGCGTGGTCGAGCCACGCGGGGCGGGTGTTGTAGAGGTTGGTCATCTGATTTTGCCAACAAAAAAGACTAAAGTAGCGCCCTCAGAAAAAAGTGTTTCCAACATTCAATGCAACCAAAAATGCCTCAAATTCAAGAAATCATTGCCTGCGCTCACTGTACCACTACACTTCTAGAGTCCTGCTTATTCCGAGGTAGTCTTTGTTTTTATGGGGGACATTTAGGGGGATGCACTTCTCATAACCGAAGATAATACTTTTATTTCAATATATTAAGATAGTTTAGTGGCGGTGCTGGCAGACCAATTCGAACCAGTCTCCACAAGGACAGCGACATAGTCCCTTAGTTCACGTTGAGCCCGCGCAACTCAGCAAGAGCGGCGGCACGGTTAAGTTTAAAACTGGGTCGTGAGTGAAGGCTTCTTTCCGAATTGAACGGGTTGTAAGTTGAGGCATGGACGGAGGCGAAATTCTGCAAACTTCGCATTCGTCTGAAACGAAGCATAGCCCTCTTCAGTCGTCGAAACAGCAGATGCGAATTTCCGCCCTGTTGTTCATCCACCAGCCTGTTTTCTGCCTGTCGGCGACACCGATCTCTTTCAGCGCGGCGCCGTATGAGCGTAACTGGTCCGTGACGATCACCTCGGGTCGACCGTGTTTAGGCATTGCTTTCTTTAGGAATTTTAGCGCGGCCTTCTTGTCGCGCGTCTTTGTCACGAAACTTTCCAAGACTTCGCTCTCATGATTTACAGCACGCCAAAGGTAGTGCCTCTCGCCGTTGATCTTCACGGACATCTCTTCGAGGTGCCAGCGCCATTTGCTCGATTTCATGCCGGCAATTCGGCGTTTTCGGATCTCCGTCGCGAACATTGGACCGAACCGATGCCACCAATACCTGACCGCTTCGTGACTGACATCGATGCCACGCTCGTGCAGCAAATCCTCAACATTTCGAAGGGACAGAGGAAAACGGACGTACATCATCACCGCCAGACGGATGATTTCTCGGCTAGTTTTGAAATAACGAAATGGATCAGGTTTAGTCATTCACTGACGCTACGAAACCGCCCTGCCGGTCTCAAGTCAGTTTCCTTTGACAGCACCTAAGATTGAGCTCGATATCCGATCAGAAGAAGAGCAATATTTTAATTTTATAGCTCCCTCTCGAACTTTGCGACAGAACCGCTTTAAGTCAACTAACAGTCCAAATTTGCGACAGAGCCAAGCTTCGATCATCAAACAGGATGTCCCGCGAGAAACCGCACCTTACAGGTTTAGTTTCACTTTGAGGGTAACGGTCGGCTGCCCGTTACTCGGAACCGGTTTAATTTTATGCGCTCCTCCCGCGGGGTTACTCCGAACTGATTGCGGTAATTCCGAGAAAACGACGATGAAGAAGCATATCCGACCGAATAAGCGATCGAAATTAAAGGCTTACGTGAATAAATCACCAATTGGCGCGCCGCGAGCATTCTGAGGCGTCGATAATATTTGATGGGCGGCTCTTCTACCGCCAAATTGAACACTCTTTCCAGGTGCCGCTGAGAAGTTCTGATTATTTCAGCAACTTCACGCGACGAAAGCGGGAATTCAAGGTTATGTGAAAAAAGTTCGACGGCTTTGGCTACAATCGGGGGGAGAGTGTCAGATGTTGAGTCAGTGCGAAATGTCGGAGTTTTTTGTCGGACACCTTCTGCTCGGACATGCATGACAAATATATCGAAGAGCCAAGATGGCGTGGCGTGCGTTTCATCAAGGGCTTGCTGGGCGAAGCACCGGCAGTCTCGCTCGGCCTCGACCCGTTCGATGAAGAACTCTATGCAGATGATATTCACGGCAAGCCCATCGAAGACCTTGTCCCCGACTACAGCATCTTAGACCACATCGAGTATCAGTACCCTGTATCCGATGCGTATTTCACTTATGCTTCGCGCGGTTGTGTGCGCAAATGCGCTTTCTGCGGCGTGCCAACACTTGAGGGTGGGCAGCGTGACACTAACTCACTGACGGAGATCGTTGAGGGTGTAAGCAAGTTATACGGCGAGAAGCGCGACCTAACTTTGATGGACAACAACGTGGTCGCCTCGGCCAACTTCAAAGATATCATTTCCGAGATTATTGATTTGGGCTTCGAGCGCGGAGCAAAACTGAAACGCGGGCGATACGAGTTGCAGCGTCGGGTGGACTTCAACCAGGGGGTTGATGCACGCATCCTTTGCAAGGACCCAATGTACTTGCAGCAACTTTCTCGAATTGCACTAAAGCCACTGAGGATTGCCTTCGATCATCTCGGAGTTAAGAAGCCGTATGAGCAAGCAATCCGCTATTCAGCCGAAGCTGGGATTACAGAGTTATCCAACTATATGCTGTATAATTTTCACGACAACCCGGCAGACCTGTTTGCGCGAATGCGGCTGAACGTGACTTTGAATGAAGAACTCGGCATTCGCATTTTCTCCTTCCCAATGCGTTATCAGCCGGTAACTCGGGCAGACCGAGGTCATGTTGGGAAAAAATGGAATTCTTATTACCTGCGTTCGATGCAGGTGATACTGCAGGCGACGCACGGTGTTGTCAGTGGAGCACCGGATTTTTTCCGCAAGGCCTACGGTGATACCTATGAAGAGTTCAAGGGCATATTGCTGCGCCCGCATCACTACATCTTCAATCGCTACTGGTTCGAGCAATATGATGGGCGTGCAGAATTCGAATCGTTCCAATCCACTATGGCGGCACTCAGTGAAGATGAACGGACAGAACTTCTCGATTACCTGTGCAGTCGCGACAAAAATGAATACGTGCACGACCTGAATGACTTGGCAGCTGGCAAGTTACGAGATGCCGCGCGGTATTTTGTACCTTTGCCGAAGGCGGATGAGGCACGAATTTGGGAAGCCCAGAAACGCCGTCGCGTAGAAGACATCAATGGCTACCTTGTGCCTGATGATGAAAGGGTCGAAGACGCTGCTTTGACCGATCAGGATGTACAGCCAGGATCTATCAAAAAAATTCAACCAAAGACGACTACGGAAGTTTGCGCGTAAAAGAGCGACAGGGAATTGGAAAACAGCATGATCAAATCGGCAAAGATAGAAGCCCAAGGTCACGAAGATGCGGAAGTCTTCGTTGGCAAGGACGTGCTGGAACTCTTGAGCAGCTCAATGTATGTCAACCCGCTCTCAATCTTCCGTGAATATATTCAGAATGCTACCGATGCTATCGACGATGCAGTCGCCTTGGGTTTGCTGCCCTCCATCGATCAGGGGCTTATCGAGATCAACCTTGATCATATCGACCGCCGGGTCGTAATTCGAGATAACGGCAAGGGATTGTGCAACAAGGATTTTCCCGCGCGAATGTTGTCATTCGGGGCAAGTGAAAAGCGCGGTACAGATGCGCGCGGCTTTCGTGGTGTTGGCCGCCTGTCCGGTCTTGGCTATGTTCAACAGCTCGTCTTTCGCTCACGCGCCAACGGCGACACCAGCGTGCTTGAAGCGGTATGGGACGGTCGCGTGATCAAACGGATGCTGGCCTCAAACGACAGCGATGTCGACTTGCGCACAATTGTGCGGGAGGCTGTCACGCTCAAGAAACTAGATCCTGAGGACTTCCCTGCGCATTTCTTCGAGGTCGAGCTTATTAAACCGCGCCGGATTGCCAATGACCGGCTACTAAATGAAATCGAGATTGAAGCGTTCGTCAGCCAGGTCTGTCCTTGTCCATTTGCGCCTACCTTTTCGTTCGGCGAGGAGATCGCCGAGACGCTGGGTCCGCACGGGCGTGCCGGAAAATCTTATCATGTTCACATCAATGACGCTGAAGCGCCGGTTTACCGTCCTTATCGCGATCAGGTAGTATACTCGGATACGAAGACAGCGTCACTTCGGAGCCTGAAAACCTTCGAGATTGAGAGCATTGACGGTGACACAGCGGCTGTTGGCTGGCTGATCCATCACGAATATCAGGGAGCGATCCCGTCTGCGCAAGGCGTACGCGGCCTTCGCGCGCGCGTAGGAAACATCCAAGTCGGTCACGACCGGCTATTCCATGAGATATTCCCTGAAGACCGGTTTTGTTCATGGACCATAGGTGAAGTTCATATTCTGGACGGGCGGGTGGTTCCGAACGGCCGTCGCGATGAGTTCGAGAGCAATGCGCATTTTGACAACATCATCACCCATTTGCGGCCAGTGGGCGCAGAAGTTGCTCGCGAGTGCCGTGTGTCCTCTCAAAAGAGAAATCGTCTTAAAACATTCGAACTTGCTGCCGACAAAATCTATGAGAAGCTTGATGTATTGAAGCAAGGTGCAGTGTCTGATCGTTTTGCCAAGTCGATCAAGGCTGAGATTGGGACGCTCCTCGCCGAGATGCGCAAGGCCGTGGAATTTGATCTCTTCGAAGATGAAGACCGCCGCGCGATGAGGAGTCGCCTCGCTTCGATTGAGAAAGCGGTCGATATCCATGCCACAAAAGCCGAAGGGGACATCTTCGAGAGCTTGCCCGCGCGCAAGCGTGCAACCTACAAGGAGGTCTTCGACATGATCTATGACTGCTCGGTCAATCAGGTAGCTGCAAAGAGCCTAATCGACCGCATGCTGGACAGACTCTCGCGCTCGTAGGAATAATCTTCTGTCCTGTCGCAGTCTGGGCAGCGGGCAACTTAGAGCATGTTCCGGCAAGCCTGACCCTTGGTAACGATCGCACGCTGCGCTAGGCCCCTTAGAATTTTTTTCGAATACCGTCTGCTCACCTTTCGTGTCTCCCACAGCTTGGCACAAAGATCGTCGCGACCAGATCTCAGCAGACGGAGATTTCTTGCAACAGCGCACAATGAAGGCGGCCTCGCGTTGAACGACCTAACCCCGAAGAGGTCCAGCGTGAATTAGGGACGCAGCACCTGTTCCTACTGAGTAACCAGGTCTGCGAACGCGCGGCAGTGACTAGATTGAGTAAGAAATCTGGTGTAGTATGCAATGTAATTGAGACGTTGGAGTTTTCAGTTGAAGCACATGGTGCCCTCTTGGAACACGCTCATGAGCGATGCATGGCTCAACAGAGAGCTTCGCGCGCTGTTTGAGAGTGAGAAAAACTTTCGACCGCTCGCGAAGTATGGTCACGCGCTCGAACAAGATATCGATGGTGGCTACTATCACCGCTATGAGTGCGCCTTTAAGGGATGGCTTCTGAACAGCCCATGGTCTGAGAAGGTAAAAATGAGCCTTGAGCGGCGCTCTGATCGACTCAAAGTCGCGCAACCTTTTCAGCATTGAAGTCGCAGAGCAGCTTCGCGCCATCGAGTAGTTGCGTTTTTGAGGTCTCAGAGAGTTCAGCTTTATCGATGATTTCCCTCAGATTTTCTTTTTTCTTCTCCGGGCCGAGCGTTTGAAAGCCTTCTGGTGTCGCGAGGTCGCCTGCCCTGTGTGCAGCGTCCAGAAAACTCCGGTAGTCACTGACGCCCTGATACACCGTCACGAGAGAACCTAGCACCGGAACCGAACTGGCAATGCTGAGGCCAATGTTCTGTGTCTGCCCTATAGCCTCGGCGCGCGCCTCCTCATAGGCAACTGAGTTGTAATCCCGGACTTCCTTTTCAATCTCACTGACAAACTCTTTGTGGACCGCTGAGGCCATCTCAGCGAAAGCTTCTCCATCGAAGCCCTCAATTGATTCTGGAGAGGCCACGTTCAATTTCACAATAGCCGTGTTCACGACTTCGTCGTATCGTTCATGAAATTTTGCATCACGAAGCCTTTGGTTAATACGGTCAACATATTCGAAGGGAATCGTGTCTAATGCCGCCACGGGCATGGCTCCTGACTGCATCGCTTCAAATGCTTCGCCTAGGAAAAAACGCATAAAAACATCAATATCGGAGATGCGCGGCTGCGCTACAGAATAATCATTCTCTGCCACTGCTAATGCACTAAAAGTCGATGCGGGCGAAAGATCAGTCCCGGACTCGCAGTTGACGACACTCGTCCCGACCATGTGATAAACAGCCTGTTCATAGTATCCGAGAATTGGTCGGACGGTTGAGTCAGTCCTACTCAAGAACCGTCTCATCGAACCATCTTCGGAAAAATCCCCTGCGGCGATCTCGTCCGCAATAGAATTAATCTGCGCTTCATTATTTCCGTTTGCGGCGAGAAGACGTCGGCGCGCTGTCGAACCCGGATCAACAAGCCCGAAAACGATACGTTCTCTATACCGAGCATGAACATCGCCAAGTTGCCAAGGCATGACACGCTCGAATGAGCCCTCAAGCAACGACACGATTCTCGCCACCTGCGTCTCATCAATCCCGGCTGCGTGGTAGGCCGCCTCATGATCGTTCACGTAGTCCCCGACAGATTCCTTGTCCTCGCGAAATGCTGGCAGCAAAGCCCTACATTGAAGGGCGTCAGGAAAGGCCTCCAGAAAGCGAATGCCGCCTGGCGAAAGCAGATGAGACATATGGACCGTCACGGTACCTTTTGTGAGCATCTTCGTTTTCAGCGCCCGGGCGGTAGTGACAACAAAATCATCCAGGCTCGCGGGCCGAAAGTTGGAGGCATGCAGGTCCGTCGAGTAGACCCTTGGGCCCGTAAGAGTGGACGCCGGCACCGAGTAACGCTGGCTAAGAAAGCTCATCAAATGCCCTGCTTGTTGGTTGGGGATACTCAATCTAGCCTATACCAAATCTGCTGGCATTTGAAAGTCACGCAACACACCGCGCTGAGGCGGGCTGGCAACCCATTGAAAGAGCGATCCACCACCAAGTCGAAATCAGTCAAAGTTCGATTTCTGTTCCTTCCGGCGAACGCCACTGACATCCAAGTGCTTTGCCGGGACGTCAAAAAATTCGCATAATTCCATATGTTTGCAAGAAATTCACCAAATCCGTGCAGTCAACAGGTCCAGAGAATATCGGCCCGGAGAGAACACTTTTGGGCATCCTGACCCATGTGCGGTGCTCA
Source organism: uncultured Rhodobacter sp. (assembly GCA_964567685.1). Taxonomy (GTDB): domain Bacteria; phylum Pseudomonadota; class Alphaproteobacteria; order Rhodobacterales; family Rhodobacteraceae; genus UBA5972. Next base: position 48,268 of record CAZMNO010000021.1, on the reverse strand, counting down.
GCCCCACCCGCATAACCCTCGAAAACAACGGAAAAATCCGGCCGCAGCCGGATGGGGAGAAACGTTTCTCAAGGGCAAGTGGCGGAGGGAACGGGACCGGGATCGAACGCTCTCTGCTTTCCTTGTCCGTTCGAGGCCTCCAAACCGAGCGGATCGAGATTATTCTTCTCGAAAGGCGTAAGCCAAATAGTCTGTCAACGGATGAATGCACGCCGGCACAAATAACGACACTGTCAAAAACTTCTTTGGCTTGTCCCGGCGACGAACTTCCGCGGTTGTCGTCAAGGCGGCTAGGCTTGTTTTTCGGTTTTGTTTTGTCGGTTCTCCCTTTGATCTCGGTTTCAAGATTTGCTTGGTGCTATTAGATCGTTCTCAACCAGTCGTCCCACCGCGGATCGTCGAAAAGAATTCTTGCCCGGCCGCATTTCCAGATGCCGTATTTTTGATAGTCGAAATCCCAATCAGATAGCTGACGTTGCTGGACCGCCCAGGAGCCCCATTTCATGTCCGCGACAGCTCGTGCGACAGTCACCCGAGCAACTATTTCCGGCCGAACCTCACCGTAATATCGTTCGATCATCTCCAGCGAAGTTTTTTCATCAGTGAAGACTTCGGCAAGAAAGACTCCTATTTCATAAGCGCGTTCGTTGTTCGACGCATACTCATAGTCGATGAGCTTCATGTCATCGATTTGATCGCCGTTCATTCGCACCATGAAGTTTCCCGGCATGGGATCATTATGGCAGGGCACCAGGTCCAAACCAGACGCGAAAAAAGCGCTCTTGGCTTTGTGATACTGCTTCATCAGCCAGTCAAAATCGGTAGGGAACTGCGCGCCCAGCTCTCTGGCTTGCTCGATATGCTCTTCAGTCATGGCGAACACGTCCTTGGTCTCGCCGAGTGCATCACCGGAATGGAACGCTGCGTAGAGATCAATGACACTTCCCAGGAAATCTTTGCGTGCGAAATCAGCATTGGTTGAAGCGCGGTAACCGGACAGAAATTCGACGACTTCAGTGCCGTTTTCTGGATCGTAGTGAAGGACGTTAGGACCGATACCCATTTTGTGTGCCTGGCGCGCCGCGTCTATCGATACGCCTCTGTTGATGAAGCTCTCGGTCCCAGCTCCGTAGAGCTTAAGAAAGTGCTGTTTGCCTTCGTGCGTTACCATCCAGTTGGAGTTGGTCACGCCACCATCAAGGATCTCAGCGGTGACAGTGTCTGGCGTCCAACCTGGCACCGAGTTGATCGCGGCATCAAGCTGCTTCTGGAGTTCGCTTTTCATCAGTCCCTCCTATCTTGCCGCGCGAATGCGGTTGTTGGCATCGGATTGCTTGGCTTTTGCTTCAAGCCGCAAAAAGCGCCAGGCTGCATACTTTGAAAACTCCAGGGCGGAGCGCGGAGACGTCGCGGCCATGATCGAGCCGATCAGACCCCAACGCATGTCATCTGCGAGGCCATAAATCATCGAGCGCTGGAACAGTCCTTCATCGAAACTGCCGTGCCATTCCTCAAAACCGCCCCGAGCATCGGTTTCAGATTCAAAGAACTCGACCAGATAGCAGCCGACATCTTCAAAAGGATCGCAGTTCGCAGCAAGATCAAAGTCCAGGAGCCTTACGGCGTTGTCAGGACCGATCATCAGATTGGCCGTATTGCCGTCCCTGTGGCAGGGAACGCTGTCCATGTCTTGGGCTTGCAGTTTCTGATGCGCCGTCTGGAAGAAATCCGCGAACACATCGACGTCTCGATGGGTGAAGCAACCGTGGCCGGCCGCTATGGCGCGAAGCGCTTCAATCTCAGCGAAGATACTGGTCGATTTGGAGAGATCGGCGGAACACTGAAAGGCCTTTTTTTGCGAAATCACGCTTTCCCGGATCTCCGGATCCACAGCATCATGAAGCCCCCCTGCCCTCCAGGCGCTGCCGAGATCGTCCATCGCAAACATCTGATCCGCCGGCCATTGTTCAAGAACGTCAGGACCAATCCCAAGTTTACCGGCCTGTTCGGCGCCTTCCATGGCCGCATTCGTATCCACATAAAAATCGGTGTCAGAGTGAAAATGTTTCAGAACAATCGAACCCGAATTGGTACTTGCTCTCCAAATGTCGCCCTCAACCCCGCGCCAGGCAGGTGAGGCCAGCACAGTCAAGGGGTTTACAAAGTTCTCCGGAGTGGCTTGGAGTATCTCCCCTGCCCTTGCGCGCGCGCGCTGTTCTCGATTTTCTGGTTGGTTCTGCGGCATGTCGTGCTCCAAATTCATCAGGCGATTGGCACTGTTGGCCACTGTTGTTTGCCAGGCCCAAAGATTCCCAGGGCGGCTTCAAGTCTCGTCGCCACTTCCAATAGTCTGAAGTCATCCAGACGTTTTCCAACCAGTTGCATTCCGATCGGAAGCCCCTTTTCGTCGAAACCACCACAGATGGTGACGGCAGGATCGCCTGATTGATTGAACAGCGACGTGAATGTCGTGTGCCTGAGCGGCATCGATGGATCGACGCCCCGCGCCTCAGCCGGGAAGTTCACAACCGGCATCACCGGGGTCAACAAGAAGTCCACGTCTGCCAGAAGATCGACGGTAAAGGCAACGCCTTTTTCAATGCCTTTGTTGATTTCCGACGTTTTGCATGGCGCCCAATCGCGTGCTTCCTTGAACCATTCAAAGAGCGGTTCGGGTGTTCGCTCACGAAGTTCTGGGTCCGCAGAGCTGTATTCAAGCCAACCTTTCAGTTTGAGCGAGTCATCAATGGGAAGATAAGCATCGAAGTCAGCCCGTTTGGTGACAATCTCAATTTTGCCAAAAAGGTTGCCGAGCTCGGCGCGAACGGTGTCGAAACATTTAAGCACGGCCTTTTCGACTTCGGGACCAAATCCGAAATCGGCGGTCGCCCCAATCCTGATCTCCTCTGATGCCTCATTGTCTGATATCGGAACCGAATATCGATCCGCGACGTCAGGACCACACAGTAGCTGCGTCCAGGCGCGAAGATCGGCCGCGTGTCGGGTGATGGGCCCAGCTGAGCGAACCGTGGAAGCAGGTGAGTGCGGGATGGCGCCCTGCGTGGGCTTTAGAGCTGCCAGGCCACAATGTGAGGCTGGCAGCCGGACCGATCCGGCGATATCTGATCCGACCGACATCATGCCGATCCCCGAAGCAAGTGAGGCCCCCGCTCCCGCGCTGGAACCACCGGTATTCCACGCAAGACCCCAAGGGTTGCGGACGATCCCATGCGAGCCACTCACTCCGGATCCGCTTAATCCGAAATCCGGCATTGCACCCTTGCCGATGATGATGGCACCTGACTGCTTGAGCCTTGCAGCGGGAGGGGAATCGGAACTGGCAACAATGCCTTCCCCGTGAACAGCGCTTCCGTGATGCCACTTCATACCGATTGCGTTGACGCTGTCTTTGATAGATACGGGAATGCCATCAAAAGGGCTCATCGCATCGCCCTTCAGATACCTCTTTTCCGATGCTTCCGCTTCCGCAAGTGCTGCCTCTTTCCGAAGGTCATAGAGCGCGTTTATTTGACCATTGACCCTGTCGATCTGGTCAAAAGTGGTACGCGCTACTTCAACAGGGCTCAATTTCTTCTCCGCAAAGGCGGATTGAAGCTCCTGCAGCGACATGTGCGAAAGTTCGTCAATTTCCATCTTGTTTTTCTCTTCTTATCGCTGCTTTGCACATGCCGTGGGACAACGTGTTCCACGACTAGAATTCCCTGTTCAAAGACAGGCCTCGATGAGCTCCCGTGTGTTGTCAGGTGTCATTTCAATCGGGTTGCCACCGGTACTTGGATCGGCGAGCGCGTCCCGAACAAGTCGGTCAATGTCGGGATCCGTCACGCCAAGTTCCGTAAGCGTTCGTGGAACGCCCATCGAAGCGTTGAGATCGTCAACAAATTTGCAAAATCCCTTGAAGCCCCCATCAATACCTAAATATGCGGCTGCGGCATCAAACCGATCTGTTATGGCGGCGCGATTGAACTGAAGCACGGCCGGCATGCACACCGCGTTTGTCGTTCCATGGTGGGTGTGGTGGATGGCGCCAACGGGATGGGATATCGCATGGATTGCGCCGAGACCCTTTTGGAAAGCGGTGGATCCCATGGCGGCGGCACTCATCACGTGCGCCCTGGCCTCAAGGTCCGATCCGTTTTCATAGACGCGCGGCAGGTAGTCTTTGATCAGCCGCATCCCTTCAAGAGCGATGCCCTGGGACATAGGGTGATAGTGGGGTGATGAGAATGCTTCGACACAGTGGGCGAAAGCGTCCAATCCAGTCCCTGCCGTGATAAATGGCGGCATACCCACCGTCAGTTCCGGATCGCAAATGACCTGCACGGGAAGCATCTTTGGATGGAAGATGATTTTCTTCTCATCCTTTTCCGAGTTTGAGATGACACTCGCCCGGCCAACTTCCGATCCGGTTCCGGCAGTTGTGGGCACAGCTACAATGGGGTGAATTCCGGCAGGGTTCGCGCGCGTCCACCAATCACCGATATCTTCGAAATCCCAAAGCGGGCGTGTTTGCCCGGCCATGAAGGCCAAGACCTTTGCAAGATCGAGAGCGGAGCCACCACCAAAGGCAATGACACCGTCATATCCCCCGTCGCGATAGAACTTCAGACCGGCATCGACATTCTTGTCCGAGGGGTTTGGATCGACATCCGAGAACATATCATCGCTTAGTCCGGCGTCTTTCAGGATCGAGCGTGTCCGGCTCGTGATATCCATTTCAGACAGGCCCTTGTCGGTGACAAACAAGGGGTTCTTGAGTCCTGCGGCTTCACAGGCCTCGGCGATTTCCGCAATACGACCTGATCCAAATCGGATGGAAGTCGGATAGCTCCAGTTTCCCCACAGCTTCATGTCAGTTGGCCTTCTTAAGATGGTAGGATTTTGGGCGGGTAAGATTGTGATACCCAATGACGGAGAGACCCCCGCCTCGTCCGGTGTTCTTGCATCCGGTCCAGCAAAGAGCAGGATCAAGGTAGTCTGCCCGGTTCATGAATACGGTGCCGGTTTCAATCTGATCGCCGATGCGGATCGCGCGATCGATGTCACGCGTCCACAAGCTCGCCGTCAGCCCAAACGCGCTATCGTTCATCAAAGCGATAGCTTCGGCATCCGATTTGACGGGCATAATGCCAACAACGGGTCCAAAGCTCTCTTCGCGCATCACACGCATGTCGTGCGTGACATTCGTGAGGATCTGTGGCGTCAGATATGCGCCACCGTCGTCTTCTGCGAAGGTTTCGATGTGCGCCTTGGCACCTTTGGCAACCGCATCTGAAATTTGCTCACGGACTTCCTGTGCGAACCGCACATGCGCCATCGGTCCAAGAGTCGTTTCCGAGTCGAGCGGATTTCCAAGCTTGTATTCCCGGACGATGGCAACCGCCTTCTCCACAAACGAGTCGAACAACGTCTCATGGACATAAATCCGCTCTATCCCGCAGCAGCATTGGCCAGAGTTGAACATTGCCCCGTCGATCAGTGTTTCCACTGCTGCGTCCAAATCTGCATCTTCCATGACATAGCCGGGATCTTTGCCGCCGAGCTCCGTACCGACGCCAGTGAACGTACCTGCCGCGGCGCGTTCCATTGCCTGGCCCCCACCAACGGAGCCGGTGAAATTGATGAAATCAAACCTGTTGGCCTCGATCAGGGAAGACGTGGTTTGATGATCAAGAAAGAGGTTTTGGAACGCATCCTGAGGGATGCCGGCCGAATGAAATGCGTCAGCCATGCGTTCGCCAACGAGCAGCGTTTGCGAGGCATGCTTGAGGACAACGGTGTTACCAGCAATCAGTGCAGGCGCCACCGAATTGATGGCAGTCATGTATGGATAGTTCCAGGGGGCGACGACAAGCACGACGCCATGGGGAAGCCGTTTGATATAGCGTTTGAACGCTTCATCGTCACTTACTTCGATATCGTTCAGCGCCTCTTTGGCAATCGCCGCCATATGGCCTGCCCGCTCCTTGAAACCGCCGAATTCACCACCGTGACGCACCGGGCGGCCCATCATATGCGCGAGCTCTGGGACGATTTCATCGTTCATCGCCCCGACCGCTTCAACTCCGGCCATCACCAGATCGATGCGTTCTTGCAGCGCCCGCTCCGCCCATCCCGCCTGCGCCTGGCGTGCCCGGGCAATCGCGGCTTCCGCCTCGTCGCGCGTGAGCGCAGGGCGTTCTGCAAATACCGACCCATCGATCGGCGAGATACATTTAAGTCGTCCAGTCATTTCTTCCTCGGTCAGGCGCGTTCAAAGCCGCGAGCAATTTCGTAGTCGGTGACTACGCGGTTGAATTCTTCGATTTCCCACTCGGCAGCGCGGGCATAGTGGTCGATCACGTCATCGCCCATTGCGTCGCGCAGCATCTGTGACTTGAGCAGTGCTTCTCTTGCGTCCCGCAACGTTCGTGGGATGTGGTTGCGGTCGTCATCGGAGTAAGCGTCACCGGCAAAAACGTCCGGCAGTTCCAGCTTTTGTTCAATGCCAGCGAGCCCAGCGGCCAGCATGCCAGCTTGGGCAAGATAGGGGTTCATGTCCGCACCAGGGATGCGGCATTCGACACGGACGGCCTTCGTCCCCTCCCCGCATAAGCGGAAGCCGGCTGTCCGATTGTCAACGGACCAGACCGTCTGAGTGGGCGCGAAACTGCCTTTGGCAAAGCGTTTATAGCTGTTGATGTAGGGCGCCATGAAGCAGGTGTAATCAGCGGCGTAGGCGATCAACCCGGCCATGTAATGGTCCATCAGTTTTGATTTTCCATGCGCCTGATCGGCATCGAAAAAGGCGTTGTCTTTACCTTTCCAGAGCGATTGGTGCACATGGCTTGCGCTTCCGACACGCGTGTGATGCCACTTTGGAAGGAAGCTTGCCGCATGCCCGTTTGCATGGGCGATTTCCTTGATGGCGTGTTTCGAAAGCGTGTGATTGTCTGCACAGGCCAATGCGTCCGCGTAGCGGATGTTCAATTCTTCCTGCCCGGCTTCCGCTTCGCCTTTCGAACCTTCAATCGGAATTCCCATCGCGCGCAGGTGATTGCGGATAGGACGCATCACATGCTCTTCCTTGGAGGTTTGGAAGATATGGTAGTCTTCGTTGTAGTTGGAGATCGGCTGCAAATCCCTGAAACCGCCTCGCGCGATTTCATCATGGGATCCATTGAACAGAAAGAACTCCAGCTCGGTTGCCATGATAGGTGTGAGCCCAATGTTTTCGGCCCGGGATATCTGCTTTTTCAGCATTCCGCGAGGTGCATGGGGCACAAGCTCATGCGTGTGATGATCAAGAACGTCGCATAGAACCATCGCGGTCCCTTCGAGCCAGGGCACCGGTCGCAGCGTGTTCAGATCGGGCTTCATGACGTAATCGCCATAGCCGCTTTCCCAGCTGGTCGAGGCGTAGCCATCTGGGGTGGCCATCTCAAGATCCGTTGCCAACAGGTAATTGCAGCAATGGGTTTCCTCAAATCCGCCCTCTAAGAAGGCTTCCGCGTGAAACCGCTTTCCCATGAGCCGGCCTTGCATATCGACCATGGTCACGAGGACGGTGTCGATCTGCCCGTCGGCAACCTGTTGCTTCAGATCCTCAAATGAGTAGTTAGACTTCATTGCTTGCTACCTGGTTTTTCTTGTTTGTTGGAGGGTTGAAGCTGCCTGAGCGATGCCAACAAAGCCTCAGTGATCAGATCGTGAATTTCCTGTACCCCTGCCTCATCGGCTAGGAGATTGTTTCGCACCTCAATCATGACGTGCGGCTCCTCCCCGCCCGATGTGTGCATCTCAATTGTGCGCAAAACGCCGTCTTTTGGGCCGTACGGCTCATTCAAGCGAACGTCGTGAATTCGCCCGGTGGGGCTGTTTACGAGCATGGCCTTGGCTAGCTGGTCATTTCGGCTGAAGAGGTAGCCGATCTCTACGAAACGTTGATTGCCATTGAAGACCGGGGTGAAACTGTGGATCGATACCACAATGGAACTTCCCCCCTGGCTCTTTCTGGACGCGATTGCGCCGGCCACCGCACCATGGAATGACTCGTAAATCTCATCGGCGCGCGCGTTCTTTTCAACTTGCGTAAGGGATTCATTTCCGGGAATTGGACAGACTTCCGTGTTGGCCGGCATGGCGCTGTCGGCTCCTGGCGGTCTGTTGCAATCGTAGACCAGCCTTGAGAAGCGAGCCGCGACAAGCGGAGCATCAAGGGTCGAACTCAATAACTTTGCCAGATCGAAGGCGCCGGGATCCCAGGCCACATGGCTGGAAAGTTGCGTCTCTGTGAGGCCCAGGTCGCCGAGTTTCGCCGGGATGCGATTGCTGGCATGTTCACAGATTAGAATGATGTCCGCATCGCCTTCGAGATTGAAGACTTCAAAAGGCCGTCCGTCGCCCGAGCTCAATAGCATTTCAGAGGGCGGAGCCTCCAAAATTGGCGCGTGTTGGTGGGTGATTGAGTTAGGCTTGGTCATACTGTCGCTCCACCCGCAATCAACTCCAAGAGTTCCCTATGCAACTCGGGGGTAGCCGCTGACACAACCCGGCCGTCTGAGTCATAATTGAGCGGGTTCCCCTCCCAGTCGGAAATGACGCCTCCAGCAGCCTCGATCACCCCTGCAAGGGGCAGAAAGTCGAAAGGCTTGAGGTCAAAGTCGACAACAGCATCGACATGACCGGCAGCGAGCAAGGCATGCGGATAGCAATCATACCCATAACGTCTGGTGTGTCCGGCCGAAACCAAACGTTTCAACACCTCTGGCTCCTGTTCCAGAAGCTTTTCGCCTTCGTTAATGTATAGGAAAGCATCCGCCAGTCTCGTTTTCGAGGAGACTTTGATCGGTTTGCCATTGAGCGATGCGCCCTCGCCTTTCCTGCCCACGTAAAGCTCATCAAGTGCAGGCATGGAGATCACGCCTAGTGATGGGTCGCCACTTGCCATGTGAGCCAAAAGGAAACCGAAAAGAGGATGGCCGCCGATGAAGGAGCGTGTCCCGTCTATGGGATCAATAATCCAGACATGATCGGCACTCAGATCGCCGGCTCCATATTCTTCGCCAAGGATGGAATGATCCGGAAATCTCTGTTCCAGGAGGTCGCGAGCCTGCCTTTCGATATCTTTGTCGGCAAGCGTAACGGGGCTTTCGTCGCCCTTGAGCTCGATATCAAGCGCGTGCCTGAAGTATCTCAGCGCCGTCGCCGCCGCAGCATGAGCGAGTTCATTGGCTGTCTGAGCGATGCTAGGCGTGGCCATATTGGGAAGTTCAGGCATGAACTGCTCCGTGGTGAGTATGGGCCGTAGCGCTGTTGATCAGATTTGCGACGGCGCAAGTCATCGCATTAAGGCCCTGCGCCATGTCACCTTCGGAGGTGAACTCTTCCGGTGAATGGCTGATGCCGCCACGGGACGGCACAAACATCAGAGTGGACGGGCAGATCTTTTGAAGACGAATGGCGTCATGTCCTGCAATCGTCGAAAGGCGCATGTGGCTGATGTCGGCTTCATCTAGCACCGCCTCAACTCGGGCCGACGCAGCGTAATCGAAATCAATGACGTCTCGGCGATCCCTGGAATCTAATTCGATCTTGCAGCCTGACAGTTCCTCCACATCTGTAAATGACGAGATCAGGTCACGTTCGATGTCCTGGAGAACCGCTTCATCGCCCGACCTGAATTCGATCCAGACGCTGACGCGCTCGGCAACCGTGTTCGGAGAATTGGGAGCGATCTCCATGCGCCCCACGGAACCATGAACCGGAGCAGAGGCGGTATTCGCCAATTCATTGACGCGAACGGCGATGTGAGCAGCTGCAAGCAGGGCATCCTGCCGCTCGTCCATCGGCGTTGGCCCGGTGTGATCCGGGCGTCCTGTGATCTCGGTGCGGAGCTTTCGAGCACCCCAACATGACGTGACAACGCCAACTTCTTTTCCCGCTCTCTCCAGATGCGGGCCCTGCTCGATATGTATCTCGAAGTAGTGGCTGGGATGTGGCCCCTCCCCTTCTCCCAGGTAATCAATGCGCGACAGGGCTTCGCCCAGTGAGATCCCGTCTTCGTCTTTCGCAATCAGTGCCGTGCGCGCAGGAATTTCTCCAGTAAAAACACCGCTACCCAATAGGCTTGGTTGAAATCTCGCGCCTTCTTCACCCGTCCAGCAAACGACCACAAAATAGCGGCAACAAGGCTTCAGCGCTTCCTTGCGAACGGCAAGTTCAACTGCCAAAGCCGTGATGCAGGCACATGCAACGCCATAGGTTCCATCAAATCTTCCACCATTCGGCTGACTGTCGAGATGTGAGCCACAGAAGAAATAAGCGTCAGGATCTCCGCTCTTCAGATCAAGGATTCCGAAGATGTTACCGACCCGGTCAACGACAACTTCGCAGTTGTTTTCTTCTAGCCAATGGCAGAGGAAGTCTCGGGCCTGACGATCTGCTTCGCTGGCGGCCAAACGTGATATGCCGCCTCCCGCAACTTTGCCGAATTCCCCGAATTGCGCGAATAACTCAAGCAGCGCACAATTGAGATCTCCACCATTTGCCAGTCCGTTACCCATGAATAACGTCCAGTCCAGCTCGCTTGAAACGTTGATCAAACTCAGCATCCGGCTTGCGATTGGTTACGAACCGATCGACCGCGTCGAAAGACGCGGTGCACATGTTTGCGGTTTTTCCAAACTTTGAAGAATCCGCCATCACTACTTTGTTGCGGGCACAGTTCATGAGTGCCTGACGGATTCTGACTTCGTCTTCTTCGAAGTCCATAAACCCACGCTCTGCATCAACCCCTGCCACACTCATGAAGGCGGTGTCGAAATAATACCCTTGTAAGTAGGAGATCGTGTCATAGCCGACGAGGTCAGCCTCGTCTTTTCTGAGCTGTCCGGGTGCCACAAACACGGAGACCCCAAAATGCTCCTTAGCGATCTGTGCGACATTAAGTGAATTGGTGTAGACCTTGAGATCAGAAAACCGACCGAGCTGCCGTGCAAGCGCCTCTGTGGTTGAGCCAATATGCAAAAAGATCGAAGTGTGATCCGAGATCAGATCTGCAGCGAGTTTGGCAATGATACCCTTTTCTTTGGCGTGTTTTTGGACACGCTTGCTTATAGGTTCATCGCGAATAGACGAAACTCCAATGGCACCTCCATGAACGCGCCTTAGCAGACCTTGTTGTTCTAGATCTTTCAGGTCACGGCGCACCGTTTCGTCAGAAACGTTCAAGCTTGCAGCGACATCTGCAACAGAAACTCGATCATGGTGACTGAGACGTTCAAGAATGTGTTCGCGGCGATGACTGTTTAACATGAGTTTCTCCTGTCCTTATTTCCCGGTCGCCAACGTTACAGCCGAGGTTTCCTGACCAACAAGATGGCACATTGCTTTTCCGCCCCCTGGCAGGTCATGCGCTTCGGGATCAACATGGGCACATACATCTTTTGCAAGCGGACAGCGGGTCCGGAAAGAACACCCGGGCGGGATGTGAACTGGGCTGGGAGGTTCACCTTCAAGCAAGTATTCTTCCGAGCTGAAGGGATGATCATCCAACGTCGGCACAGCGCTCAACAAGGCGCGAGAATAAGGATGTGCAGGGTTGTCGAACAACGCGTTATTGTCAGCGAGCTCAACGATGCGTCCGAGATACATCACGGCTACTCGGTGGCAAACCTTCCGGACAAGCGCCATGTCGTGAGAGATGAAGATGTATGTGAAGCCATGCGTTTTCTGTAGTCGGTCGAACACCTCGAATAGTTTGGACTGTTCGACTTGGTCCAGCGCAGACAGAGTTTCATCAAGGATCATCAATTTGGGCTCGAGCACCAGTGCCCTCGCAATGCTGATCCGCTGACGCTGACCTGCGCTCAAACCAACTGTCAGTTGATGTTCAAGTGCGGGATCGAGGCCGACCTCCTCCATCGCTGAAAGTACCCGTCCCCTGATTTCCGAACGTTTGCAGAGGCCGTGAATCAGCAGAGGCTCTGCGATAATCCTCCCGATTGGCATCCGCGATGGCAGCGAACTGTATGGATCCTGAAGCAGTAGCTGGAATGACTGGCGCAGTTTTGTCAGCTCTTTTCGGCTTAGTTCCGACAAGTCCTGATCAGCAAACCGGATGGTTCCGGCTTGGGGCGCTTCTAGCCAGGCCAGAAGGCGCGTCAGTGTCGATTTCCCGCAGCCGGACTCGCCGACGATTCCGATATTCTCCCCTTCCCGAATATCAAGAGTGACCCCGCGTACCGCCTGCACCGCGTTCATGTCGCGGAAGGTGCCTTTCTTACGGACATAATATGTGCGGTGAACGTCCTCGACCGTCATCAGAGTTTGCGTGTTAACCGCTTCCGGTCCTGAAATGTCGCTGCCCCAAATCCGCGGCAGGCGCGACAAAAGGGATTTCGTGTACTCATGTTGCGGTGTATCCACCAAGGCCTTGGGGGTCGCCTTTTCCACGATCCGCCCCGCTTGCAACACCATGACTTCGTCCGCCACCATTTCTGCGACGGGCAGAGAGGAGGAGATGAAAAGGATCGCAGTCGAAAATTGCTCTCGTAAATCATGGATGAGGCGGATGATCTGTGCGGCCACGGTCACGTCAAGCGGCTGGGTGATGTTATCGGCGATCAGTACTGCGGGATTTGTCACCAGCGCATCGACGATCATCACACGCTGCATCATGCCTCCACTAAATTGGAAGGGATATTCGTGGAAACGCACCTCAGGTGAAGGGATGCGCACCGCCGCCAGCACTTCGAGAACCCGTTCTGTGGCTGCTTTCCTCGACATGCCAGGATTGACCGAAAGGAGTTTTTCAACAATCTGGTTGCCGACAGGAATGGTAGGGTCCAGTGATCCCTGCGGATTTGCGCCGATGTAGCCGATCTCCTTGCCGCGGATTTTCGAGAGCTTCTTCTCGCCCAGTGTCAGCAAGTTTTCGCCATGGTAGTGCACCTCACCTGACTTGGTCATGAGCGGCGACCCGAGTCCTTTGACCAGTGCCCGCGCCAATACCGTTTTACCCGATCCGGCTTCGCCAATCAGGCCCAGGATTTTACCGGCTTTCAGATCAAAATTGATATTATCCAGGATAGTTGCTGCCGGATCATTGTCTAAGCCGACGGTTAGATTGCGAACACTCAGAACCGTTGTTTCTTCGGTCATTAGGCTGCCCCCTTCAGAACTTTGTTGCGGGCGTTCTCCATTGCCGAACCCATGAGGTTGAGGCTGGTCAGGGTGATGAGGAGGAACATCCCCGGCATGGTTGCGATCCACCAGGCATTGATGAGGTACTTCCGCCCATCAGCAATAATGTTTCCAAACGTTGGCGTCGGCGGTTGAATGCCTAGCCCGATGAAACCAAGGATGGACTCGAAGATCATTATGCTGGCCACATCCAGAACCGCGACAAAGGCGATCGGAGGCAGGATGGCCGGTGCAAGGAATTTCAGGATGATCCGGTTGTCCGACGCTCCAAGGACGCGCTCTCCTTTGACGTATTCCTTGCCTTTTTCGGCAAGGGCAGCGCTTCTGGCAACGCGCGCATAAAGAGGCCATCCAGCGAGACCCAACACCAGAATAATTGCAGGTGCGGTTGGGCGCGAAACGCCCAGAATTGTAATCGCAAGAATGATCATCGGAATCGACAACTGGGCGTCAGTAATTCGCATGATAATCGTGTCGGTAAGTCCGCCTTTGAAGCCGGAAATCAACCCCAATCCACAGCCTACAAGAAACATGAGCACCACAGTTGCACAGCCGATGAGCGCCGAATAACGAAGGCCTACCAGGCAACGAAGAAACAGGTCACGGCCAAGCTGGTCGGTGCCGAGTGGATGTGCCCAGGTCCATCCTTCACCAAAGAAGAGCGGTGGGGTCAATCGAGCTCTTACATTCATTTTGGTGGGGTCAATCGAGCTCAGTTCTGGATAGACCAGTGCACCGAAAAGAAGCAGAGCGAATACGGTAATTCCTGCTCTGAAAGCAAAACTCGACCATGCTTCTCGCAACATACGCTGCGTCGGTGTCCTTTTCGGCTCAGACGCAACCGCCGAGTTGGTCGTCAGGTTAGTTGTAGGTGCTTCTGACATATCAATACTCCAATCGGGGATCGATTAAGCTTGCGGCTAGATCGACTGCAATGTTGATGAAGACAAAGATGGCGCTGATAAAAATCGCCACACCCTGAATAATCGGGAAATCGCGCTGTAGCACCGCGTTGATAGTTAGGCGACCCAGTCCCGGGTAGTCGAAAATCAACTCAACAACCAACACTCCGCCAAGCAGCATACCAAGCTGGATTCCGAAGAGGTTAAGGAGCGGTATTGAAGCATTTCGGATCGCATGTGCGCCAACAATCCGGGCCCGCTTTAGCCCTCGAAGTGGCGCAACTGTAATAAATTCTTCATGCATGATTTGTGCAATGGAAACTGACAGGGTCCTGATTATGAAGGGAGAGATACCGATGGAGAGCACGAAAGCCGGAAGGATCGTATATTCAAATCCCTTGTAGCCGATCGAAGGAAGGATCCCGAGTTGGACTGAGAATATCTGCGCCAAAACGATGCCCAACCAGAAGTTTGGTAGGGAGACAAAGATCGAGCCGCTGAAGAAAGCCAGCCTGTCTTGCCATTTTCCAGGGTTTAGACCCGCGGCGACACCGAGTGGAAAAGAAATGATCAAGGCAAAGATCACCGAAAGCCCGGCAAGCTGAAGCGTAAGCGGAATACGCTCGAGAATGAGGTCCAAAACTTCGGCGCGTTCATCTCGTGATGGGTCATCGTATGCTGCAGCACCGACAGTCGCACCGCTCTTGGGGCGGAAGAATGAGTTGCCAAGATCACCCCGACCCAAATCGCCAAGGTAGCGGAAATACTGGACGACAATTGGATCGTTCAGGCCCAACTCCTCCGCTTTTTGAACGACAACGTCATCGGGTGCCATGCCTCCAACGATCAGCCGAGCAGGATCTCCGGGAACCACTCGCAGCAACGCGAAGATCGCAAAAGAGACAATCAACAAGACGACGAAGCCTTGTAGAAATCTCCGAATGAGGAAGTTAAGCAAATACAATTCTCTTGCCCCTTGTTTGAATAGAAAGGCCGAGCGGAGCCTGTCCGCCCGGCCTCCTCAAGCTTATAGCACTAAGCGTTTGTGGCGTCGGACGCGTCCATCATCCCGTTGGGATAGATGTACATACCCTGCAGTTCTTCGCGCATGGCGTGGATGAAGACCGATGTGAACAAGCTCAATGAAGGTACCTTGTCCGCCAACATGGGCATCACTTCAGTTTGGATGATCTCAGAGCGCTTCGCCGGATCTGTCTCGTTGCGCTCTTTGTCCAGAACAGCGTCGAGTTCTGCGTCCTCGATGCCGCAGATTCGCTTGGACGAGGAGTGGAAGTGCGTTCGCAGAACAAGATCAGGTTCCGGCGATCCAGTCGCCCAGCCACAGTCAACCATATGGCCTGGACCACCACCCGGACGGTCATATAGGCGATCCGCCCATGCCGCGATTTCCATAGCGGAGAATTCCACATCGAAGCCCTGCTCTTGCAGCATTGCCGTGATGATTTCACCATATTCTTTTGTTTTAGGGTAGAAGCCAACGGATGTGATGTACTCAAGGGTTGGCAAACCCTGACCGCCCGGGAAGCCAGCTTCTGCCAAGAGCGCTTGGCATTTCTCTGGGCTATACTCAGGGAAATTTGGCGTATCGACGTAGCCCATCTTTACCGGTGATACCCAAGCGTTTGAAGGTGATCCAGACACACCCATGACTTCAAGAATGAGGTCACGGTCAATCGCATGAGCAACGGCTTTGCGAAGACGCGGATCGTTAAATGGCTCCTTGGAGCAGCGAAACCAGAGGTATTTGTTCTCAACCGAAACGGCTTCGTTGATTGCAAATCCTTCTTTGCCTTGGATAGTTTCGACCTGCTCACCCTCAAGGCGTTCAATGATGTCAGCCTCGCCAGAAAGCAGCGAAAGCATACGAGTCGTCGCATCACCTACAAAAGTGAAATTGATGCCAGGAACTTTCGGCGCACCACCAAGGAAGTCTTCGTTTGCGGCTAGAACCGTCGTATTGCCGGCTTGTTCGACAAATTTGAAGGCGCCCGTGCCATTCGGACGTGCCGAAAGAGTCTGCGGATCAGCGATGTCCTTGGCAGACATGATTGGTAGAAACGCCGACAGGAACCAGAAAAGGCTTGCCGGATAGCCGTGTTCAGACGTGTTCATAATCGCTGTGTGATCATCAACGACGTCAACAGTGCACTGGCCAGGATACCATGCGGCCGGACGATCCGGACCAGATGCATATTCGAAAGTCGCTTTCACATCATTTGCGGTGAAAGGTTCGCCATTGTGGAACTTCACACCTTGGCGGAGCTTGAACTGCAGTCGATGCTCGTCAAGTAGCTCCATGCTTTCGGCAAGCTCGAATACGATTTCGTCCGGGTTTTCCGGTGTCATCGGTGCCCGTGTAAGATACCCAAACACGAAACTTTCGAGATTGATCTGGCCAAGAGTGGTGTGAGATGTTGGGTCCCAGTTTCCAGTCAGGTTTTCCGCAGAAAGGAAATTAATGGGACGATTTTCAGCCGCGTAGGCTGGGCTGCTAAGAAATCCTCGATTGATCATTGACCCTCCCAGCACAAAGCTGGCCATGGCCGATGATTTCAGGAACTTGCGTCTGTCAAACTTCATATTTTCCTCCCGTTTTAGGTTCTTCTGACAGTCTCGTGTTTTCTGTATGGCTCACCGAATTCTCATAACTTCCTTGCACAGTTAGGTCTTTGGCTTGGTTCGTCTGAACGATGAGGGTGCTTCACCTCGTTTTGTGGGGTTTGTTGATTATGTGGTATCTTAGCGATGTTAGTATGGCAAGTGGTTTTTGTTGGATATATTGGTATTTGCCTTGTGAGCCTTCTCACCCTTTTGGGTTGAAGGGGAATTGCGCGCTGTTGATTTCACGTCAACTTCCGATGAGTGTGAAAAAAATATAGTAAATACAGTATAATAATTGAATTTGAGTTCTGCCTTGTCTCAAGAACAAGCCTGCGCTGACCTTCGAAACAAGGCATAGTGTTTGCAATTTGAGTTGCTGAAGTTGATAGCATGTTCTTCACCTTCTCAGGTTGAAAATGTTGATTATGAGGTTATTTTTGATTTGCGAATATGATTCGCTCTGCGGCTAGCTTTCTCTTCATTGGCCGTACCTCCTTCCGGCGGGTTCGGGTTATCCGGACCCGCCAGTCAGCCAAACGTGAACTCACACCATAGGTTATTTAGCAAAATGCCCTTTGAAGTTGCGTCTTACATGTATTGCCACTCTGCGAAAAACGCGTGCCGTCAATTCAAACGCGATCCGCTTTACCAATGGACGGGCTGCTTTCCCGCGCCAGCCGCAAGCTGGTCAGCGATGAGGCTCTGCTGCCGGAGCTCGGACCGACACGCCTCGACCACGATCTACAGAAATACATCTGGAACGGCAAACCGCATCTGCACCTGAAGGACCTTTGGGAGTACCTGAACCGCTACCTCTATCTGCCGCGGATCAAGAACCAGCAGGTTTTGGTAAAGGCAGTTCAAGCCGGACGGCAGCCACGCGTGCACCGCTCGATCAGCTGGATCGGACGTTCCGAGGCGGCAGATGATGATCATGATGCAGGATTTCTGTTTCTGTGGATCGCCTTCAACGCAGCCTATGCCGATGAAGGAGCGTTGCAGGGACTCGCCATGGGGGAGCGCGCTGCTTTTGATGGTTTCTTCGGCAAACTGGTTGCTCTTGATGCCAACCAACAGATTTACAATGCGATCTGGCAGCGATTTTCCGGGCCAATCCGGAACCTTATGCAAAATAGATACGTCTTTAACCCGTTCTGGCAGTTTCATAACGGGGTGGAGGGATATGAGGATTGGGAAGACCGTTTCACTGCATCAGCCCGCAGCTTTGCACAGGCCGTGCAATCTGGTGATACCGCGCGCGTTCTCAGCTTTGTTTTTGACCGGCTCTACGTTTTGCGAAACCAACTCATCCACGGCGGCGCCACCTGGAACAGCGCGGTAAACCGTGCCCAGGTGCGTGACGGCACTGCAATTCTGGGATTTCTGATGCCCGTGTTCGTCGACATCATGATGGAAAATCCGCACAAAGATTGGGGGCAACCGTTTTACCCAGTCATCGATTGAGCTATCTATTCGGGCGTTGCCCCACCGTGTGCCATGGTTCTTAGCAAGCCCAGCATCGCCTCTTGCTGTTCATCCGAAAACTGACGGAACTGCAAAACGAGCTGTTGTTCAATGGCCGTGAGACTTGTTCCGTTGATCTTCATCAGCGACGGATCGGGAGCCAAGAGGTCAAAAGGGTGGCAATCCAGGGAAACGGCAATCCGCTCCAGCCAATCAATCGTCAAACCGCGTCGGCCCTTTTCCTGATGGCTGATCTGTTGATTGCTCGCGCCAACCCGATCCGCAAGGGCCTGCAGCGTAATCCCGTTCTCTTTTCGTATTTTTGCGATGCAATTCTTCATCCTACGGTTTTCACCTATTCTTGTCTGATAGCAGTTTACGCAGAAATGGCATATACATCACGGCAAATCGCAAACCCGCGCCTGCTCCCGCATGACGGCATAATCGCTTAGCATTTTCGCAACCACCGATCCGTCCGGCAGCAATGCCAGCTCCTCGGCCGCTCGCGACTGAAACCCCGCGTCATACTCCACCACCGGCGGGCACACTCCGACCACCGACTCAGAATTCACCGTCGCGCAGGCGCCGAGCAAGTTCATCCCGATTGCGAGGGCGGCGAGCTGCGGCCTCAAGCATCCTGCGTTGGATTTCATTTGCCTTCTCCCTGTCTTCAAGACGCTCCGCCAACCGCCCGGCACGTTCACCGGAGCGACGCAGTGACAGAATGAACAGCGATATCGTGAGGGCGATGGCTGCCCATTTCCCGACAACCAGCGCGATCCGGCTGCCGGTGAGCCATGCGATCAGCGCGCCCATCAGCG
Organism: uncultured Rhodobacter sp.; assembly: GCA_964567685.1. Classification (GTDB taxonomy): domain Bacteria; phylum Pseudomonadota; class Alphaproteobacteria; order Rhodobacterales; family Rhodobacteraceae; genus UBA5972. The sequence goes on along the minus strand of CAZMNO010000021.1, from coordinate 29,253 downwards.
CCGACCTTTGCGCCAGTCATTCCATCGGGCGTAGATGGTGATCCCGATGCCGATCAGCGCCGCTGCGATGAACAGCCAGCGCATTGTATCGAGATACGGGATCAGCGGCTGGAGGGCGGTCTGCGTGTCGGCCACGGCCTGCTGCGCGACCTCGACTCCCGCGGCCCCAACGGTTGCCACACCGGCCGCTCCGCCACCTTTCATGGTACGGCTTTCGGTCAGGCTTTCGCGCAGACGCGGCGGTTCATCCGCAAACCGGCTGGCACGGGGCGGAAAAGGATCGCCCCAGTGACGCGCACGGCCAATATCGATGTGCATGAAATTCTGTCGCGGATAGAAGCCGAAGCCGGTGAAGCCGACGGCGCGCGCCGCAGCCTCGAAACTCTCCGGATCATGGTTGGCCATGGAGATATCGAACGCCGCGCCTTGCAGGTGCATGGAATGTTTGGCCCCACCGACCTGCCGGTTATAGTCCGGACTGCGATAGGCGGAATGAACGATCAGCGGCACGCCGAGGCGGTCGCGCAGGGCCTGCAACTTGTCAAGCGCTGCCTCGTTGATGCGGATGGTGCCATCACCCCGGCAGGCAATTTCCTCCGGGCTGAAGTTGGGCCAGCGCCAGAGCTTTTCCGGCACGTCGCGCCAGTCGGCGAAATAGTCTGTGGTCATATTGTCCTCCAAAAAGAAAACCCGCCGATTGGCGGGCATGTGATCAGGGTAGTTTGGGTCGGTGTCAGCCAAAGAGTTTCAGCTTCACGGCAATGCCCGCGATCAGGGCGAGCAGCAGGCCGGTGGTCAGCAGCCGCACAGCGGTTTGCCAGGCAGTCCGCCGCGCCATGCGCAGGCTTTCCAGCAATGTGCGCAGATCGTGAATATCGATGGCCGCCTCGGGGCCATCAAGGCCAACATCGGCCAGTGCGCGGCGTGCGCCTTGCTCGGCAGCGCGGGCCAGCATGGCTTCAAACTCATCTTCAGGCATGCGGACAAAACCCGCATCGATACGTGGCGGTGCCATGGATTTTCCTTTGGTGGGGATTGCTGAGATTTACAGCGTTTCCAGTTAAAATTGGATCACTTTGCCCACCGAACGCCTTTGCATACAAAGTCTGCCTCGGCAGGCAAAGCGATACAGGGTTTCAAGGTAAACTGGAAAAGCTGGAGGTGGCGGATGGTTCAACACGGGCCAACATCAAGCCCGTGAGGTGATAAAATGCCGCCCGCAATACCCCGAGATTATAGGCGTATTCATTGCGGCAGGATTGCGCGAACAATTCCCCTTCCAGAAACATGCAGGATCCCTTGCAGAGTTGGACGACCGGACAGGCCATGCATTCAGGGCGAAAGGCAAAATGTGTGGTGGTATCAAGCGCGATTTTCTCGAACACCTCCACATGCCCTATTCTGTACACGCCCCTGGCGCCGGTGTTCTGGCAAGTCATGACATTACCTGTGAGATCGACAGCAATCTGATCTTCCCGGTCCATCCCGCATTTCTGCCCCAAAGCCGTAACAGGTCGATGTTCAACCAGGCTGCGAATAAACCCATTGAGCCGTTCGCTAAGACCAAAAGCGTTTGGATCATTGGCCAGAGAATAGAACACCTCGTCTGATAAATGCCGAAGATCATGCTCATCAAACGCCCCGGACCCAAACAGAGTCGCGGCATCATAGGTGTTCACCACGCCCTCAAGTGTCAGCGGCACGTTTTCACCCAACCGTTCAACAAACCACGCCTCTATGTCCGCAAGATAGTGGTTTTCCCGGGTGAGGACGGTGTTGATCGAGATCTGGCCCGGCCTTTCTGTCAGCAGTGTTTTGATCCAGCGGCGTTTTTCCGGGTCCTCCAGCGGATCTGGGCCGCGCAAATGCTGACCCGGGCCGTCATGGCTGATCCCGACCCCGATGTCATATCGTGCGATGAAATTCAGCTTTTCACGATTTAGGAGTGAGCCGTTGGTGATGATCGAGAATGTCGCCTTGGGAAACCTTACTGCCAGTGCCGGGACCAGGCGCCTGAGTTTTGCCCAATAGACAAACGGCTCCCCACCCCAAAGTTCTATCTTTTTCGGAGGCGCTTTCAGCCAAGCGTCCAACTGCGCCAGAAACCGCTCCACATCCCCAAGGGTTGAGACCGTCGCGTCATCGATCTGCATCGCCTGATTGCAATAGCTGCAGGCGTAATTGCACGAGAGCCCCATCTGGATTTTGAGGGTTTTCGGGTGCCGGGATTTCCCCAGAGGGGCTGTTTTCGCGGCACGAGGCGCAACGGGCCAGTCCCGCTCGGGCAGTTCGGACAAAGTGATGCCCTTAATTTCCGATGTATGGGGATTGTAGCGGATTACGCTCTCGCTGCCATCGCGCGCCTGCATGGTGAGATCAAACCACATCAGTCAAACAGCTCCTCTTGCAATTCTTCAGGAATATTCAGGCGGAAACCCATCACCACCTGCACGTGGGTAGTGTCCCCGTTATAGGGGTGCTGGTTGTGCGGAATGTGGCTGGGAAACACGACCAGCAGCCCGGGCCGCGGGTTAACCGAAAACCCCGGTCGGGCCTCAAACGGCAGCCGTGCCTGATCCGCAAAACGTGACGGATCTTCGAGCACAAATCGCGGGTTGCCCACGGAGTTGATTGGCTGGTCCGTGCCCTGTCCCGTCAGAAACAGCACCGCTGTCACATCGCCCTCGCGATTATCGGCATGGGTGTTGATATGGGCGCGATCCCCGATCAAGAGGGCGCGGTTTTCGCAATAGTTGGGATCAAGCAGATGATCCCAGCCCTCCAGATAATCCGACACGCAGTCACGGATGTGACCAAGCAAATCCGGAAACTGAGCCATGATGCCCCGCACTCGCCGTTCCGAGGCGGACTTCAAATGAGCAGTGGGCGTGTGCTCGGCGGCAACCGCAATTTCTGCCATCAGCGCCTCGGCACCCAGCATCTCGTAAAAGGCGACTTTGGTGGGCCAGAGCATGGCCGTAGACTTGCGTACCTCCATCAGCAGTAACAATTACAGTCGCAGTTACAGTTGGTGTAGGTGCGCAAATAGAACTCGTGATAGGCACTGGTGCTGTCAAACGCAAAGCCCTGAAACACGGTGCTTAGCAGGATATCGCCAGCGCCCGCGGTTTTGTATTCATGTTCGCCGCGGGTGTATTCGCCAACAATCAGACCGGTGGCGGCAGGCACGCCGGTAATGCGATCCCAGGGGATATTGCCAGCATCATCAATCACAATTGTGGAGCCAACTTTATAGGCCATCTGCGCCTCCTATGCGGGTTTTTACCTGGGAATTTGGAAGAACGAGGTTGCATTGCACGGGGATGCAAACCCGGCGCGGCCCCTCAAAATAACTGCTGTCATGGGGCACATGGCCCTCAAAGACCACCATCGAGCCCTGACTCGGGATGATCTGGAACCAGCTGCCGCAATGCACCTGCGGGTTATTGTTCGGCCAGAGCCGCTGGCCAACGCCAGAAGGGTCGTAAAACCGTAAGGCACCGGAGCGAAGCTGATCATTGGCATATTCCGGATCTACCTCGACCAACGGATAATAGGTGACGACAAAATCGGATTTCCGATGGCTGTGGGTGAAGATGCCGAGGTTTTCGCCCCGGGAGCGTTGCTGATAAAAGGTTTCTGCGCTGGCGCTGATTTCCCCCTCAAAGGTGTAATCATAGGCTGAGATCAAAAACTCACAGATCCCTGAGCGAACCATTTCAAGCAATTGCCGCACGTGCGGATCAGCCTTGTGATCTTCCAGCATATTGTGCCGTACATGGCCAAAATGGTTGGAACGATTGCCAAGATTGCGTGGATTATCTTCACGCGTAATCCGGTGCGCTGCGGCCTCATGCGTCGCAATTGCTGCGAGGCCCTCATTGAAGGCTTCCGGCTTATCCCAGTGCCTGTGCAGGATAAAGTTTGGGTAGATGGCTTGCAGCATCAGACCACTTCCACCTGGATGCGACCTATGCCGGTGTAATGGTCGGTGTTGATTTTGACGTCCAGAATGTCACCCGCATTCAAGCCCAGGGCGTGGACCACCACCTCGGCACTGCCGTCTGTTCCAGTCCTAACCCGTTTCTTCGGAAGGTAGCCGCTGAGCGCCTCAAGCTTCAGAGTCGTGGCGTAGGCAAAGTTTGAAGCATCGGCGTTTTCAACCAGCTGGATCGGGATTGTTAGGCTGCCACCGGTGGGCACTGTCAGACCGGTTGGTGCGCTGGCCGACCAGTAACAGTGGAGATAACCACGGCTGTTTGAGGGGAAGGCCTCGGGCGTGATCTCCGCAGGGACTGGTGTTTCCCCCAGCAGGACATGCGGCACCGTCCCACCGATCAGAATGATCCGCGTGTCCGCCAACAGCCCCGTCATGATTGGCATCCAGACATAGCAAAGCGACGTCAGATCCCCCTTGGCTTCGTTGCGGCTACCGAGCTCGTTCTTATCAAGCCGGCTGCGGATCAAACGGTTTTCCCAGGTGTTGAGCTGACCGTCGCGTGAACAGGTTAACTCGATACGGCTGTAATCGACCAATTCGTCCTTGCCACGTGCCCCCGCCAGATCAAGCGATACCCGGCCAAGATAGCGATAAAGTGCGGTACTTCCCGGTAGATCGCCGGTCACAAACCCCGCGTAAGACGGATCAAACCGACCGCCATCGCGAGGGGCGGTTTGAATATGTGCCGCCAACGCATCAAAGCCGATATCGACCTTGTCCGCTTGGATCCCCTTGAACAGCCCAATAGTCAGCCCCGCGTCTGTGAGATGAACAGCCATACGGTAAGGAAGTGTGCCGGAGAGGGCATAAAACCCTTTGTGTTGCTCAAGCATTCTTAGCCCCTTTCAGGTGATCGATTTCTTCGGCCAGAACCTTGATCGCCTCGATCAGCAGGCCCGCGAGATTGCCGTAAGCCACACGTTTGAGACCCTCAGAGTCCGAGACGATTTCCGGTAATATTGGCTCCACTTCCTGGGCAATCACCCCGATGCCCGGCGCACCGTCCATGATGTAGCGAACACCGCGCAGAGCCTGCACGAGGGCCAGAGCATCCCCAATGGTTTCGATGTCGGATTTCAGGCGCCTGTCTGACGAGGAGACGAAGTTCGGCGCGGTTACTGTGCCGGTGAACGCCGCTCCGGATAGGTTGGCTTTGGCATTCAGCGCTGTCTGTGCAGCATTTGAGACCGGCTTGGCCGCATCTGATGTATTGTCATTGTTGCCAAGACCCACATCGGATTTATTGAGGGCCACATCGCCGGTTTTGCCGGCCACAGAAGTCACCGGTGCACTGGCAGCAATGGCGGCACTGGCTGCGGCACTGGCGGCCGAATTTGCCGCCTCAACGGCTTTTGCAGCGGCAGCATCCGCGCTTGCCCCTGAGTTGCTTTCACTGGCAGCAGATGCGGCGGCAGAGTTCGTCGCAGCTGCCGCAAGGTTGGTCATCATTACAGATACGATGGGCCCGCCCGAGATCAGCAGAACCGAGCCACTGCCGCCGGCGGAAACCACACCAGAACTACCCTCAACAATGATCTTACTGGGCATTGGTAATGTCCCGCTCGATCCGGATCTGCCAGGACGGGCTAGAGTTTACTGCACCGGCTTCGGTGAATTCCACATCCACTGTCCAAATGCCGATCGACCAGGGTGAAGACACGCTGGCCGGATCCACCATGAGCAATTTGCCGCCTGGTGCATCAGTAACGGTCACGTTCAGGACCACGCGTACCCCGGTTTCATGCTCGGCCCAGCAGGCAATTGTGACATTGGTCAAATCGCGCGGCTGGCTCATGGCCGTATCCCAGTATTCTTCCCAGTCAAACGCAACAGTGTCGCCGCGCTTGAAGGTGATTTCGGCGCTCATTTCACAGGCTCCAGTCATTGGGGTTGACCTCACGCAGCACCAATCGCTGGTTCAGGGTCATCGGATTGTCCGTCACCGAAAGGACAGCGAATTGCGTCGCCGCATAATTGTTGCGGTTGCTGTCCCAGCTGGTCACATCAAAAGGCTCCGCGGCGACCCAGCGGGGTGGCAAGCTCAGGCTGTGGCGCCGCCAGCGCCGGTCATCTTTCAGCCAGGCAGATTGGAGCCTTGTGACCTGCTCGGGATCCCAGACCGTCGGCAGGCCGAGATTAGCGGTCAGGTGCCGACCACCATCCGCCGCCACCGCAACCGGATCAGAAAGCGGTGCTGCTTCGCTTGCCTCCCAGAGCAGTTCCGGATCCGGATGGGTTGTGCTGATACCATTATGGGTTTGCTCGAGACCCGGAAACGGCAAGAGTTGGCGGGTTTCAGAGATGAGAATATCGTCATCCGTCAGAAACAGGGTTGGCAATGATGGGGCTCCAACATGGATTTTCCAGATGCCGCCAATATCCGCCATTTCACCGGCGCAGGCTTTTAGTAGTTCCTCGATGATTGCTTTAGGTTGCTCATTCACACGCACCTCAAAACCCGCCACATATTGCGCTTTGGAGCCACCTGATCCATCCGGCACCTGTTCATCACATGCATCCATCGCGACGGCCCAATTGGCGAAAGGCAGGTCTTCGGCCTCCACATCCCCGCCCCAGGTCTCACCACCTAGTAGTTTGATCCCGCGCATGATGTTGTAGATCATTACGGTGGGGTTTTCGGATGCGACCCAAGTGGATGGATCAACCCAGCGCATGGCCCCAATGCCCCCTGCCGTATCATCAAGGCGCGGGTCGTAAAGCGGGATGCCGCCAAGCTCGAAACGAAACGTTGGTAAACCGGACCAGAGGTCCGCATTGGCTTTCGCCGTCAGCACCGCATAACAAATTCCGGTTCCGATCATGTCTGCGCTCCAGGGCGTTTCCGGATGCGCGGCGTATTTCGCCAGCATCATCGCATCGGCGGCGATCTGGCTTCCGTCATAAAACCTGATCCAGAGGTTTCCGGCATAGGTCCCAGTGACGTCGGTGCCGTAATCCGCGTGGCTTGAAGCTGCCAGAACCTGCCATTTTCCATTGACTGCGAACCGTTTCAGGGTCTGGCCCTTGAGCGCGCCAAGCGCAATTACGTAAGTCAGGTATTCATCGCTGGCCCCGTGGGTCATCGGTGGGCAGACCAGACTGCCGGATGTTGCGTATCGCCCGAGGATAAAGCTGTGCGGGGTAGTTGCCCCACTCAGGGTCACACTGGTTTGCAAGCCGCCCGGGCGCGATTGTTGCGGTAATAATGCGCGCGAGAGTGCCGAAAGACCGAGACCAACCCCGATGCGCACGATGGCACCGGCCAGCCAGGAAGAGGCCGCGAAGCTGCTGATGGCACCGACAATGCCGGCAATGAAGGTTACCACGGGAGCCGCCTGGGCGGCTGACGGCAGGATCAGGAGCCAAACGACAAACATCAACATGCGGATCATGGCCGAAACACCCGTTTCGCCTGGCCGATTGGCACAAACCCAAGGCCAGTCATTGTGCGAACCGCAACCCATTCTCCTTGCACCACGCCAAGCGACGGGCCGTCCGAGGTATCCACAACAGCAATGTCCCCAACCTGTGCACGTCGCGGCGATACTTCCGTGAGCAAGGTGGCCGCCCTTTCCACGTGATCGCGGAACCCGTCTTTGCGCAGTATCCGCAGGCCACCACGCAGCGTGCTGTAGCGCCCGCGGTAAGTGGCCGAGGGATCAGAGCCCGTCATCGCATTGACCGCACCCGCGGCAAACAGCGCACAATCGCTTTTGCCATATTCAAATGGTGTGCGGGCCTCGGTCGCCAGATACGCACCAAGCCGGGCCCGCCAATCCTTTCTCACCCCCATTTGACCTGTACCTGTCCTGAAATTGCTGCCCAGCGGAAAAACCCGTCACCTGGAGCGTTTGCTTGCTGGGTTGCATCTGCGTATTTGAGCGCGAGTGATCGCGTGAGAGCCCGCGCACTGGTCGCAAGCGTCAGTTCAACCGTGCTTTTGCCTGCATCTTGACCACTGATCTGGCCCGTATTGATCACCAGCTCATTGACCCAGCCGCGGATCAACCGGTGCGGGCTGCCGACGATTTCTCGCGTAGCTGCATCCATGATCACCCGGTAAAGATCAGCAGGGGCCAGACGCGCATCCGTGCCCGTCAGCAGCGCCTCGGTGTCCGGGCCAAGGCCCGAAAGCACCATTTTGTGAAGGCGCACGTCCAAACCTTGCCGATAGGTGATCGGCTCGATAGCCAGCAATTCACCGGACCCCTCATAGGGCCGCGATTGCCCGGCAACTGTAATGCTTCGGTCATCTTCGCCGGTCCAAAGCCCAACGGGGGCCGGTTGGCCGGTCGCATCCTTGGCTTCAACCCACAGCAGGACCTGGGCGACAAGCCCACTGGCCGAAGCTGTGTGATTGAGCGTTGTTAGATCATAGGCGCGCATGTCAGGCTTTCAGGGTCTGAATGAGATCAAAACTGATGCCGCTAAGGCGCATGCGTTGCAGGGCACCCTCGTTGAGGGAACCGGGAACAAGCAGCGCCTTTAAAACCGGTTTGACCAGTGTGACAGACGTGCCAATTGTGGCGCCGGGGCGAAGTTGCGGCACAACCCCAAACGCAGCTACAACGCCTGACGCATCTGCGCGTGCATCCCCAACCAGCTGGTGAAACGCCTGAAGTGTGGGCGAGCCATAGCTGAACGAAAGATAATCCCCGGCCGACAGGGCATAACCCGCTGGCAAGCCCGCCAGTGACAGGGTCTGGTTCCCTACGGGAAGACCGGCGATCGTCACGTTTGAGGCTTCAATAACTCCGTTTGGATCACGCGCCGGATAATCCCCGATCCTTGGGGAGACAAATAGCGAAGCACCTGCGCGTTGTAACAGGCGCAGCTTGACCTGCAGTGCTGCGGCATCTTCAATACCTGTCGGGGCCAGTGTCACACGGGCAGTCCAGAGGCGTGCGCCCAACTCGGCCACGAAGATTTCACCACCGGCGGTGCGCGATATCTCTGCGGCCGCAGGCAGGCTGAGAGATAGCGATGCAATCCGCAACGGCGACCAGAATTCGGCCAAGGGCATCGGGAAGGTCTGAACCATCAGCCGGTTACGCCGGGATCAGCCGCAATCTGGGAGACACGCGCCGGTAATGCCAGACGGTCAAATTGGCGAATGCCGTCCCGGGTGATTTCTACGGCTTGGGATTGCGATTGCCGCAACAGGCGCGCCTCAAGATCGGGCGACAAATCAATCCGTACGATTGTTGTTGTGCGGGCCTCTGGCCCGACTGAAATTTGGCCTTGTACCGATTGCGCAACCTCGCGGCGGCTCAGCACCCGCTCGCCGCGTTGCAAGATTGCCGGAACCTCATCAGGCCGGAGACCGGCCCATCCTCCGCCATGCATACGCGGCGCTCCGGCAAAGGCCATTGCCGGTATCATGCGCTGCGGTGCAACACCTCCAACCAGACCACCACCGTGAAAAACACTGGTAAACACGGAGCTAAAAGACCCCGAAAGCCAATTGGCAATCGGGCCGAGGATGTTTTTCTTGAGCGCAATCATTGCCAGATCTGCCAGGATGGAACTGGCAAGGCTCTTAAAATCAAGCTTGCCGGTCTTGATGAAATTCCTGAACGCAGACTCGGCACTGCGAAACGCTCCCGTAAGGGTATCCCCAAGCCCTTTGCCGATGTCGGAAGCATTGGCGGCATAGGTTTTGAGGGAGGTCGACGCCACTTCCCAGGCCGATTTGGCTATGTCGGCAGCCTTTTTAGCGGCCCCGCCTGCTTTGTTGACGGAAGTCGCGACACGATCAGCCGCGCTACGCGCGCCATTAAGCGCATCCTCTCCGTCAACCCCGGCGGCCGTCATGGCTCCCCGCAGCGCTTCCATAGATTTGAGTGGTCGGGAGAGATTTATTGCCAGCACATCCGCCTGCCCTGAAAGGTTGGCGGCGTATTCTCGGAAATCATCGGCCTGACTGCGCAACTGGTCCACAGCTTGGCCCGCCATACCAGCCTCAAAGGCGAGATCATTTGCGAGACCGGTCATGCCCGGCACCTTGAACGCCGCACCGGAAATAGCTTTCAAGAACAGCGCCCATTTGTCCTGCATGGTGGCCAGCGCATCAAACCAGGTGGCTTTAAGCCGGTCAGTGACAGACCACATGCGCAGCACAATCCCCCAGGCCCCATCAGAAATCCGTTCCCAGACTTCAAGGGCGACCGTTTTGAGAAGACCCATGGCCTCGCCAAAGCCGCCAGCGCCTTTGATCAACCGCCCGAACCAGTAGATCAACTCACCCGCCCCCACGATCAGCGCACCGATGCCGGTGCGGATGATTGCGCCGCGCAAAACGGCCAGCGACAGCGAAACGCCTTTGATCCCAAGCACGGCTGAAGCCAGTGAAATCAACAGCTTGCCGCCCAGAACAGAAGCGAAGGTGGCGGCAATGGTGGCGATCTCGCCTATGTGGTTAAACAGCCCCTTGATGGCGCGCCCCAATGGACCGGTGGTTTTGCCGATGGCCGCCATGGCGTTGGCGATTGATTCCAGCGCCGGGGCGGCGGCGACTGCCAGTTGGTTTGATATTCCCCGCCAGAGTAACCCCATGCGCGAGAGTGCATCGTTTGTGCGCTGGATCTGTGCGGCATCCCCTTCAGACACCGCGACGCCAAAATCCTGCACATCCTGTGTTGCCTGGCGCAACGTCGAGCTGTCGATGCGGGTGAAGATCAAACCAGCCCGCGAGCCGAAAATTTGCGAGGCAACCGCCGCCTGCTCGGCCTTCGGGATGAACTTGGCGATTGCATCCTGAATGGCAGCCATCTTTTGATCGATCGGCAGTTTTGCAAGGTCCGCGGCAGAGAGGTTTAACGCGTTCAGCGCTTTCACCGCAGGTCCTGTGCCCTGCGCCGCCTGGCTCAGGCTCTTGGTCATCATGATGGTTGCCTGTTCAACCTCTCCCTGGGATACACCAGCAAGATCAGCAGCACGCGCTAGCACTTGCAGGCTCGCGGTGGTGGTATTCAGCGAGGCGGCCAGCTTTGCCTGCTCATCGATGGCCTTGAGACCCGAGCGCACCATGGCAATGCCGGCGGTCACAGCCGCAGCCGCCATGATCCCGGCGGCGATTTTCGCCCTGCGCGCAAAACGGGCCAGACGCGCATTGGCGATTTCCACCTCGCGGGAGGCTTTGCCAAAGCCGCGTTTGCCAGCCTCGCCAACACCCTCAAACTCGGCTTTGACCTGCTTGCCACCGACGGCCGCAAGACGGACGGAGACCCTTTTCTCAGCCATTGTTCTGATCCATCTGTTCGTTCAATTTGCGTACCATCACCGCCTCGATTGCGGGGAGAAGTTCGGCAGCGGCCATGCGGCAGATCCCCAGTGCTTCCGCCAATGACAGCGCCGCGCCCATGTCCCAGCCGATCACACCGCCGGAAGGAGTAACCCGCAGCTGCCCCCCGAGACGGGCCACCAGGTCCCAGACCTGCCAGCCTTCAAAAGTCTGCGGTGCATTCAGGATTTGCGGGCAGCCTTCGCAGGTTTTTGGGCAGACCTCACAATATCCATCGCCCCCGCCGAAGGCCCACTCGGCAAGGGCGCAGAGGCGTTTTTTTCCTGATCCAGCGCCAGACCTTTAGCGACGTATTCTGTATGGAAGGCCTCAAACAGCGGCCAGACATCCAAAAGGGCATCGACACCCTCGGGGCTGACAGGAATGACATTGCCGTCAGCATCCCCCACACCCTCCCAATCCGTGACCGTGTTGCGCGCCAGAGCCTTAGCAAATACCAATGCGCTTTCCTCGTCAGTGGCGCCTTCAGGCAATACCACTATCGACGGGTCACTCCGGGCGGCCACCATCATTGCGGTAGTTAAGGGGGCGAGGAACACCCGCACTCCGTGGCCAAGGTCAAGCCAGTCGGGTTCGTTCTTGAAATCAAGTTTCAGCATATCAATAACTCGCGATTGTGTTTTTGAGGGTTACGGTGCACATCCGGCCCGCGGTGACATCAAAGGCCGCCTGCCAGTTAAAACTGGCCTGGATGCCTTGCGGGCCCTGAATTTCAGCGCGGGGTCGCGGCAGGTAAACCGCGTGAGCTGTGATGGTCAGGCTGACATTGGCCGAGATGGTGTAGGAGAATTCCAGGCTGGCTGCTGTCCCGTTCAGCGCCTGATCCATTAGAGTCATATCGGCAAAGCGCACATCGATCTTGCCGGTCAGCGCCGCAATCGACGGGTCCGCCCCGTCAATGCGCCCATCACTGCGGATGGTCTCAACCCGATCCAGATTGTTGGCATAGGTAATGTCTGCCGAAACGATGTTGCCGAGCGGCGTGCCGTTTCGCTTGATGGCCCCGTTGAAGTGGCCGAACCGTTGCAAGTTCCAACCGGTCGGCGTTCCGGCAGCTGAGGAGGTGGCAATCGCCTCGCCCTGCGCGATCAGCTTGACGCTGGCGGTCAATAATCCCGAGCGTTGCATTTGCCAGGAAAGCTGATCAAGTACGCATCCGGAATACATCGCATATCGCGGCACCTCGGGCATTGCGGTTTCGATCGACAGGCTCGGCAAGCTCCAGTTGCCGGAGGTAAAGGTGTGGGTCTTGTTGGTGGTGCCTGTTGTGGTTGGTGCACCAAATGCTGCCTTCAGCCAAAACCCGAACGCTTCCGCATCGATCGGCACCACCACATCGCCGTCCGCCGTCACCGCGTCCTTGATTGGCGCCAGCGGATCGCGGCCATAGCCCAGAAGTTCGCTGCTCAGCAGAGGCTGTTCGGCCCCCAATGAGGCGCTGGCAAACGGCATCTGTATATACCCGCTTGCCGGCGCCGTGCCGTATGTTGTCTCGAACGCAGCCGCGAGTTGCGACCGCGCGCCTTGTGCACGTGCCATAGTAAGGTTCCTTGTTATGAGAGTGGGGTTAGCAGAAGTTAGGGTCGATCAGGTACCGCCCCCCGGCTGGACAGAATTCGGCGCAAGACGTATTCACATGATAAACAACCACAAGGCTAGACGGACGAAATGGAGCATGAAATTGACGTTGAAATTGGAAACCGGGTCCGAACATTTCGGCGACTCAGAGGTTTGACACGATCCGATCTCGGCGATGCGACCGGTGTGAAGTTCCAACAAATCCAGAAATACGAATCTGGCACGAACCGAATTAGCTGTTCGAAAAAATGGCTGATTGCCGAAGTGCTACGCGTGCCGGTAGCTGACTTCTTTTCCGACCTTATCCCAACACAAATGCCCTTAAAGAGTGCAGAAACGAAGGGATTAAGCGAGTTTTTTCAAGATCCAGCAATGTTTTCGCTGTGTACCGCGTTCGAAAAGCTCAGTGAGCAGAAAAAAACAGCGTTCATGGGTCTGTTACTCGCGGTTTCAAGGGGTTCATGATGAAAGGCTTCCTGCTATGTGCCGCCCTTCTGATCGCTGGCATTCCTACCTCCATTCAAGCGCGAACAATACGGGTCGTGGTGTGGAATATCGAGAATGCTACCGAAAGCAAAGTTGCAGTCCAGAACGTCGATATTAAACGGCTTGGCAGCGACCTCGATCCCGATGTCTTGGTTCTTCAGGAAGTCTCGGGCGGAGCTGTTGCAGCACAGGCCATCGCCGCTGCTTTAGGTTGGCCCGACGCCTATATCGCCGTGTCTGATTTTTTTCCTCCAAACGCAAATAAGCCATATTACTCTCAGGAACTTGCGGTGATATCTCGGGTACCAATCGTATCGGTTGTGGAATACGACGCGAGGCCGGATGGCTATACCGTGCCGGTTCTTCAGCCGGGTGGAGCGACACAGCCCGTATCTGAGAAACCTCTGTCAGCAGATAGAATTCCGGGGTTTGGTGGGGGCATCAGCAGATATTCCAAAGGCACGATCCGAGTCGACCTGGATGGCGGCATTTCTCTTTTTCCGGTTCATTTGAAAAGCGACAGGGTCACGGCGAAAACACCCGGCGAAATTACTGATACGCGGGTCAAAAACGCCAAGAAACGCGAGGTAACCATTGCTGCAATTGGTCGCGAGGCAAGCAAAACCGCAGATTCTGGTCGCATTACAGTAATCCTTGGTGATTTCAACACCACCTTTGAGCCCGGCAAATTCGGGGTTGAGGTTGCAGACTGCCAATTACAGGATTTTCCGCGCGCACCGGCACCTTTTCCGCCAAGCGCCTGCTCCGGTCCCGGTTATGACGATACACTTGGAATCCTTGAGGCTGGTCTTGTTGAGGCACAGCGCTGGTCATTTCTGACCCGTAAGCTAGGCCGAACGTGGTTTGGCGCAAACAACAAATATGGTGATTTTGCTATCGATCATGTTGCTGTGCCCATCGAACAATCTGACTGGTTTGGTGTGGCCGCCCGGGCCAATGAACGCTATGGTTCGGACCACAGGCCGCTTGTGTTTGAAATGCAGGTTCCCGATTGAATGTGTTTGCACTTGGTAAGTCAAGTCTCTTGGTTGTTTGAGTTTCAGCCCAGAGGATCGGCCGTGGTGTAGATCAGATTTACCGGCACGATAGCAGCCTTCAGCGCTTCGGCGCCTTCGACCGACAGGTCGACCGGTTGTGGGGCTTCGGCCTCGGTCCAATCGCATAGGCCGCCAAACGTGCGATCAACCGAGATGGCTGTGGCCAGTTCTGACAGCAGCACATCAAATGCGGTATCTCGGGAGGCCGGCGTCTTGCCCTGCACAATCACCTCGACCTCGGCGCGGTGCTCATAATGGTACTGCAGCGGCGACAGCGTCACCTCCGGCGTGCCGGTGTCAAGATCACCCTGGGCTCCAGGGAAGCACGCAGTCTGAAGTTTCAAGTGGTGCTCGATCCAGAGGGTGCCAATGAGAAGCTCATGTTTGTGTGGGAAATGCCGGTTGCTGCTCTCGCGACGTCCTTGGCCGATGATCTTGTTCGTATAGCCAACGAAACCGAAGAAAATACGCTTCTTCCCACGGCAGACATCACCCGGCAGTCGATCAGTGCCAAAGGGCAAGTTCAACGCGTAGATCTGACCAACGTAACGACGGTGCGCGATGTCAACAATGCCAACAGTGGCGCGATGGTCGCGCCGAATAGCGAGAGCGCGGATAGGTCGGACACGTTCTTCAATGGGATTACTGCGCTTTCCGGCGTTCTGGCCCCGGAAGCGGCAGAGGCGATCAGGGCCGCTTTTTCACGGTTCACGGACAGCTACGGGCGCGCCATCCGCCAATGGGCCGGGCAGGACGGTACGGGAATCGCTTCCGATGCCCTTACTATTCAAGCGGAGGCTTTCGGACAGCTTTTGGCTGCGCTTGACCAGCACGCCAGCAATGATCGGGCGCGAGAGCTACTTTGGAAGGAATGTCTGCGCATTGGTATCGCCAATGTCGGCAGCGGCTCGCCGGCTGCGCTTATCCTGCCTTGGCATCCGTTGCGAATGGCTGAGATCCACATAAAAGCCGCTCAGACCGCGAAGATTGTCAAAAAAATTCTCGGCGCCGGGAAAGACGACATCTTTCGTGCAGACCTATTGTTTCAGCAAAAACAGGCCGAGCTTCTTGCAGACTACTATCCGGAAGTTTGTATCGGTTTTGAGGACGGCTCGCCCGTTCTTCTTGCCACTACTGAGAGCAATTTCGACTATTCACTCGCGGAACCACCGCAAAGGCGGCAAGGCGTGGATGGCAGTGATGCCCTTGACATAGAGCCCGGTGTCGCAGCGCGCGCCTTTAGCGCTGTCGGCGAGCAATTCCTCAATCTGCTTCCACATGAGCGCAACAATTTCTCGGTGGTGCTTTTTAACGCAGAGTCCAAGGCGTTGCCCGGCGCCTTGGCGAGAGAACTATCGACCAAAGTAGAGCAAGAACACGAGCTACAATGCGACCTGTTGCTCACGCACTCGCATCCCCTCAGGATGCGAAAAATTTATGAACAGCAAAACGTTGCTGTCGTCGACGACTCCGGATCGATCATGGCGAGTGAAGCAGCGCGAAATTTCCTATCGCGTCTTCGTGTCGGCTTCCTCGATGCCAGTGATCTGCCGGATGATGACAGCATTCGCGCGGCTGATCTTGTCGCATTGCAAGACGTCATCGCGCGCAATGCGGATGTCGTCTGGAAAAAGGCTCCGGTAGAACGCCATCCGGCACTGATCGATCATGTTCCCCACAGCTGGTCGCGGCGGCGTCCGGTAAGCCCCGTCGACAACTCAACGTCTGTCTACCTTGCGGCACCTGTGCAGCCAAAGGTCGGCCAAGTCTACCTGAACGCCGTACAGAACTATTTGCTTGGTGACAACGCGAGATCAGGGAATGTCATTCCGGCCAGAGAAGTGAATTTTTCTGATCCCGAGATTAGCGACGTTTTCAAGAACGCGCACCGCATCGGTGAGTGGGTCGTCAATTTCGACGAACTCGTTGACCGGCGTCTGCTGGCCAATAACAACGTTCAGGTCATTCGCCATATTCACGATCGAAGCGTTGATCGAAACATCACTGTTTCCACAACCTCAAAACCACGATTGCTCCAAACCCTGCTAAGGCAGCGGCTTGATCGTATCGATCCATCGATACTCAGCACCCATGGTGACGCACCAATAGGCAAACTGATCGACGAGGCGACAGCGCTGTCCGGGCACGTCGTGATGCGCGCGGCGCGTTACGGGCACTTTGCTAACGAACTGCTGGGTGTTGTCTTGTCCATGGACAAGCTTCGCTCTGGCCTTGGAGACCAAGACCTGCCCATTGGATGGTACTTTCTGGACGACTATGCGTCCTGGTTTGGCCAACGAGAGGAGCAAATCGCTGATATCATGGCGATCGCGCCCCGTTTTGAAAACGGTGAGCACGTCCTGCGCATTGCGATCGCCGAGTCCAAATTTGTGACTTCGCAAGGTTACAAAAGCCATGCAAGGAAATCTGCGAAACAGCTAGAAGAGACGATCTTGCGTTTAGGACGAGCGCTTGATCCGTCTCACAAACGGGTAGACCGTGAAACCTGGCTTCACAGGCTAGGGGACTTCATCATCGAAGGCATGGAGCCGGTGGACCCTGCATTGTTTGACGGCTGGGACCTTCACCGATGGTCCGACGAGTTGCGCCAGGACAATGTCCGGATCATTTTGGCCGGTTTCTCTCATGTGTTTGTCCACGACGATATTGAGTATGTGGATGCCGGCGAACCTATGCCGCTTAGCGGTATGTCGCATTGTCACCAGCAGGTGTTTGACAAGCCGAGCGTCGCATCCGCTCTAAGGTCTTTTGCTGCTGGTGCTGCGCCTGCTGAAGAGGGCGACAAGGAAACGGGTGACGCCTGGAGGGCAGCGCTCGTCTCTGTTGCTGAAGGTGCTCGCGAGGAATACGCCGGTTCCGCTGCCAAGCCCGCTGAAGAAAAAGACCGCACGGAAGATAAGGTTGACACCGAAACCGAGGCCGCCCCTGAGACCGCCGATACTGGACATACGGAAGCACCGCAGGAGTCGGCCGTCGATTCACCGCAACCGGCCGACGATCAACCTGGGCCGCCATCCACGCCAGACCTGCTGGCCGCAGATTCAAAATGGCCATCCGTCGGACTCTTGAATTGGATTGGAGAGGAAACCGCGCAAAACGACGAAGAGGCCGAAAAATGGCTCAAAGACATCGTTTCGGCCCTTCAACGCGCACTTCGCGGCTACGATATGACCGCTGAACTCATCGGTTCACGGCTAACGCCAAATGCAGCTCTTGTGCGCTTCAGGGGCTCTGATGATTTGACCCTTCCCAAGGTAGAGCGCCGGCGGCAGGAGCTTTTGACCTCGCATGCAATCAATGTGATCAACGTTCTTGCGGCACCCATGGAGGTCATCATTATGGTTGCCCGGCCCAAGCGAGCCGTGCTCCGTCTTAATGACCTCTGGCGACAGCGAGAGCTTCCCGAAAGCGCTCCGGAGACTAATACGAGCCTGCTGTTGGGCGCGCGCGAAAAAGATGGTGAACTGCTCTATCTCAATGTTGGCGATGGCTTTGCGGGTTTGCATCCGCACGGCCCCCATACGTTGATCGCAGGTGAAACCGGCAGTGGGAAGGGCGTTCTCGTTCAGTGTTTGCTGTTGGATATCTGTGCGACCAACTCTCCCCAAAGTGCGCGCGTTCGAATGATCGATCCCAAAGCTGGAATTGACTTCCCTTGGCTGCGCCGGATGCCGCATCTTGACGGCGATCTTATCACGACGCGCGAAGAAGCCGTTGAAGCTCTAGAAGAACTCGTCGAAGAAATGGAACGGCGTAATCGTCTCTTGGCTGATGCTGGGGTGACCAAGCTCGCGAATTACAATAAGAGAGTTGCGCCTTCTGAGCGGCTGCCGCGGATCTGGCTTTTCCACGATGAACTTGCAGACTGGATGTTGATCAAAGATTACCGGGACGCCGTAGAACTGAATGCTAATCGCCTCGGTGTGAAGGCCCGGGCCGCAGGGATCAACCTGGTATTTGTGACGCAGCGCCCGGACAAAGACGCACTTCCGATGCAGCTCCGAGCCAATCTGACGAACCGGCTCGTTCTCAAGGTTGCCGACAAGCGCAACTCGGTGCTCGTTCTCGACGAACCGGGCGCAGAACGGCTTCTCGGACGCGGACACCTTGCGGCCAAGCTCTCTGGGGAGGCGGATATTATGCTCGCCCAAGTGCCTTTTGCTGATGAGGATGAAATGGCTGAACTAGCAGCATTGATTGCCGCGGCTTGGCGCAGTGCTTGAACGTTTTAGCCAGCTCGGGTGCTTTTGCACTCCATCATGGGAATGACATCGAAAATTAACGCCAAGTCGTAGACGAAGTTATCTAAAGGAATGCCTTCAATGAATATTGAACAGTCCGTTTACGAACAAAATTACCAACAATTTCGTTCACTTAACCAAATCATGTGGCAAATACCTGTGCTAGCGATGACGCTAACCGGCGGTCTTTGGTTCGGCGTTTCAAAGCTAAGCGATAATCCGCTTCTAGCTAGTGCTCTGCTCCTCACAGCAGTCGTTGGCAACATCACGTTAGTATTTATTTTGTACCGATTCCGGCATGTAATGGACTGCTATCTTGATTGGCTTAGAGTTGCCCATCCGAACGGTTTCGTTGATGCAAGTGCCAACTCGGAGTCTGAAAATCGGTTCGAACGGTTCTGCAATGGCAACAAAACCGTTCGCAATTTGTTCTCGTATATGTTGTATTGGGCAGCGGCGCTGAGCGGCGTTTTGCTGCTGGGTTATTGGGTCGACCGTATATGGAGTTGGGAAATGCCAAGTTCCGAAACAGCAGTTGCTTTCTACGATGCGCACGCCGCAACGCTCGCAGACGGGTATGAGTCGGTTGCGTTTGAGGACGCCTATCCATTCCTCGTCACGGTGTTTGAAGCGGCCCCGATGACAGTCATTGATATTGGCGCAGGAACCGGACGGGATGCCGCTTGGATCGCTGAGAAAGGGCATACTGTATTTGCCGTGGAGCCATCTGAATCCATGAGAACTATTGCGCAAAATTTGCACGGCGACGGCAATATTTTCTGGATTGATGATCGTCTGCCTCGTTTCAGAGATCCAAGTCTAGTGTCTCAGGAGTTCGATGTCGTATTGGCAAACGCAGTATGGATGCACATACCACCGGCGCAACGGGATGAAGCGATGAGGCAGTTGCATACGGCAACGAAACCCGGCGGATCTGCCTTCGTTTCACTGCGCCTTGGGCCTCAAGATAGCGAAAGAGGAATGTTCGAAATATCGTCTAGTGAATTTGTGGCACGTGCAGAGAACGCCGGTTTCACGGTTGTTCCGATGGGCGACTTCGCCGATCTACTCGAAAGGCCAGATGTGAGCTGGAAGATGTATCGCTTAGACCGCACCCCATGATTTAGAGAATTCGAACCAATGGAGCTACCGGCTAGCACATGGGGCTTGACTTTCTCCCCGAAATTTCTTTTTGCGAAATGTGAAATCTAGGGTGGACTACGATCTTCCGACTAAACCGCCACATAGATAACTTTCGACACCAGTCACGTTCAACAACGCAAGCGACCGAAAACCAAACTCAATAGCACGTTAGAAAAACAATAATTTTTTCAATAGCTTGCACCCTAAACACCAAATCAGCGCAGTCAACAGGGCTGGAGAATATCGGCCTTGAGAGAACGCTTCCGGGCCCTTTTGCGCAGGAGCTGGTGAACAGCCTTCCCCGCATAACCCTCTAAAACAACGGGAAAATCCGGCAGCAGCCGACTCTGGAGAATGGTTTCTCAAGGGCAAGTGGCGGAGACGAAGGGATTCGAACCCTCGAAACGGTTCCCCGTTTACTCCCTTAGCAGGGGAGCGCCTTCGACCACTCGGCCACGTCTCCGTCGGCGGGTCTATCAGTCAAGTGCACTGGAAAACAAGATCAAAATCAGGGGCTGGGTAGAAATGTGCTGAACCAATCATGATCATCTTCGGCAGTGATACCGTTTGGAATCCGGCGTGCATCATTCTGATTGGTTGTTAATTTGTTAGCGTCTTTTCAAGCGCGCAATCGGCGACAATGCCATTGGCTGCAAAATTTCGCGCTTAGCCCAGGCAGGTGGCAGAAAACCGCTTCATTGCAGCGGTCACTTTTCCGCATCCGTCTGGCTCAGCCCGCGCAAGATCGGGCAGTCAGGTCTCTCGTCACCCGCACAGGCCTTTACCAGGTGGGAAAGCGTTTCGCGCATGACCCTGAGGTCGTTGATTTTCGCGTCGATACGCGCCAGGTGGCAGTTGGCGATCTCTTTCACATCGGCGCTGGCACGGTCTTCGTCCTCGTAAAGGGCCAGGAGAGTTCGGCAGTCATCGATCGTAAAGCCAAGTGCACGGGCGCGGGAGAGGAAAGCGAGCTTGTGCAGTTCCTGATCACGAAAGGCACGATAACCGTTTGCATCGCGCAAGGGTTTGACCAGGCCGATCTCTTCATAATAGCGGATGGTTTTGGCTGGCAGACCGGTTTGTGCTGCGACATCTCCGATATTCATGAGTTCCCTCCTTTAACCAGCGGTGGCCGATTGCAATGACTGAAGCGGTGAGTTTTCGCTTGTACCAGATCCTCCGAGAACCGGCTTGACCCACCGCAATCTAAGCGCATTGGTCAAAACGAATACGCTCGACAGCGCCATCGCGCCGGCTGCAAGAACCGGTGACAACATCAACCCGCTCACGGGGTAGATCACACCAGCGGCCACCGGAATCAGCACGATGTTGTAACCAAAGGCCCAGAACAGGTTCTGGCGGATGTTCCGCATGGTCTGACGGCTGATTTCAAAAGCATTCACCACCGCGTTGAGATCACCCGACATCAGCACGATATCAGCGGCTTCAATGGCGATATCGGTGCCGGTGCCAATGGCGATGCCAACATCCGCCGCTGCCAGTGCCGGCGCGTCGTTGATCCCGTCACCAACATATGCCAGTTTGGAGCCGTCAGCCTGCAACGCGCTGATTGCGTCAACTTTCCCCTCGGGCAGAACTTCGGCAATCACCCGGTCGATCCCAAGCTCGGCTGCAATTGACTTCGCGGTGCCTTCGTTATCACCTGTTATCATGGCCACTTTCAGCCCAAGATCATGCAGCGCGTTTATGGCGCCG
Organism: uncultured Rhodobacter sp.; assembly: GCA_964567685.1. GTDB lineage: Bacteria > Pseudomonadota > Alphaproteobacteria > Rhodobacterales > Rhodobacteraceae > UBA5972. The sequence continues at coordinate 7,707 of CAZMNO010000021.1, read as the reverse complement.
GGCGTGGTTGCCTTGATCGGATCAGTCACCGACAAAACAGCCGCGATTTTACCATCAATCGCGGCGTATAGCGGAGTCCGGGCCTTCCTGCCCAGGTCTTCGCTTTTGCCTTTTAGCGTACCAAGATCAACGCCCTCGCGCACCATCAGCCGGTCAGCACCAATGAGCACCTGACGGCCTGCGACACTGGCCTGAACGCCAAAACCGGTGAGCGACTGAAAGTCTTCGCACTGAGCTGGTTCAAGCCCTTTATGCGCTGCGGCCCGCACAATTGCCTGTGCAATCGGATGTTCCGAGCTCGCCTCCACCGCAGCGACCATCCGCAGCACATCGGCCTCGGCAAAGCCGTCAGTCAGAATGAAGTCGGTCAGTTCCGGGCGCCCCTCGGTCAGAGTGCCGGTCTTGTCCACCGCCACAACCGAGCTTGCCTGCAACAACTGAAGCGCATCCCCTTTGCGAAACAAAACTCCCATTTCGGCCGCGCGCCCGGTGCCGACCATGATCGACGTTGGCGTCGCCAGCCCCATTGCACAGGGACAGGCGACGATCAGAACCGCAACCCCCGCGACAAGGGCAAAACTCAGGGCGGGGTCCGGCCCGAATATCAGCCAGGTTACCACTGTCAGCGCCGCTGCAGCTATGACAGCCGGGACGAACCACAACGTAATCCGGTCGACCACCGCCTGAATGGGCAGCTTTGCGCCCTGCGCCTGTTCGACCATGCGGATGATTTGCGACAACATCGTGTCAGCACCCACTTTGGTGGCTTTGAAAACCAGCGCACCGGTCCCGTTGACCGTACCGCCGACAACTTCGGCCCCTGCCGTTTTCTCCACCGGCACCGGCTCGCCACTGATCATGCTTTCGTCTACGTATGAGGCACCGGACCGGACCAGACCATCAACTGGCAGCCTTTCCCCCGGCCTGACATGGATCACGTCGCCAACTGCGATTTCTTCGATGGCCAGTTCCGCCACTGCGCCTGCGCGCTCAACCCGCGCCGTTTTCGGCCTGAGCCCAATGAGTTTCCTGATCGCAACTCCCGTTCGCCCACGGGCGCGTGCCTCTAACATGCGCCCAAGCAGGATCAGAACGACAATCACCGCCGCCGCTTCGTAATAGACATTTCCAGTGCCCGCTGGCAGCACACCCGGTGCAAAGGTCGCAACAATGGAAAACCCGTAGGCGGCAGACGTGCCAAGTGCTACGAGTGAATTCATGTCAGGGGCTGCGCGGAAAAGTGCGGGATAACCCTTGGTATAAAACTGCAGGCCCGGGCCGAACAAGACGATTGTGGTCAGCCCGAATTGCAGCAAACGGCTGGTCTGGTGGCCCAGTGTCTGGCCGATCCACGCATGCAATCCGGGGATCAGATGGCTGCCCATCTCAATTGCAAAGACCGGCAGGGCCAGCACGGCAGCGATCAGCGTCAACCATTTCAGGCGCCTGATCTCGCCTTCCCGGCGATCCGGGCCCTCTTCAACCGAAGGTATGGATATCCTGGCCGGATAACCGGTGGCGCTGGCAAGGGCAGCGATACCCGAAGGTTCGATCGCCCCGGCAATATAGCTGACGCTGGCAGTTTCAGCAGCAAGATTGACGCTGGCACTGACAATGGCGGGGTTCGCCAGCAACGCGTGTTCAACCCGGCCAACGCAAGATGCGCAGGTCATGCCATCGATCTCAAGCGTCACATCCGCAAGCGCAGCCGGATAGCCGGCCCTGCTCAGACCGGCGACCATCTGATCAACCGTAGCCGGGGACGCATAAGATACCTGTGCCGCCTCGGTGGCCAGATTGACATTCGCTTCGCTGACACCGGGGATCGCCGCCAGCGCTTTTTGTGCGCGGCCCACACATCCGGCGCAATTCAAGCCAGTGATCTTGAAATTAACCGTGTCGTGAGATTGCATGGCCGAACCCTTTGCGATCAATATTCTGTTTCCTACATAAAGCTTCCAGTTAGTGGAAGGTCAAGGGAGCGCCCGGCAATTCAACATCTCCCTGGTATGTAAGATTGTCGCGCTTCGGTGAGGCTAGCTGGCAAACGATCACGGATAGGCTGCCATTGATAAAATTAAGAGTGATCAGTACTATTTACATTAACTAAATAATGATCGGGACCGGCCATCGCACGTAAAACAACCCTAAATCTGCGCCACCTCAGAGTGTTCATCGCAATCGCCGAAGCTGGCAGCTTCACCCGTGCTGCACAGGAATTGCTGCTGTCTCAGTCCTCGCTGACCGTGACAATGCATCAGCTCGAACAAGAGCTCGGCGTGTCGCTGCTGAACCGGACCACACGGCAGGTTCATTTGACCAGTGATGGCGAGGCTTTTCTGGCCGACGCCCGCAATGTGGTTGATGCGTTTGACCGGATGATTACCGCGATGCACCTGTCTGCTGCGCAATCCGGCGGATTGGTGCAGATCGCGGTTCTGCCGTCCGTCGCGATCCGCCTGATGCCGGATATCGTGGCAAGACTCCAGCAGACCCGCCCCGATATCCGCATCGTTCTGCGGGACGACAATGCGCGAGGCCTGCATCGCCAGGTGCGCGAAAACGAGGTAGATTTCGGCATCTCAAACAAGTGGTTTGACTATCCTGATCTGGAATATATCCCCCTCACACAGGATCGCTTCGGTCTGGTCTGCCGCAAGGATGACCCACTGGCGCAGATCGAGGGGCCGGTGACATGGGCCGATCTTGATCCCGGTAAATTGTTTATTCTGGCACCCGATACCGGCGTCTATACCACGCTTATGGAAACACCCGAGCTTGCTCAGCTGCTTTCTACCACTGCCGGTGAGGTGCTGGTTATGATAACTTTGCTGGAAATGGTGCGCGTCGGGCTTGGGGTGACCGTGCTGCCGGAGCTCGCCAAACCGGGCGCAACGGATACCGACCTGGTGTTCGTGCCGCTTTCAGGTCCGGTGGTGAAGCGCGACCTCTGCCTGATCCGGCGCCGCAGCGAACCTATGTCGGTTGGCGCCCGCCGGGTGTGGGACACGCTGCGCGGCAATATCCCGGCGCTATATGAGTGAGCGCGATCTTTCGATCCACACTGAAGGACAAAACGTCTGGGCTTCACGACGTCCCGCAATCAACCCCGCCGCAATACCTTCGCAAAAGCGCTGAAGGCGGTGGCGTTGGCGGATATCACATGCCCGTCGTCCAGCATGTTTCCGCCCTCATTCAAAGGCTCGCTCAATCCACCGGCCTCTTTGACCAGCAGCAATCCGGCGGCGATATCCCAGGGTTTCAGGTTGCGCTCCCAAAACCCGTCATAACGCCCGGCAGCCACATAAGCCAGATCAAGCGCTGCCGACCCCCAGCGCCGAACGCCGGCACATACCGGCATGATCAGGGCCAGGTCCTTCAGCGTTTCCGGCAAATCGGCACGACCCCCGAACGGAACGCCGGTGGCAAACAGCATCTCGATTATGTCCTTGCGCGCCGAAACCCTGAGGCGGCTGTCATTCAGCCAGCACCCGCCGCCCTTCTCAGCGGTGAAAATCTCGTCCTTGATCGGGTCAAACACAACTGCGGATACGATCTCGCCCTTATGCTCAAGCGCGATGGAAACAGCCCAGTGCGGCAGTCCGTGCAGAAAATTCGTGGTGCCATCCAAGGGGTCAACAATCCAGCGGCGGGTCGGGTCGGCCCCTTTGACCTCTTCGCTTTCTTCACCCAGCCAGCCATAGTTCGGCCGCGCAATGGTCAGTTCCTCGCGGATGACCTCCTCGGCCCGGGTGTCGGCCCGCGAGACGAAATCGCCCGCACCTTTCATTGACACCTGAAGCTTTTCAACCTCGCCGAAATCCCTGACCAACCCGCGCCCGGCTTTGCGTGCGGCCTTGATCATGATGTTAAGATTGGCACTCGCCTGCGACATCGTTGGCTTCCTTGATGAATTTCAGACCGCTCTATAAGCCCCTCTTGGCGCCGCGCCAAGGGCCAAAGAGTCGGGGCGAACGCACCTTAACCTACCCGCTCGCGCCTCTGCAGCTTCGGTGGTTCGGTTCGCCCCAACCGGATCAGATGCGCCATGAAGGGTCGCGAGGCTTCACCGCTGCGCGTCGCCGCATAAAGCCGCTGCGTCAGACCGTTTGCCGTTAATGGCAACATGACATAATCGTGGTTGTAGCGGCTGTCGCGCACCACCCAGTCGGGCAGCACCGAAACACCGCGCCCTGAGGCGACCAAAAGCATGATCACCGCCGTCAGCTCGACCTGCCGCACGGACCTTGGTTCTACCCTGGCCGGAGTCAACAAATGAATAAACTCATCAAGCCGTGTTTTGTCCACCGGATAGGTGATCAGGGTTTCGTCGCGCAGATCTTCTGCCTCGATATAGGATTTTTTCGCAAGCCGATGGTGTGAGGCCGCGATAAAAACCGGCTCGTAATCAAACAGCGGCGTAAATTCGACACCATCCATCTCTTCCCTGTCGGAAGTGATCACCAGATCGACCTCTTCGCGCTGCAGCGCCGGCAACGCATCAAAGGCAAGGCCCGGCCTGATATCCACATCAATATCAGGCCAGGCACGACGAAACAGCTCGAGCACCGGAAACAGCCACTCAAAACAGGCATGACGTTCAATCGCCATATGCAACCGGCCCGACTTACCGTCATGAATCGCGCGAAACTCATCTTCCAGCGCGGTGATTTCCGGCAAGATCCGCTCGGCCAGCCGCAACACTTTTACCCCCGCTGCCGACAATTTCAGCGGTTTGGAGCGACGCACGAACAGATCCAGCCCGACCTGATCTTCCAACCCCTTGATCTGATGCGACAAAGCCGATTGCGTTATGTTCAGCACGTCAGCTGCCCGCGCCAGCCCTCCCACATCATGAATTGCCTTGATACTGCGTAAATGCCGGAATTCCAGATACATCTTCAATTTCACTCATAAAGATTATGATTATTATGAATTTGTTTCACATTCATAAACGTGACACAAGGGCCCTGTTCAGCACACCGGAGACACCTATGCCTGCCAAGACCCCCAATATTTCCTTTGAATTCTTCCCACCGCAATCGCTCGATGCAAGCTTTCGTCTGTGGGAATCGGTTGAAATGCTGGCGCCACTTGATCCGTCATTCGTCTCTGTCACCTACGGTGCAGGGGGGGCCACCCGCAAGCTGACGCACGAGGCTCTGGGCACGCTGATCCGCCATTACGGCCTCAATGTCGCCGGGCATTTGACCTGCGTGAATGCCTCGCGCGCAGAAACGCTGGCCATCGCTGACAGCTACGCCGAGGCCGGGGTGAACGAGATCGTCGCCCTTCGCGGCGATCCGCCCAGGGGTACGGACAAATTCCAGCCACATCCCGACGGCTTTCAGGGATCAGTTGACCTGATCGAAGCCCTTGCCGAGACCGGCAAGTTTCACATTCGTGTCGGCGCCTATCCAGACCCGCATCCCGAGGCCAGGGACGACAATTCAGACGTGCTGCACCTCAAGCGCAAATTCGATGCCGGGGCAGACAGCGCCATCACCCAGTATTTCTACGATATCGAAAGCTTCCTGCGCTTTCGTGATGCCTGCGACAAGGCGGGGATCACCGGCAAGATCATCCCCGGCCTGTTGCCGATTGAGGATTGGGACAGCGTCAAACGGTTTTCACACCGTTGCAATGCTGTCCTGCCTGACTGGATGGACTATGCGTTCGCCAAAGCCAAGCGCGATGATGTCGAAGACCTCCTGGCGATTTCCGTCTGCACGGAAATCTGCTCAGACCTGCTGGACGAAGGGGTCGAGGACTTGCACTTTTACACCCTCAACCGCCCACACCTGACCCGCCAGATCTGCAAAGCCCTTGGCATTGAGCCGACACAGACCTTAAAAAACGTGGCCTGACGTTTTCCCTGTTTATCATTCAGGCCCATAAACCGGGCGCGCTCAGCGTCCGGTTTTTTATTGCTTTGTCGATGATTCCATTCTCACAGCCCTATCAGTGAATCCAAGGGAGCTAAAAAGAGCCCGGGAGCCCGCATTAAAAGTCCAGATATCGGCAACAACCTGTTCGATCCCCTGATCGGCAAGCCTTTTCTTGACCTCCGCAACAAGTTCACGTCCATATCCCTGACGCTGAAATTCAGGAAGGACAGCGAGATGATGTAACACACCGCGTGTCTGCTCTTGCGTTAACGGAGATTGCTCTGAGATTTGCACTTCAAATAATGCGTACCCGATTGCAACACTATCCTTAATCAGAACCACACAGCTGACATCAGGCTCCTTGAGCCAACCCTTAAAGTACTCGACGAGATCATCCCGCGCAGGAGAACGGAAAACGTCTGGCCGAATATCAGTATGCAGTCCCTGAACAACATCGTTTAAAGGGACCAATAGGTCAGCTTCACTTGCGTCAATTTCTCTGATCATAGATTTAACCTTTCCAAGAAAAAAGGCGCCCCGAGTTCTCGGAACGCCCAACCAATCAAGTTTCTTCCGAGAACTATGCCCGCTCGGAATATTCCATCGTCTGGGTATTGACGATAATCGCCTCGTCCTGCCCGACAAAGGGCGGCACCATAACCCGCACGCCGTTATCCAGAACGGCAGGCTTGAAACTGTTGGCCGCCGTCTGCCCTTTGACAGCCGGTTCGGTTTCAACCACCGTACAAGTCACTTTCTGCGGCAATGAGGCACTCAAAGCTTCGCTCTCGTAATACTCGATTTGGATTGTCATACCATCTTGCAGAAACGGCCGCCGCTCGCCCAGAATATCAGCCGGCAGTTCGATTTGCTCGAAGGTTTCATTATCCATGAACACCAGCATTCCGTCGCTTTCATAAAGAAATTGCTGGTCTTTCTGGTCAAGGCGCACCTTTTCCACCTTGTCAGCCGCCCGAAACCGCTCGTTCAGCTTAGAACCGTTGCGCAGGTTTTTCAGTTCGACCTGAGCAAAGGCCCCGCCCTTGCCGGGCTTCACATGGCTGGTTTTTACTGCCACCCACAAACCGTCATTATGTTCCAGCACATTGCCGGGGCGAATTTCGTTGCCGTTGATTTTGGCCATGTCTCTTCAAACCTCAGCAAATGGTTGAATCCTGTCAGGCGGCACCTATATCCCTAAGGGTCTGGGCTGGCAAGACAACGCATAAATGCAATCAAAAACAGGGGGAAACAGGCGATAAGCTATGCGCGTGACGCATAGGAGGTATTCCGAGATTGCACCCCCGAATCGCCACAATGTTGTCATATTGCGCCTCAAGCCAAAAAGACAAGAGCAAAAATGAAAAGGACAACGTATGTACGATTACGTTGATGCAACTGCATTTTCCAACGACCAGGGGTCCCGCGCACGCAAATTGTTCGCCGCCGTTGTCCTGGCCGCTTTGGATGATGCAATTGCCGATGACAAAAAATACGGCAACGGGCCGGAAGTGATCGCCCGCTGGGCGCGCTCGCGCGACGGGCGCGAAGTTTTGATGTGCGCGGGTATCGACCCGAACGAACGCTGCGTCAAAGGTATGATGGATTTCGTTGGCCGCGGTGTACGCACCTCCGTTGCGCTGTCACGCGAAGAAAGCGAACGGCAGAACCAGGCCAAAGCCGCCTAACGGCATCCGCAGGAAAATCATTGAAAGCGCGCTCTCTTTCGGGCGCGCTTTTTTGTTTGCGACGCAACGCACACTCCTTATTTGAATTAGTCTCGATGTGATCTGACACCGCCCCCAATTTTTCAAATTGG